>NZ_JBNPWM010000008.1:0-339685 GCF_050433825.1 Mucilaginibacter sp. UYCu711 | reverse complement strand
AAAACGCTTTTACAGCTCTCGCTGCTATCGTTCGCCAGCTAATCGCCTGGTCACTTTGCCACGGAATCAGGTGGTCAACATCCCCGGAATATCAACTCGGCTTCTCGGTATTCATTATACTTATCTCTAACAGCTTGCAGATATTCATCTAAATGAATTAGGCGACTTTTTATAAATGGTAAGCTTAGAATTTCATTTTCTCCCGATGAATATCCAATAATATGAGCAGGTAAATATGTTTTTCCTTCAGCAGCCGATTCTTTATTTTTTGAAGGAACTAGCGAAACTTCTCTTATTTCGACTGATTCATCAAAGGGAAAGGGTTGGATGAACATTTGAGGCTCTCTCCCTTCTTCCTTAACAATAGTTACTTTATCAAAATAATAAAGAGTATAATATTTTCTATTGTGTTGACCAATTAAATATTCTAAAGTAAAAGCGTCTGGTGTACATTCTACTCTTCTAAAGTTCTGAGAGTTTTGTATACTCTGGGGTAAATATCTTGCCACACAGACCTCTAAATGATAAAAAATATTAACTATAGCCTCTAATACATTAGATTTACCGCTTCCATTTAAACCTGCAAAACAAAATGGACGGAAATATTCCATAGCTTCAGTATCAGCCAGAGTGTGAAAGTTTATTTCAAAGCCTTGTTGAAGACTTCGAAATCCATCTTTGTTTTCTATTTTTAACCTGAGTAGTTTCATCAAATAGTCAGTTTTACACGTTTCGACCTATCGTCAAAGATTTGTTTTACTCTATTCTCTTTTAAAAGTTCAAATACAAATTCCTTTGCTTTGTCATAAAGCTGTTGGTCATAGAACTTATTATCATTTAGCTCATCTTTGTCCAGCCTTTTCAGTAATAGTCTTATTGTTTCTTGGCTGCTATTTTCTTTGAAAAATGTATAATCATTTTCCAATAACATTTCTAAGTCAACTGCTGTATTAAAAGCTAATTCGCCTTGAAAAGCCTTTTGGCTTATACTGTTTAATAAATTATTAATTTCTGATAAGCTTCGTTTGTGTCTATCTATAATTATATCAATTTTTCTAACTCTTTTAGTAAATAACTTTTGAAGCTCTAGCGTGGGTACTATTACTTCAAGTTTTCTTAATTGACTTATATTGATACGAGGGGCTGCTCCACCACCACTCATATTTATTACTTGATTTTTGATCGAATCAGAGTTTAACAATGCCCAGATAAATTCATTAGTTGACAACTCTTCATTAGCAATAAAAAGCATCATTCTTTGACCTAAACAAATATTATAATTTTCAGGAATTCTTGCTGCGTTGCCAAGCCTTCCCCCTTCCCGTGTATAAATAACTTCACCTGATTTTGGTTTATGCCGTGATATTCTTCTTAAATATGTTTCTTCTGAAACTGTCTTTGTTTCTTTTAAATCAATATAGTTGTTCTGAATATCACCAGATCTAACACAATAGAAATTACTGTTACCATCAATATATTCTGGAGTTTCGTGAGGACAGTCAACAATTTTACTGCAAAGAAATTCTAAGGGTTTTCTCTCCCAACCTTTAGAGTTTAGGATTGAATCACCAAACATATCAAGAAAAGATGCCCTAATTAATTCATCGCATATCGATAAGGTTTTTTCTCTTTTATCAATAATAGATTTGACCTTATCTAAAATTGTTACAATTTTATTTTGAGTTTCTATATTAGGAATAGGAATTTCAATTTCGTCAATATATTTTGAAGAAATATTTTTAAGACCAGCTCCCTTAAAACCCCTTTCCAAAATATGGAGATTAACAGATAAAAAGTAATAAGCATATTTTGTATTTACACTTTCATTTTTTGCAATTGCAATATAACAATGAGATGTTGCAGCAAAAGGCAAATCCGCATAGTGAATACTTGCTGAACCTCCATTCCCAATAACTAATGACAGTTGGTTGTATATTGGATTATTCGTTCGTTTATTTACAATACTACTAGAGGTGTAAAAAGGAAATTCACCTTGCTCATCTTCATCACTTGCCTTTAAATTTGACTTCTTTAAAAAATCAAATAGATGCTTAAACATTATTTTCTCCATCACCCAATCAAGTTTTTAAGTTCTTCCATATCCTTTCGTAATTCGTCTTCTAATTGAAACAAGGACTTTAGAATGTCTTGTGGTGATTCATAAGTTTGTATTTCATATTGGTGCTTTTTGTACTTGTTATATGTTAAGTCCAAACCATTCTCCTGGATTTCGGATAATGGTACAAAGAAGTAATCTAATCTTTCGGTAGGAGTTTCTGTGTATCTATTTTTATAAGCATTAATAGCAGGAGGTAAAGGATTTTCGGATAGTTTCTTTCTATTATCATCTAAACTATAGCCGTCATTTTTCAGTTCATAAAACCAAACTCTTTTCGTATTAAAATCTGTACTACCTTCTTTAACTTTAGAGAATACTATGATTGAAGTTTTAACGCCTGCATAAGGTTTGAAAACCCCATTTGGCAGAGAAATGACCGCCTCTACATTATTATCTTTTAATAAAATTTCTCTTGTAGCTTTTTGATTTTTGCTTCCACTAAACAAAACACCTTCTGGAATAATTACCGCCGCCTTACCTCCTTTACGAAGCATTTTTGAAATACGAATTAAGAACAGTAATTCACTTTGAGTTCCATGGCTTTTGAGCTTATCGCTAACGCCATCTTTGTTTATTCTACCTGTAAATGGAGGATTTGCAAGAATTATAGAATATTCTCCATCCTTATGCTGTTCTTCATATTCTTTTGATAAAGAATCTAAATTTTCAATTTGTGGAATTTTTATCCCATGGAGCATTAAGTTCATTAAACCAATACGCACCATATTTTGGTCGATATCAAACCCAAAAAAGATCTTACTGTCTAGCTTACTCCAAATTTTTTGATCCGTTATTTCCTCTCCGCCATTTCTTTTAAATCGGTTAAATCCGTTTTCGTCCTCTATGATATTTTCCGCTTTTGTATGTTTTGTGAGTATGTGTTGATATGTTCCCAATAAAAATCCTCCCGTACCACAGGCAGGATCACAAATCTTATCATTTACATCCGGGTCTATAAGTTCACACATAAACTGAATGATATGTCTTGGTGTTCTGAATTGACCATTTTTACCCGAAGTCCCAATTTCATTAATGAGATATTCGTAAACGTCTCCTTGCGTATCTTGAAATTGTTGTCCCCCTTCTTGTTGCTTTTTAATATCTTCAAAAATGCTATCTATATCATCAATGGCTTCTTTTAGTAAGGTTGCATTATTAATTCCAAAAACAGCGTTTTGCATATGTCGGGTATAAGGCTGATTGGAATCATTTAAGCCTTTTATAAAAGGGAAAGCCTTTTTACTGACAACCTCTAATATTTCATCTGCATTGCCTAGTATTGAAAAATTTGACCAACGACAATCGTTAGCACTTTCCATCAGCGCTTTACCGTTTTTCCCATTCAAAGGCTTGCCGTTTTTATCTAATTTTTGTCTGACAAAAAGCGTTTTATATCTTTTATTCTGAGTTAGCGCTTCTTTATCTGCATCATCTATCCTACGCAAAAACAACAAATATGAAATTTGTTCAATTGCCGTAATTGGATTAGTAATCCCTCTACTCCAGAACTTATCCCAAAGCTTATTTATTTTTGATTTTAAATCGGCTGATAACATATATATACTTATATCTTTTCTAAAATTTCTTTTTTTACAAATTCGTAAGCTTCGGTAATCTTATAAGATAGATCCGGCCTTAATAAACCCTCCATATCCCGCAAGAAATCATGATCTAAAATTTTCTTTTCCATGTTTTCTATAAATTCTTTTTGCGTTACGGTGTTACCTTCTTCCTTCATATAAAAATTCCACGCTTCAATAATCTTACCTGGGTCAACATTAGCTTGTTTTAGTGCAAACCACATGTCAAACAAATCTCTACCTTTCCGCCTTTGATATAGGGCGCGCATTTTAGTTCCCAATAACTCTGCTAACTCATATGATGGTATTAATACTTCACCAGTATACCACTCAGATTCCATAGCATATTTTACATCTTGAATGCCAAAAATGGTGTGGTGTTCTCTGCAATTTACCTCAACTTTTAACCGCAACGGAATTCCCCCTTCTGAATCAAAGCGATATACTAGTGTGTTATTATGCTGTTTTTGTTTGCGTATCGGTTTATCGCCTAGAAAAGATAAAACCTCTCTTAGCTTATCTATAATTGGCCCAAACGGCTCTGTAGTAATTTGTACTAAGTCTATATCCTCTGAGTATCTTGCCGCGGGCGATAAATGTAATTTATGTAATGCAGTGCCGCCTCTGAAAGCCAGTTTTTCTTTTAAGTATGCATCTTCATATATCGCCATTAAGGCTCTTTCAATCACAATATCCTGCTCAACCTGGAAATCTTCTTGCCAGGGAGCCTTTTTTCGCCATGCAGTTATGTATGCTTGTGGTATCATAAGTCTGTTTCTATTTCAACATTTGGTACCACCTTCCAATCATTACCAGTAACCATGTCCAACCTTTCCTTTTGTGGTCTTAATAGTACAGGAAAATGATTTACTGTTTTTAAATGCTCATTCATAGGAGCACTCAAATCTTTTCTATTCAAAATGTCTTCTAACAAATATCCTAAACGCTGAACGGCAGTGATCGGTGAATACCTTTTAGCTGTTTCAAGCAGCTTATTTGCATTCATAACTTCGCTAAGTTCTTCCAACACGGTAGCAACCCTATTTAGCCCGCCGGACTGGTCAAAATAATACACCAGATCTAAAGCTGTTAGTTCAGCTGATGAAACATTTATAAATCCAGTATCAACTTTTCGTTGCACTATATCTTCTTTTGCCCATTCCTTTTTAATGTAGAAGTTGATTTTTAGGTTGTCTTTTTTAATGTCTCTTAAGCTGGGCTTGATAGTTATGACTGAAAAAGATTGCGGCTGCTGGTGTGCAGCGCCATAATAAGCCGCAGCATTTAACAGGCCTATGTAATAATCCTTGTCGAGAAACTTCATTAAGTCTGATATAAAAAAAGAGGGTGGAGGCATTCCCTTACTTCTATATTCCGGAGTAACAATTACATAGAACTCATTTCGTACCAAAGCTATTTCCTGCTTCTTCTTTAATCTTTGTAATGCTTTCTTTATTGCTTCGTCTGATTGTTCAAATTTATTGCGCACCTCTTGCAATGAAAAAGCATATCTTCCATTGGAACGAAGTTCTGTAATAAAGTCCTCAAGATAACCGTATTGGCCTCGCATTTAAGTTCTTGTTTGTTATAAGGGTTATTCTATAACCCCTTTTGCAGATGTAAACTTAAACAATTATTCGATATTGACAATTTTCTCTGAAATTTTGTTACCTTTGTATTGATATGGAAATGCAATTGCTCTTGAACATGATGTAAGATTGTGATGCAGGCAAAAAGGCTTTCGATAATGCTAAAATAGGGTTCTTTTTAAAAACTAAATATGTAGTTGCGTTATTCGTGGCACTTGCATGTTTTTAAAACATAAGTAGCTGAGGATTAGTTTATTAATTGCTATGTTCTCTTCCCCTACGGGCTACATTAAATTAAATAACAACCCTGTAAGTAAGAAGCTTACGGGGTTTTTTGTTTTAATTCGGACAAATATCGGACACTAATCGAACACCCACCTATATGCCAATATTAATATATTAATAATCAAAATAGACAACCATTACTGACAAACTACTGTCACAATCCTTTCAAACAATTCTCCGACCTTTGATAAATGTCAATAGACACAGCCGATAATCTATCACCTGGTACTGACAAAACAGTGTCACCATCTTATAAAAGCATTGTACCGATATTTGTATAGTTATAACCATCAGATGTAACATCCGTCAACAAATATCGTAAAAACACTTGTTGAAATAACGTAATTATACGGTAACGATCTATCGTATAGAAACGTAACATATGATACAGATACGGGTGTAGGTATTTCGTTCAGCAAACACTTGCTCGCCACCGAAATTGATAATAGTAAGATCTAATGCTTCATCTTGGAAATATTGCCGTAATGCTCGGCCGTTGACGCTTTTGATAAACGTATTGACCGTAATATATCCTAACCTTCCGGTAGGATTTAAGGCGTTGATGCCGATTTGAAAAAACGGAATGTACCTTGGTGATTACAGGATACAACCTTCTTCAGAGGGCCAATATTCACTGAACACAATTGAAATTAGGTGATTAAAACCAGAGGCTCGGATCACCTGCTTTAAGACCTGAGTCTGTACGTGATATTTCGACCACTTACCAGTGTCTGCATTTAAGTAGATGATTTTTGAAAACGCCCCTACATAGTTAAAATAACCACATTATTTCCCTGTACTAAATATCCTTTTCTCAGTGCAACTTTTTTCTATCGTGGGTGTACAACTTTGCCTTCTTTACTTTAACCAACCCGATCTCAACTATTGGGATAGCTTTTTAAAGTAAAAGCGATGTCCACAGAAGATTTTGTAATGTCAAATGCAACTCGCTCTGATGTGGTGTCTTTTAATATAATCGTTAGTTTTTTATTGTTGTCGTTCAATAATGCCTTCGACTTAACAGTGTCAAATCCAACTGCAATCGCGAAAATAGCATAGCGGCTTATCGTCTATTGCCTTACCATATATATTGAGGTAATTTGCCTCCTATACGTTTAAGCATGTGGACTCAACGATCCAAATATAAATAGCAGCCCGACAGTATTTTATCTTTATGAATATCTTAATCTCACCGCAATTACTGAAATAGATTACAGCCTGCCTATTGCTCTTAACATTAAATATCTAGAGCCTTATCTACGTCGTCAGCGCACATTGATACGCGGTATTCGTGTGGGGACATTCCATGCAGTCGCTTCGTCCCCCCAGCACGGACCGTTGCCCAACTCGCGCACCAACTTCGTTACTCTGCGTTGGTTTCGACGGATCGCAGACGTAATTCCTCAGAGACCAGGCAATCTGACAAATTTGCAATGCTTTTTATGCGTAACTAAAATCAATTGTATTTTATATTAAAGCGGTAGTTTTCTATATTTACATTGTAGCGAAGCGCTTGATCAATGACAGAACTAACCTCAAATATTAGCAGAACGATAACCGAGATTCGTGAAATCCATGGAATGGAGCAGCAAGCATTGGCCACCCTATTAGGCGTTAGTCAACGGACGATTTCAAATTGAGCAAAGTACTGATGTTGAAGATTCAGCTTAAATAAGATTGCTCAAGATTTAGAGTTACAGTTGAAGCAATCAATAATTTTAGCGAGGAGGCTGTAATAATAATATTTCAAGTACATTACATGACAATGGAGATTCTGTAAATAATAATTGTAATTTAAGTTCCCGATCAGGTAGACAAATGGCTTGAACTTATATAAGAGAATAAGTAGCTTTAGAATTACACTTTAACGCTGTTGTATTATTATAGGGTAAACAATTTAATATTATTTACACGAAGGTGTTATATCAAGGATGTCTACAATAACTCCCACATGGTCAATTTAAGCTTATGACGCCAATTCCTACTATCATTCATCAAACATGGAAAAACGCGAACTTACCTTCGCCCTTAGACAGTCTTTCAGAGACTTGGAAACATTTTCACCCTGATTGGGATCACATACTTTGGACAGATGAAATGAATAGGGAATTCATAAAGGATCACTACCCTCATTTTCTCGCCAAATATGACCAATATCCTTCCAATATTCAAAGAGTAGATGTATTCCGCTACTGTGTGCTCAACACAATGGGCGGACTATATGTCGACTTGGATTTTGAATGTCTGGAAAATATTGAACCTCTTTTAAATAAGCAAGCTTGTGTAATCGGAAAAGAGCCACAGTATCATGCGGAACGTTATTCCAAAAACATGATTCTATGTAACGCTTTCATGGCCAGTACACCTAATAATAAGTTTATGCAGTTTGTTTTGAACAAAATAATCTCTCATTCAAAAATTGAAGTTAACTCACCAACAGATGTTTTAAATTCGACGGGGCCATTCATACTTACCGATGGCTATAATGAATATAATGAGAAATCAGAGGTTACAATTTTGGAATCATCTGATGTATATCCCATTAATATGTTTGAAACCAAATATATCTTAGATAATACAATTTCGGATGAAATGCAATTGAGAATTGACAAAGCTTATGCAGTACATTACTTTTTCGGAACATGGTGATACGCCAAGGCAAAACAGGAAGAATTTACCTGCCATTTATTCTTTAGCTATTAATGAGAAAAACAAAAAAAATCCCATCGATTATTCATTTGGTTTTTTTGAATAAAAATGAACCGTATCCTCAAATATTCCAGAAATGCATTGCTAGAATAAAGAGATTGCATCCAAAATGGGAAATTAGATTTTATAATCAGGATGATGCAGAAAAGATTATTTCCAATGAAATGCCTTTTTTTAAACCAATTTATGATAATTACCACCACACGGTACAAAAGGCAGATGTACTTAGGGTAATCTTGGTTTATTTATTTGGCGGGTTCTATTTAGACATGGACATGCTGTGCATTAAACCGTTAGACGATTTACGCCGATTTACATTAGTCTTGTCCGAAGAGAAGACACTGACAAAAAGTGTGTGTAAAAAACTGGGGTTAAAAGAACGGCTCAGGGTCGCTAATTATATGTTTGGGAGCGTACCTAAACATCCTTTTTGGCTGAAATATCTTCAAAGTGCTGCCATGTTATCCACAATAGCTATAAAAACGGAAAACGACATTTTAGAATCTACGGGTCCGGGACTGTTAAGCAATCTATTTTCAAAATTAAAGTATATTTTCCCCGAAATAGTTCTGCTTAATAATCATGACCGGCAATGCTTGACGTCCGGCCACCGTCAGATAGCCTGTCATTTTGGAAATTATGCCGCACATCTTCACCGAGGCACTTGGAGATGGGGCGGTATTGCATTAACTCAAACAACTGGAAAAGAAAATCACCACTTAAAACAAAAGCAGTCACAAAATGTCGTTGAATCAATCAACGCTCTGTTAGGAAATGTAAAAAATCCGAAGTATAAATTACATTTTGTTCTGCCTTCAAATGATCCTAGTCAAAGTATTTTCAGCCTTATCAAAAAAATTAGAGGGATAGAAACAAAGTCAAGTTTAAAACTGTCTTACGGAGATAATTCTCCGGGGGGCAAAAAATCCGCAGACCAGAAAATACTTTTTTGTGACAGCATCGTACCGTCGGACAAATTAATCACGACAATGAATCAAGACTATATCGGATGCATTGTAACAAGCGGACATTTGAAGAATGAATTCACATCATTAGGATTAAATATCCCTATATTTGCAATTAACCCAGGCTTTGTAAGGCTAAAAAGAAACTTCAGTGAAGAGTCCGATTGTAAAAGTTTTAATATCGGTTACACTTTAAACTTATTTACCAAAGAACAATTAGATCTTACATTAGCTGCATGTAAGGAACTTTTAGCGAAAGAAATACCTAATATCTGTTTAAAGATTTATGTAAGCAATTCCTTTACTTGTAATTTTGAACATACGAACTTTAAGAAAAAATCTATTGACATCCATAAGGGATCGGGAACTTTTAAAGACCGCTCCGAGTGGTATAATGACATTCACTGTAATCTATATTTGGCGTCAAAACCCAGTTATCCTCTTGTTCCTTACGAAAGCCTATACTTGGGTATACCAACGCTGACGACTAAAAACTTCGCGGATGAAATGCAACTAAATGAAAGATATTTGAATATGGTAGACCTTAAAACCAATCAAAAATCTGCGCCAGCCAATAGAGATCAAGTGGATGTTTTAAAAGCATCCATCATTGCAATTCATGATAATTATGAAAAACAAAAAAAAACAGCATTTAAAGGGGCGATTTGGACTGAAGATAAATGGTCACTTGAAAGCGCGCAACAGGAGTTATTAGAGGTCGTTAATTTTTTTACCCAGAAATAATTAAATGCAAATACATTGTTGAAAAATCAATAAGAAGCTCCGCGTCCGCCTGCCATACTACTTGTCATCAGTAAGTTAGATACAATGAGAATCGTACAATCATTTTGGTCCTGTAAGAAAAGCTTGATTGAAAATAGCTTTGGCTGGTTTTCTCCCCAATATCATATTATGTCTTGGGCACTTAGTTGTTTGAAGTTAAAAGAACATTATCCTGATTTACATCTTTTTACAGACAAGAACGGCTATGATATATTAATAAACTATTTAGATTTACCTTATAAAAAAGTCAATGTTTGTTATGATGGCATCAATGGATACCATGAGAATCTTTGGGCATTACCCAAAATATTGACTTATTCATTTCAAGATAAGCCGTTTATACATGTTGATGGTGATGTATTTATCTGGAAACGATTCTGTGCTGAATTGGAATTGGCGAGCTTAATTGCACAAAACGCCGAACGTGGCACGGCGTATTACACACGTTTGATGACAGATATAAAGAAAGATTTAAACTACCTTCCTGGCTTTCTAGAACATGCACTGAATGAAACGTCAATAACTTCTTACAATGCCGGTATTTTTGGGGGAACAGACTTAGCATTTATCAAAAATTTCAGTGATCAGGCAATTAACCTAGTAAATAATAATTACGGTATTAAAACAAAAAAAATGCCATCAGCGAACTTCAATATCTTATTTGAACAAATACTTTTTGCAGCCTTATGTAAAAAAGACAAGAAAAAAGTCACCACTCTATTTTCTGAAACATTTGATGATATGGGCTATGCAACTCGTAAAATAGCAGATTTCACTTCAGCCTCGTTTGGTTTGGATTATATCCATGTGATCGGTGATAAAAAACGGCAAGAAAAAATATGTGAATTGCTTGCCGGAACATTACTTAAACATTATCCTGACTACTTCTTTAAGATAATCGCACTTTTCAAAAACAATCATACTCATTACGAAAAAAAAATCTCCATAGGTTTGTCTCAGTTATTAGACACCGAAAACAATAAAGAATCTCGTCAAAGCAACGAAAATAATTTTTTTAGATCCGCATCCTCAGACCATTTTATCAATCAACCAATTACCAAAAAAGAAAATTATACAACCATGACTGAAACCGGATTTATACATTTCACCGGTTTAGAAGAAATAGGGTGGTATAGAGAAAACTCCGACCGGATAAATAAATCATGGTTGAATATAGAATACGGGAAATTACACGACCTTGAAAATTACTCGACTGATTGGTATTCATTTTTTTTTGTATCAAAAGAACAACAAATTGAAACCGTTTTAAAACGGCACCCATATTTGGAAATTGTGGAACCATCTTTTAAGTGGACTAACAGCATAAAAAAGCAAATAAATAAAAACCTCGTCGATGAAGCTGGCGAACATTTAGGTTTGGCTTATATTCCACAACTATTTTTTACCGGAATTCGGGAAATTATTATTGACGAGATAGATTATAATATTTTGACTATTTTAGAACAGCCTTGTACTCTTTTTGATATTCTTTCACAATTTACGGACTGTTTAGAAGATACAGGAGATAGTAATGACCAGGGCATTATTTATGATATTATGCTTATTAAATTAAAAAAACTTTTTCTTAATAGATGCATTTACATCGAACCTAATTAATTAAAAATATCTGATATTCAATTTCAACAATTGGAGTAACGCTTGGTAAATGTTGTATCCCCAAATACAATCACTGGTTTATTTAAGATGTTGACGAAAGTTTTTAGCTTTGTTACTTTGATGGCCGGAATCTTATGGTTTATTTAAAAATAAACCGCTAACCTGATAACCTTTTATGAAGTCATTTCCGATATATATTCAGCACGATGTTAATGATTGTGGTCCTACTTGTATACGTATGGTCGCTAAATACAATGGGAAAAATGTATCCTTAAAGACTCTTCGTGAAAGAAGTTATAGTTCTCGGAGCGGGGTTTCCATGTTGGGCATTAGTGATGCTGCAGAAAGTATCGGATATAGAACGCTGGGCGCAAGAATTACCTATGACCAACTTGTAAATGAAGCTAATTTACCTTGTATAGCTCACTGGAAGCAAAAACATTTTGTTGTAATTTATAAAATCACGAAACGTTTAAGAATTGGTTCTTCGACCAAAGCCTCTGAATGGATACATATAGCCGATCCCGCCAAAGGACTCATTAAATACAGCTCGGATGATTTTAAGAAATACTGGATACCGACAAAAAAAGATGGCGAAGAAAAGGGGAATTGCCTGTTCCTAGAAACCAAACCTGAATTTAACAATTTAGATGATGATGAAATTGTAAATAAAGGTACGATTACCTATTTATTAGGATATTTGAGCATATACAAAAATCTTTTGCTACAGCTAACATTCAGCTTTTTAATTAGCAGCATATTTTCGCTTTTGGCACCTTTTCTTACCCAAACCATGGTAGACCGAGGAGTGAATTATAAAGACATTTCATTTTTGGGTTTGGTCTTAATTTCTCAATTTGCCCTGACGATAGGGTCGGCGGTGGTAAACTTTATTCGTAGCTGGATAATGCTGCATCTGTCAACAAGAATAAATATCTCACTGTTATCCGATTTTTTAAGCAGGCTAATGAAAATGCCCATATCCTACTTTGATAGTAAGGTAACCGGAGACCTTTTACAGCGGATGAATGATAATACCAGGATCCAAAATTTTTTAACGACAACAGTGATAAGTATTGTTTTTTCTGTAGTCAACTTTATGGTCTTCGCTTTTATTCTGGCTCTCTATAACGTAAAAATTCTTTTGTTTTATGTACTCGGAAGCGGCTTATACGTCTTATGGATCACATTATTTGCAAATTATAGACGGAATATCGACAACAGGATGTTCACACAACTATCAAACAATCAGAATAATTTGATAGAACTTGTAACCGGTATGCCGGAAATCAAGATGAACAATTGTGAACAAAGGAAAAGATGGGAATGGCAGAGGATACAGGCTCAAGTATTTAAAATAACAACCAAGGGTATGCTTATCGGCCAATTTCAAAGTGCCGGCGGACTTATTCTTACAGGGTTGACCAATTTTACCATAACGTATTTTTCAGCAAAGTTGGTTATCAGTGGTGATATGACGTTGGGAATGATGCTTTCAGTTCAGTATATGATAGGGCAACTAAGCGGACCCGTCGAGTCACTTATTGGCTTTATTAAAAGTTTACAGGACACCAAAATCAGTCTAGAACGCCTTAGTGAAATACAGGATGATGATGCAGAAGACTTTAATGGTAAAGAAAAATATTCTTCATTACCTGATAATAGAAACATTACATTAGAAAAAATATCTTTTCAATATTCCGGACCGCATTCTAAATTAGTATTAAAAAATATTAATTTGACAATTCCAGCCAATAAAGTAACCGCCATTGTTGGCACCAGTGGTAGTGGTAAAACAACTCTGCTGAAATTACTTTTAGGGTTTTATTATCCGACAGAGGGAAAAATTACGATTGGATCAACTCCGTTAACATCAATATTATCAAAAACCTGGAGAAAAAACGCAGGTACGGTCTTACAAGACGGATTTATATTTTCCGATACTATTGCCAATAATATCGCCATTAGCGATGAAGTTGTTGACAAGGAAAAACTTTATAATGCAGCGGAAATGGCGAATATTAGGGAATTCATCGAATCTTTGCCAACAGGATATAATACGAAAATTGGAAATTCGGGAAATGGAGTGAGTCAGGGACAGAAGCAACGACTATTAATAGCGCGGGCAGTATACAAAGACCCCCAATATCTTTTTTTTGATGAAGCGACAAATGCACTGGACTCAAACAATGAGTTAGTAATTATGAATAATTTGAATATTTTTTTTCAGGGAAAAACGGTACTTGTTGTTGCGCACCGACTTAGTACGGTCAAAAATGCTGACAACATTGTTGTCTTAGAAAAAGGAGAAATTGTAGAACAAGGAAATCATTTGACTTTGATAAAAGATAAAGGGCATTATTATAATTTGGTCAAAAATCAGTTAGAACTGGGTAATTAATCCGATAATGGTATGACAGAAAAAAAAGAAATTCTTAATATAAGTAAAATAGAACTACTTGATGACGAGGTACAGGATATTGTCGGAAGTGTACCCTCATGGATAGTAAATTGGGGTATGACCTTTTTTTTTGTGTTTATCCTTTTTTTATTTTCATTTTCCTTAATCTTCCAATATCCGGATGTAATTAAGTCTTCCATTGTGATCACATCTACCAATCCTTCCGTACCTATAATTGCCAATACAAACGGCAAATTAAAAAAACTGCTTATAAATAACGGTCAATTTGTTACAGATGGCGATGTTATTGGTATAATCGAAAATACAGCAAATTTTCAAGACATTAATTTACTGAAGTCCAAAATAAATAACATAACACAGGCTACCGTTTTAACGTTAACAATACCCGAATCGTTCAATAAATTAACTCTGGGTTCGGTTCAAACGGCATTTTCATCATTTTATAGCCAGTACAAAAATTTAAAAGATTTTTTAGCAATAGACTCCTACAAGAATAAGGTAGTATCATCTCAAAAGCAGGTGCTTGATTACGCCATCTCCCTGCGTTCTTTAAAACGCCAAACTGTTAATCAAAACGAGATACTTAAAATTGCGTATAAAAACTTACAACGGGATTCTATATTGCTCAAATCTAAAATTATAACACCGTTTGAATATCAAAAAACGGAGCAGAACTATTTGGAAGCTCAAAATACTTTTTTGAAAACAAAAGCTAGTATTGATAATACAGAAATGCAAGCTAACCAGGAACGTTTTAGAACAAATGATTTACAAAATGAAAAAGACGACAAACTCAACCAACTTCAGAATACCGTATTGCAATCTTGCAAACTTTTGCAATCTTCCATAATTGACTGGGAGAAAGCCTATTTACTTAAGTCTCCAATAAAAGGAAAAGTATCTTTTAATAAATTTTGGGCGGAAAATCAGAATGTGACAACCGGCAACGTGGTCTTTACCGTTGTGCCAACAGAAC
The DNA here is from genome assembly GCF_050433825.1 of Mucilaginibacter sp. UYCu711. Classification (NCBI taxonomy): domain Bacteria; kingdom Pseudomonadati; phylum Bacteroidota; class Sphingobacteriia; order Sphingobacteriales; family Sphingobacteriaceae; genus Mucilaginibacter; species Mucilaginibacter sp. UYCu711. Next base: position 324,640 of record NZ_JBNPWM010000008.1, on the reverse strand, counting down.
AAAACAAGGTTATTGGCATAATTAGCATTCCAATTGCTGGATCGGGTAAGATCAAACGGGGTCAAAATGTTCATATAACCCTCGACAACTACCCTTATATTGAATTTGGCATGCTGGAGGGAAAAATCAAACATATATCATTGACGCCTGAGTTAAATACAAACGGCGCTTTTTATACCGCAGAAGTAGATTTCCCCAATGGATTAAAAACCACTTATAAAAACATTTTACCGTTTAGCGAAGAAATGATCGGCTCAGCTGAAATAGTTACAAATAAATTGAGCTTATTTGAAAGATTCATGCAACCCCTAAAGTCCCGTATACATCAATTATGACATCTGACTAACGGCGAATAATGTTTATTTCTTTCAATTGACGCAGATTGTTTTTCGAACTAGCCCGTGTAGCCATTTCTTCTTTCTGAGTGAAACACTTCATTTTATAACACTGTACTGAACTTTTTAACAGCCCGATAGAAATTAGGAGATAAAGCTAATGTCTGACTCCTAACAATAGGCCGACTAGCAAAATTCCGACTCTAAAAAGTTACTGCGTTAAAAGCAAATAATTTATCATTTTTGTACTTCGAAGGAGAACAGCCTATGGCAGTTCATATTGTGTAGGCAGATCCTAGATCTGCCTACTTACTTTCTGAATACGTCGGCTCAAATTCGGTGTCGTTTTTCCAGAGGATATAAGTCAGTATCAATAATTTTCTTGCAACTGCCGTTATTCCTATTTTCTTTGCCGGTTTTCTTTCTGTTAATATACTATCAGACATAACCGTTACCCGCAACTCTGCTTCTGTTTCCAGCAATTGTGCTTCCAGGAAAGCTATTTGCTTTTTAAGTCTTTTTATTACGGATGCAGGGCAGCCATGAGCGTGCTCCCTGGCATGGAGCTGATTCTTGGCAATGACCAGTTTTTCTTTGCCCTTCCGATGCTCCCGGCTTAAGAACTTGACCTCACGCATGATCTTTGATGGTTGCTTTAATGTCTTCATTGTTTTGGAGAGATTATGTTACTTAATAAGGCAAAGCTTCTAAAATCTTTACTCGCATTTATACGGGATACCGTAAGCTCCCTAAGTACTGTTCAGACTTGGAGAAGCATTAGAATGGGGAATCTGATTTTTTCGGAATATCATAAAGACTCCCTTAACCAAAATATTTCTCCCATTCCTCTTGCCTATTTCTCCAAAGAAACTTAATCCTTTTCAAACATACGAGTAACCAAAAAAACCAAGCCTAAGATTATGCTTGCTGATTGGCTATTAATTTATAATTGACTCTGTACCTGCAAAACCATACATAAACGTCAGCGGACAAGATTTTCTATTTTTTGCAACGTATTTTTAAAGGCCTTAATTAGGTAAATTTCACTTTTTTTCACCTAGTAAATTTTAATTTTTTTTAAAAACTTAATTGTGAAAATTTATTTTTAGCTTTACGTAACCTCAATAATGAGACGTAACCTAAATTTGATAATTATGAAAAAGAAACTGACAGGCCTTGCACAGTTTGTTCAACTTACTCAAAAAGACATGCTTGAAATAAATGGAGGAGACGATGGTGGTTCTGGTGGTTCTGGTGGCGACTTAACACAAAAATCAGCCAATACCAAAGTTAACACCTATTCTGTAACCAAAGACACTATTGTACAAGACGTTTCTGAGGACAATCAAACGGATTGGTCATGGACTCAAGATCCAAAATAAGATTTTTTTACCATTCCGGCATTCTTTAGTATAAATTCTTTATGATTTTAATCATCAGCAAAAGAAAGCTGGAACCATCTACTGAAGCAGTTATTGATTGGTTGAATTTTTTCAACCAATCAATTTTGCGAATAAATGGTGATGACATCTACGTCGGAAATACACTTAAAATTGAAGGTGATTCTAAAAACGGAGTCTCTGCTCTTTACAAATTAAAGGGCGAATATGTCAATTTAAAAGACATCAACTTTTCAGCTGCGTGGTACAGGCGCTGGTCAGATAATGACCATTTAAATAGGTTTTTTCCTTCATTAATGAGCCACGAACATTTCCAAATGATACATCAAGTTGTAGGGAATGACATGGGGGATCTAAGAACTTTTTTTATCAGACAGCTAAATGTCAAATCTTGGTTAACAGACCCCAGATATGCAAATGTAAACAAGTTAAACGTATTAAAATTAGCTGGTGAAGAGCAAATATCTATCCCTGATTCTATAATTTGCTCCGATTTAGAGACCTTAAGAAAATTCAAGGGACCTAGGCAAATTATAACCAAGGATTTATCCAATCCTTACTTTTTTTTCATTGACGGTTTTCGAGTTACTTCTTTCACCACGGAAATAACTGATACTATAATAGAGCGTTTACCGCGAGTATTTGTTCCCTCTTTTTTTCAAGAATTAATTGAGAAAGAGTACGAAGTACGTTCATTTTATCTTTCGGGTAAATTTTATTCCATGGCGATATTTTCTCAAAATGACGAACAAACGCGCGTTGATTTTAGAAATTACAATGGCAAAGTTCCGAACAGAACGGTCCCTTACAAACTGGAACATGATTTAGAAGAAAAACTCATCAGAGTTTTCGAAAAACTTAATTTGAATTCCGGCTCAGTGGATTTAATAAAAAGCAAGTCTCAAGGAATGGTATTTTTGGAGATAAATCCCATCGGGCAGTACGGAATGACATCCGGGCCTTGCAACTATAATTTAGATAAAAAAATTGCTGAATTCTTGATACATGGAAGATAAAATACCTAATATTAATAATATCATACCAGAAGATTTGATGGAGCTATTACCAGTAAATTTCAGGTTAGGTGTATCAATCGATTCTGGAGATGCGGATGCTTTTAGGGCTAAATTTTATGAAAGTGATTTTTATCAAACAATTCACGCTACTGCAATAAGGCCTACCAAACCTATTTCAAAAATATTTAGCTGGTAATATGACGTATTTTAAACTGTATGCAAACGTTGTACCGGTCAAGGGAGCAAAAAGGTTTATTATCTGCGATCTTCAACGACAGAATTATCATTATATTCCCGAGGAAATGTATGAGTTATTAATACATTATTCTGATAAAACTATTGAAGAATTAAAAACTATCTATATAAGTTATGAAGATGATATTATCGATGAGTATGTTAAATTTTTAATAGATAAAGAATACGGATTTATCACTGCAGAGCCGGAGAATTTTCCTTCAATAGATTTGAAGTTCGAATTGCCAGAAAGAATCAACAATGCAATCGTCGACGTAAATTGGGATTCAGATCATGATTTTTACGATATTTTTAATCAATTGGATGATCTTGATTGCAAAAATCTAGAGATAAGATTTTACGATATTGTTACGTTCGATAGTTTAGCCAAGATATTGAAATCAACTACGGGTAAACGTTTTAAGAATATTTCGGTGTACCTTAAATTTTACCCGGATATCGCAAAAGGTATCGAGCAGTTCTTTTTTGCAAATTCCTTTGGGAACATAGGTATTATTTTTGTGCATTCGGCTGACGAAACTAAATATGAAACAGTATCACTGACTGATATATGCTATTCAAAACACATAATTTCTTCAGCCGACTGTTGTGGCATAATCAGTAAAAAGTATTTTAATATAAACCTACCAACATATTTAGAAGGATTACATTACAATACTTGTTTAAATAAAAAAATAGGAATCGATGTTCATGGAAATATTAAAAATTGTCCGAGCATGGTTAAGTCATTTGGTGATATAAAAAGTATGCCTTTAGGTTCTGTCATTGAGAATGAAGTTTTTAAAAAACCCTGGGGTATCACGAAAGACCAGATTGAGATCTGTAAAGATTGTCAGTTCAGGTATATTTGTACAGATTGCAGGGCTTTCGTCAGTGATAATTATCAAAAACCTTATAAATGTTCTTATGACCCTTATCTTGACATATGGAATTGAAGCGCTATTTATGGATACTATGCTGTATCGTTATCTCGTACCCTGCGTGTTCACAAAATCAAAGTGATTACACGAAGTATTTAAAATATAACAAGCAGAATAGTGCATCAGACACTCTCCCTATTTCTGTATTGGGCAATGTCGTACAAAACGATGGCTCGTTTAACTATTTGAAACCACTTAAAAACCTGTTAAGCCTCTCGCCCGAAAGATTAAAAAATATTGACCGGCAGGATTATCATGAAACTCTTGCTACATTGTTTTCTTTTGTGGGTGACGTAAACAGGGCCGCTATTGAATTTAAGAAATCAGGTTCTTTAAATGAAGATGGCTGGGCAAAGTACCTTTTGAAGGATACAAACTCCTTTACCATAACTAATTTTTACGCTGTTTTGAAAAACATAGCATTAAACAATAGGGTTATTATGTTTAATGAAGCACATCATATTCCTATTTCTAGAACATTTGTCGCTTCGTTGCTACCACATTTAAAGCAATACGGATATCAATATTTAGCTTTGGAGGCCCTGAACAGCGATTTTAATGCTTCGGATAAAGCCTATATGTTAGGTAACTATACAAAGGAGCCGCAAATGTTTAATTTGATAATGTATGCAAAACAGTTAGGCTTTACAATAATTAAATATGAACCTGACTATTTTTCCTACAAGCATACAGCGGATGCACGCGATTCCTTGCAAGCCGAAAATTTATACAAGGTTTTAAAAAAGGATCCCAATACCAAAATAGTCGTTTTAGCAGGTTATGGTCACATCCAAGAAAGGATCCCCAACCATACAATGGCATCTATATTGCAAGAAATTTCCAGTATCAATCCCTTGACGATAAACCTCATAGCTTTTAATCAATATACCAATGCCTCTGATACCAAAAAGCTATATAATTCTATTGCAGGTACGCTAAAAGTCGAGATACCGTCCATTCTACTTCGTAAAAATAATTTTGACTTTTATCAAAATAAAACTTATGACTATAACGTCATATTTCCATTTTATAAAGAAACATATTTGCGACCGAACTGGATACGTTTAAATACCGACTATCACGTTTTAAAATGTAACGCTATTGCTCCCTTTCAATTGGTACAGGCATACAAGGAAAATAGTGCGCGCAGCCTTGAAGAAATAACACAATTTAATGTCCCGACAGACCAAAAATGTTTAATGTTCGAAGATAAGCAAACGGATCTTTATCTAATCCCAGGTAACTACCTAATAGTTTACAGAGACGCAAATTATGGAATCATAAAGTCTTCAAAAAAACACATTAAATAGTATAAAGTAATATATTCCAATCGGTTAAGAGGAGTAAGATTTTTGCACTTGGCAGGTGCCCTATTCAAGTACCTAACTACTCCAATCGAAGTTTGCATCGAGCGTGATACAAAAGGGTTTTATGAAAAAATTAAACAGGAACTATTAAAAAACTTTACGGGTATAGATTCGGTGTTTGAGCTTCAACATCAGCAAGCTTGTATTTAGATACATCCCAAGTATCCCTTCAAAAGTGCATTGAAAATTTTTTAAATGTTTTTAACAAGTAGTACTACAACATTAAAATGTAACCGTCTTGGAAAATCAAACGGGCGGTTAAATAGCGATTTAAGCGACCTTTACAAGATGCTGTGTGGGTAGGTGATTTTTGTAATTTCAAGCGGAAGACAATCAATTTATGTTGATGTTTTATCTGATTAATTGTCGAGCTATATTTAATCTTTTTGCCAAACCAGGTTAAAATTATTTTTTTATATTTAAATTATAATAATATTATTCTATGCGATATTTTAAACAGTACGGTTGCAAACGAACCGGTACAAATTATTTGAGAGCATTGTTAGAGCGAAACTTCTCAGATATTATTGTTTTAATGCATACCCTTGGCGGAAAACACGACCATCCTGTCGATCTGAAAAAATTTCTTTATGATTATCCAAATGATCCTGTTGGTTTCGTAGCGATGTCAACACAAGCTTACCCCGCAGAAACCACACATCCTTTTGATCCACAGCAAAAAGAATTTATTAAAAATAACGCTGTCGCCATATTTAACGCCATTTCAAAGAACCAAATTCATTATCTTGTATCTATCAAAAATCCATATGCTTGGATAAATAGCAATAAGGATCCATCGTCCTGGATAAATGGAAATTATAGGCACATGCTGACAACACATGGGGAACACTCCGATCGCTCACGGACTGAATTGTTAATTAAACTAAAATCCATCGAATTTAATTCGATATATAGTTCATATCTAAATCTTGCTAAAAAATTCCCTGATCAGACGACAATTGTTAAATATGAAGATATCCTGACAGATCCTTTTAGTTTTCTTGACAATCTTAAGGAACAGTTGCAACTCAAGTCAAGCCTAACGTCGTATTCTGACATAAAGGGCAACGCTAATCCTACAATTTGGGACCAGACCGCCACACCCGAAGATGAAAATGCTAAATTCTCAAAGGATTACTATTTAAAAGAAAAATACCTTGAGGACTTGTCGCCCAATATGATTGACATTCTTGAAATGGAAATAGATTGGGAACTTATGAAAAATTATGGCTATTATAAGCGCAATTAATAGGCAATCAGGTTTTTTTAGTTTACATCTAAAATATCAAACATATTTCACGAAATCGCCCCATCAAAAAGTATAGTTTATAGCCCTTAGTATCAGTTTATTAAATTGCCTGATCCTAGTACAACTATATTTGGAGTCCAAGGATGGAGAGTGCTTTCCGGTTTGGATGGACACGGCTTATTGGGCTTTCAGTTACAATTAAAAAAACATATTTTTGATCATAAACCTAGTCATTTTTTCATGCTGCATAAAATTATTCGAACGAAGCTAAGTCCTCTTTGGTTACTGTTGTTTTTTTTCGCTTACTTTTTGTTTTGGTGGAGTTACAAACTTGGGTCACTGCCAGGTTTACATGGTGATGAAGCATGGTCTGGTCTGAAAGCCTACCGCTTTGATGGAAATGGAATAACCCAAATTACTGGGATGAATAATTATACAGGTGTTTTAGAGGCTTTAAGCTCACTTTGCACTTTTAAAATATTGGGTATGGGGGTTGTACAATTACGATCTGTTGGCATTATTTTAAATCTTATTGGCTTGATGGTATTGAGTTGGCAAATCAAGAAAATAATAAATAGTTCTGCTTCAGTTGTTCTTTTGATGATAATAGCGCAATCTGTCATGTATCTTTTTTTACCACGGGTAGCATGGGAAGTAAATACTTATAATTTGATTTTATCTGCAGTTACTTTTATGCTTTTTGAAAAGATCCGCAGGCGAGAGAGCGACTCTCATTTTCTTAAAGTGATTTTTTTTCTTCTTCTTAACATTATTGGTAGTTATAATCACATCGTATTCTCGTGCATATCTATTAGTGCATTGCTAGGCATTGTTGTTTGGAGCCTTTACAACCACTCACTATTTTATGCCAAATTAATTTATCTCTTATCAATCAATGCTCTAAACATAGTTGCTGTATTTTTATCAATGAGATACTTCAATCAAGCGCTATTTCATCATTTAATAATCTTGTCAATTACATTGATTACTATCTTACTTATGGAAGTTAAAGTGTATCAAATTATAACCAAAATTGCAATCCCACCCTCTCTTAAAATTTGTATCTCATATTGGGTAATAAAACTTTTTTTGGCTATTTCTGCTGCTTGGTTTCTTTACGTACACGGATTGGCTTTTTTTAATGTAATTAGCGGCTACAAAATTCTGTTAATCGGTTATTCCTATACTTGCCCAGAATGGGCTAAATGGATTATGCTAATTTTTGCTGCATTTTACTGCGCTTATTTGCTAATGTTTATTTGGCTTGACGTGCGCAGTCGGAATAACTCTTTGTTAGCTATATATATAATTTGTTATTGTGGTTTATTAACATTTTACACCACCGGGACAGCTTTTCGTTACTATCTTGGCTTATACCTGATTACAGCATGTTACCTTGCTTATAAAATAAGTATTGATCTTAAAAAACAAACGCTGTTCCTCGGCATGCTTACCGTGGCAATAATTTGTGTCAATTTGCTCCAGATAGAGATCTTCTGCACGAAAAATAGAATGGTCAAGGCAATCTGGTTTAAGTGGAGCGCTAATCAGATTGCCACATCTGCACATTTTCTGCCCAAAGAACCTCTGTTAAACTATCTGGTTTCTCATAATGTTACTAAAGTCAAATGTTCAGTTAATGATGATTATTTCATAAATGGACCTCTTTTGTTTTATGAATTTGCCAAACCTCGGTCAGCAGGCTTCGGCAATCATTCTATATCAATATCATTTGATAAAAAGAATGGTACCGGATTTATAATAAAACCTAATAATTGATGTTTAGCAGGCACTACTTATTTCATATAGTTTGCGTGCTCAACCAACCCATTGGTTGTTTAAAAAGTCATGGAAAGTTTGAAGTTGGATTAATACGCAGGCAAAATAAATAACGATTAAGTAATATCGGTGTTTAGGAAAAAATTTCATACAAATCAAGGAAGCAAAAAACAGGCAATAGTATAATAGCGTCCATTGATACTGATAAACACCTGTTATAAAAAAACATATTAATATTATAAGACCCACAGATATCATTTCGATAAGTGATTTTTCGACATGATTAAAAAGCCAAACCAAAAATAAGATAGCAAAGGGTGTACATAGCAAATGTCTGTTAATACTCCAAATATTAGTTGCGCCGTTTAAATTAAATGTAAAAAAAGTATCAAGTATTATAGTGGCACTTAGTATTGAAGTTGAAAATATGACAGCAGCACCAGGCCCCGTTTTTTCAGAACTTAGGTTCTTGAAAAATAAATATGTCCATCGCACACAATAGAAAACTGCTAAAACGCCTATTGTAAAGGCTACACCATCAATACCCAGCATACGGTGTGGTTGATAGGTGGTTAACGGTAATTTTGGTATGAGCCAGTTGCGTTTCCAGAAGCGTTGTACGTTAAAAAAATAAAACCATTTACCTGTTTGATGCCATTGCAAAAGCGTAGCAATTAACATACCAGCAAGGCTGCTGGCAATATTGTAAAGAATAGAAACCCTTTTTTGACTTGTTTTTTCCCGCGCTAAAAAAAAGACGATAATTATAGCGGGGATAAAAACCGTTGATACAGGTTTGGTTAGTGCGGCAAAAAAGAAACCAAAATTTTTCATATAAGTCGAGTCATTCTCGAATCCCACCAAGATGAAAATAGTGAACAAGAAAAATAAAGCTTCAGCGTAAGGTAAAGCAAAAAATACAAAAGACGGAGAGGCCAGAATAAGCAGATAAAAAATATAAGGCATGTTCGCTTTTTTCTGAAAAAAAATGAAGGCGAAAATAAAAATGCAGGTATTGAGTATACACACACCAATTTGACTCAACGAACTTATCTTCCAAATGATGGGAAATAAGGGAAAAAACGCAAGATTACAAGTGGTAAATGGTATAAACTTATAACCGGCTTCTTTTATGGATGAATACCAAAAAGCATCCCAATTTAAAACATTATTGTTGTTAGGAAGTGTAGTTATAATGTTAAAGTGATCAAGTAAAAAATACCCTGCAACTAATGAAAAAAAATGAGCTATTACTGCTACTGCAGGTTTATATTCACTATAAATTGTCAATACCCTTTGCCTCATAATTTACTTTTTTTGCTTGGTCCGAATTGTCTAGGATAGTAAGCCAGGCTGACCATAAAGAATTGCTGAAGATTGTTGACAGTACCTGTCCGCAATGTATTGTTGTTAATTGATCTTATAATGTTTGAACGCTGTCTTAGCAGATCTGTAGCTGTTAACTTAAGCTCTAGCTGTTCTTTTTTTAACAAACGGCAATACAAGTTTGCATTCCAAATCACGTTTTTTATTGTTTTATCGTAAGAGTTGGCGCTAATGTCATAGCTGACAGTGTTTACAATAACAATGTGTTTAGGCCATGATAACTGTATACTGGCACCCGTTGAAGCCCCGGCCGAATAAAAGCTATTATTGGTTCCAGAACCAGTAAGTGTATTTTTTGAATAATTTACTGTTCCTATTATGTCATATAGCAATAAATCATTTTGTACATAATTTGCAAGCCACAACAAATTGGCGTTTATATTTCTGGAAGTTTTTAACCCATTATCTAAATAATATGGGCTCTTTGAAAATTCAACTCTTGGAAAAAGTTTGATACCGAACGGATTAGTGAAAAGTTTCCCCGATTTTTCAAACGACATTGACATATTAATATATCGATAACCGTTAATATTTACAGTATAACTTTTTCTTCGCCCTTGATTATCATAAGTACTGCTGTCTGAAAATTTATTAAGAGTTAGGCCGGCATTAACATTTAGTTTAAAAATTCCGCCGTTATTAGGCAGTGAATTTTGGTAAGACAGGCCCAGATCATGATTATATTGTTGTTTTAAGTTTGGATTCCCGAAACGGAAATAATTTTGGTAAGCGCTATCAGTCAAAGGCGCCAATTGCGCCATGTTAGGGATTGTAGTTTCTGTTTTGTAGCGAATGGTATATAACTTGTTAAACAATCCCTCTTTATTGTGGCTGAATCGAAAATATAATGAAGGCAAAGGCGCAACATAATTTCGATCTATTTGCTGAAAAGCCTTCTGTGAATTGTTATGTTGGTTAACCAACTGAAGTTCTGATTTTATCCCCATCGAAAAATATTTCAAATTTCGTATCCCAACTATCCTTTTAGCATATGTAATTTCTAAACCAGGACTTTCCAATAGATAATTATAGGTGCTTTGATTGGTTAGGTAAGAATCCAATAAATCATATTGACCATCACTCGTGTTAAATTTATTTACAGTTTGATCACTTTTTTCCTGATTGCGCGTTAGCGTATTGCTTAAGGTAGAGGTGAATGGGCCTATGTACCCGCTTACACTATTTAAATTCAATTCTCCATATAGGGTTTGATTAAACATGTTTTTAGCTTCAGATTTTTTACGATCCACCGTACTTGAACTGTTATTGCTCGAAACATCAAAAATGTTTTTCAATTGTTCTTGATTGGTATACTGATCAGAGCCCAGGCGATATCGCAAAAGAAATATTTGTGTTAATGATTCTTCATTTTTACTAATATACTCTGCTGCCAGGTTTAATTTTTGATCATCCTTTTGGGTAGCAAAAGTGTTTGTGCTGCTATTTAATAATTGATCTGAAGCATTTTTGGTTGTGTATTGGCTATAACTGTTAATATTACTGTTTTGCTGCTCAAGCGTTGGATCAATTGTTATTTCCTGTTTTGTAGTCAAATTTCTATAATGACCCCTTAGTTGTTGGTCCCGACGGCTGCTGCCCTCCTTGTTTTCTGTATGTTGTTTAAGAACATTATTTGTTAATGAGGTAATGTCATCAAACATCCTGTTTGTAGTGTTTTGGGCGGCATAGTCAAAATATTCGGCTTTGGCATTTGTAGTTTTTGTAAAATCTCTTGACAGGCTAATCCCCCCGGCTTTGAACTGGTTGAGGCCTTCCATGGTAAAATTTGATTGATAGCCGGTATTATCATTACCCCCGGGCTTATAAACAGTTTGCCTAAGCATACTTTGTACATCGAAAACTTGCTTATTAGTGTTATTGGTTGCACCCATAACACTAACCTGGTCTTTAGGCGAAAAATAATTTAACGCTATATTTCCCTCGCGTCGGTGATCGGTGCCTAAACCTCCACCTGCTTTTCCAAATGCACCGCCTTTTATGCCTTTTTTTAAGGTCACGTCCATTATAACTTGTTTAGTCACATTAAATTCATCAGAATTCGTTTTATCATCGTATACCTTTACCTTGTCTACGGCATCTTTTGGGAGATTCCGCATTGCAATGACAGGATCACCGCCAAAAAAAGGTTTTCCTTGAACAAAGAGCTGGCTAACATTTTTACCATTTACAGAAATTTTGCCGTCAGCCCAAACCACTATCCCGGGTACCCTGCGCAGCATATCCTCTACCACTGCATTGGGTTTGGTTTTAAAGGCTTCGGCATTAATTTCCAAGGTGTCACCATGCATTACCATGGGTGGTCGTTGGCCAACAATTGTTACTTCTTTTAACGCATTATATTTTTTTTGTAAGTTGATCTCTCCCAGATTAATTGTTGGGTTTGAGCTGGTGAGCTTAATCTTTGTCTTAAAATCCTGATAACCCATATGCGATAAATTAATCAGCAAAGTTGTATCTAAAGGCAATGCATCGAATTTAAAACTGCCAATATTATTGGTGAACATATATTTCAATATCAAGCTGTCTGGCCCGATATAGATGGTAGCGGTGGCACCCCCAATTCCGCTTTTTGTATCTGCGTCTTTTACAATGCCGCGCAAATTAATCTGATTTTGCTGACCAAAGCTATTAATAATTGAAAGACCCAAAAAGATCAATACTAAAATTGTAGACTTTTTTTGCAACATGTTACTTCTTTAAAAAATTAAACGCGTATGTAAGGTATTGGTGACTTTGATAACCTATTTCTTTGAATGGGACAAATATTTTGAAGTTGTGAAATTTTTTGTCAGTATAAATAAAAAAGGAAGGCCATTGTTTTCAAATGGTAAACCCAGGCTTGATCTTGCTATGTTATAAATGGGGTAGGGATGTTTTTTGTCCTTTGATTTAATAAAAAAATCACGATCCGTTTTAGAGTCTGTGACAATTATAAAATCGTCGGCTTTTTTACTTTGGGTTATCAATTCAACTATGGATAATACCGAGTCTACGCACACCTCACAATCATAAGCTGAATATCTAAAAATCAACTTATTTTTTCCATTAACCAGGCTTTTTAAAGAGAAATTTTTGCCATCGTCTCTGGTCAAGGTTATGGTGTCTGAAACAGTTCTGTCTTCACTTGGAATAATTAGGCTTGGGTACATGTTCCAAAATGATGCTTTTAGTTCATTTTCAGCCTGCGTCCTGGTTGGCTGTTCAATAATTTGCGAAGAGCCGGCTGATGTGGCCGGGCCGCGATGTAAAAGTATAACCGCCAATGCACAGGTTAATACAACAGATAATACTGACAAAAAGGTATTTGTAGTTTTTAAATTCATGATAGTTAGGTTTTGAGTTGTAACGTTTTCCAGTGATCCACTAAAGTATGACTATAGATACTTAAAAGTATTATATATAAACTAAAACAGACTAAAGCAATAATATGAAACTTGCTAAGCTTTTTAAAACTGAGGTCTAATTTTTCATTAATAAAAACCAGGCTTATTAATAAAATACCAACCGATGGGATATACATATACCTGTCTGCCATCATTGCTGCTCTGGCCAATGGGGTAATTTGGATGCACAGCAGCAGATGGATGACAAATATTCCCAGGCCGATATAATACACGTTCCTGTTTTTTTGATGTTTTAAAATGCTGTATGCTTGCCAGCCGGCAAAAATAACCACTATAGGATAAATATAGTAAGTAAACGGAAGGCCAAGGCCAGATTTAACCGGAAACGGATAGTGATAATGAAGATTATAGGGCACCAAACAGTTTATTGCATAAAAGCATATGCAGTAAAAAGATAATATAAAGCGTTGGTAAAAAGGGTAACGGTCTATATGATGACTGCCTCCTCCAAAGATAGCAACATAGATTGTAACAAGTCCGATTATAAAAACCAGACCAACAAAAGGGGCAATTGTTATCGTTAATTTTTTGAAATCGCGGGGATGTCCTTCCTTGGTTTGATGAAGATAAACAAATAATATCATCATTAAGGGATAAAGCACTGCCTGTTCTTTTGCCAACCCAGATATCAAAAGAAAGATGAGACTTAGGATGTACCTTGATTTTGATGGCTTTAAATAAGCATCAATAAAAAGAATAAATGAAAGATGACCAAAGAACGCGTACAGTAACACTTTTGATGCTGATATCCAAACTACTGACTCTACGTTAAAAGGTAGGATAGCCCAAGTTAAAGCCAACGCGTAGGCAATAACATCGGAGTTTACAATTGCAAAAGCCTTAAGTATTTTTTTGACCATAACGTAAGTTAATCCCACGTTGCAAATATGAATAAATAAGGAAAATAGGTGATAATAATAAGGGTCATATCCGTTTACCTGATAAACCAAGTAATAATATATCGTATTTACTGGCGAGTATTGCAGTGAATTTATTCGTGAAAACACCGCAACCAGGAAATTGAAATTAAAAGTTTTAACCTGTATTAAACTTTCATCCAACAACATCCATTTGTCATCGACCTTGGCAAAACCAAGCTGATTTATAGTGCGGTAAACAAACAATAAAGCAATTATAAGGATCAGTATAAAAGGGAGTTTTTTTCTCATGCAAAATTCTTAACAATCTGGCTGCAAGCTGTAAAACTTGCGGCCAGATTTATTTAACTAATAGAGACCTATTACTGGTTTAGCTGCCGGTGCCGGTAGTACCAGCGGTGCCTGTGTCTGGAGAATTCGGGATGTCCACATGGTCAGGGCAGGTATCATTACCACCCGCTATGACCGTTGGGCCGCAACTTTTGGTGTTATTATTTGTGTAATGACAGCTGTACTTTTTAAGCGTTGAAGTACTTGAACTGACAGAATAACGATAACCAATTGTTTGACCGTTAGCATTAGTAATTGCAGTGCCCGTGCTTCCCATAGTACAGGTTTTACAACTAACTTCTTCATCAGGATCCTTTTCCAGGTGCACTTCTATCGCGAACTGTGCTGTTTTGCAAGGCAAAAACGGTGAAGTGGGATCTGCTTTTGTTTTTACTTGTACTATAACGGTAAGCGTCATCGCGAAAAATAAAGTCAAAGCAAATAGTTTTTTTTTGTTGTCTTTTAATTCTTTCATGTTAATTTTAAGTTAATTACATCAATTAAAATCGGTGCCGCTATTAATGCCCACCAGTACCTGTGCTGGCGCCTGTGCCGGTATCATCAATGTATGCCTCAATAACTGAAGGGCAATATGGATAACCGCCTGTTACAGTAATTATACTGCAGCTTTTATTTGCTGCTGCACTATGGCACGTCTGTGTGTGCATGGTTCTACTAACAGCCTGAAAGGTGTAACGATAACCTATTACTGTGCCATTACTGTTTTTTATTTCTGACGTAGACTCTACATTACAGTCTTGACATGTTACCTCGACTTTGGGGTCTGCTTCAAAACCGCTCTGTGCTGGCGCTGATGTTTCTTTGCAATCTTCAGCTCTTACGATAACTTGCATCGCAATAGTTAGCACCATTGTAAAAGCTATTGTTAAAGCCATGAATCGTTTTTTGTTGTTTGTTACTGTTTTCATTTGATTTAAGTTAAATGGTTAAAATGAATGAACGTTAATTGAAATTTACTGCCGCTATTAGTGACTGCCCGTGCCGGTGCTGGCACCTGTGCCGGTATCATCTATATAAAAGTCGAATTCTGAAATGCATGATTGAACTCCGCCAATTATAGAAGATTCACCGCACGTTTTATTTGCGGTTGTACTATGGCACGTATGTTTTTTTAGTGTGTTGTTATTGGTCTTTACGGTATAATGATAACCGATTATATCGCCTTGATTGTTTTTTATTGGCGTTGAAGTATTAACTGAACAATCTTTACATGTTACATCTACGGCAGGATCTGCCTCATAATGGTTCTGTGCCGCTAATGGATATTCTACGCAAGGATCACCCAAATCTTGAGCTTTTACAATAATTTGCATAGCAACGGTTAACACCAGGGTGAAGGCTATAATTAAAGCCAGAAATCTTTTTTTGTTGTTTGTTACTGTTTTCATTTTGATTGATTTTAATATTTATGATTAATGTTAAATAGTAGTAAAAAGCGCCAGTTCTGGTTGCTGTTACCAATCAGTTATCAGATTAATTAATTTGTTCCCATTCCGCCGGTTCCTGTAGCTATAACAGATTCCGGGCATGATGAATCGCCTCCGAATACTTGTGTTTCAGTGCATGATTGATTAGCAAAAATGCTAAACCGGCAGGTTTGGGTCGTCAACGATACAGTTGTTAAAGAAACAGAGTAAACCATGGCTACAATCTTGCCGGTACCGTCATAAATAGGTTGGCCTGAACCAGAATCAACGGTACATTGTGCGCAGGTAACTTCCCGTTCCTGATCTTTCTCATAATGGACTCGGTACGAAACCGGATCTACCCTGCACGGAATCCCAAGAATTTGAGCTTGTGATGAAACTTGCAGCGTTATTGTCAATATTAATGTAAAAAATAGTACGAGTGCTAATAGCCTTTTTTTGTTTTCTAAGATTTTTTTCATAATTTTTAAATTAAAGTTTGTTAAGTGTGTGGCTTACTATAAGATTTAACGAGTTATTGTTATTGGTAAATTATTGTATTAAATCAGAAACCGGACTGTAAATAAGATTAAGCAGGGCCAGAATCTGGGGCTTTAAAGGTTTAGGGTTTTTATAAATATTAAATCGGATATCTTAATTAAACTGTTAAACTATTGGCGGTACTACATCTTTGGTTTCATGGTCATCACAGTTAGTACAGGATTTTGCTTGTTATCCCCTTCGAAAAATTTTTTCAATGGAGCTGATAATAAATTATCCCATTCTTTGTTCCCATTAAGTTTTAGTCGGTATTTAAACAAATCCGCAGCGGAGATTGATGATACCAATTCGCCATTACTGCCCAAAGCATGAATTGTAAATTTGGCCACTGGTAACATATAGGTTTTTTTATCAGAAATATAATTTGATAATGAACGTAAAGTTTGACTTTTTACATTGTATAGGAACATTTGATTATAAGAATGTCCGTACAACCTAAAAGTTAGATTATCGCCAAACCAATAACAATCCGTTACGCCGTAAATAACATCACGATTCGCGTCAGTGTATTTTCCCCTCTTACCATTATACCTTGCGTTTGTCATAAAGTCTTCTGGCAAAGAACTAACGTCTGGCAACACTATATGAAATGCCTTACGTAACTGGGTTAATGTATCTATTGTATAAATATTGAAATCATACGGCGCGCTAAAGTTCATGATCCCGTGATGGTTATTAAAGAACCATTGATTTGTTCCTCTGGTATCCTGGTAATCGACTGCAGTGGTATCGAAGGGTAAATAATATTTAAATTTTTTTTCATCCTCAGTAATCACAATGTTGCAGGCAGGCATTTTAGTAAGAGCCAAGTACTCAGAATTATAAGCGCGGTAATAAATTTGGTATTTACCTGCAATGGTATATGCTGGTTCGATATATACCGGTTTTTTGACGTTCCTTAAAAACTTACCTCTAAGATCATAGTAATAAGCTTGGTCGGTATAGCGGTCGTCAAACACTATTTCATTCTTTTTTTCGTTGATAGCAAAATGATTAATCTTTTTAAATGGCTGTTTTATACTTTTATCTTTATTAGAAATTTTAGTAATGTAATCACCGTTTTTATTGAAGAATAAGATTGAATTGCTTGCTTCGTCCCAGATAATATATTTATCAGCAGTAACCTCTAATTGTGAAATTTCACTAAATAAAGATTCGTCATTGGTTTGAAGCGGTACGTAATGTACTGAATCCAAAAAAGAGGAAGTAAATTCATTGCTTTTAGCTTGTGCGGGGTCAATTTTAACTTCTATCACCTTACTTTCATCTACATGAAAGGTATCAGGCCCAAAGGTTAATTTTGCCGGCTGTTTGCATTGCGTAAAAAACAATGCGGATATAGCTAGCGCTAGAAAAGGTGTTTTCCTTTTTTGTGACAACAAAGAAAATTGCATAATAATTTATTAGTTAAATAGTTGATTGTTAGATTTAATAGATAAGTCTGCTGGGTAAAAGATGGATTCAACTAAGTACTTTCGGTGTCTGTATTTAAAGATTTCATTTTGTTGTTTGTTTAGGTTTATAGGATAAGTTATTGTTGTTTAAATTTTATAAAAGTGAGTACCGGGTTTTGTTGACTATTTGACTTAAAAAAAGTGGATAGCGCTTCAGGTAATGACGCCAGCCAGTTCTTATTTTTCTGGAGTAATTTTGTTTTAGCGGCAAATAAAGATGCGGCACTGTTAGCGAATATGAACTGGTTGTTTCGATCAACTGAAACAAGAGGCTTAGATATAAATGGTAAATCAAAGGTCATTTTATCCGCAGACATTTCTGTTAATGATACCAGGGATTGGGTCTGTAGGTTGAAAACAGATAACTGGTTTCGCCCGTGTCCCCAAAACCTAAATACCAATACGTTTTCGCGCTGAAAAAAATCAGTCAATGTGTAAATTACACGGTTATCTGCATCCGTATAAGCTTTCCTTTTATCGTCATAATTTTTATTCGTCATAAAATCGTCAGGGAATGTATTAACCGCCGGCATTACAAAACGGTACTTAACGGTTACTCTGCCAAATGAGTCTATGGTATAAATGTTGTAATCATAGTTGTTGAGGAAATAGATTACACCATTTTGATTGTTAAAGAAATTGCGATCAATTCCATAAAGCCCATACTGACTTTTTATAGCGATCGTGTCGTATGGCAGGTATGTTTTTGCCTTGCCGCTATCATCCACAAGTAGTAAATTATTTGCCGGGATTTTCAGGTTTGCAAGATTTTCGTGATTATAACTTTGGTAGTAGGCGTTATAATTTTTAAAACTACTGTAGGAATTTCCTATGTATGAGGGTTTTTGAATAGATTTAATGAATTTTCCGTCTAGTGTATAATAATACATCAGCATGGAATACCGATCATTAAATATGAGTTCGTTTTTGGACTCATTAACAGCAAAATGATCTATTTTTTTATAAGGGGTTTCAACAGTTTTGTCGGTATTGGTTATTTTGGTTACATATTCTCCTTTTTTATCAAAGAACACGATGCTGTTTGAAATTTCGTCCCAGATGATATAATATTTATCAGTAGCCTCAAGCTGAGAAATTTCTCCAAAAAGAGAAGCAGGCGTGGTCTGCAATGGCAAATAAGTCACTGTCTCAACTATGCTGGAAATGGGTTCGTCTGTTATTGCCGAGCCCGGATCTAATCTTATTTCAATGGCCCCAGCCTTTTCTATCTCTGTTTGTTTTACATCTTTAAAAGGTAAAGATGGTGCTTGAGCTATTGCTATTCCCTGTAAAAGAACAAAAAAAAGTAAAGTTGTAAACAGTTTAGGTTTCATGGTTATTCGGTTAAAAAAGGCAAAACAAGTTGCAATATTTACAGGTCAGGATGGTTACTCCGTGATTTCCTAAGGTTATAAAACACTATCCCAGGCATAAAAATCAAAAAAGAAACAAGCAGAAAACAAATACCCAAAGCTCCTCCGAAAAAGGTTAGTAAGTTTTTCATAATGTGATAAATTTAGATTTAGATATTATGTCGAAGCGCTAAAGGGAGTAGCATCTATCAACACTTTAATGTAAACTTAAAAAAATAGTTTTAATTATTGCAAATAATTCGGAAATAATTTTCATACACTCAATTACCTATCAGTGCTTTTGCGCGAGTTTTATTTAATCCAGTAACAATAAAAAATGTAAGCGTGTAAGTTATAAAGAACCAGGTTAGTCTATAGCCCAAAAACTGTAAAACACTTAGGTGCGTAACTTCGATTTTCGTAAAAATGTTAGGTAATAAAAAAACTACTAGTATAAAATGAATCAAGTATATTCCATAGGTAGTTTCTTTGGGCTTTAAGCTTCGGGTAAAATTAAATGTGTTAATTTTAAGTAATAAAGCAAATACTATTAACGAATACAAAATATTGCTGAATCTTAAAGTATTGGTTGGGTCGCCACCAACATCCTCCAATATAGTAGATTCATAAATAGCTATTGCGTAAGTACCTATCAATAATCCGAGGAGCACATAAAAAGGTATCATCTCTCTTATTTTTTTAATTTTTCCCCAATGCTTGCGCAATTGCACACCCAACCACAAAAAGAACACAAATCCTAAAATAGCGGTGGTGTGGTTGGGGAATATCCACAAGTAATAAATATTAACAGAATAAAATATAGTGCACAAGCCAAGTATTGCACCAAAATATAGTGAATACAAATATTTCCGGAATAGTAGTAATAAACTGATACTTATCATAAAGTTGATAATGAACCAGTATGCGCTATAAGTATATAGCCCTTTAATGTTGATGAGGATATTATGCAGGGTAAATGCGCCGCTATGTCCAATTGGCGGAATAAGAAATACACGGATGATATCAAAAACGACAAATAAAAGTGACCAGAACACCCAAGGTCCTACAGTATTTTGTAACCTCCTCCACAGATATTCAAAAGGAGAATAAGTAGAGAAGTTTTCACCCAAAAGGAAACCAGCCAGCAAAAAAAAAGTGATCGTAGCAAATTTAGCTACCTGCATACTGGCCAAAAAAGTCCAGTATAGGTTTGAGTCATAACGATACCGGTAGCCTCCGGCTGCTATACAATGTTCGCAAACTATAAACATCATGGTAATGCATCGGATAGCATCAATGAATTCATAATTTCTTTTTTTTTCTTGCATGGTTGTTTTGGATTCGCTTAACATATAGTGATAAATTAAGTTAATGAAAACCTTTTAATTACATGTCTGGATGGTGACATATTGTTTGAAAAGTTATTTGAATTTATAAAGTGTGATGATCTTCCGTGCTAATTTTTTATCATACAAGTTTAAAGCACATTCACTAAAAATAGGCATACTTTTTTTTAGTGTTACAAGTTTTGAATGTGCTAAAAATGAGCGTATAGCCTCATTGGTGGTGTCGCTATTGCAAATCGCCAGCAGCTTTACCGAAGTGGTGTCTTTATTATGTACATGATCATCATAAATTTCTATCGGATGAATTAACACATCAGGATTTCTATAAAAATCGTTTTTCGGCGGGATTTCGTCGTAGGGGTTTGCGTTTGGCGACAACATAAGGCTAACGCGCTGGCCTGCGTATTTATGTTGTATATAATCGGCAATGACGAGTTTTGCATCGCCGGCACCTTTAAAAGAAGCGGCGAATAATGCCGTAGTATTTAATACCAGTAAAAAAGCAAGTGCCCAAACCGAAGCAGTTTTTTTAATAATATTGATATGAGGTATTTTGTTCCAGGCCAGTAATAATATCGCTGGAGTAAAATTAGCCAGCTCGAACAAAAATCTTAGTTCTTTGTGCGGAATGGCCGAATGCACTATCAAAAATGGTAGTATTGCCCATACCAGAATGTGCTTACTGTCAATATAAATTAAATATACCAGTGACAGCAGAATTAAATAACCAATGCAGGTTATTGGTTTTGTTACAATATATAACGAGTACTGATACCAGGGAAGAGTGCCGTATGTAGAAGCTACGTTTTGAACAATATTTGATTTAAAATAGTTCACCATTGTAATAACCCATTCGCCATAAAACCAACTATCAAGCCCAACCCCTAAAAGTAAAACACTAAAAAGGGCTACAAGAATCAAACCTATATTTTTGATTGGCATCTTCGCTATAAAATAAAGCCAAAACAAGCTCGCTACAACAAGGATTGCAGCCTGGTATCTAAATAATGTAGAAAGGCCTAATAATGAACCAATTAAAAGGTTTTTGAACAGCGCTGACTTATTTGGTGGCGACCGGATAAGAGTTATTGCCATAATGAAAAACAATCCTGACCAGTTTTCTGAAGAATATCTCACATTTATGTAAGGCAGAAACCATAAAAAATAGGAAAGGAAAATAAACAAGGGAACTGTCTCTGGTAAAATTTCGGATAAAATTGAGTCGATGAATTTCTTTAACGTTACTATAGCTAAAAGGGCAGACAACACTCTTAATACCAGTGCCCATATAAATCTGTCTCTAATACCACAAAATGTTAAAAATTTAAATATTCCTAAAGCGATAGTAGGCTGAATTGTCGGCCTAATTCTGGCTTCAAACTCCCATGCTAGATGATCACGGGGTGTTAAGCCTAGCTTGTAATGGGCAAATTCTAAAATCTGATAATGCTCATCATAATGATGAAAACCTATGCTGAAATAAGCGATTAACAGATAAACCAAGATAACCAACCCAAGAAACCAGCCTGAATTTTTTATTTGAGATATTACGATGTAAGACAACTTTTCTGGGCTGTGCTTATCCATGAATGTGATTTTTAGGTTAAATCAAATATATAGATTTTTATTCCAAAAACATTCCGTATAAATTTACAATAACACATTATTTAAGGGCTTTCAAGCAGAACAAACGACCAAAAGAGGTTGAAACCAACTTAATAACCATAACGTGTGTTTGCTATGACTAACCGTTGTACTAACGCCTGAACTATCAATACCTGCTTTAATGAACCAGTAAAACAAAAAGAGTCTTCAAATTTGAACTTAAAGGCTCTAAGAGCTGCTCCACAGATTGGGCTCGAACCAATCGCTTAAAGCGCCATTTTACGCAAATCATCCAAGAAAAGATTCGAGAAATGTCCAGTGTGGGCTGAGTTACAAATTAAGCCTGTAGTAGGATCGAACTAAATGAATTGGGCAAATGATCTCAAATCTTCTATCAAACGGTTTGAGGTTAGTACCGTTGGGGCTCGGATTTAAATCGGGCGGGAGCAGGACTGAAACTTATGAAACAAGGGTTCCAAAAACCCAAAACCTTCCCCGGTTCTTTTGCCTCTTGCAAGAAAAGAAGTTCGGGCACCCTAATATTTAAAACAATATTATGTTAAGTAAATTTCAATGATGACATTTTTCAATTTCTTCATACTTGGCTTCATACCAAGATATTAAAAATAGCTAGGACGCAGCTAATAGTCTTAAATCTACTAAAAAGGGGTTCGAAAAGGTTCTCCTACGGGCTACATTAAAACTGCGAAATCCGCGAAACTTCACCGAAAGTTCGCGGATTTTTTGTTTTCACATACAATATTAATACTCAATGTGTTAAATAATCCTATCCCAGTCCGTCCAATTTTTTTTGGCCTCTTTTATGAAAAGAGGTACAAATTTATTACAATTATTTTCCCATTCTTACTACAGATCTATCTGTTCTCGAAACGATATCTTGTAATTGCATTATAATAAGTTTAGTGAATGCAAATTAATCGTTATAAGCGAGGATAAAGTATTATTCAACAATATCGCATACAGTTTTTCATACAAATCTTCCTTTATCTATTTTTTATACTTTTATGCCTATAACACCTCCAACTGAAAATTGATAAAGAAAGCCTATACCTTTTATACAAATTTGTACTGGTTTTTATAAATGAATTCTAACTGAGGAGAACCCTACGGTCTACAAAAACTAAAAGCTTCTTAGAGTACTCTAAAGAAGCTTTTTTATTTAACACCTTATCCTTAAATATCGTAAGCACTAAAAAACGGCTCGGCTTAACATTCCCATCCCCAGTGTTCCGCACTTTGCAGACTGGGCGCTATCTGGTGGAACGACTTACACCGACTGGTATAGTAACACTGCAGCCGGCTACAGAAACACCGGTAATTTATACCTAAAATAATAGACAAGATATGAAAGTCAAACGCCGAATCCGAATGGGCGCGGCGGTTTTTTTACTGGAGAAGGAGATATTTTGAGAGTATATTGGGTGTTGGTTTACGCAATCTCACTTATTTGTTTTTGCTGTTAAAGTTAAGATCAGATAGTTTATATTTGAGTACAATTATAAACCAATTAGGCCCATTTTATAGTGCTGCAAATGCGTATCGCTGATCTGAAGATCTTGCTTTTTCTTGTATGCGTATTTTTTTTGAGCAAAACAGCTTTTGCTCAAAAAGTAGTGCTTATTGATACCGCCGTTAAGCAGCATAAATTTATACTCAACGAGCTTGATTATCTGAAAGATAAAAGTGATAAGCTAACGTTTGAGGAGGTTAAACGCCTGCATACAAACTTCCTTCCTAACAATGTTTATTATCCGGGTAACAACACCGATAAATATGCTTACTGGTACCGCATTAAGGTGCGCTTTAATGAATCAATAACTAAAAAAAGATGCCTCTTTGAATTTTTTGATCAAACCATTGATGACGTTACAGCATACATTCCTGACGGTAAAGGTGGTTATAAGATTTCCCGTTCAGGCGCTAATGCCAACTTTACCGACCGGCTTTACTTTCATAAGAACTTCGAATTTTTAATTACTGACCCATCTAAAGGCGAACACACCTATTATTTTAAAGTCCGCTCAAAAAATCCTGTTAAGGTAATAATTGTATACCGTACGGTTGATTACTTTATACAGTACGCACTGTTAGAGTATTTCAGCTTTGGGTTGTTCTATGGTATGGTATTGATCTTTTGTTTCCATAACCTGTTGATGTTTACAGCCATACGGAAAAAGCAATACCTGTATTATGTGATATATATTATATGTGTGGCATTATATGAAATGAGCGTTGACGGCATCGCATTCCAATATTTATGGCCAAATACCCCGGCTTTAAATGATTATATGTATGGTATCGCCATGTACCTGGTAAGCGTGTTTGCATTAATATTCACCAAAGAGCTGTTACAAGTAAAACAAAAGTCATACAGGCTTTACTATGCCATAAATGTTATCCTTATTTTAAGGACAGTGTATTTTCTGTATTGCCTGCTGTTTAATAAGGGGTTGTTTATTTATAAGTTTATAGAGGTGATCCCGCTTTCTATCGCCTTTATTACCGGTATAAACATATACCGCAGGGGCTTTAAACCGGCAAGGTTCTTTGTATTGGCGTATGCAGTATTGTTTACCGGTTTTATAGTGAAAGCAATTACAGCATTAGGATACGCCTATTTTTTACCTGAGTTTTTATCATACTACAGCATCGGTTTTTGTTTTGTGGTTGAGATGTTATTTTTATCATTCGCCATTGGCGACCAGGTGCGGATAATGCGGCGTGAAAAAGACGCGGCGCTTGATGAGACCATTCAGCAGATGGATATCAACAACAAACTTAAAGATACCATTAACCGGGAGCTTGAGTTGCAGGTAAATGCAAGAACAAAAGAGGTTATAAAAAAATCAGAGGAGATATTAACGCAGTCGCAAACTATTGAGCAGCAAAACCAATTATTAGAGAGCACCAATCGCCAATTGGAGATACAGGCTGTTGAAATTAACCGGATGAACATTTTGTTGGCAAAAGACAATGTTCAGCTTAAAAGCGATATAGAAAAAGTTACAGATGCCAGGGCCTTGTCAACCGAGCTGAATTTTGAAGAGTTTAGCGCCAAATATCCCGATCAGGAAAGCTGCAACAAATTCCTGTCCGATTTAAAATGGCAAAATGGCTATAAGTGCATCCGTTGTAACCATGATAGCTACTCGGCAGGCAGGGTGCCTTACAGCCGCCGTTGCACCAAATGCAGCTATGAGGAATCGGCTATGCACAATACTATTTTCGAAAACAACCGCATCCCTATTAATAAAGCTTTTTATATAGTGTATTTAGTTTATAGCAGTAAAGGCACCATATCATCCTACCAATTGTCGCAAAAAATTGGCATCCGGCAAAGTACCTGCTGGTCTTACGCCATCCGGATAAAAAAAGTATTGAGCGAGCAAAAGCGGGCCAGAAAAAAGGGGGCTCAACAGGGTTGGGTAGCCCTTGTAATGTAATTATGGTTTTATAACATGCTCGCCCTTAGCCAATCTTTCCTGGCGGGTTAATGCCTCTAAATAGTAATAATCGGCATAACTTATCGGCACGTCAATTTCGCTTTTAGCCGGTTTGTGGCCAGTACTGTGCAGCAAAATAAATCCCTGGCTTTCGCCCGCTTTGGCCGTATAGTTATTGGTTAGGCTGTTAACTATCTTATCAGCAGTTGCCCGATATAATTTACTATTGGTGCCGCTGTAGGTGCATAACTCGTAAAGTGCCGATGCCATAATAGCTGCTGCGGAAGCATCGCGTGGTTCGTTAGGGATACCCGGCGCATTAAAATCCCAGTAGGGCACTTTGTCGGCAGGTAGGGTGGGGTTGTTTAGTATAAACTGGGCGATGTGCTCGGCTTGGACCAAATATTTCTTATCATGTGTTTCGCGGTAGCACATGGTAAATCCATACAACCCCCATGCCTGGCCCCTGGCCCATGCCGATTCATCGGCATAACCCTGGTGTGTTTGGCGATGGCGCACTTCGCCCATTGCAGGGTCATAGTCTATTACGTGATAAGAACTGTAATCGGGCCTGAAATGATTTTTAAGCGTGGTGTTAGCATGGGTAACGGCTATCTTATAAAAACTTGAATCGCCGGATAGGCGGGTTGCGGCAAACATTAGTTCAAGGTTCATCATATTATCTATAATAACCGGGAACGGCCACTCCTTACGGCCATCCCATGATTTTATACAACCTACCGCGGGGTTAAAACGGGTAGACAAGGTTTTGGCCGCAGTTATAATTATAGCTTTATAATGCGCGTCGTTTGTGAGGCGATAGGCATTACCTACGCTGGTGTAAATTTTAAAGCCTACGTCATGGCTATCGCCGTTATTTTGCTCGGGTTCTATTTTAGCGGTAAAATCCTTTGCTGCTTCCTGCCATTTTTTGTTGTGGGTGTATTCGTATAAGTACCATAACTCGCCCGAAAAGAAGCCGCTTACCCAATCTCTCGATGGTATAAGCACCAGGTTGCCTTGCGAATCTAATGTTCGCGGCGTTACCAGGTTTGGTTTTGTGGCTTTACTTTTAGCTTCGGCTGTTGCTTTTAACAAAACATCCGTTTGGTTTTCGGCAAATTTAAAACCCTTTTTCGCATCATGTTGCGCGTAAACTATTGCGGTGGATAGGGTTAATAATAAAGTGGCTATCTTTTTCATTTAATAGGTTTTCTAACGTTATTTAATACTAACTGCCAATCGTTATAATCGTCACCGTTCACTTTTTTGATGATGTCCTGTAAAGAGGGATCAAAATAACTGGCTAAACACAATACTACTACACCCGACTTGGGCACAAAATTAGCCGGTTCATACCCTTTTTCGCGATTGGCGGCACGGTCGCGGTCAAACTTTACGGTGCTGTTTAAAAATTCAACATGGGTTTTCTCGCCGGTTACAAATGGCACCAGGAATTGTACAGAGCGCTGAATAGATGCCTGGCTTTTAGACTGAAATGTATAGTAATTTTTACCGGTTGATCTGTTTATAACAATGATTGCTTTTAGTAACGGCTCCAGCGTATACACGTGGTAGTGCAGCGCGTCGCGCTGTTTAAAATCGAAACCCGACCCGTCGGCAAATAAATTTTGACCTATTTGTTTTTCAATTTCATCAAGAACATACTGCTCATAGGTTTTATTATGGAGCGTATAAGCAATAAACGTAATAACCTTTAAGCGATGCGAGTTCCAGTTATTAATTGCGGTTGATTTGCCGGCTTTTATCGATTCGCTGCGAATCTGTTCATCGGCAAATTTATTTAGCCAGGCATCTATTTCTGCCCTTTTCTGCTCATCTACCCCATCTCTTACCAAGTCATAACCCGATATAAGGTCTTCCAGTTTTGTACCATCTATAGGGTCGCCGGTTGGTTTGTTTATTTTTGCCCAGGCGGTTAAATACTCAACAGCTTTATTTAAATAACTAACATTGTTATAAAGCCTGAAATACAGTGCCAGCGCATAGATCTTAGGCGCATCGTCGGCGGCTTTCAAGCTTGCGGTCTTAGCCGGGTTACCCGCAAGCAAACCCTGCGATGTTATTTTTTCGATAGGGTTTGGCGCCGCATTTAAAGCTTTTTTTGCCGTGTTTTTTATAGGTTCAAATACAGCTCTTACCTTATCATCTGTTTTTATGGCAGACGCCAACGTCTTGATCTCACTACCAGATAAACTGACAAATTGGGCCTTTGCAGGTATGCAGGCAACTATTAAAAAAATAAAAACAAAAAGCTTTACCATGTAATTGGGTTTATTGCAGAAGCTCAAATTTACTATTCAATACGATATGATCCGATGAATTACCTATCATTATATCAAAAGTGCCCGGCTCTGTGGTCCAGTTCATTTTCTGATCATAAAAAGATAGCATTTCCTTATTGATAACAAAGTTAACCATCTTGGTCTCGCCAGACTTTAAATATACCTTTTTAAATCCTTTTAACTCTTTTACCGGGCGGGTAACGCTGCCCGTTTCATCGCGTAGGTATAGTTGCACCGTCTCTTCGCCGGCATATTTGCCAGTGTTTTTTAACGTACAAGTTATTTTGATAGTTTCATTAGGCTTAATACTGGTTTTATCCAGCGTAAGGCCCGATAATTCAAATTCACTGTAGCTTAAGCCGTAGCCAAACGCATAACGCGGGCTATTTTGCAGGTCGGTATATCCGGATTTATAGCCGGTGCCATAATCGTTGGCCGACGGCCTGCCGGTATTTTTGTAATTGTAATAAACCGGGATCTGCCCTTCAGACCGCGGGAAGGATATTGGAAGTTTGCCTGATGGATTATAATCGCCAAACAGTACATCGGCCATAGCGTTACCTGCTTCGCTGCCCAACCACCATGTTTGCAGGATGGCATCAGCGTGGTCTGCAGTCCAGTTAAATATTAATGGGCGGCCAGACATCGTCAGTACAACAACAGGCTTGCCTGTGGCTTTAATGGCCCTGATAAGGTCCTCCTGCACGCCGGGTAAATGTATGTTTGCTTTGCTTTTGGCTTCGCCCGTCATGTCAAAATGTTCGCCTACTGCAACCACCACAACATCTGCCTGCATAGCGGTAGCAATTGCTTCGCTAAAATTTACTTTTGAGGTGTCGGTTACGTCGCAGCCTTGTGCATATAGTAGCTTAGTTGTCTTACCCACTTTGTTTTCTATCCCCTCATACAACGAAATTAGATGGTCATTTTCCCACTTAACCGACCAAAACCCCATCATATCAATATTTGATTTTGCCAGCGGGCCAATTACAGCAATAGTTTTAAGTGTTTTGGAAAGGGGTAATAACTGGTTATCGTTTTTTAATAATACGATGCTATGCTTCGCGATATCGCGGGCGGCAGCCCTGTTTTCGGGCGAGTTTAATGTGTTTTTCTCACGCTCTTCATTGCTAAAGCGATAAGGGGCATCAAACAGGCCCATTTCAAATTTTTTGCGCAGGACGCGTTTTACCGCTTCGTCTATTGTAGCAACGGATACCTTTTTTTCTTTTACCAACTGTGCAAGATTTGCATTATAGCTATGGCTCTCCATATCCATATCGTTGCCGGCGTTAATGGCCAGCATACCCGCTTGTTTATTGTCAGTTGCAAAGCCATGGTTCACCATTTCGCCGATTGATCCCCAATCACTCACCACAAAACCGTTGAAAGCCCATTTGCCTTTTAAAATATCGCGCTGCAAATAACTATTGCCTGTTGCGGGCACACCATTCAGGTCATTAAATCCATTCATGAAGGTGGCGGCACCGGCATCAAGCGCCGCTTTAAAAGGTGGCAGGTACACTTCCCAAAGGGTGCGGTCGCTCATGTCGGTTGTATTATAATCGCGGCCACCTATGGCAGCGCCGTAAGCGGCAAAGTGTTTAACACAAGCCATTATCGCATCCAAATTACCTAAGCCTTTGCCTTGGAACCCTCTTACCCGGGCGCCGGCAATTAACGAACCTAAGTACGGGTCTTCGCCGGCACCCTCCATTACCCGGCCCCAGCGTGGGTCGCGGGCAATATCAACCATTGGTGCAAATGTCCAGTGCACGCCTGCGGCTGCGGCTTCCTTACCGGCTATCCTGGCCGATTTTTCTATCAGATCCAGGTCCCAGCTTGCCGCCTCGGCCAGTGGTACCGGGAAAGTTACCCTGTAACCATGGATCACATCCAATCCAAAAAGCAACGGTATTTTAAGTCGCGATCGCATGGCCAGCTCCTGCACCATCCGGGTTTCTTTTGCGCCTTTTACGTTTAGCATAGCGCCCACTCTGCCTGTTTTTATCTCATTAAATTTACTGCTATTGGGTGTAAGCGGGCCGGTCGCTAAACGGTCGCTGGTGTATTGGTTAAGCTGGCCAATTTTCTCGTCCAGTGTCATTTTAGCTAACAGGGTTTTAACTTTAAGGTCAATTGCATCGGCACTTTTAACTCGAGTGGTTTTTTTTTGTACCGATAACATGAGGGTTAAATGAACCAGGCTTAATATAAATAACGTACGTCTTTTCATTATGATGGTTTAGATGTCAAGGGCTACCAAACAAATGTTGCTACCGAACCGCCGCCAAGCGACGTAGTTACCATTTTATTATTGAATTTGATATTGAAGTTTTGCAACGTGGCCGATGTGTTTAACACAATTAAAACCTTTTTGCCATCGGCAGTTTTAAAGGCTACGTTACTTAAATTATCGGGCGTGTTGGAATCTACACGCACCGAGCCGGGCCTTACAAATTTTGATGCGTGGGCGATTATATAATAAGCCACATTGCGCGATACAGTAGTAGGCCCGATAGTTAACGCACCCAAACAAGTGGTACAGCCACCAACGGTATGCGGCGCATAGCTTGCATCGGCGGCAAGGTTCCATTCTAATACATTACGGCTCCAGTTACGGGTAGCGCCAATAATTAAATTGTTGACATGCCAGGAAAGGTCGCCGGGAAAATTACCCGGGCCACCAACCCATTGCTCGGTAAAGTAAACGTTCTTGGCCGGGTAAGTATCATGTACTGCCGACATTGAAGTAATACTACCGGCATATAAATGGAATGCTGAGCCATCTACATATTGATTAGCGGCAGCATCAGCTAAAATAGTTAATGGGTAATCTGTGCGATCAAGGTTATGATCGTATGATATGATCTTAGTTGTTATCCCGGCTGCTTTAAATTGCGGGCCTAAATTGTTTTTTATAAATGTTGCCTGTTCGGTAGCCTGCATTACCAGGCTTGGCGTATTATTAGGATTCAATGGTTCATTTTGCGGTGTAATAGCATCAATGGTTATACCCTCGGCCTTCATTGCCTGGATATATTTTACAAAATATCGTGCGTAAGCATCGTAATAAGTTGGGTTTAAGCTGCCACCCCTAAAACTATTATTAGTTTTCATCCAGGTAGGCGAGGTCCACGGGCATGATAATATTTTTACGGATGGATTGATAGCTATAATTTTTTTAAGAATAGGTATCAGGTCTATTTTTTCCTGGTCGATGCTGAAGTATTGCAGCGTATTGTCAGCAGTTTGCCCGGCAGGCAATTCATCATAGGTAAAAGTTGAGGCGCTCAGGTCAGACGCCCCTAAACTTAGGCGCAGGTAACTCACACCTATTTTGTTGCTATCAGTTGCAAACAGCTCTTTTAATAATGCGTCTTTTTGCGCGGCAGGTAAATTATTAATAAGCGTCGCGCTGCCGCCGGTAAGTGTATAGCCAAAGCCATCAATGGTTTGATATGCTTTGGTAGTATCAACCGTAATTGTGGGGTTTGAATTTGTACCGGTACTAAAGAGCAGGCCAATATTTTGTTTTTGAAATAAGGAGCTTTGGTCGGGCTGCGTTAGCCACGTCTCCACATCAGTTTTAATAGGTGTGGTTATAACCGGGTTTGGCGGAGTGTTAGTGCCACCTATGGCAGGTTGTTTTTTTTGGCAGCTGCCTGTTGAAACAACAACCATAAAAAACGCTGTAAAAAAATAAGTTTGTTTTGTTTTCATAAGAGGATGCCTATTGTTAGTGGCGATGTTAATTGCTCTTTTTAACCGTTTTTAGTAATGATAATATCTGCTGCGTTTGCGCAGGGTAAACAGCAATTTGATGTGTATGTAATAAGTAGGACGAATTTTGATTTTGTGCCGACATTTTAAATGAGATCAACCTTGATGGCATTGCTGGCATGTGGCAGTCAATACACTTACCGGTTATTGCATTACCTAATTGCGGGGCCATTTTACAAAAGTTGTGGGTTTCTGTTTTATGGCAGTCCAAACATTTTTGTGAGCTAATTACCGGGTCATGTTTTTCTTGCTGATGCACGTCATGACAAGTTGTACACGTTAGATTTGCGCTGTTGATATAACACTTGCTCATAGCTAATAACGATGCCTGGTTGCCGTGTACATCCGGCGTATTGCTTTTGCCAAACGGGTCATAAAAGCTTGCCAGGTTATCTCCGGGTTTATACCCAAAGGTTGATTTTTGTGTTTTTATATCGTTGCCGTTATGGCAAACCGCGCACATGTTTACTTTTAGCTGCTTGTTTAATGAGCTATAAGTAACAATGTATTTAGCGGTTTTTGTAGTTGGATTATCTAAATGAAACTTTACGTGCCGGGCTGCCGGCCCGTGGCATCGTTGGCAGTCTATACCATATATCATAGCCTTTTTATTAAACTCTTCGCCTACAGAGGTAGGGCCGGTTTGTACAAATTTCTTTTCGACATAGGAGCCGTGGCATTCAAAACAACGGGTAACTATCGGCCTGTCATAATAAACACCATTGGCGGGAAAACCAGGGCTGTTGGCCCAGTCGTTTATTATTTTAAAATAGGATAGAGGTAATTCGTTTAGCGCATTGCCTTTCCAATAGCCGTAGGTTTGTGCCTTTACATTTGCGCCAAAGGCTACGTCAAAACGTTCGGCCCTTACCTGTTTATTATTAACATAGGCCACTTGATATAAACCATCAGTGCGTTTATCAATACTAACCTTTAAGTTATCGTTAAAAATAAAGGTATGTGCAGCGGAAATTGCTTCTGCCGGTAGTTTATTGCCCATGGCAGGGCTTGACGTATTAAAATGCGCTGTGTGGACGTATGAATTATTGATGTTTTTATGACAGTTTGCACAGGTTGTTTCTTTGGCATAAGCTTCGCCTCTTATATCTGGTTTCCTGCTATTGTCCTCGCTGCATTGACAAAGAAATACAGTTACCGTAAACAATATGCCCGAAAATAAAACGATCAGTAAGCGGATTCTTCCCTTCATAAATAATACAGCTATACAAATGGCGAAATGCCCGGGTTAAAAATATAGAAGGCGGCCGGGCGGCCGCCTTCTGATGAGTAATAAACCAATTTAGTTTACCAATTAAAGGGAACCACCCCATTCCTTGCTTTGCTTAAGCTTAGTATTGTTTAACTCGCTTTGCGGGATAGGAAATATCTCATTCCTGCCGGCAACAAAGCCTTTGTATGCCAATACTGAAGCAGCTTTACCCCAACGTACCAGATCCGGGAAACGCTGGCCTTCGCCGCCAAGCTCAAGCCTTCTTTCTTTTTCAATGTTATCCTGTGTAACAGCTACGGCGCCAAGATTTACACGAGCCCGTACCGCATTAAACAAATTATATGCTCTTGAACCTGCACCTAAAGGCGCGCCGGCATTCATTAATGCTTCAGCTTCCATCAGGTAAGTATCTGCTAAGCGGATCTCATACTGATCCTGGCCGAAGTTCAACTCTGTTTGACCTACAGCAGCTTTTGTAGATACGCGGCCAATAAATTTTCCTAAGAAAAAACCGGTGTTGTTATAACCCGGCGCATAGTTGGCAACACCGGCAGCTTTCATACTGTCCAGGTTAGCAACTGTTGCCGCGTTTCTTGGATCGTAGTGAATAAAATCAAAATACGCTTTAGTGAACACCAGGAAGCTATAGCCCGAAAAATAATCGGGTGCTGATGGTGCCAATTGCGAATAACCGCGCGGGCCCGTGGTAATAGACAATAAGTTACCTTCGGTGGCGCCTGCATCTCCCCAGCCACCGTTAGACGTAGTACCATGTACCAGCTCTAATACCGACTCGGTATTAAAGCGGTTAGATACTTTCCAAAGGTCACTATAGTTAGTTAGTAATTTATAACCGTAGGTCGGGTTAACAGCGCCGGGTGTTGGTCCGTTTACAGCAGCAAACTGGTCGGCCGCAGCCTGCCATTTTTTCTCGTATAATAAAACTTTACCCAATAATGCCTGTGCAGCACCTTTTGTAAAGCGGCCACCTTCGGTAGCTGCAGGTACTGTGGCCGGCAATACGGCAATTGCTTCGTTAAGGTCTTTTTCAACCAATGCATAAACATCTGCCGGAGGCGACTGCGTCACGTTATACAATTCGCTTGGCGCTACGGTGCCCGAAATAATAGGTACGTTTTTAAAGAACCAAACCAGGTCAAAATAAAAGCTTGCACGTAGTGCTTTACACTCGGCTATGTAACGGTTTTTTAAACTGGCGTCCATTGGTATGGTGCCAATTTTATCCAGCAATTGATTTGCCCTGTAAATGCCTGAATACCCCTTGTTCCACAAATAACTTTGCGGGCCGGTTGCGGCATTTAAGGTAAATTTTTCTGTTACCTGTAAATCATTAATATCTGTCGGGCCTCCACCACCAGCTAACTGGTCATCACCTGCAACATCCATTATGGCCGACTTGTCATATAAACCACCTGCTTGAAATCCAAACCTGTCATAAACAGCTACCAGGCCGGCAAATGCGTCTGCTGGTGTTTTGTAATAATTGTCAAGGGTAACACGCTCTTGTGAATTTACATCCAATTCCTTTTTGCAAGAGCCCAGCAACTGTACGCCGACGGCCAGTGCTGTTAACATTAAAAGCTTCTTTTTCATGATATTTTTAATTAAAATCCAACATTAACACCCATCAGGAAAGAACGCGCCTGCGGGTAAGCACCACGGTCAATACCATATTGAGCACCACCGCCACTGTCAGGGCTTACACCCAACTCAGGGTCATAGCCAGTATACTTGGTCAGTGTAAATAAGTTTTCGCTTAGTACATACACACGTAAGTTTTTCATACCCCATTTACTGGTCATAGTTTTAGGGAATGTATAGCCTAATTGTACAGTTCTTAGTTTGAAAAAGTTTCCGCTTTCTAAATATAAATTAGTGAATTTAGAATAGCTTCCGTTAGGGTCACCATCAACTATCCTTGGTAACGTAGCTGAAGTGTTAGATGGTGTCCATGCGTTAAGATATTTTGATTGATAATTGGCTGCAGAGATATCCAGCCTTCTTAAACCCTGGAACACTTGGTTACCGCCAGATCCGCTTCCGAACGCAGTAAAGTCGAAGTTTTTATAACCCAGGTTAAGAGTTAAACCATAACTAACAGTAGGGTTTGGATTGCCTATGTAGTCGCGGTCGTTACCGTCAATGATATTATCGCCATTTAAGTTAGCAAATTTCAGGTCGCCAGGTTTTGCGTTAGGCTGCAACTTAGTAGTACCATCTTTACCTACGTAACCATCAACTTCGGCCTGGTTTTGGAAAATGCCCACGTATTTGTACCCAAAATATTGTTGGTAAGGGAGGCCTAAACCTGTACGGGTAACGTTGCCAAAGTTTTGGAAAGTAGCGCTGTTATCTTCTATAAAAGCTACTCCCGGAAGCAATTTGGTAACCTTATTTTGATAGAATGAAATATTACCATTCATGCCAAAAGTAAAATCGCCGAACCTGTTTTTGTAGCCTAATTCTAACTCTAAACCCCTGTTTTCAATATCGGCAACGTTTTGTGCAAAGCTACCGTAACCTGCATAACCCGGGATAGGTGGGTTTTGTAGAATACCTGAAGTTTTTTTGTTGTAAACGTCAGCGGTGAAAGTAAAGTTTTGTAAGAATGTTGCATCTATACCAAAGTCAAGCTGACTGGTTTGCTCCCATTTGAGATCGGGATTGGCCGGTGCGCCGGGGCTGTAACCAATATTAACAACCTCGGTTGTGCCAAATATATAGTTACGCTGACCGCCTGCGCCGATAAGTGGCACGTAAGAGAAATCGCCGATAACATCATTACCTGTTATACCGTAGCTGGCACGAAGTTTCAGGTAATTAATTACGTTGTTTTTAGGGAAGAAAGACTCCAGTGTTGGTACCCAGCCAACTGATGCTGATGGGAACGTGCCATACTTGTTGTTAGCACCAAATCTTGATGAACCATCACGTCTTATCAATGCGGTTAACAAATACTTCTCGTCGAAGTTATATTGTAAACGCGAGAATAATGAATTGATACGGTGGTCGGTACCGTCATTACCACTTGAAGTCCTGTCGGCAGCAAGCGCGTTAAAACGGAATGATGCCTCATCAAAAGTGGTTGCGGGGATGTTTTGGTAGGTCACAGTTACACCCCTGGCGTTATTATCCTTATACTCACCCTCGCCAACTAATAGTGTAACGTTATGTCTGCCGAAGATCTTGTTATATGAGATCGTATTTTCGATATTCCAGTTTATTACATAGTTTTCGTTACGGGATAACGATGATTTGTTAATGGTTGTTGCAGTATTATAAAATGCGATTGGTGTAAAAGTATCGCCGCCATAAAATGCCAGTTTTGTACCCAGTGATGAATGGATACGTAAACCTTTAATTGGTTCCAGGTCGGCAAATGCATTACCTACAATGTTATGGTCCCAGCTATAGTTGCCCAACTTGTTATGAATAACAGCCAGTGGATTTTTCATTTCCTGTAAAACGTAAGGCGATACACCATACAACCGGCCATCAGCTGCCCTGGTTTGTGCCGCTAAACTTGCAGCATTAGGGCCAACAAATGCCGCCTGCGTTGTTGCATTATCAATATAAGCAGGGGTGATAGGATCTAAGTTGACAGCCGAGCTTAATTCGCCGCCAAACTCGCGGTTGGTTTCGCCGATACCTGAGTTAACCGAGTGGCTGTATCCCAAATTTTCGCCAAAGCTTATCCATTTAACCGGTTTAAACGTAGTGTTTATCCTGATATTGGCACGGTTCCATTTAGAAATTGGCGTGGCCACAACGCCCCTGATGTCACTGTATCCAAATGAAGCAAAGTAAGTTGCCTTTTCGCTGCCGCCATTCACACTAAATTCATGGTTTTGTTTAGGGGCGCTGTGGTTAAACAAAAGCTCCTGCCAATCTGTACCAACACCAAATATTGATGGGTCGGCAAATAACGCGGGTTTACCGGCATTAACCAGGGCCTGGTTTCTTAGTGTAGCATATTGTGTAGCATTTAAAACATCCAGCTTTTTAGCAGGCGCCTGTGTGCCATAATAGCCGCTGTAGCTTATGTTTAGCTGGCCTGTTTTGCCTTTTTTAGTGGTGATCAAAATTACACCTGCCGCAGCACGAGTACCATAAATTGCTGCCGAAGCTGCGTCTTTCAACACTTCAATCGATTCAATATCTGTTTGGTTAAGGAAGCCGATACCGCCATTATCAATAATAACCCCATCAATAACCCAAAGCGGGTTATTCTTGTCATTACCAAACGAGGTAAACCCTCTTAAACGCACTGTTGAGCTTGCACCGGGTTGGCCAGAACCAACTGCTATGGTTAAGCCTGAGGTACGACCCTGTAAAGACTGCTCGATACGGGTCACAGGTTGGTTTTCAAGATCGGCCGCATGCACGCTGGAAATTGCGCCGGTTATTACGCTCTTTTTTTGCGCGCCGTAACCTACCACAACAACCTCATTAAGGCTGCCAACCGCTTCTGTAAGCGAGATGTTTAAAACACCGCTGCTGCCAACTCTTTCGGTTTGGGTGGTAAAGCCCACGTACGAAAACGTTAGCTCGCTGTTAGCATTGGCATTTAGCGAATAATAGCCGTTAGCATCGGTTGTCGTAGCATTATTTGTACCGTTCACTTTAACTGTTACGCCCGGTAATGCATCCCCTTTGCCGTCGCTAACTTTACCTTTTACAGTGGTATTCTGTGCTAATGCAATATTAATACATGCAAAAAGCATTAAAATAAATAAAGGAAATTTTCTTGTCATAATTAAGTTTTTTAATTGTTGAGATTTACTTTCTGGCTATTCCGGCAGACTAAAAAATCTGGCGAAAAAAATTCATAGGCGTCTCAGCCATAAGCAGTTTGTGTGTACATTTTATTAACGGTATTAATTGGTTAGTTAACCGGCAATATAGGATATGCCGTGTTGTTTTGTTAGGTCAAATTTATATAAAGTAATTTCAAAAAAACAATAAAAATTTTTGTAAATACCTGATAATTAAATTATTACAAAATATTTAATACGGTTTGTGCACTAATGCAAAAAATATAATTCAAGTATATTTATATGTTTTTAGCTAATTATTGGGCGGCTTATTAATACGCTTAAATCGATATGAAAAAAAACGTTTTTAGTATAAATTGTTGTCCCATAAATGTTACAATTGGCTGTTTTTAGCCTATTTTCTTTTTTATTACAAGCTGCTTTGACGGATTTATTGTAGATTTACGTCAGGCTTTTTTAAGGATTTTATTTTCTTTAAACGATAGCCCGCTTATAAACCAATTAGCTGATCATTTTTTTCTTATTATAAATGCGAAGAGGAATTTTTTTTGCCCTTCTTTTATGTCTTTTTGCTGTGCCTGTATTTTCGCAGAAGCCGGTAGAACTTAATAATACACATAAGCAATACATCTTTTCTGCTAATGAGTTCCAGTATATTGAGGACAAATCAAATAAGCTAACGATAAATGATATTATGGCCGATAGTGTGTATCATCGGTTTAAGATAAACAGCGATTTTTACCCTAAAAAATACGACCTAAATGCCACTTATTGGTATAAGATCAAGATAAAATTCACTGAGCCGTTAGGTGTTAATAGTTCAATATTTGAATTTTATGATCAAACTACAGATCATATTACCGTATATCAGCCGGATTCGAACGGCCGCTACGTGCAAACAACCGAAGGGGCGGCAATGGCGTTTGGTAAAAGGTTGTTCAGGCATAAAAACTTTGAGTTCCAGATATATAACAGGAGTAAGGGCGAGCGTGTTTATTATATAAAAATACAATCGCAGAACCAGGTAAACGTAATAGTTGTTTATCGTAAAATAAGCCATTTTATATATTATGCGTTAACAGAATACCTAACCTATGGTATTTTCTATGGTATGATCCTGATATTTTGTTTCCATAACCTGCTGATGTTTATAGCAGTTAAAAAACGATCGTACTTATTTTATGTGCTATATATATTAAGTGTTGGGCTTTATGAAATGTGTACAGATGGTATTGCATTTCAATATATATGGCCCAATGCCCCTAACTGGAATGAATACGCATATGGTACCGCGCTATACCTGGTAAGCGTATTTGCGTTATTATTTACCCGGGATCTGTTACATGTACGCAGCCTTAATAATAAGCTATACCATCTTATTAATTACACCATATTATTGAGGACGCTTTACTTTGTTTTTTGCCTTTTTGAACACCGGTATTTCATCTATAAGTTCATAGAATTTATACCACTGTCGCTTGCGTTTATGACCGGTATAGTTATCAGGAACAGCGGCTTTAAACCCGCAAGGTTTTTTGTTTTAGGCTACACGTTCTTGTTCTTAGGATTTATATGTAAAGCTCTTAGCGTATTGGGGTTTTTCCAGGGGCTATCGGGCGTAATTGGTTTTTATAGTTTAGGCTTCAGCTTTATTTTGGAAATGACTTTCCTGTCATTCGCTATCGGCGACCAGGTGCGTTTATTCAGGCGCGAGAAGGAGGCGGCTATGGATGCTACTATAAAACAAATGGAAATAAACAGTACGCTGAAAGATACCTTAAATCAGGAGCTTGAAATTAAAGTTGAAGACCGGACTCAGGAAGTAATTAATAAATCAAAGCAAATATTTGAACAGGCGCAATTTATTGAACAGCAAAACAAAGAGTTGCTATATATAAACGAGCAACTGGAAAAACAAGCTGCAGAAATATCTATGATGAACGTATTGCTTGAACAAGACAATACAGAGCTTAAACATAATATTGAGAAGGTTAATGATGCAAGGGCGCTTTCGACTGAGTTGTCGTTTGAAGAGTTTAGCGCTAAATACCCCGACCAGGAGAGCTGCAATAAATTCTTAGCTCATTTAAAATGGGCCAATGGGTTTTCATGTATAAAATGCGCGAATGTAAGTTTCCATGCGGGCCGTGCGACATACAGCCGCCGTTGCACTA
Organism: Mucilaginibacter sp. UYCu711; assembly: GCF_050433825.1. Taxonomy (NCBI): domain Bacteria; kingdom Pseudomonadati; phylum Bacteroidota; class Sphingobacteriia; order Sphingobacteriales; family Sphingobacteriaceae; genus Mucilaginibacter; species Mucilaginibacter sp. UYCu711. The sequence continues at coordinate 284,801 of NZ_JBNPWM010000008.1, read as the reverse complement.
AGTGTAATTATGAAGAATCGGTGCTGTTTAATACCATTTTCCAGAATAACCGCATCCCTATTAATAAAGCCTTTTATATTGTGTATTTGATGTATACCACCAAAGGTGCTATCTCGTCATACCAGCTGTCAGAAAAAATTGGCATAAGGCAAAGCACCTGCTGGCAGTATGCTATCCGCATAAAAAAGGTAATGGATGACCATAAAAAAGAAGTGCGCAAAAGCGATAACAAGGGTTGGAGCAAGTTGGTAATGGATCATCACCCCACCCATAAAGAAGTGCATAAATTACAATCTCCGCATCATAACTAAGCTTACAACCAAATTAGCGGATTACGGATTGGCAGATTTCTGATAACTTCTTCTACTTGTGGGTCATGATCTAATTTAATCCATGTTTTAAACCAATCATCCCGGCGGTAAGCATTGGCTCCAAATAGTAAAAAGGGTTGCGCAACCGGCCAGTTTCCCCAATACATTACGTCAGGTTTAAGTTGCCACTTGCTTTTATCGGCAATATATGGATACAGGTATGCAATGCCTTTTTTAAGCGATTTGCCATCCGGGGTTTCATAATCCCACAGGTCATCCTTTGTTGTTGAAAGAATTTGGCATAATGTGGCCATTGCATCTAAGTTAAAGATAGAATAGCCATAAGGTTTGGTACGCCCCAGCTCTAACGGAAAACTACCGTCGACAGCCATTTGGTTAGGCAGTAATATTGTTTTATAACGGATACGTAAAGAATCAAGCATAACCTGATCCTTACAAAGTTTGGCAAATGCAGCAACCTGCATGGCCCAGCATGTGGCGTGATTGTTTTTAACATCCCGTTCCTGCATGCCGGGTTTGCTGGTGTTTAACCAATTGATATATTGGGCAAACCACTTTTTAATATTTGCCGCTGATAGCTTGTCAAACGATCTTGCACCCTCCATTACCAACATGCCCTGCGCCACTTCCATTAAATGAATAGAATCAATAATACCATAATTGCGCCCTGTAAATTTACCTTTAACTGCCTGCGAATAAAGCAAATTAGGGTTCATCATAGTTTTGGGGTCTGCAAACCAGGCGTTTAAATGTATCAGCGCTTGTTTTACATACTTTTCATCTCCCGTTATTTTATAAGCCGATGCAAGCGCGCCTATGATCTTACTTAACCTGACCATTGCTTTCCTGTGCTCTAAAAAGTTATCCGGGTTAGTTAATCCATCCCGATTGATATAAGGCCCATCGGGATTCGACGGGTCGGGCCAGAAGTAATCTGCTTCCGAGAAAAAATCATGCAAGCCGCCTGCGCTTCGCGGCGAATGGCTTGCTGTTATAGTTACCGGTTGTTGTTGTAAGGCCAACGCCGCATTGGCTAATATTTGTTTTTTAAGTATAGCTGTAGCTTCTTTTTTTATCTTCACCGGTTCAGCTTCTTTTTGCGTTGGCGCTGAGAAACCCGTTTGGAAAACATACCCGATCACAATCAAAACACTGCAGCAAATCCTTTTCATAACAATATCAGTTTTTTATAAATTGTATAGATTTTAAATTAAAACCACCTTCATCGGCCGTCACCCTAATTTTATTAAGGCCTTTATTTAAAGCTACGTTTTTAATGTCGACCGTATGCCATCCTTTCGCATCGTTATTTGCTAACGCGATGACTGCCGGCGCGGCGCTCCCAACGGCTAAAGATATCCTTCCTTTACCGTTATCGGTTGATACTAATAGTTTAATAGTATAAGCTCCTTTTTGTGCCGCCTGCGTGGTGTATTGCAGCCACTCTCCATCCTCAATGCTGAAGATATGGTAACCATTCTCATCGGCCTCTATGTCAACCCCATCGTTCCTGTAGGCACGCCCACGGTTGCCGACGGTTTTTACACCTGGTGTATACTGGTAGCTGGCGGTATCCTTATCAAAATAAGCAATGCGCTGGCTGCCCATATCATAATCAACAGCTTTAATGGTAGTATTGGCACCAATGGTATTTGTTTTAAAAGGTATTGCTGTTGCCGAACGCACCTGCCTGAACATGGCGTCGGTAATATCTTTATGAAAGATGTTATTTTCGAGTTTTATGTTTTCTAAAAGCTCGTCTAACGTTGCAATCGCCTCGGCTTGCGACGGTTTACTTCCACGGCCACTCCAATAATCGACCAGTTTTTTATAAGCCGGAGTAAATTTTATTTCAAGGGGATTATTTATTCCGATCTTTTTAAGTTGCCACCAGCACCAGCCAATGTCGTTGCTCTCAACAAGTTTAATGGCTTCAGTAAACCAGGTGTTTGAGTTTTCACCCGATTCGCCCAGCCACAACGGTACATTATTTTGCTGCCCAATAGTTAAGAAATTTTGGATGGCCTCTGTAGTATTAAAGTTGCCATATTTATGAAAACTCACAACAATGTTATCATCCCACGCCGGAAAAATGCCGCGATAATTGTTTCCGAAACCATTACCCTCAATGATGATGATATGGTTTTTATCAACCTCGCGTATAGCTTTGGTAATATCCACCATCAAAGCGCGTAACGGTTCGTTTTTGCTTTCGGCTGTACCCCGTTTATCCTCCGCGTTTTCAAACCCCCAGTTGGGTTCGTTAATAATATCATAGCCGCCAATGGTAGGTTCGCTGGCATATCGCGCAGCCAGCTTACGCCATAAAGCGATCATTTTATGCTGGTTTGCTTTACTTTCCCATAACGAAGGTTGATCCGGGTAGCGGTCTGATATTGGCAGGTCATTACCCTGGCCGCCGGGTGTTGCATGCAGATCGAGTATTAAATAAATATGAGCGGCTTTGCACCATTTTACCAAACTATCAGTCATTGCAAAACCTTTATCAACCCATGTGTTTTGCCCGGCAACGGGCTCTTTATCAACCGGCAAAGTATATAAATTGAAGTGCATTGGTAATCTTATCGAATTAAATCCCCAGGCAGCCATCGAGTCAATATCTATTTTACGAGTATGGTTATTTAGCCATTTGTCGTAAAATTTGGCGGTGTATTCGGGACCCGCTACTTCTTCTATGCGTTCCCTTATTTTATGCTGCTGCCCCAGGTTTGATAGCCTGAACATATACCCCTCCTGCAGCATCCATCCGCCCAGGCCCATACCCCGCAGAATAACTTTATTGCCTTTCCCATCAACTATTAACCTTCCTTTAGCCTTTAAAAATCCCTGGCTATGTGCGGTTGTTGAAAGTAGCAGTACGCATAATGCAGCGGCACGGCATATTAAAAACTTATAATGTTTCATTATTTATCAGCTTAATTAATAACTAAAGTTTCGATAGAATGGGCGGGGCTGTTTGTCGCGGTGCCTTTTCCTTTTATCCATAGGGTGTATGGTATTTCGGTATCGGTGCTATTCATTACCACTACGGCAATTTTACCATCGGGGTTAAGGTAGGCTGTGGTCAATAGCTTATCTCTGCTGGCGGCGCTTACAATGCGTTTGGCACCCGGTTTAATAAATTTAGAGAAATGGCCTATATAATAATACGCGTTAGTATATATCAAGTTGCCGTTACGGGTATCGGCATGTACCGGTGCAAAACAAAAGTTACCAACGTGGTTGGGGCCGCCTTTCTCATCCAGCAATACGTTCCAGTCTGTCCAGGCAACGGTGCCGGCATTGAAATCATTGATCATTGATGTGCCGTATTTCTCGCCGAGCGCCCAGTCATCCAACCTGGTAAAATCAAATTTCTCTATACAGCCTTCGGTAAACACCAGGTGGGTTAAAGGGAATGCTTCGGCTGTGCGGCGCGTATTTTCAAACGCCATACCAGCGCCGGTCCAGGTTTCATACCAGTGGAAGCCTACGCCCCAAACATATTTTGCTGCGGCCGGGTCTTCAAGTATCGTGCTGGCGCGCTGGTAAAGCAGATCGCGGTTGTGGTCCCAGATAATCAATTTTTTACTACCCAAGCCTTGCTTTTGCAGCGTTGGCCCTAAGTAGTTCTTCACAAAATCGCGCTCTTCTTCGGCGGTATATATGCATGATTCCCATTTTTGTTTGGCCATAGGCTCATTTTGCACGCTAAGGCCCCATATTTTAATACCTTCCTGCTCATACGCTTTAATAAACTTAACATAGAAGTTGGCCCAGCTTTGGTCAAATTCTGGCTTTAGTTTACCACCGCCTATCACACTATTATTATCTTTCATCCAGGCCGGAGGGCTCCACGGGCTAACAAACATATCCAGTTTGCCGCCCGCGGCCTTGTATGCCTCTTTTATAAAAGGGATGCGGTATTTTTTATCGTGGCTGATATTGAAGGTTTTTAGCTGGGGGTCATTGTCGCCCACATAACTATAGGTATCGTTGGAAAAATCACAACTTTGGATATTGGTACGGGCAAAAGTATAGCCAATGCCGCTGTCTTTGCTGTAATATGCCGTAAGCAGTTCTTTTTGCTTAACTACCGGTAGTTTATAAAAGGTTTCGGCAGCAGCATCTGTGAGGGCACCGCCAATACCTACCATAGTTTGAAACGTTTTACCCGGATCTACAAACACAGCCAACTCTGTTTCAACCGGCTGCGGTTTTTTAACTAATGCTATTGGTCCGGATGATGCAAACCGCGTTGCCGATCCTTTGGCAGTGGTATATATAGTTACTTTACTTAGCGGCTTTTGCGCCGCAGCGTATAACCAACTGCAAATAATAAGTGATGCAATAATAGATCTTTTCATAAGTTGAAATAATAAAACAGGCTTGTAAAGGCGGCATCGCGTTTACAATAGCTTAATTGGTGGGGGTAAATGTAAAGCAGATTAGCTTAAATGCAAAAAATATTTTTTCGCAAAATACTGCATATCAATTAATTACGAATTTGTTAATACGGTTTGGTAACGTTGGGTTTAGGTGCATTAAGCCAATTATCTCCACAGCTTTAATACGCTTAATGATAATTAAAAATATTTTATTTACCACCCAAGATTTGCTGTGCCTGCCCATAGCTGCGTATATTTAGGCCGCTTTATTAACCATAATTTATTTCAATGAAAAAGTCCCTGGCCCTGATCTGTTTGTTATGTATTAACTATTTGGCATTTGCTCAAAAGATAGCCGAACCCTTAACAAACATGCACCCCGAATGGTCAAAGCCTTATCCGCCTTTTAAAATTGCAGGCAACCTTTACTACGTGGGTACTTATGATCTGGCCTGCTATTTAATTGTAACACCCAAAGGGAATATATTGATCAACACGGGGCTTGCATCTTCGGCACCCTTTATCAAAGCAAGTATTGAAGCCCTGGGTTTTAAATTTGCCGATACCAGGATATTGTTAACTACCCAGGCACATTACGACCATGTGGGCGCGATGGCAGCCATAAAGAAAATGACCGGCGCTAAAATGATGGTAGACGCAGGCGATGCCGCTGTGCTGGCCGACGGAGGCCGCTCTGATTATGCCTTAGGGGGTAATGTAAGCCCTTATGCGCCTGTAAAAACAGACCGGCTGTTACATAATGGCGATATCATAAAATTGGGCGGCATGCAATTAGTTATGCTTCATCACCCGGGGCATACTAAAGGATCGTGCAGTTTTTTGTTTGATGTGAAAGATAAAAACCGGAGCTATAAGGTGCTGATTGCAAACCTGCCTACCATAATTACCGACAAGAAATTCTCGGAGATCCCTGCCTATCCAAACATTGCCAAAGATTATGCTTATACCTTATCGGCCATGAAAAAACTGAAGTTCGATATCTGGCTGGCATCACATGCCAGCCAGTTTGGGCTTTATAACAAGCACAAGCCCGGCGCTGCATATAACCCGGCAGCTTTTATAGATAGGCAAGGGTATGATGCTCAACTAAAAGATCTGCAGGATCAGTTTACCAAAAAAATAAATGGCGGCAAATAAACAGGACCGCCAAAAGTTGATATCCTATTACTGATTATCAGAACGATTATTAATCGTCATCGTCTTTCTTTTTCTTTTCAAGGATAACAAACGCGCTTCGCTTAGGGGCCGGCATAACCGAATTTTCTCCTTTTACTGCTTTCCAGATAACTTCATTCATATCCCTGTCCGGTACTTTATCTTCATTTGCAAGGTTAAAAAACTCGGAGCGCCTGCTGCTTTCATTTACTGCCACGTTGCGGGCATCAATATCAACTTGTGCAGGTATAAGTTGATATTTGGTTAGATCGGGTTTGCTGGTGAAACATTCGTAAAATGGTAAAGCGGCAGCGTCATACTGGCTCATAGGAGGTAAGCCAAGTATCAACTCCATAGTACGAAGCATGCCTGATGTAGTGTACATGCTATGAACAACCGCATTGCGTTTTACATAAGGGCCAACAATAAAGGCAGGCGACCGGTGCGCGTCAATATGATCGGGGCCGGCCTGGGCATCGTCTTCCAAAATAAACACTACCGATTCATTCCAGATTGGGCTTTGAGACAGGTGTTCAACAATGCGGCCAACAGCCAGGTCATTGTCTGCTACGGCGGCGATAGGAGAATATTCCCCTTTCTTTTGCCCGCTGGTATGGTCGTCGCTAATACGTAAAGTGTTAAATTGCGGTACCGCTTTTATGTTTAGTAACGAATCGAAATCGTGGATCCATGCATCGGCGCGTACCTGGTCTTTTATTTTGGTATTAAATCCGGGTGAATGAGGACCCATATGCCCCTGTAATGCTTTAATACTGGCTTTGCTGTACGAGCCAAACTCGCCATAGCTGCGATAGGTAACCCCTGCGCGTTTACAGTAATCCCATATATAACCATCATTAGCGCCGGTTGCCGCACCTGAGTAAGATGGCCCGCGCGAGCTGTAGTTGGTAGGCCATGTTTTTTCTATAATGTCGGTAGCGTAAGCGCCCATGCTCCAGTTGTGGCCGTCTTCACTAACCTCAGCATCAACATAAAAATTATCCAGCAATACAAATTGTTTAGCCAGTGCATGTTGGTTAGGCGTTATTTTTTTGCCGAAAAGACATAGTGAACTATCTCCATCACCTTCGGGTACGTCGCCCATCACCTGGTCATAAGTACGGTTTTCCTTAATGATATAAAACACATATTTAATAGGCGATTTTTCACCAAGCCTGCGTGGTATCGGGTTCCCGGTTTCGCCTTCGGCCTCGATAGTTTTTTTTGCAGTAAAGGGGGTATTTGCATACACCTGGCGTGTATAGTCTTTTAACTGGTCAGGCTTGGGCGGATCAATAAACGACAGCGCGCCGATAAATAAACCACCGATATATTGTATTTCGCTTTTGGCGGTTTGGCCAACATGCTCGCCTATGTTATTGTCCTTTGCAAAAGGTTGCGGGCCGCGTGGATTTGCTTTTGAAGTTAAGCCTTTACCGTTGGCAACTATAATTTTGTTACCCAATGTTTTAATGTTAGTTGGATACCATCCTACCGGGATAAACCCCATGCTTTTACTATTCCCCGTTATCGAAACATCAAATACAGCCAGGCAATTATTGTCAGCATTGGCAATATAAAGTGTTTTTTCGTCGGCCGATAAAGCCAGACCATTGGTGGTAGAACCAACCAGTTTGGTGGGATATAAAACGGTAGAAATGGTTTCCGTTAACATATTAGTTTTGGTATCTATTACAGATACTGTATTATCATTAGCATTAGCTACAAAAAGCAAGGTTGCCTTTTGATTTAATAGTAACTCGTTAGGGTGGTGGCCCGAATATATTGTTTTTGTGATGCTGCCTGATTGCGTGTCGTAAACCGCTATGCCGGTAGAACCCCATAAGGAGATATACAATGTTTTTTCATCAGGCGATAATAAACAATCATAAGCGATTGATGGCAACTGCAGTTTGCTGACGATGGATTTGGTGCCAGGGGCTATTACATACAAACAGCTGTCGCCTTTAGTAATAGCGTATAATTTCGAATTATCTTTATTGGCAACCAGTCCGGTTGGGCAAATGGTCTTTTTAGGCCATGGCAGGCCAAGGCGTATGGTATCTGCCTTACCTAATTTATTGTCCTGCACCGGGAAATTAATTATCCAGTTATCGTACCCGCCTGATACATATAAGTGTTCTTCGTCCCGGCTGAAAGCTAAACCATACCATGATTTGGTTAATACTTTTTCGTCGAGCACTTTTTCATTCTTCGGATCGATCAACTGTACAGATTGGGTGCTCTGGCCATTATTGGTTACTGCCAATAGCTTTCCACTGGCGCTTAATTGCATGTTTAACGGCAGATCTCCTAATTTCACCTGCCGGCCGGCAGGGCTAAGTTTCCAGCCATTTGGTAATAAAATCTGGTCGGTTTTAGCAATTTTTCCGGGATATTGCGCTAAGGCGCAATTGCAAATTGCAAACAAGCCGGTTAGACATAGTATTAGCGTTTTGCCGGTAAATTTTTTGATCAATAACATATATCTATTATTAATGGATGGTTTCTATAGCAGGGTAGTACAATATCAGGAAGGTGTACCATAAAATCCTTGCTCAAATGTAGCAAGAGTATGTTAATTTAATATAAAATTTGAAAGGTTTACGGCTACTACAGGGGGCAGTAACAAGTTATTTACAATAGGTTAAGATATTGCTTCACCAGTTTTAATGTTAGTGCGACAAACCGGGTAATGATTAATTGCGCACCCGGCCGGCTTCGTTATCAGCAGCACTGCCAGCATCTATTTTCTTCTTATCGTTTTTACTTGAGCCAAAGTTGTAGTTAAATCCGAGTGTTACAGACCGGTTTGCAAAATCGTTATGGTAAGTAGCTATTACATTTGGTATGTTGGTAATGTTCCCGCCCGAGAAGTTGGCCCGAAAGATATCCCTCGCCGATAATTTTATTGAGCCTTTATTATGCAGTACTTTTTTAGAGATCCCAACATTGGTTTGCTCGCGGGAAATATGGGTAAATTGTGCGTCTGTTGCCGGGGACATATAAAAAGTATATAATTCGGCATTCCAGCCGTGCGACAGGTCGAATTGGTTATTGTTGCTCAGGTAACAATACGTAGAGCTATTGTTCAGGTACGACCCGATCAATTGCCCCTGGTAACTGGTGTGGTTAAGCTCTGTATGTAAACTAAAAGTCCACCATTTGGTAGGATTAAAGTTAAGGTTAGCCTCCAGATCCCAAAACACCCGCTTGCCTAAGTTTATATTCGTTGCTAAAAAGGTTGTTCCCTGCTGGAAATCATATTCTACCTGGTAATCATAAATAGGGTTATACTCTATGCCTATAGAAAATACACTCTTGTAGCTGTACATTAATTGATAATCGGACGAGAACTGGGGCTTTAAAAACGGGTTGCCCTCAAAAGCGCTGTATTTATCAAGGATGGTCCTAAAAGGGTTCAGGTCCTGATAATAGGGCCTGGAGATCCGTCGCCCATAAGTTAGCTTTAATGTGTTTGATCCGGCGCTGTCTAATTTATACAGGAAATAAACCGTAGGGAACAGGTTGGTATAATGTTGGGTGAATGAAGAGTCGCGGGCCAGTGCATTACCTAACTGGTGGCCGCTAACATCCGTGTGCTCTACGCGCAAGCCAGCCTGTACGGCAAAACGGTTAAACTCCTGGTCATAACTGGCATAGGCGGCATTAATGTTTTCGCGGTATAAAAAGCGATTAGTATTGTTGTAATCAATTGTACTTACATTGTTTACCAGGTTAAAATAATTGGCCGCGTTATCAGTATTTACATAACTGGTTTTTACTCCGGCAGATAGCTTGGCCTTGCCCGGCAACGGTTGTACATAATCTGTTTTGGCAGCATAAATAGCAATGTCCGATGGTAAATTATCGGTGATATCTTGTATAGCGCCTAATGCCCCCGCTGCATTATAGGTTTTATTAAAAAAGGTTTGATTGCGGTGGTTATCATATTTTAAATAATCCAGATCGAACGTTAAAACCTTGCCTAAACTATCAAACTGGTGACTGTAATTTAGGTTGATGCCGCCGCTGTAGTTTTTAGTGTTGGTATTGTTATCAGATGTTATTATAGAATCTATCTTTCCCGTAGCGTCCCTCAGATTGCTGTTTACCGGGTTATAGTTATTCCCTGATGAAATGTTACCTGTAAGTACAAAGCCAACAGTGGTTTTTGGCGATACATAATAATCCATGCCCAACTTTAAGTTAGGGTTATAGTTTACGGGGTGAAAATAAGCTAATTCGGTATAGGATGAGGTGACATTTCTGTTTGCATCCAGGTAGGTGCGCGATACATCTAACCGGCGGTAATTATTTTGAACACCATAACCAGCCAGCCCAAACAGGTTAACCTTGCCGGTACGGTAGTTGAGGTTTACACTTCCTAATGTTCGCCAATATACAGCCTTACCGGTGCTTGCCGCAACCGAGCCGTTAAAGCCACGGATTTTTGATTTTTTTGTTTTAATATTTATTGCCCCGGCGTTGCCAGATGCATCATATTTAGCCGGCGGGTTTGACATCAGCTCGATCTGATCCAGTTGCGAGGCCGGCATGGCTCTAAGATAGTTTGCCAGGTCGGCACCCGACAGGTAGGTAGGTTTATCATCAATCATTATCATTACCCCGCTTTTTCCTTTAAAGCTGATCTGGCCGTTTTCATCAACTGTTACGCCCGGCGCTTTTTCCAATGCCTCTAAAGCCGTTGCCCCGGTATTTGAAATTGACGCGCCAACATTAACTATCGTACGGTCAATCTTTTGCTCAATAAACGGTTTCTGAGCTATAATTTCTACCTGTTTTAATGCTTTGCTTGTGGTGTTTATAGTGATGGCGGGTAATACCACTGCATTATCTCCCAAATAAAAAAACGCGCCGCTGTAATCTTGAAAACCAATATAAGTTACCTTAATACGATATGAACCATTTTTGATATTTGCAAAAACGAAACTTCCGTCGGAATTGGATAATGCGGTTTTTACCAATGCAGAATCTTTACCGGTTAATAATAATACAGTGGCCCCGTCTACAGGCGATTTGTTATTGCCTATAATCCGGCCGGATACTTTTACCGCGGTAGTTTGACCGTTGGCGAAATTAAAGACAAAGCATATCCAGGCGGCTGTTAAAGCCACTATAAGAGTTTTCATAAATTGTTGTGTTATATGACTGGAAACTCCTTTTACCGGGAAACGTTACAAGAATTTAATTTTTACGGAAAGCGGGCCTCCTTTATGCGATGTTTTTGTTTCACCCCTGAAACAAAATACCTGTTTCACGGCCCTAAAATTACCTGATTTGTATTTTATTGATAGTCAAGTGATAAACGTAAATACATGCTCAAATTCACCTACATAAAAGTTGTTTCATTTTGTTTCACCGAATTTTTGTAAATGGCTTATTAATAGCAAGTTAATTCGAAATCGTGTTTCACGTGTTTCATTTGTTTCGCTATTTCGTGAAACAAAACATATCACTTTTTGGCCCAACGCTTTAATAAGGTAATGGCCTCATCCAATACACCCGCTTCGCCCCTAAAGTTCCCCGAGCCGCTCGGTGCACCGGTTTGCACGTTGTACCATTCATAAAATCCATTATTAGCAATTACGCGGTCTGTCATTGGGGTTAGCTCGTTATAGGCCTCAGTAAACAGGTTGTATTTTAGCAGCCCTTCAATCAAACGGCCGCCAAACCAGGTCCAGTCGCCGCCATTTTGGTAGGTATAAGGTGCCATATTTGGGAACGTCCCTTTGGGATACGGTGGTGACAGGGTTAAGCCTACGGTAGCATGTTTCTCTTTTGCCGCGGCCGCTACTATTTGCCGGTTAATTTCCATCACCTCGGGTTTAGTATTAAAGCCTGCTAAAATCGCACAGATAGAGCCGCCTACATATAAGATACCATCTTCTTTAAACTCTTTGGCAAACGGGCTGCCATCCAGGTAAACATGGGGGATATATTTGTGAGCTTTTGGCTGCCATAGGTATTTGCGTACACTGGCTTTAAGACTGACAGCAACCAGGTTCCAATTTTTGGCGGTATTGTAGCTTTTGGGTTTAAAATGTATGAAATCGCGCAGCGCCATTGCAAACATGGCGTTGTCGTAAATATCAATAGCCCATTTGGTTTTTTGGTTAATGGCTACTCCCCAGCCTGTTTCGGGCTGTACATCGCCCCAGTCGGCAGTTGTTGCGCCGGTAACCAGGCCATACTTTGCCGACCAGCGATCTTTCAGAATATAATTTAAAGCATCCTCAATCCGTGCAATTACCGGTTTGCCGCCTATTTGCTCATCCAATATAGAGGTATCGCCGGTAACATCGATGTATTTCCGGACAGCTTGTACCAGCGACGATTCCTGGTCGGTTTCTACGGTGTTTTTATGAGCTTCCCAACCCGGTAGTAAAGCCGAGTGCCTGTAATTATAGCCTACGTTTGCTTTTTTTGATTCAACTATACCATCTACGATATTGCCGTCCCCGCCCTGTATTTTAAAAAACATTAAGAGCATGTTTTTTACTTCTTCTTTTGGGTGCGCTTTAAGCGATCCTTTTATAAAAGTGTTAAAATCGCGGATCCAAATCTCATTATATGACGTCCCCGCCGAAAAGCCTGAAAGCAATTTTATAGCTTTTACCTGTACAGAATCAAAGTTTTTATTGGTGATAATGGCTTGCTTAATTGTGGCGGCGCTATTAACCTGTGCATTGGTTTTAAAGTTTAACAAGCATAGCACAGCCAAACAAAACGGGACTGATCTTTTCATAATATTAATTAATAAAGGTAACAGATAAATTAGGGAGGATGACAGCGATAGCGCGGCTGCCTTAAGCGAAGATATAAAAAATTCCCCTATATAAGCCGGTGTTGCAAAATAGCAACTACGTATGGAGATGTTAGGGTAACATCATGTTCTTCGTGCAATGGGATCTCTAAAAAATCGCCGGCATTTAAGGTATAGGCGTGTCGGCCCACTTTACAAACACAGCTACCCTCTAATATAAAAAAGCTTTCAATAACATCTTCATGCGTTTCTTTTGGGACCCCAAATTTGGTAACAACAAGTGTTTGTTCAATTTTATTGCTGTGATGCAAGGGGTAAGCAAAAAAATCTTCGAATGGTTGGGAAGGTAAAAGCTGCTCAACAGCTTTTAACCATGCCTGGTAATCAGAATACCTATCCGTTGGTGGTAAGTTCTCTAAAGTAATTACTTCGTTAATTGCGATAGTGTTTAATATTTGCTGCTTTAAAGAAGCCTTTGGCGCGATGGCATTAATTGCCGCAATCCGCTCCAAGGCAAGTTCAATTTCAGCTAATTCTGTTTTAATTTCGGGATAAACAGTACACATGGCTAATACGCCCTCCTGCTCGCTTTTGGCAAGCAACCCAAGGCAATACTGCTCTAAAATGCCACTGTTTATATATTCTTGTATTTGCATTTTAATTATTAGCTATCAACAGAAAGTTACTGCTGGCGGTAAATAAACATGTGCTTAGCGTAACACATCTTTATCATATTTATTTTGGCGGGACGCTTTATACTTACGGACATTTTATTTAATTGGTTTTGTAGCAATAAAATATAATTGATTTTAATATATCTTAGCGACAATTAGCGCATTATGTATTTTATACTTTCAAAAATTCTGCTTTTTATATTGCTGCCACTTTATTGGGTAGTAGCTTTGTTGTTAATAGCATTCCTAAACAAAAATGCCAAAACAAGGAAACGGTTTTTAGCAGCAGCAGTTATTGTTCTTTATTTTTTTTCAGCGCCGTTCTTTTTCAAAGTTGTAGCAAATATTTGGGATGTTAAAACCCCAATGGCGGCTAATACAAAAAAGTACAGCTGCGTAATCTTATTAGGAGGTTTTTCATCAAGCGGGCCTAATGGCGGTAGTTTTAATGGTTCTGCTGATAGGTTTATACAGGCAGTTAAATTAATGTCAACCAAACAGGCATCTCATATATTAATAAGCGGTGGCAATGGGGAATTGATTCCGGGTAAGTTTAGAGAAGCGGCCTGGGTTAGGACACAGTTGTTAAAATTTAATATCCCAGATAGCTTGATATTAGTTGAGAGCAACTCTAAAAACACAATTGAAAATGCTAAGTTTTCTAAAATATTATTAGAGAAAAGCAATTTGCCACCACCTTACTTATTGGTTACGTCGGCATACCACCTGCGCAGATCATTAATGATATTTAAAAAAGCAGGAATAGATGTTGTTCCGTATGCATCTAATTATTTATCAGGCGGAGTTGGATTTGGAATAGATAGCTTTTTACCCGAAGCACAAACGCTTGCCAGGTGGGAACTTTATACTAAAGAGATGGTTGGCTATGTAGTGAATTATTTTAAATAGCCTACTGGAATAAACAGGCGAATATCCTTTAATCACCTATTATAAAGGCACAAAAAAGCCCGTTCCAACAGCGTTGGAACGGGCTTAATATTTTGATGATAATAAATTAGTCTTTTATCTCGCGGATCTTCATGTTTTTCCAACCGCTTGATCCAGGGTGCTTTTGAATAGCAATGTGCCCGCCTTGTACTTTCATGAAATCTTCAAAGCCACGGCTTTTAAATTTGCTGCTTGCTAATGCGGTTTCCCACTCAGGGCTGCCTATTTTAACGTCAACAGTTTTAGTGCCGTTTAACCAAAAAGTAAGTTGGCCTTTATTTTGGATAATTTTTACCTGGTTCCACTCGCCCGGAGTTACCGGATGTGATACAGTCGCATCACCAATCATATCATATAAGCAACCTGCTAAGTGATTTTGTTTTTTATTATCGGCGGCAGCAACGTTATCCAATACTTGCATTTCTGCACCGGTTTGGTAGGTAGCGCCATGTTTGCCATCTTCTTGTATGTCAAAAATAATACCGCTGTTACCACCCGGAGTGATTCTCCATTGTATTTGCAACTCGTAGTTAGTATATGATCCGTCAGTTACTAAGTCATCGCCTTTGCGGTCATTAGCAAGGTCGTATTGGATCTGGCCATCTTTAACCATCCAGTTAGCGGCAACAGTGTCACGTTTCCAAGAGTGCCAGCCTTTAAGGTCGGTGCCGTTAAACAACAGTTTCCAGCCTTCTTTTTGTTCGTTAGCAGTTAAAGTGTTGTCTGCCGCCGGGGTTGAAGCGCTTTTGTGCGCAGAGCAACCGCTTAATGCAACTGATAATATAGCAGTAGCTGCTACAAAGCTTAATAAAAGTATTTTTTTCATGTTCAATTTTAAAATTGGTTAGGGTAAATCTACAATAAATTTTAATGGTGCGATATTTTTTACAAAATTCCAAAGTAAATAATGAGTTACAATTAGTTTCGACCCGTCAAACAGCTCATGAATAAGCCAGATAGTTTAAAAATCAAATAGTAATATTGCCGATATATATTAATGATTATGTGTTAACAACTGCCAGGTTGACCAATTAGAGCTATAAAACGCATCAATACACCTCAAAAAACCTTTTGAAAAAAACCTTTTTCTGTATTGGTATTTTTCCCTACATTTGCAGGCTAATTGTTGCTCATTGAAATCGCTAAGAAATTATTCGATTCCTTTTACCGGTTTAGCGCTGGGAAAACATCACTTTGAGTTTGATGTAAAGGATGATTTTTTTAACGAGTTTGATTACTCGCTGGTTAAAAAGGCCGACTTGAAATGCCGGGTTGAATTGGAAAAACAGGAAACTATGCTGATCCTGGATTTTCATATCGCCGGTACTATTGATGCTACCTGTGACAGATGCCTGTCGCAATACCCGCAGGTTATTGACGTGTATGAACAGCAGATAGCTAAGTTTAGCGACGAGGTAATAGATGAAGATGACGAGATCATAGCCTTAGGCAAAAGCGAGCATGAAATAATGCTGGCGGGATTGATCTACGAATACATAAATGTTGCAGTGCCATTTGTGGCAACTTGCGGCAGCGAGGGCGAAACCCCGTATTGTGATAAGGAAATGCTGGATAAGTTAAATAACTTAGCGGCAAATAATGAACAAGATGAGAACCCGGACCCACGGTGGGACGTGCTCAAAAAAATTAAATAATAATAACTATAAGTTATGCCACATCCAAAACGTAAAATATCCAAATCAAGAAGAGACAAGCGTAGAACCCATGATAAGGCTATCGCTCCAACTTTAACTACTTGCAAAGTTACCGGTGCTGTACATTTGCCGCACAGAGCTTATACTGTAGATGGTAACGTATACTACAACGGTAAATTACTGATAGAAAAAGCAGTAGCCTAATACTAATTTTCTGATATGAAGATTGGCTTAGATATTATGGGCGGAGATTACGCCCCCAAGGCGACTGTTTTAGGGGCTATCGAGGCATACAAAGTTTTATCAGGCCATACTTTGGTACTTATAGGCGATAAAGACGCGGCTATAAGTATTCTTCATGAAAATAATTTTAGTCCGGATAACTTCGAGTTTATACATACTACCGAAGTTATAGGCATGGGCGAACACCCCACCAAAGCCGTTGTTCAAAAACCCGATTCAAGTATCAGCGTAGGTTTTAAACTCCTTAAAGAGGGCTATATACAAGCCTTTTCTTCGGCGGGTAATACAGGTGCTATGCTTGTTGGTGCTATGTTTAGTGTAAAAGCTATCCCCGGCATTCTTCGCCCGGCTATTACTACAATTGTTCCGAGAGTAAAAGGCGGTATCAGCATTTTATTGGATGTTGGTGCCAATGCCGATTGCAAACCGGAAGTATTGGTGCAGTTTGGCGTATTGGGTAGTTTAATGGCACAAAACGTTTACGGTATTGATAACCCCCGTGTAGCGCTGATGAACATAGGCGAGGAGGAAGAAAAGGGTAACCTGCTTTGCCAGGCCACTTATCCTTTATTAAAAGAAGCAGCTAACATAAACTTTATAGGTAATGCCGAAGGGCGCGACCTTTTTGGCGATATGGCCGATGTTTTTGTATGCGATGGTTTTACCGGTAATATTATTTTAAAGCTTGCCGAATCATTCTATGTCATCACCCGCAAAAAGGGATTGAAGGATGAGTTTTTTGACAGGTTTAATTATGAGCAATATGGCGGCAGCCCAATTTTAGGGGTTAACGCGCCGGTTGTTGTTGGCCACGGTATTTCAAGCCCCGAGGCTATAAAGAATATGGTTCTTTTGTCTAAAGATATGGTTGAGAGTGAACTGGTTGGTAAAATAACCAGCGCTTTTCAATAAAAACTTATAAACTATGAGTAAAATTACTGCGGCCATTACGGCTGTTAATGGTTACGTACCAGATTATATACTCACTAACGCTGAGCTATCAACAATGGTTGATACCAATGATGAGTGGATAACCACCCGCACCGGTATCAAAGAACGCAGAATACTAAAAGGCGAAGGCCTTGGCACATCAGATCTTGCAGTGCCTGCAGTACAAGGGCTGCTAAAAAAACGCAGCATAGGCGCCGAAGAAATTGACCTTATAATTTTTTGTACTACCACCCCTGATATGCCTTTCCCGGCAACGGCTAATTCATTTGCACATAAAATTGGCGCAACAAATGCCTGGGGATTTGATATGCAGGCTGCCTGCTCTGGCTTTTTATTCGGCCTGGCTACAGGTGCGCAGTTTATTGAAACCGGCAAGCATAAAAAAGTGTTAGTGGTAGGTGCCGATAAAATGTCATCAATAGTTGATTACCAGGACCGCGCAACCTGCATTATTTTTGGTGACGGCGCAGGTGCTGCTTTGTTAGAGCCAAGTACCGAAGGTTATGGTATTATTGATTCTGTATTAAAAAGCGATGGTTCGGGGATCCCGTTCCTGAATATGAAGGCCGGCGGCTCTTTAAAACCAGCCAGTCACGAAACTATCGACGCTCGCGAACATTATGCTTACCAGGAAGGTAAAGCGGTATTTAAATTTGCCGTAACCAACATGGCCGACGTTGCTGCCGAAGTAATGGAACGCAATAATTTAACTGCCGACGATATTGCATGGCTGGTACCACACCAGGCCAACAAACGTATTATTGACGCCACCGCTGCCCGTACAGGCGTTAGCGAGGATAAGGTAATTGTAAATATTGAGCGCTATGGCAATACCACCAATGCAACCATACCTTTATGTTTGTGGGAGTGGGAAAATAAATTTAAAAAAGGCGACAACTTAATATTAGCTGCTTTTGGCGGTGGCTTTACCTGGGGCTCGCTTTATTTAAAGTGGGGTTATAACTCTTAGGCTTTTTTATAAGTACTTTTAAAAATTAAAACCATACCAGTAATTACACGTTAAGTCATTAATAATCAAACTGCATATATGCAAATTTGCGCATCTGTATATTATAACTAACTTAGATTACACATTATCCAAAAACCCTATAATCTGCAACAATGGATATTAAACAAATACAAGATCTTATCCGCTTTGTCTCCAAATCAGGAGTGAACGAAGTGGCAATTGAGCAAAAAGATTTTAAGATAACTATTAAAACAGCCGGTGAGCATACCGTTGTACACCACGGTGCTGTGACTACAAGTGTGCCCCTGCAACCACCGGCTTTGTCTGCTACTGCCCCCGCTGCCGCGCCTGTTGCTGCTGCACCGGCCGCAGAGGATCCCTCACACTACATGACCATTAAATCGCCAATGATAGGTACTTTCTACCGTTCGGCATCGCCTGATAAACCATTGTTTGTTAACGTAGGCGACGAGATAAAAAGCGGCAGCGTAGTTTGTATCATTGAAGCAATGAAATTATTCAACGAGATAGAATCAGAAGTATCAGGACGTATTGTTAAGATACTGGTTGATAATGCGTCGCCGGTTGAATACGACCAGCCATTATTTTTAGTAGAGCCTATTTAATTTGAAAATTTGGTGATTTGAGAATTTGAAGATGTTAAACATTTTCAAATTTTAAAATCATTTTCAAATCAGCATATTTTCAAATCTTCAAAATAAAAAAGCATGTTTAAAAAAATATTAATAGCTAATCGTGGTGAAATTGCCTTGCGGATAATCCGTACCTGTAAGGAAATGGGTATTAAAACCATAGCTGTATATTCTACTGCTGATCGTGACAGTCTTCACGTTCGTTTTGCTGACGAGGCCGTTTGTATTGGCCCGCCGCCAAGTAAAGATTCTTATTTAAATATCCCCAATATCATATCAGCTGCCGAGTTAACTAATGCCGATGCCATTCATCCGGGCTATGGTTTCTTGTCAGAAAATGCCAAGTTCTCGGCTATTTGTGCAGAGTACGGTATTAAATTTATTGGCGCAACTGCCGATCAGATCAATGCCATGGGCGATAAGGCATCAGCCAAAGAAACCATGAAAAAAGCTGGGGTACCAACCATCCCAGGTTCTGAAGGTTTGTTGGCCGATGTTAAAAGCGGTATCGCGATAGCAAAAAAAATAGGCTACCCTGTTATACTAAAAGCAACTGCCGGTGGTGGTGGCCGTGGTATGCGTGTAGTTTGGAAAGACGAAGAGTTTGAAGCAGCCTGGGATTCGGCACGTGCCGAATCTGGTGCAGCGTTTGGTAACGATGGTATGTACCTGGAAAAATACGTACAGGATCCGCGCCATATTGAAATACAGGTAGTAGGCGACCAATACGGTAAAGTTTGCCACCTGTCTGAACGCGATTGCTCTATCCAACGCCGTCACCAAAAACTGGTTGAAGAAGCGCCATCACCTTTTATGACAGAAAAGCTGCGTAAAAGAATGGGCGAGGCGGCCATTAAAGGTGCTAAAGCTGTAAAATACGAAGGTGCAGGTACGGTAGAGTTTTTGGTTGATAAGGACCGCAACTTCTACTTTATGGAAATGAACACCCGGATCCAGGTAGAGCACCCGGTTACCGAAGAGGTGATTAACTTCGACCTGATAAAAGAACAAATAAAAGTTGCCGCGGGTATCCCAATCTCAGGTAAAAATTACGAGCCAACAATGCACGCCATTGAGTGCCGTATCAACGCCGAGGATCCGTTTAACAACTTTCGCCCGTCACCGGGGAGGATAACCAATTTCCACTCGCCGGGTGGCCATGGTGTGCGTGTAGATACGCATGTATATTCAGGTTATACTATTCCGCCAAACTATGATTCAATGATAGCTAAAGTTATTTGCGTGGCCCAAACCCGCGAAGAAGCCTTAAGCACCATGGAGCGCGCTTTGGGTGAGTTTATTATAGAAGGCATCAAAACAACTATTCCGTTCCACTTGAAATTATTGAAGGACCCTAACTTCCGTGCGGGTAACTTCACTACCAAGTTTATGGAAACGTTTGAATATTCTGAATAAATAAAACCAACAAGCAGTAGTAAAACGTAATTTAGCGTCCGGGCATTTACGTACGGATAACTAAACAAATGAGCGATAACAAATTAATAAAAGCGATACAGGATAAAGGCAAATCATTAGAAGCCGAGATGTCATTTTTTGACCATTTAGAAGCATTAAGATGGCACCTTATCCGGTCGGCTATTTCTGTTGTTGTATTTGCTGTTGTTGCCTTTTTAAATTACGATTTTATATTTAATAAGATCATCCTGGGGCCTTTCGACCCAAGTTTCTGGACTTACCGGATGATGTGTAAACTGGGTGATGGTTTTTGCATCACCAAAATGAATGCAACGCTTATTAGCACCGAAGTTGCCGGCCAGTTTATGCTGCAAATCAACTCGTCTGTATTAATAGGTATAATTGTTGCCATACCCTACATTTTATGGGAGATGTGGCGTTTTATAAAGCCAGCCCTTTTAGCTAAAGAACGCAAGGCCGCAAATGGGTTTGTTTTTTATGCAACCTTCTTGTTTTTACTGGGCGTTCTATTTGGTTATTATGTGATAGCGCCTGAGTCGATAGCTTTCCTGGTAAATTACAAGGTTAGCCCCGAAATTAAGAATACCATTACTGTTAGTTCATATTTATCAATGGTGGCAACTATTACATTGATAATAGGTATTGTTTTTGAGCTGCCTATATTGATATACATCCTGGCATCGTTAGGCATATTAACGGGTACGTTCATGCGAAAAACCCGCCGCTATTCGATAGTTATTATACTGATAGTAGGTGCAATTATATCCCCATCGCCGGATTTTATAACAACTATCATAGCAACCCTTCCATTATTTTTTTTATATGAAGTGGGTATTGTAGTAGCAACAAGGGTTGAGAAGCGCCGTACAAAAGCGCACGACGATATAATGAGTTCGTAACCAAAAAATTATGATAGAAGGACTTAAAATTGCCATTGGCGCAGACCACGCCGGTTTTGAAATGAAAAACGCCCTGTTAACCATATTGGGCGAGAATGTAAAAGATTTCGGCACCTTCTCTAAAGACTCATGCGATTATACAGATTTTGCCCACCCGGTAGCTTTGGGTGTAGAAAGCGGCGAGTTTGATTATGGCATCCTGCTTTGCGGCAGCGCCAATGGCGTTGCCATCGCAGCCAATAAACACCAGGGTATCCGCGCAGCATTATGTTATAACGAAGCCGTAACCGAGCCGGCCCGTAGCCATACCGATGCCAACGTATTGTGCATCCCGTCAAATTTTGTTACGCTTGAACAAGCTAAAAATATAGTGGAGATCTTCTTCAATACTAAATTTGAAGGCGGCAGGCACGCAAGGCGGGTGGATAAGATTGCCTGCAGTTAAACAGTTATCTATAATGCTAAGTCGGACTTTTATTTATCTGCTTGGTTTCGTTGTTATCTCTTTACAATGTTCGTGTGATTTTAATCTGATAGACGATGTCGGCTTTAAGGAAATTAAAAGAACCCAATCTCCAGATCATAAAGTTGATGCCATATTAATTGAAGCAGATGCAGGTGCGACCACTTCTACCAGCGGCAAAGTATTTATAACAAAATCAGGAAACAAAATTACGTCGGAGGATTTCCCTTCTGCTATATTTAATTGTGATAATTTTTCAGGCCTAGATGTGAGTTGGAAAGCCACTAAGGAACTAACTATTTCTTATTTGAGAGCCAGAATTTTCAACTACTCAAGTAAGTGGAAAAGTGATGATGGAAAATATGGGGTGAATGTTTCTTTGGATTCGCTTAATAAAAGATGATATCGAAGGGATAAGAATTTTAACAGCGATGGGTTTCGAACCCATCGCTGTTTTTGTTTATTGAATATACCATGCACTTGGTTAGCCTCACCTAATCCTCTCCAAAGGAGAGGACTTAAAAAAAGCGGGAAGATTTTGCATCGAAAGCCCCTCTCCTTTGGAGAGGGGTTGGGGTGAGGCTGTAAAATATCCGATACCATATCGAACATTACCAACAAATCACTAATTTCCCCTCAAATTAACTGAAGTAATGAAAAAAACGATATTAACCCTATCCTTAGCCGGATTGGCTGCCGGTGTATTTGCGCAGCAAAACAAAACCGCTATGAAGTATGCGCCTATCATTAGCGCAGAACTGGCTAACAAGCATTTAAGCATCCTGGCATCTGATGCTTTCGAAGGCCGCGAAACCGGTAAACCCGGTGCCGACAAAGCAGCACACTATATAGCCGACGAATTTAAAGCATTAGGCTTGCAGCCTATTGTTAATGGCTCTTACTTTTTTGATGTTGCCGTAGTGCAAAACCTGTTTAAAGTAAACTCGTTCTCGGTAAATGGGACAGCCTTAACCAGCGGCAAAGACTTTAACGCTTTTGCAGGCACCGGTACAAAAACCATAAACGGCAAAGAGATTGTATTTGTAGGCTATGGTATAGGTGCCCCAAATTATGATGATTTAAAAGGCATTGACCTTACCGGTAAAGTAGTAATGTACATTAACGCCGGCGAGCCTACTAAAGATGGTGTATCACAAATAAGCGGTACTGCTACCCCGTCTGATTGGACAGGTGCGCGCAGCCGCAAACGCCAGGCTTATATTTTAAGTAAAAACCCGGCATTGATGTTAGCGGTAAATTTTTCTAATGTTACAATCCCGGGCGGAAGACCAGGCGGTGCCAGCGCAGCAGGTATGCAACGTGAATTGCCAATGACCCTTAAAAAAGAAGGGCCTGCCGCTCCGATAACTATTACCATACCTACCGGAACTGCAGATATGTTACTAAGAAGTTCGGGTAAAACTATTGCATCGCTAAGAAATGCTATTGACCAAAGCGGAACGCCACAATCCCAAACTGTAGTGACGGACATTGCTGTAGATTACGCGACCCAGGAGATCCCTGTTAAAGCTGTTGACGTATTAGGCTTCTTGCCTGGCAGCGACCCTAAATTGAAAGATGAAGTATTGGTAATATCGGGCCACTATGACCATATTGGTTTGGTGCGCGACCCCAACGCTACCGACAAAGTAAACAACGGTGCCGATGATGATGGTTCTGGTACCACTGGTGTTTTAACTATCGCTAAAGCTTTCGCGCAAGCAAAAAAAGATGGTAAAGGCCCGCGCCGCAGCATCCTGTTTTTAGGAAATGTTGGCGAAGAAAAAGGTTTGCTGGGTTCTGAGTATTATACAGATCATCCGGTTATTCCATTGGAAAGAACAATTGCTGATCTGAATATTGATATGATCGGCCGTGTTGGCGAAGAGTATATCGGCAAAGCTGATTCTGCAAACTATGTTTATGTAATTGGTTCGTCAATGTTAAGTACCGATCTGCATAAAGCAGGCGATAACGCAAACAACCTATACACAAAAATGAAACTGGATTATAAATATGATGATCCGGCTGATCCGAACCGCTTTTACTACCGCTCAGATCATTATAACTTTGCTAAGCATAACGTGCCTATCATATTCTACTTTAACGGTGTGCATGCCGATTATCACCGCCCCGGCGATGAGGTGAGCAAGATCAACTTTCCGTTATTGGCAAAACGCGCCCAACTGGTATTTTATACCGCCTGGGATCTGGCAAATGCAGATAAACGCCCTGTTGTCGACGGTAAGAATACGCGCTAAGTCGCAGTTGAAAGTTTAATAAGTGAATGGTTGATTGAGTTAAATATAACTTGATCAACCATTTTCTATTTTAAATAAACTATTCACTTAATCAACTACTCCACTTAATCAACTATCCAACAAAATATCTAAATTAGCCAGATGACGAGCATCGCCGAAGAGTTTTTAGTTGACGCTGAGAATAAAGCATTTGACATAGATCACCGCCGTATTATCAATAACAACATTGGTAAATACGAGGTGGCTGTTGATAGGGGCTTGTCGCGTTTGATCAATTTAGAGAACGCCAAACGCAGGGCTCACGTTGTTAAATGGAAGGTGATGGAGAGCCTGGACAAGATCTTGCCCGAGTTTGAAGCTAATTTTCAGAAACGCGGCGGTAAGGTTATTTGGGCCAATGATGCTGCCGAGGCTAATAAAGAGATCCTGAATATTATCCAAAAGGCCGGTGCCAAAACTGTCGTAAAATCAAAGTCGATGGTTACCGAGGAGATCGAGCTAAATGAGTTTCTGGAGCATCATCATATCGAATCAATAGAAACAGACCTGGGCGAATATATTGTACAATTGCTGGGGCAAAAGCCATATCATATTGTTACGCCGGCCATGCACCTGTCTAAAGAAGACATAGCCAAACTGTTCCACGAAAAATTTGGCACACCTATAGATTTCACTCCCGAGCAATTGGTTCAAAAAGCGCGCGAATTGTTGCGTGAAAAATACCTGCAGGCAGATGTTGGCATAACCGGCGGCAATTTTTTAATTGCCGATACCGGCAGCATAGCCCTTACCGAAAACGAAGGCAACGCGCGGCTAAGCACATCGTTTCCCAAAATACATATCGCTATTGTTGGGATCGAAAAAATAGTGCCGTCAATTACTGATCTCGACTTGTTTTGGCCGATGTTAGCTACCCACGGCACGGGTCAAAACTTAACCGTTTATAATACCATATTAAGCGGCCCAAGGCAGGCCAATGAAACCGATGGCCCCGAGGAAATGTACGTGATATTGCTTGATAACGGCCGCACAAATCTGCTGGCACAAAAAGACCAGCGCCAGGGCTTGTATTGTATCCGTTGCGGGGCTTGTTTAAACGCCTGCCCGGTTTATAAAAACATTGGCGGCCATACTTATAGCACGCCCTATAGTGGTCCTATCGGGTCGGTAATTACGCCCCACATGGCGGGGATGAAAGAGTTTAAGCATTTAAGTTACGCCTCAAGCCTTTGCGGTAAATGCACCGAGGTTTGCCCGGTTAAAATTGATATCCATAAAATGCTGCTGCTTAACCGCAGGGATGCTGTTAATGATGACCTGGTGCCGCGTAAAGAAAAATGGGGCTGGCTTGCCTGGCGCAAAGGCATGCTGAGCCGCAAACTGGAAGATTTTTTTAGCGGCAAAACCAAAAACCGGTTAATGCAAACCTTTTTCAAGAAAACCTGGGGACATTATCGCGATATGCCAAACGTTGCCGACAAATCATTCGCTGAACAGTGGCGCGAAAAAAAAGAGCCTGAAAAATAAGCAATCATGCGGAAAATAATTTTAAATCTGGCCGTTAGTCTTGACGGCTTTATTGAGGGCCCTAATGGCGAGATAGACTGGTGCCTAACCGACCAGGATTATGGCATGGAAGCTTTTTTTGAAAGCACCGACAGTATATTTATGGGCCGTAAATGTTATGACATGATAGATGGCCTGCCCAGCCCGTTTGCTGATAAGCAGATCTATGTGTTTACAGATTCACCTTTTATTATACCCAATCCAAGGATAATAGTAATAAGCAGTAAAAATTTCCTGAAGGATATACAAACCATACGCGAGGTGCCGGGTAAAAACATCTGGCTGTTTGGCGGGGCTACATTGCTGTCAAGCTTTATAAAACATAGGCTGATAGGCGAATTTATTATCTCGGTACACCCCGTAGTGTTGGGCGGCGGCAAGCCATTATTTTTTGATATTCATGATAAGCTTGACCTGTTGCTATTGGGTAGCGAAACATTTTCGAGCGGGCTGATACAATTAAAATATGCCATCAAGCCAAAGTTTGACTTCAGCATATTAGATCAGCAATTAAAGTCGTTAAATTAACAGCCCTGTAAGCTTTTATTAAACCTCTGAAATTTGAGTAAATTGCCTTTATGATTTTTGACCGGAAAAACCTGGACGATAACGCGTTGATAGCCATTTACAAGAAACTGCTGTATCCGCGTGTTATTGAAGAGAAGATGCTCATCCTGTTAAGGCAGGGGCGCATTGGTAAATGGTTTTCGGGGATAGGTCAGGAAGCTATTGCGGTAGGCTGTGCTATGGCAATGGCCCCCGACGAATATATCCTACCCATGCACCGCAACCTCGGGGTATTTACAACCCGTGGAGTGCCGTTTAACCGGCTTTTGGGGCAATGGCAGGGCAAAGCATCAGGTTTTACCAAGGGCCGCGACAGATCCTTCCATTTTGGCACACAAGAACATAAGATCATTGGTATGATATCGCACCTTGGCCCGCAAATGGCTTTGGCTGATGGTATCGCGTTAGCCGATTTATTAGCAGATCGTAAAAAGGCAACCCTGGTATTTACCGGCGAGGGCGGCACCAGCGAAGGTGATTTCCACGAGGCATTAAATATTGCCGCGGTTTGGAACCTGCCTGTTATTTTTTTAATCGAAAATAATGGTTACGCCCTGTCAACCCCAACAGACGAGCAATACAACGCAAAAAAATTAATTGATAAAGCTATTGGCTATGGCATAGAGGGCCGGCAGTTAAACGGCAACAATATATTAGAGGTTTATTATGCCATTAGCGAGATCGCGGCCAATATCCGTAAAAGGCCAAGGCCGGTACTGGTAGAATGTATGACCTTTAGGATGCGAGGCCACGAAGAAGCATCGGGTACTAAGTATGTGCCGCAGGAACTTTTTGATGAATGGCAGGATAAGGACCCGGTGACCAAATTCGAAAATTACTTAATAGAACAGGAGATATTACGTCCCGAATGGATCCCATACCTGCGTGGTGAATTTTTAAAAGAGATAGACCCGATCATCGAGAAGGTTTTAAACGAAAAAGATATCCGCCCCAATATATTTACCGAGATGGGTGATGTATACAAGCCATCAACCCGGCCAACGTTTAAGCTGTCGGGCAAGTATAACGTAATACGCTATATCGACGCTATCCGCGATGCTTTAATGTTGGCGATGAATAAATATGACAATTTGGTAATTATGGGCCAGGATGTTGCCGAATATGGCGGTGTTTTTAAGGTGACCGAAAACTTTGTTGAGTTTTTTGGTAAAGAGCGGGTCCGCAATACGCCTTTGTGCGAATCGGGAATTATTGGTACGGCCATGGGCCTGTCACTTAATGGTTATAAGGCGGTTGTTGAAATGCAGTTTGCCGATTTTGTAAGCAGCGGCTTTACCCAAATAGTAAATAACCTTGCCAAAACACATTACCGCTGGGGCCAGAATGTCGATGTGGTTATCCGCATGCCTACGGGTGCAGGCACCGCGGGCGGGCCTTTCCATTCGCAAAGTAATGAGGCCTGGTTCACTAAAACGCCGGGGCTGAAGGTTGTTTACCCGGCATTTCCTGCTGATGCGAAAGGCCTGCTAATGGCTGCCATTGCCGATCCAAACCCGGTAATGTATTTCGAGCATAAATACCTGTACCGTAACCTTACCGGTGAGGTGCCAGATGGTGAAATATTTATTGAGATAGGGAAAGCGCGCGTTGTAAAAAAAGGAACCGAAGCTACTATTGTTACCTATGGTTATGCGGTACATTGGGCATTAGAATATTTAAGCAATCATCCCGAGCTATCTATAGAAATTATCGACCTGCGCAGTCTGCAACCCTGGGACATCACTACGGTAATAACCAGCGTTAAAAAGACCGGTCGTGTGTTGGTATTGCATGAGGATACGCTGACCAGTGGCTTTGGTGCAGAAGTAGCAGCTACAATAGGCGAGCAATGCTTTAAAGAATTGGAGGCGCCGGTAATGCGCTGCGCCAGCCTGGATACACCGGTGCCTATGGACAAAGGGTTAGAAAATCAATTCTTAGGAAAATCGCGGTTGGATAAGGCGATGCAACAATTGTTAAATTATTAAGCTTATGCCTGCAAATCCGCTTGAGACCTACGGCAACATCGACATCTATCTTTTTGATCAATTACTAAAAGGAACCTACCAGCATTGCAAAAAAGTGCTGGACATAGGCTGCGGCGGTGGTCGGAACCTGTATTATTTCTTAAATAATAATTACGAAGTATTTGGCGTTGACCAAAGCGCGGACGCTGTTAACGCGGTACGATCTTTATCCGCAACATTAGCTCCCAATAATCTCACGGAAAATTTTAATGTCGCTAACGCAGATGACTTGCCTTTTATTGATGAAACTTTCGATCTGGTAATCAGCAGCGCGGTGCTTCACTTTGCCAGGAACGGGGAGCATTTTGATGCCATGGTAAATGAAGCTTTCAGGGTTTTAAAGCCGGGCGGATATTTCTTTGCGAGATTAGCATCGGATATCGGCATAGAAACACTGCTTAAAGATTTAGGCAATAGCAGGTATTTGCTGCCGGATGGATCGACAAGATTTTTGGTTAACCAGGATAGATTGCTTAGCTATACTCATCGGTTCGGTAAATTACATGAGCCTATAAAAACCACCAACGTACAAAACCTGCGTTGTATGACAACGTGGTGCGTGCAAAAAGTCCGTTAGTTCTACCAAATACATATACTTTTTACATCCAAACAACATATTTTTGTATAAACTTGTACCACAATGGGTAGCAAGCCATTGTTAGGCTATGAACGACGAATTTTATCGGCAGATATTAAATAAACAACAACTGGCCGAGGCCGTACCTTCAAATAAGGAGATCACCGCCTGGGCCATGCAGGTTATCCGTTTATTATTTCCCGAGCAATCAAAAAGGGTATTTATATCAATAGGTCAGCTGCAGGATGAGTTTGCAAAATTGCAGGATGAGCTATTGCATATCATGGATGCTACCAAAGCCTGCAGCGATTGCGATAACAGAGAGCGTGCAAAAAGTTTCTTCGAACATCTGCCGGAACTATACCGCATATTAAATACAGATATCCAGGCCATTTTTAATGGCGACCCGGCCGCGCGCAGCGAGTTTGAGGTAATACGTACTTATCCGGGATTTTTCGCTATTTCATTTTATCGCATGGCACATGCTTTATATAAAAATGATGTGCCTTTGATCCCGCGGATCTTGACAGAATATGCACACTCAAAAACAGGGATAGACATACATCCGGCAGCAGCTATTGGAGAATATTTTTACATAGACCATGGTACCGGGATAGTAATTGGCGAAACCAGCCAGATAGGTAAAAATGTTAAACTTTACCAGGGCGTTACTTTAGGCGCATTGAGCGTTGCCAAGTATATGGCCGACACCAAGCGACACCCGACCGTTGAGGATGACGTAGTGATCTACTCGGGCGCTACCATATTAGGCGGCGATACGGTTATTGGGCATGATAGTGTGATAGGCGGTAACGTATGGCTAACCAAAAGCGTGCAGCCGCACTCGCGCGTTTACCATGACTCATTGGTGAAGGTTTTAAAAAAGGCAGAATAGTATGGCAACACTTATTGACCTGATAGGCAATACGCCGATGGTTGAGATAAAACGGCTCAATCCAAATCCAAACGTTAAAATATATGGCAAGCTGGAGGGTAATAACCCCGGCGGCAGTGTAAAGGACCGCGCGGCGCTAAACATGATTAAAAGCGCCCTTGAGCGCGGCGATATTAAACCGGGCAGCAAGCTGATTGAAGCCACCAGCGGCAATACCGGCATAGCCTTAGCCATGATAGCCTGTTTATATGGTTTGGATATGGAGCTGGCCCTGCCATCAAACTCAACCAAAGAACGTACGCTGGCTATGGAAGCTTTTGGTGCCAAAGTAACGCTGCTCGATGGTATCGAAACCTGCCGGGATTACGCCGAAAGTAAAGCGGCAAACGAAGGCTATTATATCCTGAACCAGTTTGCCAATCCGGATAATTACATGGCTCATTACAAAACTACCGGCCCCGAGATCTGGCGCGATGCAGATCAAAAGATAACACACTTTGTAAGCGCAATGGGTACTACCGGTACAATTATGGGTTGCTCTAAATTTTTAAAAGAAGTAAACCCAGATATCCAGATTGTAGGTTGCCAGCCAACCGAAGGCTCGTCTATCCCCGGTATCCGTCGCTGGCCCGAAGCCTATCTGCCAAAAATATTTGATCCGTCAAGAGTGGATAGGGTGCTGGATATCTCAGAAGAAGAAGCAGTAGCGACGACCCGCCAAATGGCACGCAAAGAAGGCATCTTTGCCGGCATGAGCAGCGGCGGCGCATTAGCCGGAGCGCTTAAGCTTGCAGCCGAACTAAAAGAAGGCGTTATTGTATTTATTTGCTGCGATAGAGGGGATAGGTATTTGAGCAGTGATTTGTTTGGATAGAAAAACCACCGCTGTTTGTACCCTCACAAACAGCAATAACAAAAAAGGTGCCCATGAAAACACAAGCACCTTTAAATATCAAAATCAGAAGTTACTTAATCTTCCTTGCCGCAACACCTTCATTAGTGATCTTAACCGGTAGGATATGCCCTTCGGCATCAAAATACATTTTATCAATACAGGTTACCCGGTGGTTACCATCGCGCTCGCCTAATGGGCGGCGGTGATAAACAATATACCATTCATCCGTTTTGGGGATATTAATAACAGAGTGGTGGCCCGCGCCGGTAGCAACGGTCATGTCTTGTTTTAATACCAGGTCAATACGCTCAAACGGCCCGGTTGGCGAATTGCCTATCGCGTAAGCAACACGATAATTTGGTCCTGTCCAGCCGCCTTCGCTCCACATTAAATAATATTTACCATTACGTTTAAACATAACCGGCCCTTCAACATAATCTTTCGGGGTGATAGATTTATAGGTTTCGCCATCAGCAAAAGGTACCAGCCCGGTAAAATCGTTATTTAGCTTCGCTATATTGCAATGTCTCCAGCCGCCATAAATAATATAGTATTGGCCGTCGTCATCTTTATAAATAAACTGGTCAATTGGCTGTGCCCCGTTAACGAACTTGTCAATCAGCGGTTTGCCCAAAAGATCTTTAAACGGCCCTTCCGGTTTGTTAGCTACCGCTACACCAATGCCACCAACCTCGTTGTTATTCTGGATATCGTTAGCACCGAAGAATATGTAGTACTTGTTGCCTTTTTTTGTTACAGCCGGTGCCCACATGGCTTTTTTTGCCCATTTAACAGCCGAGGTGTCAATAATACGTTCGTGCTTGGTCCAGGTTACCAGGTCTTTTGATGAAAAGGCATCCATGTATACCTGTTTTTCATACCTGTCAGAATAGGTAGGGTAAACCCAATATTCTTTTCCAAAGATCTGTGCTTCCGGGTCGGCGTACCAGCCCTGGGCTATGGGGTTGCCTGATGTTTTAGGTGCTTGCTGCGCAAAAGTAATCCCTGTGGATAGTGCAAGGATAGCTGTTGTTAGTTTGATTTTTAAATTCATATCACAAAATTTAAAGTCTCCCCTATCGGGGGAGATTTAGAGGAGGCCTATTTCTTCCAGACGCGTTGCTTGCCCCTGTTATTTCGGTTTTGATTTGGTTTTGCTTCGTGTTTCACTTCGGTAATGCTCATCAAATGCTCGGGCAACGGATGTTGGGTTATCTTCCTGTCCATTAGTTCCTCAATCGCTTTTAACCTACGCTCATCGCGATGATTTACAAAAGTTATAGCGGTGCCTTTAGTTTCGGCACGTGCGGTACGGCCAATACGGTGAATATAATCCTCGGCATCGCCAGGTACATCGTAATTTATTACCAGGTCAATCCCTTCTACATCAATACCACGCGATAACGCATCGGTACCAATAATAATGGGCAGCTGTTTGTTCTTAAATTTTAATAAGATCTCTTCGCGTTCCTTTTGCTCCAGGTCAGAATGAAAAGCTTCGGCTGATAATTTGATACCTCTTAATTCTTTATTTAATGATTTGACGATCTCTTTCCGCGAAGCGAAAATAATAGTGCTTAAATAATTGCCGTCTTTTAACAAATGCTGCAACAACGGCGTTTTTTGCTGATCATGCAAACGATAGATCTGCTGATCGATACCAACAGCCGGTTGTGAAATAGCTATATTAATTTGCTCAGGGTTAATCAATACCGATTTAGCCAAATGACGGATGCGCCCCGGCATTGTAGCCGAGAATAGCAACGTTTGCCGCTCCTTTGGCAGATGGCCGATGATGCGCATAATATCGTCAGAGAAACCCATGTCCAGCATGCGGTCGGCTTCATCAAGGATCAAATGATCTATCTTGTTCAGCTTTAATATGCCCGATGTAAGGTGGGCTATTAATCTGCCCGGCGTAGCTATAATAATGTTTACGTTGTTTTGGATACCGCGGCGCTGCTGCTCATAAATATGCCCGTCGCCACCGCCAAAAACAGCAATGGAGCTGATGCCGGTAAAATAGGCAAGCCCTTCAACCTGCTGGTCTATTTGCTGTGCCAACTCGCGGGTTGGGGTAAGTATAAGGGTGCTGGTATGATCCTTTGCTGTACGGCCAATTTTTTCCAAAATAGGCAGTAAAAATGCGGCGGTTTTGCCGGTACCGGTTTGGGCGCAGGCTATTAAATCTTTGCCTGCCAAAATAAGCGGAATGGCCATTCCCTGTATGGGGGTTGGGGTGGTATACCCCATGCTTGTTATGCCTTCTGTAAGCTGCTCGTTAAAATTAAAATCTTGAAAAGTCACTCTATATTTTTGTGTGCGTACAAGATAAGCAAAAATTGTGTGTTAGCGGTATTTACAGGTAATGTTGAGTTAGTAATTAATATTTTAAACCAACAAGCGCACTTGTTTGTAAAAATCCGGCACGGCATTATTACCGTAATTGAATAAACACTGATCTATGCTCAACAAACTTACTATCTTTCTTTTTATCTTTTTTTGCGGATGGGCCATCGGCCTTAAGGCTCAAACAAACGCCGACGCTAAAACGCAATATCGTACCATTAATAAAGCATTTAATGAAATTTACACACAAAACTTAAAGGCAGCCACTTTTGGTAACGATTATGGCGGCCCAAATAAAACCATGCTAACGTCCGACCTGGTGGGTAACTTTGTAATAGCCAACACACCCAAGCTTCCGTTTTTTGTAGTAGCTATGCCCGAGATAAGTATTCGTCTGTTTTCGGCATTTGGCTCGCCGGTAAAATCGCCAAGCTATACACCGGGTTTGGCGGTTTATTTTAGGGTGAATAATGATAAATATAATTCCAAGTTCTTTTCGGTATCCTATAACCATCATTCTAATGGCATTGAAGGCCCGACAGCAAATCCCAATGGAACGATAAATGTAGATAGCGGAAAGTTCACCACTAACTTTTATACGTTTTTATACCATAGCGGTACGCGGACGGATAAAGAGAATCTGATCATCAATAATTATATCAGCGGTGGTTTGGAGCTTCACGCTGCCTTAATTGGTACCGGTTACGCGCATGCTTTAGCCGGCCGTTATGGTTGGGTGCGGGCAAAGGGTAGCTGGATGTACAGTCTCTCCAGGAAGTATGATGATGCTATCGACCCAAACAAAAAGAATTACCACGACTGGATGCGTTTGCAAATTGACCTGCAATATATTATGGACAAATACAACAGGTTTGCCTTTGGCGATACCAGGAAGCGGTTAAACGCCGTAGCCAAATACTATTACCAGCTACCGTTTATGCAAAACACCGCCATTATGTTGGGCGGTGGCTACCGCGGGCAGGACGAGTATAATATCTATTTCCAGGATAGTTATGCTTACGCGACATTCGGGATAGCGGCGGGGTTATCCTTTGGAACGAGGAAATAATTACGATTGTATATAATTCTGCAACTGCTCAATAGTAGCTACATGTGACAGGATGGTTTCGGTAACCACGTCGCTCATCGAAACAATACCTTCCAGTTTGTTATAACTAAAAACCGGCAGGTAGCGTAGTTTGCCTTCGGTCATGATATGCATGCAGGTTTCAATAGAGTTTTCGGGCAAAACGCGCGGGATGCTGGTACTCATAATTTCGCCGGCAGTAGTATGGTCGGACGAGCGGCCTTCCAGGATCACTTTACGGGCATAGTCCCTTTCGGTTAAGATGCCTGCGTATTCGCCATGTTCGGTAACTACTACCGAGCCAATATTTTTTTCGGCCATTAATTTTAATGCATTTAAAACTAAAGTGGCGGCATCAATAGCCACTACTGTACCACCCTTGCGGGCAAGTATATCAGAAACTTTACGCATACAATAAAAGGGCTAAGTGAATAACGGTTATTTCAAATATAATTAATTATTAATAAAAAAAGGCCTCAAATAGAGGCCTTTATATTAACATTTGTGTATTTCTTATGTTGGTTACTTAATCCCTGTCGCGTTGCAGTTTGGTAAACTGTAATGGGTTTTCGTTCAGTTCCAATCCTTCGATACGGTGTTTCGCAATATGCAACGCGGTAAATATCGCCTCGCGGAAAGACACTTCCGACGCTATATTTTTACCGGCAATATCATAAGCCGTTCCATGATCGGGCGAGGTGCGTACAAATTTTAACCCCGCGGTAAAGTTAACACCCGATTCAAAAGCTATCTGTTTAAAAGGTATCAGGCCCTGATCGTGATACATAGCCAGCACCGCATCAAATTGCATATAGGTAGCGTTGGCAAAAAAACCATCAGCAGCATACGGGCCAAAAGCCAGGATATCATTTGCCCTTGCTTCTTCAATGGCCGGGATAATTTTAGTTTGCTCTTCGTCGCCGATCAGGCCATTGTCGCTGGCATGGGGGTTAAGGCCCAGTACTGCAATCTTTGGTTTACGTATCCAGAAATCATTACGTAAGCTGTTGTTCATCAGCTTTAATTTAGCCAATATCTTTTCGGTGGTTATACTTTCGGCAACTTTAGTAACGGGGATATGGCCCGTAACAACACCAACCTTCAAGGTATCGCTTACCAAAAACATTAATGATTCTTCAGCCCCGTCGCGCTCCTGCAAATACTCGGTATGGCCCGGGAAATTAAAGTCCTCACTTTGTATCGTGTCTTTATTAATAGGGGCGGTAACTAATGCGTCTATATCGCCATTTATCAAATCGGCAGTAGCGCGCTCTAACGATAGGAAAGCAAATTTACCCACCTCTTTGTTAGCTACACCCGGCTCAATTTTTACGTCCTCTTCCCAGCAATTTATCATGTTGGCGCGTTTAGGCTGCGCTTGTGATGGGTGGTCTATCACATTAAAATTAAGCTCGCTGGTTTCAGTAACACGGCGATAAAACGATGCCACTTTGGTATGCCCGTAAACAATTGGCGTGCAATAATTATAGATCATGCTTTCGGCCAGGGTTTTGATTATTATCTCTAAACCAATGCCGTTAACGTCGCCTATGCTTATGCCTATCTTAAGTTTATTCATTTTTTTATGATTTCACTGATTATACGGTTGATTTCACACATAATCGGCGTTGTAATTTACAGCATCTGCTTTTAGCTTTAGTCTTTTAGCTTTGTGCTTTACAGTCAAATAAAAGATTTTAAGCTAAGCGTTCCTGATTAAAGCACAAATATGACGTAATTTGCTCAAATAATCCATTTATAATGACATTAGTACGGGCAAAAAAACATTTAGGGCAGCACTTTCTTACCGATAAAAATATCGCCACCAAGATAGTGGACAGCCTGCGCCCCGAAAACCGGTATACCCAGGTCTTGGAAGTTGGGCCAGGGATGGGGATACTGTCGGATATTTTATTGGAGCGCCCGGAGTATGAAGTGTCGCTGATCGATATCGATACCGAAAGCTACGAGTTCCTTCAAAAGAAATATCCTGAACTTGCCGGCAGGCTGATCAACGCCGATTTTTTAGAAATGGATTTTGCTGCGCGATTTACCGGCCCGTTTGCCATTATTGGTAACTTTCCTTATAACATATCATCGCAAATACTTTTTAAGGTGCTGGACAGCCGCCAACAAGTGGTTGAGGTGGTGGGCATGTTCCAGAAAGAGGTTGCCGAGCGTTGCGCCGCCAAAGCGGGGAGCAAAGAATACGGCATATTAAGCGTGTTTTTGCAGGCGTATTATAAAGTTGAGTATTTGTTTACTGTAAAAGCCGGGGTGTTTAATCCGCCGCCTAAAGTACTGTCGGCAGTAATAAGGCTAACCCGTAACGAGGTGGCAAATTTAGATTGTGATGAAAAGCTTTTTTGGCAGGTTGTAAAAGCCGGTTTTAACCAGCGCCGTAAAACTTTACGTAACGCGCTATCGTCCATCATCAATAAAGAAAAAATGACCGACGAGCCATTGCTCAACCTGCGCGCCGAACGCTTAACGGTAGCCGATTTTGTAAAGATCACCCAACAAGTAACAGTTGGCCGCCAATAAATTTATTCCAGTTTTACCATGGCATTGGGCGTAGTAGCAGCGTAATAGCCAATTACTTTTCCTTTTTCAGTCTCAACCCTCCACACATTGCCAACAAATGTTTTTTGGATGGCTTTGCTATATGGCGATACTGTACCATAAGCCCGTGCTTTCCCCAAATAATCAATCCAGAACAGCTTTAGTTTTTGTTCCATGTTGTTAGTAAACATTAAACGGGCTTTGATATTTACCGCAGCCGATTTTGCACCTTTAGTCAAGTTTTTAGCTGGTGCTATATCCGTTATTGCCGGTTTTAATTTACCTGAGTAGATGGACGCCAACAAGGCGTAACCCTCCGGGTCGTAAGCTTTTAAACCTGCTGCGCCTGCCGCCGGTAGTTTTGTGCCTTTTAAAAATTCGCCGTGAGCTCCAAAGTACCACATAGATAGTTCGGCCCAGTATTCGCCGGCATTAACTGACGCATAGGCTCCGGGCCATAAGCCCTTTTTTATGGCTGATTTATATTGCGCGTCAATTTTTTTGGATAACGAGTCGTCCAGTCCGTAAAACATAATGTTGTGTGCAAACTCATGCATGCAAATATCCGAGCCGGCATAGCGGTCGCCAGGCAGGTTAAGTAAATTCTCTTCACCGCACGAAGTATAGATACCGCCTATCCCACGAGTGCGGACATCGATATTGGTGGTTGCGCTATTATCGACAAAGGACACCCCTTTTTGATCGTGAAACTCGGGCAGGTCAGATGTTTGCTGGTTTTTGCCGATGATATGAATCCCGGCACCCCACTGTGCCAGGTTATGCCGTACATCGGGGATATTGGCCAGCATAAGGTTAATTTTTTGCGCGGCAACCTGCAAGGCCTTATCATCTACTTCGGCAGACGAACGGATCAGGATACCGCCGGAATCTAAGGACTTGGTATAAAATCCGAATAAAGGCGGATCAACTTTAGTAACAGGGGTTGCGTCCTGCGCTTTAGTAGGTAGTATAGTGCAGGTAAGGCAAATGGCAGTAAGTATTATTTTTTTGACGGATAGGTTACCCATATTCAAAAGTAGTTAATCTTTCGTTATGTATATTTGGCGCTTCAGGAATAATTAAATGAATAACAACAAAATCCTTATCGCCGACGATATCCACCCCATATTTATTGAGCAGGTTGAAACGCTGGGTTACGTATGCGATTATCAGCCAACTATTAAATTAGACGGTGCTTTAGAAATTATAGGTGAGTATGCCGGACTGGTTATTCGCTCAAAATTTAACGTGGACAAGCAGCTTATTGATGCCGCTGCCAATCTGCGCTTTGTTTGCCGTGCGGGAGCGGGGATGGATAATGTAGACGAGGCATACGCTGCCGAAAAAAACATTGCCCTGATCAATGCATCCGAAGGTAATATGGATGCCGTAGGCGAGCATGCAGTAGGGTTATTATTATCATTAATGAACCATTTTAATACCGCCGATGCCCAGATTCGTAATGGCGAATGGAAACGTGAAGCCAACCGAGGGTTTGAGTTAAAGGGTAAAACCGTGGGCATTATTGGGTATGGTTTTATGGGTAAAAGCTTTGCCAAAAAACTGAGTGGTTTTGAGGTTGAGGTTATTGCTTATGATAAGTATAAAACCGGTTTCAGCGACCGTTATGCCCGCGAAGTAAGCATGGAAGAGATAGTTAAGCAGAGCGATGTATTGAGCGTGCACGTGCCGCTAACCAAAGAAACAAACGGCATGATCAACGACGAGCTGTTGTTTCATTTTAAAAAACCGATATTTTTTATCAATACATCGCGTGGTAAGGTGGCAAAAGTCAGGTCGGTGTTAAATGCGATAAAAGACGGTAAAATATTAGGCGCGGGGCTTGATGTGCTGGAAGTAGAAAAGTTTCCAGGTTTGGCCGAGCAGGAATGGTTTGACGATTTGAAAAAGTCAGGTAAAGTTATTTTAACCCCACACGTTGCAGGCTGGACGTTTGATTCGTACCGCAAAATTAGCGAGGTTATGGCTGCGAAGCTTGCTGCGCTGCGCTTAGAGATTGGTGATTAGTTGATTAGAGATCGGGCTGGTCGCTCTTAGAAAAAAACTAATCCCTAACCTCCAATCTCCAATCACTATTTTTTGTACCCTACACAAAAAATTTGCATTTTAAAACTTAAATCGCTTATCTTCGTTTTACATAAAACAAGACTATATGGGCATGCCTTTATAGTCTTGTTTGTTTTTAAAGTCATGGCGTCCTTCTATAAAAAAAGGGAGGGCGGTTTTTTTTGACAACCAATTAGACAATTAAAGTAATAATAGGGATTATGGCAGAGGTAGCATATTTTACCAAAGAAGGTTTAGAGAATTTAAAAAAAGAATTACAGGAGTTAAAGACCACAGGCAGGTCGAATATATCAAAGGCAATTGCCGAGGCGCGCGATAAAGGCGATTTATCTGAGAACGCCGAATATGATGCAGCTAAAGAAGCTCAGGGCTTGCACGAGGCTAAAATTTCGCAAATGCAGGAAACGTTGGCAAACGCGCGTTTATTGGACGAGTCGAAATTAGATATATCAAAAGTGTTGGCTTTGTCTATCGTAAAAATTAAAAATGTAAGCAACGGCGCTACCATGACCTACCAATTGGTTGCCGAAAGCGAAGCCGATATGAAAACGGGAAAGATTTCTATGATATCGCCAATTGCAAAAGGCTTGTTAGGCAAAAAAGCAGGCGAAATAGCTGAGATTACCGTACCGGCCGGTACAATGCAGTTCGAGATATTGGAAGTAAGCAGGTAATTAATTACTGATTTATTGAGTTGATGAATTATTGATTTAACCCATCTTTAAAATTCATTAATTCAATAATTCACTCATTCAATAATTAACTCATGAGCATTTTTTCAAAAATAATAGCAGGCGAGATCCCGGCATATAAAGTTGCTGAAAGCGATGAGTTTTTGGCGTTTTTGGATATTAATCCATTGGTGGAAGGCCATTTATTGGTAGTGCCTAAAAAAGAGGTTGATAAACTGTTTGACCTGGACGATGAAACCTATGCCGGCTTAATGATCTTTGCTAAAATAGTTGCTGCCGCGATGGAGAAAGCTTTGCCCTGCAACCGGATTGGTGTTACTGTTATTGGTTTGGAAGTGCCACATGCGCACGTGCATTTAATACCTATTAATGGCATGGCCGATATGGATTTTACCCGCCCAAAACTGAAATTTACTTCGGAAGAGTTCCAGGCAACTGTTGACAAAATCAAAGCGCAGCTGTAACCGCTTTCTTATCCCCCGAAAAAATAAAAAACGAAAAGAAGAAGGCGTAAAATATGATGCCTTTATCTATATCCAGTAGGTTTTCTGACAGCGATACCACCGCTATCAGCAGTATAAACGTAAAGAACAAAAGATCTTTTCTTTGCAGTGCCTGCTTAAAGCCAAACCATAAAGTAGCCAGGTAGATCAATAAGCCTATAATCCCTGATTTTAGCAGCATGCTCAAATACTCATTATGCGCGTTAAGGTTATTCAGGAACGAGTTGTAATACTTCTTTGCAAAAAAACTTTCGTGCAGCAGGCCAAGTTCTGATCCGGCGCCGTAGCCTATTATCGGCGATTTGCTGATCAATTCAGTGGCAGTACCCCATCGGTCCAGGCGCGAATCGAAAGCCTTATCAGCACTGGTTAAAGCAAGGTCGTATTTTAAGTCGTTTACCAGCCGCACCCTGAAATTGCCAACGGTAAATAAGATGATGATAAGCACTGCAGATAATGATGCCGTACTGGTGATAAACCTTACCCGCTTTTTATCCCTCAATAAAAAATAAGGCACAGCCAGGTTGATGACTAAAAACAGTGCGACAAAAATAGATTTTGAACTTAGCTGAATAATCCCGGCTAATAAAATAACACTGCAGATACTATAAATAGCCTTGTTAATGGTCGGCTGCTTCTTTAACAATTCTGATAGCAGGTATATTAATGCAATAACCAATTGCAGCGAGAAAAACGTAGCGTGCATTTCAATAGCGTCAGAAAAATTTTGGTTGGTAAATGCTCCCGAAATTAGGTCGCGCAACGGCAACCCATAATGCCTGATGGTACGAAAAGCATCTGCAT
Organism: Mucilaginibacter sp. UYCu711; assembly: GCF_050433825.1. Lineage (NCBI taxonomy): Bacteria > Pseudomonadati > Bacteroidota > Sphingobacteriia > Sphingobacteriales > Sphingobacteriaceae > Mucilaginibacter > Mucilaginibacter sp. UYCu711. The sequence goes on along the minus strand of NZ_JBNPWM010000008.1, from coordinate 244,352 downwards.
ATAAATACAATACAACCAGGGTGCATATCATTGAAAAACCCAATAATAATTGCCCGCGATACTTCTTCAGATCAAACGGCGACACGCAGAATAGTATGGGGAACAATAATATAGTGATATGCTTGCTCCACTGGTTAAAAGCTTCGGGGCGATTAATGGTGTAAATGGTGCTTAACAGCGTAACAAAAAATACCGATTGCAATAACAGGTTATTAACTGTAAAAACCGGCTTGATACCTTTCTTGTTCAGCTGAATAAGCGTATGTAGACAAAAGCTTGCCAGGATAATGTGGCTGTAAAAAAAATCAAAAGGCAGGCTGGCCATAAAAGCCAGTAAATGGTAATAGCTTATTTTAGTTGCCGGCGTACCGCCTTTAAGAAATAACCCTTCCATTGTTATAATCCTGGTAGCATTCAATGGCGTATTGCTCGTAGCCGTCAACAACGCTTTCCCAATTAAACAGGTGCTTTATTTTTTGCAGGTTGTTTTTAACCATGGTTTTTTCGGTATCGTGCCTTTGCACCTTTTCAACCAGCTGTTTTACATCATTTGGATTTGAAAAGTAGAAAGCATCGGTACTTAAAACAGCCTGGTTAAACGGGTTATTATGCGCCGCGATTAAGGCTTCGCTGGCCATTGCCTCTAATAACGATGGGTTGGTACCGCCCACACTATGCCCATGAAAATACAGGTATGAATTATTTTGCAGCGCCCTCACCTTGGCAGTGTCGAAAATCGATCCTTTAAATTCTATCCTGTTATCGTTTTGAAATTTATGCGTAATGAATTTGCCGAAACGGTTGCCGGTATCGCCCAAAACTTTAAATGGTTTTTTTGAGCTGCTCTGGTTATAACCCTCTAAAATAGTTTCGATATTGTTTTCGGGCTCCATACGGGCCATCAGCAAAAAGTAGTCTTCTCTGGCGGCTTCGGTTGAGGTTATCTGTTCGCGTTCTATAGCCGAAATCATATCTGCGCCATAAGGAATATACCGGCTGTTTATATCGTATTTACGGGCCAGGTATTGTTTAATAACCATCGAGTCTGATACATAATACTGGCTATGTTTTACGGCCAGCTTCTCAGCATATTTTAAAAAATTTTGTACCGGTTTCGAGTATTTTGATCGTTTCCACTCCAGCCCATCCATATTGGTAATTATGGCGCTTCGCTCGGGATATAAGCTGCCCCAAACCGAGCTGCTGGTATAACCCATGATAATGATCACATCAAAATTGCGTTTACGCGCGTCGCGGATGCAATTCAAGTCATAAACAAACTGCCCTGCCGAGCCAATAAGGTATTCGGGATCATAGCAATGGATAATGTTTACACCATTCCAGGACTCATGCGTATAGGGATGATTGTGCGAGTTGTATACGCTTACTGTATGCCCGCGCTTAGCCAGCCCTACCGATACATACTCTGATATATGCTCAAAACCACCGTAGTGGTTGGGAATGCCCCGGGTACCTAATATGGCTATTTTTAATTTCATGTGGCCGCTGTTATTGATTGATACGCAGCAAATGTGCTTTTGGCTGCCTGCGCCCATGTATATTTTTCTAAAATTTTTTCGCGGAGGCTATCCAATCTTACTGTGGTACTTGCTTCTTCAACAGCGGCTAATATGCTTTTCGGCTTCGCCGGATCACAGTAAAAGGCATAATATTCAAAATATTCGCGGGTGTCGCCCTTGTCTGTTATCACCAGGTTGCACCCCATGGCAGCCGCTTCAAGCGAGCTTAGACCGGTAGTTTCAAACCAGCTGGGTAAAATATGTACGCCGGCTTGCTGGTAATAAGCCACCAGGTCGGCCTGGGGTAGATGGTCGATAAATTGGATGTTGGCTGCCGCTATGCTGCGGCACTCATCATAATATGCCTGTTGGTTGGGGCTATGGTTACCTATTAGCAATAATTTAAAGCGGGTATTATTTAAGGCTTTTATCAGGTTAAGCTGGTTTTTTATTCCTTCTATCCGCGCCACGCATAAAACCAGGTTGTTGTCTTTTTTTATCGTGCTATCATGATTAAATAAAGCTGGGTTGATACCATTGGGTATAACCCGGTATTTAACAGGCTGCGGGTAAGCCTTCATCAAACGCAGGTACTCCGACTCGGAATTGGGCAATAACATGGCAGCCTTGCGCAGTATCTCCATAATGCTTTTACGCTGGCCTTTCCAGATATAGCTGTGGCTCGACAGGTGGTCGCGGCCCAATAACCAGCGGGCTATCGTTTTCAGGTATTCGATAGTGTTTGCCGGCAGATAGCTAAACAAAGCGCCAATACCTTTACGGTGATGTTTATCATACTCGCTGTAATCAACCAAAATGGTTGATACTACATAAGGCTTGCCGGCTTTTTTGCTATGATATAAAATATCAGCCGGGCGAATGATGTTAAAGAAATGCAGCAGGTCATACCGGCTATAGTCAATAACCTCGTTGGATAGCTTCACATCGGCAATAACGCCCAGATCCTTTAAATGCAAAGCGGTTTGCACGGCCTGCACCGTATCTCCACCGGGGACGGTATATAAAGTTGATCGCGCTATTATAGCTACCCTCATGCTACAAACGGTTAGGACTAAGTTTATGTAGCCACGCTATAAAACTTTCGGGGAAATAACTAAGTGCGTACAGCAGGTAGTTCTCTAACCGCATTGGATAGATCTTAATGGCCCGGTTAAAATAATCCCGTGCCTTTTCGGGCTGATGGTTATCTGTCAGGAATTTTTTACCGCATAAAGCATTATAGGCACCCTCTTTTATTTTGCGTACGTCCTGGTCCTTAATTATGGCCAGCAGCTCATTGCCTTCGGCGGCAGTTATAGAGCCGCGCAGTACGATCTCGCGTTTTAATTCGCGGAACCTTCGCCCGCGCCATTTCTCATCAATGGTTACTGATGATGAGTTTAGGCGGTATTTTATCAGCGGCTCTGTAAGGTTGCAAAGCCTGCCCGAGCCGGCAAGGTTGGCCCATAACAAATAATCCTCAAAATTATGAGCGTGGGTTGGATAGCCGCCGGCATCAATAACCGCCTGTTTTTTATACATAACTGCAGGGTGCACAAACGGACAGTAGAAATATAGCTTATCAATGATCTGCTCGTGCGAGTAGGCGATGCAATGAAAATCGAACAAAAACTCGCCGTTCTCTAAAATGTATTTGGCCTCGCTGCCTACTAAAATGTATTCGGGGTTATCCTGTAAAAAACGCACCTGTTTTTCTAAACGGTAGGGATAACAAACGTCGTCTGCATCAAACCTTGCAATGTAGGGCGCCCTTGCGTAGGCAAGGCCCGTATTTAAAGCGTCTGCCACACCTTTATTGGGCTGATTGATCAATACGATGCGGTCATCCTTAAAGCTGTTGATGATAGCTACGGTTTCATCTGTCGAACCATCGTTTATAATAAGCAATTCAAAATCGGTATAGGTTTGTTGTAATACCGAGGTAACTGCCTCGGCAATATATTTTGCAGCATTGTAAGCCGGCATTAAAACGGTTATGCTTGGTGTGGCGCTCATTTAATTACGGTTTTAGGGGTTAACGGTAATTGACTTTCTTTAATATCTAAAAATAACAATAACTCAAACAATACCACCACCGATAGCTGCTCGAACCAATAGTCGATAAAAAATATCGACAGTAATAAAATTAATAACGGGATGCCATAAGTAAGCTTTTTATAATGCCTCGCAAAAAACCATAAGTAAAATATAAACAGGGCCAATAAGCCCAACAAGCCATATTCTGATAGTAATTGGTCGTATACCGAGAACGGGCTGTTGGTTAGGGAGTGCGTGCCCGGCCCCCTGCTAAAAAACGACAGGTAAACATCTAAATGGTTCCTCAAAAAGTCGGGATTGATGTAAACGTATTTTTTAGGATATCCCCCGGTAAAATTTAACCCGGTTGCCTTAAATGCCAGCTTCGACGAAAAATTGCCAACGCCTTCGCCAAAAAATATTTTTGCCGGATGCTGCTTGAAAAAATCAACGGTCTGTTTCATCCCTGTAAGTTTCCCGGGGGTGGGGCTCCAGGTATGCGTTTTTGAAATAGGCAATTCCTGCTCATGAGCAGTTACAAAATCATGGAGCTGAATTTGTTCTTTTGGGGTCGACCGTAACCACTGGTACGCAGGTAGGTTAAGATTAGGCTTGGGTAAAATAATTTTACCGGTCGGGGTAGTTACCACGGCGGCGGGCAACTTATTGCGTATAGCTTTTGGAGGGTGCGTTTTATATAAGCTGTCGATATATAGGGTTGCTGTTTTTATTCTTTTTTCTTCGGGGGTTAAGGTACTGTCCGGCCGCAAGGTGATGCGGACCGTATTATCAACCAGCCATGGAGATATTACCGGCTTTTTATATATGGCGGTTTTTATCGTGTTTAGGGCGTAGTCGTTATTTTGTGGTGATATTTTGGCCATAAACACTACCAGGAATCCAAAGCAAACTACGATAACGCTTTTTTGATCCCGATTGCTTTTAAAAACAAACAGCAGCCCCAGTACGGCTATTACCAATAAATTAATAAAATTGCTGGCCGTAAGTAACAGGATGCACATACAAACCAACGTCATCATGAAATTTTTGCGGGATAAAAAGTAAATCACCCCGAAAGCATTTATTACTGAATTGGTGATAGATGAATCGAACATTAGTCCCTTTATAAAATCGCCGGTACTGATGAAGTATTTTTGGTACTCGCCCTGGTAGGTAAACGGGTTAAGCGCGTGGGTATGCAATATAATAGCCCCTATATTTAACAGCGATACCGCTGTATTGATAATAAAAAAGATAATGATGGTTTGATTAATAACCGCTACGGTATTTCTTTCAATAGCCAGTTTAATTTGGTGTATCGCCAAAATACACATCAACCAAAACCCCAGCACGGTTATAAAAACAAGGTTATAGTTTAAATTGGTGTAGCGCCCGTTAAGTAAGTACCCAATTATAGCCAGCAGAATTATCAGCGGGTAAAAAAGCGTCAGCCTTGCCCCTTTAAGTTTAAAGCCAAATTTAAAATCGAAGTTTAACAGGTAGATGAGCGCAATTGCAAAAAGCTTTACCGCCAGTTTAACATCTAAAAACAACACCAAAAAAAGTAGTAATTTCCAGTCGGCACTACCTTTTAGTTTTTTTAAATTAAATGCGATTGGTGCTGGGGTCATCTGATTTTTACAGAAGCAAATAACCAGGTTAATCCCGGTAGAGGGATTACGGGTAAAAATTGGGATTGGTTGCCTGTGAACAGGAGCTTTGCCGCTTAAAGTTCCCCTCTCAAGAAGGGAATCGCACAGGCTCGCGCTTTGTGCGGCGCTTACTCCATTACCGCTTTTAACTTATCTCTATCACTCACCCTTACCTGCCCGGTAATAAACAACAACCCCCAATAAAGTAATATCGCAGCAGGTATAACCAGCCAGCTATCAGCCAAAACAGCCTTTGCCGCAAAGCCGCTGACCAATGCGCAGCCGGTACATATAAATAAAGGCTGCCAGATATTCTTTAATTCGGCCAGCGCGTTTTTGCTGAGGTAGAAAATGATCTGTGCCATACAAGCCAGCAAAAAAGCAATGGCAGCGCCTTCGTTTTTATATAGGGGGATAAGTATTACATCGCCCACCACATTTACCGCAAGTGTAACCATAAAGGCATGCAGTATCATTTTTAATCGACCCTGCGCGAAGAAAATGGTCCACAAAAAATTCTCCATATACAGCAGGGGTAAGCAAAGCGACAGGATAAAAATGGTATTAACATTAACCGCCCCGTATTTGCCTTGTGTAACCCAATCAATAATGGGCGACCAGTAGATATTTAACAGCAAAACGGTAAACGCCGCTATAATCATTTCAATCCTGATCAAAAATTGTAAGCCGGCTATATTAACATCGCCTTGCTTAAACATTTTGGTAAACCGGGGGATAAGTAACGGCGCTATAGCCAATAATGGCAGCGTGGCTATCTCAAATAGCTTATAGGCAAAACTATACTCGGCCAGCTTAATAGCCGAGAGCATGAAGCCGATAAAGATCCAATCAAACCGGGCCAATGAGGAGGTAATCAGCATCACACCCATTTGCGGCAACGCTTCGCGGATCAGGCTCAGATAATTTAGACTATCCCATTTTAGGCGCACGGGCATTTGGGCTTGGGTTTTAAACAGGGTAAAGCCAACTATAAATTCTAAAGTGTCGCCAATAATAAAGATCGCGACAATTACAGACAGGCCAATACTATGCAACAACAGGGCCGCCAACAAACACACGCATCGTACAAAATTTGATATAACCGAGAGCCAGGCCAGCAGCTTAAACTTTTCTAAACCGGTGGCGGCTTGTTTGTAGGGGGTGGAGAGATAGATCATCAGCTTACCTATGCCCACCAGCAATAGCAAGCTATATACCGATGGCAACTGTGGAAATAACAGGTAGCCGGCTAATAGTAACCCGTAAAATAGCGACCCGGTAATTAGAGTATGGGTTATGTAAAGCGACAGGGCCGATTCTTTGTTATCATCTGCAGCTATTTTTTTTACGATAAGCTGATCCATGCCGCAGGAAAGAATATTAAAAACGGCCAGCAAAATAGCCAAGGCCAGGTTTAGCAGGCCAAAGCTATCTTTACTTAAACTGGTGGACAGGATATAAAATATAACTAACCCAAAAAGCTGGTTTGCAACAAGCTGCAAGGCATTTGCCGAAAGATTTTTAAGATGGCCTTGTTTCACCGCAGGGTTAAATGATTAATATTCAACCGCTAAGTTAGGTTTTAGGTATTGTTTTTTCTTCTGGGTGTTTTCAAAACGCAGCAGGTAATGGTATTTAAGCCACTTGTTTTTATAGGTTATACGCGCAATGGCCAGGCCTTCTTTCCCATCTACAAATCCGCCAAATAAAATATAACTTTTAATGAAGCTAAATACAGGCGACAGGTACAGGTTAACCAGGTTTGCTTTTTTGCCGCTGTTTAAATAGTTCTCGGCACTAAGGCGTGCATAGTAAAACGCTTTGGCATAACACTCGGCGTTGTTTTTTACCGAGTAGTGGTGCATAGCACCATCCAGGCGCTGCATTTGTGTATCGTCAGGCAACAGCAGGGTTTCGTGCACGCTTGATTGCGACCAACGCACCCTTGTGCGGTTAAACAAACGGATATGATGATCGCGGCCCCAGCTGCCGTAACGGATGAGCTTTTTACCGAAATACGATTTAAACTTAATATCGTACACCATGGTTGGGTCGGTAAGCTTTAAGCTATGCAGTGATAGCACCAGCTCCAGGTCGGCAATTTCATCGGCATCAACGCTTAATATCCAATCATATTTAGCCAGCTCAATGCCTTTGTTTTTATTGGTGCCGTAGCCGTCCCAGTTTTTTTGATAAACCCGGCACCCTTCGGCAACAGTTAGGTTGTAAGTTTGGTCTGTACTATAATTATCTATGATAACAATATCGTCGGTGATCATTTTAGCGGCGGCTATACATTCCAGTATAACTTCCGCTTCATTTTTGGTAATAATAACTACAGATACAGGTATCATGTTAAAGATAATTATAATGTTTTAAACAGGTAACTATATAAACACGAGCACAACGTATAAAAGGTTGCCCATCCCTCTAAAAATTACAAACAGAAACCGATAAGAGTCTGTGTTTAAACATTAATGAGTTTTTATTTAGGCTGATTTTCAATTAATTTCAATTAATTTTAAGGCTACGGGCAACCTTTCCGTATAAATCTACGTGATGGGTGTAGTTTAGAGCGTAATAACAATTAGCAACTATTAACAACCCTTATGGGCGAGGAAGAGTTACATCAACTGATCAGGGGCTGTATGGAACAAGACAGGAAATGCCAGAAAATGCTGTATAAAGCATTTTACGGCTTTTCTATGGCTATATGTTTGCGCTATGCGGGTGACAGGGATGAAGCTGCGGAGGTGATGAACCAGGGATTCTTTAAGGTTTTTACAAAGATAGAATCGTATGATACTACCAGGCCCTTTAAAGCCTGGCTTGGCCGTATAATGACCAATGTATCTATTGATTATTACCGCGCCAACCTTAAAATGGCGTATGCGGAGGATTTGGACCAGGCCGAGCATGTTTTTGATGCCAGCGTAGCTACCGATAACAATCTGAACTATAATGATCTGCTGGCTATGGTACAGCGGTTGCCGCAGGGCTACCGCACCGTATTTAACTTATTTGCGATAGACGGTTATTCGCACGAGGAAATTGCCGATATGCTGAACATAAATATAGGTACATCAAAGTCTAATTTATTTAAAGCAAGGCAGAAACTAAAACAAATGATACTGGATGCAGAGGCACCCGGTAATTATATAAATGGCGTAAATTTTACACCGGTAGTTGCAATAAACGCAGCAAACGTTAAGCCGGTGTTTTATAACGATAAAGGCATTAGAGAATGAAAAAGGAAAAGGGCATAGACGACATCTTTAAGCACAGCCTGCAGGACCCGGTTCAGGAAACGGAGTTCGCGGAAAGTGATTGGGATGCTTTTGAGCATATGCTTGACAAAGAGAAACCCGCAAGGAGGATTTATTGGCTACCGCTATTAAGCGCGGCCGCTGCAGTTATTTTGGTGTTTTTGGGCTGGTTGATGTTTAAACCGGAGGCAACAACTACGCAGCAAGGTACCCAGCAAATAGCAGGTAATAAACCTGCTAAAACCGGCGACCAGCCGGCTAATGTTACGAGCCACGGGCAACAACCGCAGATGGCTGCAACAAACCAGCCAGGCAAAAGTAATGACGTAATTTCTAAACCAGCAAACGCGGTAAAGGATGAGCAAACAACTACACAGCAAAACAAGGTAGCGCAGGCATATACAGCCAATAACTTAAATAAAGCTAAACGCGGTAAATACGGTTCGTCATTACCGGCAGGGTTGAAATATCCGGCTAAAAACGAAGCTATTGCCCAAACCGGGACTGATCCAATCAGATCTTATAATACATTGGCGGCAGTAAGCCTGATGCCGGGCATAACCCCAATTGATTATACCAGCGGGCAGGTTTTAGCGGCAAATAATGTTGTGCCAAAATCGGCTACCAGGCCCTTAACGGCGTCAAAAGTGGAGGTTAAGAAAACAGGGACTTCGTCGTTCCATCCGCTGTATGCTATAACGGCGCTGGCATCGTCAGAGATTAATGGCGTAGGTTCGTTTCAGTCGGCCAGCAAGGGTACAAACATTGGTTTAATGTTTACCGCGGGGGTTAAAAAACTGAGCTTAAGCACGGGTGTAAATTATTCTGTTAAGCCATATTCATTGCCTTTTAGTCAATACACAACTACATACAATTTTAAAAGCAAGCCGGAATATGTTACCGCCGATTGCCGTGTACTGGATATCCCGATTAACATAGGCTATCAGGTTTACAACAAATCAAGCAATAAAATAACACTGGGTACAGGTATATCATCATACATTATGATGCACGAAAGCTATACTTATGATTATGGCGATCAGGCTAAAGTATACGGCCCGTCTTATTATGCCGTGCGGGGCAAAGGCAAATACATGTTCAGCATCATGAACTTGCAGGCAACTTATGAGCGCAAAATAAACTCGAACGTAGGCTTAAGCCTGCAACCTTACTTTAAAATCCCCCTGTCTGCTATTGGGTACAGCCAGGTTAAAGTACAAACCTTTGGGGTAGCGGTAGGGCTAAACTGGAACATAAATTCGTTAACAAAACCTAAGTAAACATGAAACATATAAGTATTATTTTGCTTGCCGCTTTACTATCAGTAAAAGCGACAGGGCAGACGCTCTATGCCTGTAAAAACGCACAGATAAGTTTATTTTCGACGGCGCCGATAGAAGATATCGCGGCCAAAACATCAGCCGGAAACTCGGTTTATAATGCCACAAGCGGCGATCTGGTGTTCAGCGTAGCTATAAACACTTTCAAGTTCCCTAAGTCATTAATGCAGGAGCATTTTAACAGCGATTATTTAGAAAGTGATAAATATCCCCGCGCTACTTTTAAAGGAAAAATAAAAGAACAGCCCGACCTGACCAAGGACGGCACCTACCCCATTACTATTGTAGGCGAGCTGGATGTGCATAATGTTAAACAAAATCGCACCATACCAGGCAACCTCACGGTTAATAATGGAGTAATAAGCATGACGGCAGAATTTATGGTGAAATGCGTCGATCATCATATTGATATACCGAAGCTGGTATTTCACAATATCGCCGAGAGCATAAAAATGAATGTTAATGCTACTTATACGGCCGCTAAATAAAATTTAAACACGCATACAACTATCACACAACAATGAAAAAACACATCGCAGTATTAGCCTTATTGGCAGTAACCTGGAGCGCAAAAGCGCAGCAAAAATCTGCTGCCGATTCTTTAATGAACGCCATGAGCGCCAATGATAAACCGGTAAGGGTCGCCATATTTAAATCAACCCGTTTGGTGCTATCCCAAACTACCGAGATGGTGAAGAAGAACGAATTGAACTTCCAGATCATCCACCGCTTTGGTGATATTGCCGGCACTAACGGCGGAGGCCAGGCGGCTTTTGGTATCGACCGTGTTAACGATGTTTTCTTTGGCTTTGAGTATGGCATAAGCGATGATTTTAACTTAGATCTCGGCCGCAGCACTATCGGCCAACTGGTACAACTTGAAGCCAAATGGGCGTTATTGCACCAAACATCAAATGACAGCTCGCCGTTTGCAATAACGCTTGTTGGCGAAGCGGGTGTCAAACCATACCAGGTTGCTACCTTCCCTACATTCAGCAGCAGGTTGTCATACCTGGCACAGGCAATTATCGCCCGTAAATTCTCGGCTGACCTTTCAATGCAGGTTGCCCCAACTTATGTAAGTAATAATACCCCTTTTCCCTTATTGCCGGGTAACGAAAAATCATTTTTCGCGGTACAGGCATCTGCACGTATTAAACTAAGTAATCACGCAGGATTGATATTAGATTACGCGCACCCATTCTCCAGCTTCCGCACAAAAGCCAACGGATTTGAAGATCCGATAGGTTTAGGCTACGAAGTAGAAACAGGCGGCCACGTATTCACAGTAAATGTTACCAATTCAAATTCTGTAGCCGAAATGAACATGCTGAGCAATAATCAACGCCAGTTTTCAAAAGGCCAATACCGTATAGGCTTTACCATATCAAGGATGTTTGATTTTAACCCGAAGGTTAAAAAAGAGAAAATGTAAATTATAACCCGCGAATTAAAATAATATGGAACGCGAAGAATTTTTATCGAAGCTTGGCATAGGTGCATTGGCCGTATGTATGGGCAGCTGCCTGGCAGCATGTAGCAAAAGTGGAAACGCTGCGCCATCAAATAATAATGGCAATAGTAATGGTAGTTCAAACAAACCACCGGCAAGCGGTACTACCATTACCACCGATCTGAGCTCATCGCTTACCTCGGTTGGCGACTCGAAAGTTAGTGATGGTGTAATAATAGTGCGTATTGCCACTGGTAATACCGCAAGCGCATTTACCGCGGTGCAGGTAGCTTGTACACACGAAGGTACCGCCATCGGTTATAACAGCAGTCAAAACTTATTTATTTGCCCGTTGCACGGTAGTATATTCAGTAAAAGCGGCGCTGTTGTGCAGGGCCCGGCAAATACCGCGTTAAAACAATATACAGTTACTATCACCAACAATATGCTTACAGTAGTAACATAATCCCTCCCGTATATGTACATGGTTTTAATATCGTAGGATACCTTTCACGCTACCAAAAGAAACCGTACCTTTGCAGAATTATTTTCTTGAGCGATAGTAAACGCTTCTGCTTCAACGACAATAAATTACAAAATATAGCATGAAAAAAATTGTCGACTACCGCAAGCTTTTAGGCGTTGCAGAAACTGCCGAACTACAGGAATTAAAATCGGTTTACCGCGGATTAATGAAAACCTGGCACCCGGATAAATTCCAGGCCAGCGAAGAAAGTAAACTGGATGCCGAAGAAAAAAGCAAAACCATTATTGAGGCCTATCACTTCCTGGTAAGTATCGCTCCAGAGACGCGCGAGCAATCAAAAGCCGAATACATCGAGACAACTACCAACGCTGCCATTGCCGATTTCGAGTTTAAAAGCCAGGTGTTAAAGGTTGAATTCACCGATGGTAACGCTTACGAGTATTTTGACGTACCCAAAGCCATCTACGTAAAACTGGTTAATGCCGATTCGCCGGGAAGGTTTGCACGCCGCCATATTTATAACGAATTTGTATACCGCAGCTTAAGCAAGCTGGTGGCTACCGCGTAATCTTTTTATCCAAAATTTTATAGTTAAATGCATAGGCGCCCACGCGCCCGTTGTTTATATGTTTATAATTATGGGTGTGTATTATTTACAATAACCGCTTATAATTGCCGTTTCAAAATAAACAAACGCGTCACACTTATGAAATTTTTAAGAGCACTTTACTTCTCCGTATTCGTATTATCAGCTGTAGTATTATTAAATGCCTGCAAGGCAAAAAAGGTAGCACAAACCCCTGCACCGGTTGCCGAGGTTACTACACCGGTACCTGTTGAAACTCCAAAACCCGCGCCGGTTGCCGAAGCACCAAAGCCTGCACCCGCACCGGTGGTTGAAAAACCAAATTATAACTTTGCCAATATCCAGCTCGAATTTAACTCGGGAATTTTAAAGACGGCTTCCTATCCAATTATGGACAAAGCGGTTACCGAAATGAAGAAAGACCCGTCGGTAAAATTTGTGCTGAATGGCAATGCTTCTGCCGAAGGTACCGAGGCCCACAACATGGCATTATCTGTCGAACGCGCAACTGCCGTAAAGGCTTACTTGGTTAATTCGGGTATCAGCGCTGATAATTTGGTAGTTAAAGGTTATGGCGATAAAAACCCTGTTGCCGATAACACCACCGAAGCCGGTCGTGTCAGAAATCGCCGTGTTGAGATCAAAAAAATATAATAATTGCCCTTTTAAGGCTGTTAACCTGTTGATATTTAGGTCAGTGTTAACAAATAAATCATATTAAGGTAACGTTTTTATGGTCCGTTATGCTTTATCTTTAGGATATGCATTAACGGACTACTAAAAAACGTACTTTATGACCTGGAGAAAGTTCAGCGGTGATATCATCCAACTACCCATTATTGAAGAAGTAGAACAAGCAATTGAGCGCGAAACCCTGCTGGGTAACAAGCTTAAAGTTTGCATCGGAACCGACTCGCAGGTTAAAGGCACCATTATCGATTTTGCTACCGTTATTGTTTTCCTGCGCGAGGGCCGGGGCGGCTTCATGTTTATCCACCAGGAACGCAGCTCGCAAAAAATGAGCATCAAGGAGCGCATGCTTACCGAGGTGCAAAAATCAATAGATATATCCTATAAACTTTGCGACCTGCTGGATCTTTATGATGTAGATCTGGAAGTTCACGCCGATATCAATACCAACCCTATGTTTAAATCAAACCAGGCCCTGCACGAAGCTATGGGTTATATACTAAGCATGGGTTTTGTATTTAAAGCCAAACCCGAGGCTTTTGCCAGCTCGTGCTGCGCCAATAAAATGGTGCAATAGTTAAGCGGAGATTAAGGAGGCACCTGCGGAGCCCTTCGCCATTTCCGAATTTTTTCTATAAACACGAAGCTCCTCCGGAGCTTTTTTGTTTGGAACTGGTTAAAATTAAAACGCTTGTCATTTCGAATGAGCGCAGCGAAGAGAAATCTTATATGCCTTGCTACAGATCGCGTGTTTAAGATTTTTCGCTATCGCTCAAGAGAGAAGTTCTCACTCATACCACGTATCGAAGTGACAGGTCTTTTTTTTGACACCAGCGGTGTCTCCTGTTTATAGAAATAACAGTTAATTCAAACGGCTCCGGCGGAGCCTCCTAAATCTTTTTTATATTTGATTTATAAATCATACCACCATGTCGCCTATCATTGAAATTACCGACCCCCGTTTACTTGACCCGCAAACCGTTATTATTGACGCGCGGGGCGGGGCCGACGCTTACCAGCGCTATTTGAACGGCCATTTGCCAAATGCTATCTTCGCCAGTTTGGATGATGACCTGGCCGCGCACCCTGACGACCCGGCCTATGGCGGCAGGCACCCGTTACCCTCAACCGCTGATTTTGCCGCGACGCTAACCCGCTGGGGCATTACCCCGCAAAGTTTTGTTGTGGTGTATGATGATAAAAGCGCGGCGATGGGCGGCGCGCGTTTATGGTGGATGTTGAATGCCATTGGCCATACCAACGTGCAGGTGTTAAACGGCGGCTTGCAGGCAGCCATTGACGCGGCTATTACTTTAAGTACGGATGCGGTGCAACCCACACCGGCTTCACAGCCTTATCCAACACCAGCCGGATATAAAGGCACCATAACCATCGAAGAGGCCGGTAAAGCCGCGCTAAGCGATGATAAGGTGGTGATAGATGTACGCGAGAACGCCCGCTATTTAGGCCGTACCGAACCGATAGACCTGGTGGCGGGTCATATCCCCGGCGCTATAAATTTATTTTATGCAGATAATTTAGATGCCGAAGCCAAGTACCGGTCGCCGCGCGAACTAACAGCGCTTTATAACACCGTCATAAGCGATACTAAACCCGGGGACGTTATTGTTCACTGCGGATCGGGCGTAACGGCTTGCCACACTTTATTGGGCATGGCGTATGCCGGTATTGAAGGACCAAAACTATACGTAGGCTCGTGGAGTGAATGGTCGAGACGTGATTTGCCGATTGCTACCGAACAGATTTAGAATTTAACTTATGAAAAAGATAATATTTGCTTTACTGATTTTAGCCGCGCCGGCAATAACCCGCGCCCAGGCACCCGACCCCGACTTGCTTGTTAAGGTAGGCGACCAGGCACCCGCCTTTGATTTTTATATCGCCAAAGGGCAAAAAACCAGTCTTGATAAATATAAAGGGAGGATAGTGATGATAAACTTTTTTGCTACCTGGTGCGGCCCATGCCGGCTGGAGCTGCCGCGCGTACAAGCCGAGATCTGGAACAAGTACAAAGATAACCCCAAATTCGCGCTGTTTATTTTAGGGCGGGATGAGGACTGGGATGTGGTATTGCCTTTTAAAGATAAGTTTAAATACACTTTGCCCATATTACCCGATAAAGGCAAGAAAGTGTACAGCCTGTATGCCAAACAAATGATCCCCCGCAATTTTATATTGGACGAGAACGGGAAGGTTATTTACCAGTCGATGGGCTACAGCGCCGAAGAGTTTGAGAAATTGCTGGCTTTACTTGCAGATAGATTAAAATAGGCGCATTACTGGCTGAGTTTTTGAGCACGTTCGCATGTGAAAACATATAGACTCGAATTTGAGCATAACCTGCCCATTCCCTTAGCCGAAACCTGGGACTTTTTTACCTCGCCTTTAAATCTTGCTAAACTAACACCGCCTAAAATGGGGTTCGTGGTTACTTCACCTTACGATGCTAAATCGAAGGTTTATGAAGGCATGATCATTACCTACAAAATAACCCCGCTGTTTGGTGTTAAAATGAACTGGATGACCGAGATAACCCACGTTAAGGAGCACCAATATTTTGTTGACGAGCAACGCTTTGGCCCCTATGCCCTTTGGCACCACGAGCATCACTTCACCGAAATTAAAGGCGGCGTGCATATGAAAGACATCCTTAACTACGCCGTCCCTTACAGTGTTATCGGCCGCATGGCCAACAAGCTGCTGGTTGCCAAACAGATCAAACAGATCTTTGATTATCGCACAAAGGCTATTAATGAATTGTTTGGGGTGTACAGGAGACCGGCGTAGTACACCAGGGTATTATCAGTTTTTACAATACGTAGTTAAAGATTCTTTAGCTTCCCTTGATCCTAAGCCCGCGGCGATGGTAAAATCGGCACAGGCGCCTTTATCATTATTCATGATAATTTTTATCGTTCCGCGCTTAAAATAAGCGGTTGCCGATTTTGGGTTTAAGTTAACAGCCAACGTATAGTCTTTTAGTGCCGCGTCAAAGTTTTTTAAATTAAGTTCCGCATCGCCCCACAGCGTGTAAACATCTTCGTTTGCAGGGTCAAGTAATACGGCATAATTAAAATCATCTACCAAGCGTTCGGCATCAGGCATAAAACTCTTGGCATAACCGCGGGCGGCAAATACCTTAATATTGTCCAGGTTAATAAACAAGGCGCTGTTATAATCGTCTACGGCGCCTTCATAGTCCTTCAGGGCCATTTTTACCCCCGCGCGTATAAAATAAGCTTCATCATCTGTTTCACGCTTCTTAATGGCTGTATTGATGTCCTTTAACGCGCCGTCATAATCGCCCAGCTTTAATTTGCCGCTACCCCGGTTTTGATAGGCTTCTACCGATGCGGTATCAAGCTCAAGCGCCTTGTTATAATCAACCATCGCGTCCAGTACGTTGCCCAGGTTTTCTTTCGCGATACCCCGTTGCACATAAAAAGTGGCCTTCTTTGGGTTGCTGTTAACCAACGCATCAAAGAATACCAATGATTCTGTAAAAAACTTAGCCCTTGCCATTGACTGGGCCAGGCGCCCATATAAATACTCATCTCTCGACCCGCTTTCGGCAACCTTTTTAAAATCCTGCAGGGCACCGGCACGGTCGCCCATTTTAAGGCGGGCATTACCGCGTCTTAAAAAATTTTCGGTACCTCCCGGGTTCATTTCAACGGCTTTATTATAATCAGCCAGGGCCTCTTTGAAGTTTTTCTGCGCGGTTCTTATATCGCCGCGTATCGCGTACGGGTAATCGTTGTTAGGGTTTAGCTGTAACGACTTGTACAGATCGGCCAGTGCCGCTATGGTGTCGCTCAGCTTTAAGTTGATGGTGGCGCGGGTGGTGTAAGCATAACTATTGTTCTCGTCAAGGTCAATGGACTCGTTGACGTCATCCAGCGCCTCGGAAAGGCGATTGATGTTAAACTTGGCATCCGCGCGGTTTTGAAAAAGCTCTGAGTTGTCCGGCTTTAATTCTATAGCCTTATCAAAATCAGCTATGGCGCCTTCTCTGTCGTTTAAATTATTTTTTACGATACCGTCATACTGATACAGCTCATAATTGCCAGGATCCAGTTTTATTAACACGGCAAAGTACTCCAAAGCCGCCTTGTCGTCATGGTTATTAGCTAAGGCATTGGCCAGGTACTTATACACATTTGGTTTTTTACGATCGCGGGCAATAGTTTCCTTATAATCGGCAATGGCGGCGCTATAATCCTTTAAGTTACCGTAAGCGTTGCCGCGATAAAAAAGCGCGTCGGTGTTTTTAGAGTCCATTGCAATAACCCGTGTATAGTCTTCAATGGCGGCTTTAAAATCGCCCAGGTTACCTTTTGAGTTTGCCCGGTAAAATATCAGGTCGGCATTTGCAGGGTCGAGTTTGGCGGCAATGTCATAATCGGCAATGGCGCCTTTGTTGTTTTTTAAATTAGCTTTGGCAACCCCCCGGTACTCGAATAAGGAAGGGTCTTTAGGGGTTATGGCAATAGCCCGGGTAAAATCTTCAATAGCCCCGGCATAATCACCCAGGTTTGATTTTGCATTAGCACGGTAATGATACAGGTCGGCGTTTTTGGGCTCAAAAGTAAGGGCTTTGGTGTAATCGGCCACCGCGTCGGCATAGGTGCCATTGCCGTTATTTGCGTTGGCGCGATAATAATAAGCAAACATGTTTTTGGCCGATGGGTCAAGCGCGATAGATTGAGAATAGTCATTTATAGCCGCGGCATAGTCTTTCAGCTCGGCATAGGCATTGGCCCGGTAAAAATAAACCCTGGCGGCATTAGGCGATAGCCCGATAGCCTTGGTAAAATCGGCAACAGCGCCTTTAAAATTTTTGGCACCGGCTTTGGTATTGCCTTGTTGTATGTACGCCTCCACATCTTGCGCCGCACAATAAA
Source organism: Mucilaginibacter sp. UYCu711 (assembly GCF_050433825.1). Lineage (NCBI taxonomy): Bacteria > Pseudomonadati > Bacteroidota > Sphingobacteriia > Sphingobacteriales > Sphingobacteriaceae > Mucilaginibacter > Mucilaginibacter sp. UYCu711. The sequence continues at coordinate 226,396 of NZ_JBNPWM010000008.1, read as the reverse complement.
AAGGTAATAATAAAAGCAGGATAATTAATTTACGCATGATATAACCTGATAGCTAATATATTAAAATGGCCTGATAATGATGGATCCCGAACCGCTTGAGCCTTTGCCGGTATTGCGGCCGTTAATAAATGTACCTGCGCTAAGAAACAGCGCCATACGCTTGGTAATCGAATAACCGTAGCTTAAAGATACCTGGTTAAAGGCAAAGTTTTTGTTAGCGGCAGCATGGCTGGGGTCATAACCGGAGGCCAGGCTACTGGTTGAATAAAAACCGCCTAACGACGCCGAGATCTGGTGTTTAAAATGTTTGTCGAGCGTTATGCCTGCGGTAACCGTATAACGGTCCTGCAGGGGGCCGCTGCTGCCAAAATATTGCCTCACGCCGTTCTCAACATTAAAGTAATAATTTTTGCCCAAAACTTTCCCGCTGCCGGCAAAGGATGCTTTAAGTTCTGCCCCCTGTTGCCCATAGCCAAGGTTAATGTTATTTGTATACATAGGCGTTATAAAAGTTCCCTGTATGGTCAAATAATAAATGTAATCGATATTAAATAAGTAATAACGGATGCCCAACTCCAGGTCGGTAAGGCCATTGGTTTGGCTATTGTAGCCTGTGCTGTCTTTATAAACATTCATTACATAGGGCAACGAAGCAACTGCGGTAAAACGCTTGCTTATACCATATTCGGCATATAACGAGTAGCTTACAGACTTAAACTGGCCACCTGATGCAAACGGACTAAGCCTGCGTAGCGAGTCCCACCCCTTATTAGCAAAAAAGTAATTTACCGATGGCGACAGCAATAAACTGCGCGGCCGTACCGGGAAACCGCCCGCATAACTTTTGCCTTGCATAGTGGCAATAATAACTGCTGCTATAAAAATGTACTTTAAACGTATCGTTGTAAATTTCATATCATATCATTAAAATAATGCAAAGGTGTCGCGCATCCAGCGGCCCTCTAAATTTTTATATGCTGTGCTTATCTCGTGGCCCAGGTCTTTAAACACCATCATGCGTTTTTCGCCCTTTAAATTATTAAAGGCAGCATACTCATTGGCCGGCGGTGCAAAAGGGTCAAGCAAACCAATACCCATAATGGTTGAGCAGGTAATATTTGCAGCAAAGTTTTTAGCGTCATAATAGTCAAGATTGTCCAATACCTTATCCAATGAAAGGCCGGGTTGTGTCCTGACATATTTTTTAATATCGTTTATAGGCCAGGTAACCGTACCTACCAAGCCCCTGATGTCGCAAAATATCGGGTTCTGTGCCGAACATAACCTAACCCGTTTATCAAGCCCTGCCGTAGCCAGCGACAAAAATCCACCCATACTACCACCCGATACCAGTATCTGGTCGTGCTTCAGGTCGTCCCTCGAGAAAATAAAATCGATCCCGCGTAAACAATCGGCAATGACACCGCGCATTACGTACTTGTTTTTATTGTCTACGCGGTAAAATATAAACTCATCGCGGCGGGTATCTACCTTGCCTCGGCTGTTGCCCTGGCCGCGTACATTTAAAGTGATAATGGCCAGGTCATCATCCGTACCCATCATTGGTTGAAGGGCTACCTGGTAACCCGGCAGGCCCAATAATACCGAGAATTTTTTGTTCGGATTTTTAGTGATCGGCACGGTTAACCAGCCGCGTATGGTCATGTCGTCCAGCGATTGCATTTCAAAAAGGTACACATGCCTGTTATCCTTATCAAGCTTGGGCATCGGGGTAACCTTAAATTTAGGTTTTACTTTGGCCAGCTCAAACTTTACATTCTCCCAAAAAGCGTCAAAGTCTTTTGGTTTATCGCGCTTTGCCTCTATTTTTTCGGGATGTACGCCAAAAACCCTACGGGTTGAATCGTCATACTCAGTAACGTTTATCATAAAGGTAACTTTGTAAAAGCCGGGGCCGTCGCCCGGTACTTCAAAGTTATACTTCTCGGTGCTCTTTTTAGCTATCTTAACTTTTAATGAATCGCGGTGAAATACCTTACCCAGGGCGGTAGATACAGTATAGGATACCTTGCCTTCCTGTAGCGTATTGGTGCCATTTTTTACCTCAAAAGTGTATTTGGCGTTTTTGTCGAATTCGGCATTTTTGTTAGCCGGTGTTAGTGTGGTTACAACCTCACCTTCATCTTCGGCCCCTTCCTCTTTCGATTGTGCTTTAGCTGCGGTTGTACTAATTAGTTGTACACCGGCAAGTGCAATAACCAGCCAACTTAGCTTTAGCCATTTCATCAAATTGTTTCCTGTCGCTGTCATCAATAACCCGGTGCCAAATTTCATCATTAATATAACCCAAACTGGTCATGCATCCATGCATTTTCAAGATTTATGTATAGCGGACTAACATCATGCCCATAGTCTCTGAATACCATTATTTTTTTATTCGTAGTAGTCATGCTGTTGTATACAGTATAATCATTAGCGGGTGGTACGTAAGTATCTAATAAACCAATACTCATTAAAAACTTACATTTAATATTTGGTGCAAAATTTTTCACATCAAAATAATCAAGATTGTCCAGTATTTTATCAAGCGTTAACCCCGGCTGTGTTTTAAGGTACATATTAATTGATGTTATAGGGAAAGTAACCCTTTTAATCAAACTACGTACATCCGCAAATATGGGGCTTTGGGCCGAGCACAAACTCACTCTTTTATCCAAACTGGCTGTAGCCATGGCTAAAAAGCCACCCATACTACCGCCTTTTACAAATACATTATCGTGTTTTAACTCGGACCTTGAGAAAATAAAATCCATGGCACGGATACAATCCATAACAACCCCACGCATTACATATTTGTTTTTATTGTCGATATGGTGAATTACAAATTCGTCGTGGCGGGTATTAATAAACTCGCGGCTGTTGCCCTGCCCGCGCACGTTTAAAGTTAAAAATGCCACGTCCGGGTCGCCCACGGTCATGATAGGCGACAGCGCTATCTGGTACCCCGGCAGGCACAGTATCACAGAAAATTTTTTGTTCAGGTTTTTTGTAACCGGCTCTGTTAACCACCCTCTTATGGTTATGTTACCCAAACTCTGCATTTGTACCAAATAAACATTACAGGTAGGGGTACACATAGAGGGCATACGTATACACTGAAACTGCGGCTCAACATCCGACAGCTCATTTTTGGCTTTCTGCCAAAAGTCATCAAAGTCGTCGGGCTTCTTATGATCTGACGTAAGTTTCTCGGGCTGTACGCCAAACGCTTTATGCAGCGTATCATCATAATCGGTAATGTTAACCATAAAGTTAACCTTATAAAACCCCGGCCCGCTGGCTTTGATATCAAAATTATATTTCCCCGTGCTTTTTGCAGATACGCTTACCGTGATAGAATCGCTTTTCAATTTTTCGCCATCCTGGCCCACTACGGTGTAGGATACTTTACCCTGCTGGTTATTTGCAGTCGGGTTTTTTATTTCGAAGATGTATTTGGCAGCATCGTCAAAAATGGCATTCTTGCTTATGGCATTTGCAGCTACGGATATCTCGGTACCCGGGCCGCCGCCATCAGCTTCTTCGTGCGATTGTGCTGCAACGCGTTGGCCGGCCATTAGCAGGGCCATAACGTATATCCATCTTATTGATCCAATCACTTTCATTTAATCTGTGCCGAATTATTATCAGGGTTACGCGCCTTATTTTTTATCAGGAAATTTGATTTACGAATGTAATGATTAAGCGGTTCCTCTATCGTTTTAAACAGCAGGACAGCTACCGCATTCAACAAAATAAAGGCATATAGCAAATTTAACTTATCATACTCGAACGGCGAGTGCCAGTCGACCCCCCATTTATCATATAGCTCAAAAGCATACTCGTTTAGCCACTCGGTGCCGTGGTGTATCAGGTTGTACATCCAGCCCAGGTGGATCAGGTAAAATATGTACGAGCTTTTACCCAGCAGCTCAACAAACGGGGTGGCTAATATTTTCTTTAAAACGGTAGTTTCGGTCAATATCCCGTAAAAGAACAGGGCCACCGCTATACATAAAAAGTAATTGTTTACAATAATACCGGCAGGGCTTTCTACACCGGCCGCCCAGCCTTTTGGGATAGGCTGAAACGCCATTACCAGTACACATAAAAATATCAGCAGGAAACCCAAATAGGTATATACAATTTTGTTGGTGCGCTCAAAACCTTTGTTCAATACTATGCGGGCCAATTGCACCCCCACAAAAAACTCGAAACACCGCCCGAAGAACGTAAACAACATTACAAAAGGGAAATTGCTGAAGAACCCATACCAATCCACCTGGCTGAATATTAAAACCATGCCGATGGCAAAGGCGGTTATTATTACCGGTTGGATATAAAACTTCTTATATTTTTTAGCGATCAAAAAGATCAGCGGGGCCGAAAAGTAAAAGCATTCTTCTACGGTTAAGCTCCAGCCCTGAGCTATGCCCGTATCCCAAAAACTGTAAAAGAAACCGCGGATAAATGTAATGTTCATTACCAGCAGCGCTATGGGGTTTTGATAACCTTTGGTGATACTTTCGTCACGGGTAATAAAAAAGTAAACGAACGCGCAAATGGTGAGTATGGCGTACATGGGATAAATGCGCGCGACCCGGTTTTTTAAGTATTGCTTAAACCAATCGGCTGTTAAATGAAAGTTATTATAGTACCTGTAGGTGATTAAAAAACCCGATAAGACGAAGAAAATTGATACCCCGATATGGAACTCGCCTAAAAAACGTTGCACAATATGGGGAAAAGAATCATCAAATACATAATAATAGTGCGACACAAAAACCAGGTAAGCAGCAAGCGCGCGCACCCCGGTTAAAGCCGGAATATAGTTTTGTACAGGTTTTTGTGCCAATAGCCCTTAAATTAATGCTCCTCTAAAATAATTGTTTATACACATGGTTGCAAAAGTAATGCCGTGGTTATAACTGTGTGGAAGCGGTGTGCCTATCCGCGGCGACTCACCCGGTCTACGCTTCGCTGGACCACCCTCTCTTCCGCAAGCGGTAAAGAGGGTTAGTTTTTTATTTTCTATTTTTCACGTCCCCTCTTTCCGCCGAAGGCGAAGAGAGGGGTGACGAGCGTAGCGATGTCGGGGTGAGTAATGGTCGCCTTACAAAGCGCTTCCCTGCACCACGCCGCTGTTCAGTATTTTCTGATCGATGTAGTATTGGATCTCTGACTTTTTTAGTCCCCAGTTAGGGGCGATAAGCAGTTCGCGGTCGCTCAGGCCAAACAGGCGTTGGATCACTACGTCGGGCCTTACCAGGGGTAACAACTCGCATAAAAACTGCGCGTATTCATCCAGCTCGAAAAGCTTAAATGGCTCGCGTTTATATTTTACGCCCATTACAGATCCTTCAACAATATGCAGGTGATGGAACTTCACAAATTTTATCTGCGGATGCTTGTTGATCTCGTCGGCATATTTAAGCATCATCTCCTTAGTTTCCCAGGGGAAGCCGAAGATGGTATGCACGCAAATGTCCAGCTTGCTATTCTCCACTAATTTTAGCGCGGTAAGCAAATCGTCATGGCTGCAGCCGCGGTTTATCTGGTCCAGCGTTTCGTTATAGATGCTTTCCATACCCATTTCCAGGTCTACGTCAAAGCGGTCGGTATAGCTTTCCAGCAGGGCAATTTTTTCGGCGTCGATGCAATCGGGGCGGGTGCCTACGCTCAGGCCCACAATATCTTCGGGGCAATAGCTCAGCGCCTCGTCATACAAAGCTTTTAAGTAATGTACCGGGGCATAGGTATTGGTATTGGGTTGGAAGTAGATGATAAATTTATCGGCCTTATTGCCTTTGCGTGCGCGTTCCATACCCTCCATAACCTGCTGCTTAATGGTGCTGGCATTGCGGCTTACTGACGGGGTGAACGAATCGACATTACAATAGGTGCAGCCGCCAAAGCCTTTGCTGCCATCGCGGTTGGGGCAGGTAAAGTTGCCATCAACAATAACCTTAAATACGCGGTGCCCGGGGTACTTCTCTTTAAGCCATGGCCCATAGTTATTGTAACCCTTCTCCCAAATACTTGCCGGTGTGTCTGTTAACTGCATTGTCGCAAAGATACGGAATGCTGTGCAGATATGCAGATATGCAAATGTGCAAATGTGCAGATGATTTGAAAGTGCCTGGTGGCGTACCATAAGGAGGAAAATGTTATCTTTAAACTAATTTCAAACAAACGAAACAATGCAATTTGATCCTGAAAACCCCATTAATAAACTTTGTGCCAACGGGATGCTATTGGAGGGTGAAGGTAAACAGGAGGAGGCTGCAAAATTATTTTATCAAGCCTGGGATGAAGCCTCAAATTCAATCGAAAAGTTTACAGCTGCTCATTATGTAGCGCGCCATCAAGGAACAATTGCAGCTAAATTGGAATGGGATATTATTGCAGTAAAGTTTGCGATCCAGGATAATAGCCAGGATGTTAAAGCGATACTTCCATCATTGTATTTGAACATTGCAAAAGGTTACGAAGATTTAAACAAATTCGCCGAAGCGCGCGAAAACTATCAACTGGCGCTTGGTTATACAATCTATTTACCTAAAGATGGTTACGGCTCAATGATCACAGCAGGAATAAGCAAAGGAATAGAACGAGTTACCGGGAGTTGATTTAGATGTCAGGTTAGGCACTATCAGCAAATAGTCATAAAAAAAAGCATAACCGGCACTGTGCCGGTTATGCTTACGGGTTAGGTTGAATGCAGGTCTTTATTGGATCTTAACCGATGTTACCAAATCATTGGCGGTTGGTGTAAGATTAGGGAAATGCGGCGTATCGCCGCTTGGCAATGTCCAGGCTTGCCCGGTAAAATTATCATCCTTGTACATGGTAACGGTCCACCCTTGCGGTACCTTGGCCGACGATGCCCAATCGTTTACAAAACCATAAGGCGTGAGCTGGCTCAGCGTATAATTTCCTTTCGGGATGGTACCGGTTACTGTGCCGCCATACAGCGTGTTCTGGTAAAAGGTAACACCCGGGTAAAGCTGCATAAACGCTACCAGGCTGCAAGCCTCGTAAGTTTGGATGTAGCCTGTAGGGCACGGCACCGCATAATTACGGTAAGTTAAGTTGCGCGACGCGTCGCGGTTGGCCCAGCCGGTATCCACATTGGTTTGAATCCAGCTTAGGTATTGGGTTTGCTTGCCCTCGTTTATCAGCTGCATAATATAATCGGCAAATATGGCTTTCATTACACCCTGCTCGTTAAAATCGCCTTCGGCAGGGAGTATGCCCTGCGCGTTGCATAAGTTGTTTTTAACATAATCGGCATACCGTGTAGCGTCTGATAAATAGGCGCTGTTACCGCTTTGTTTGTACAAAGCATAGGCCGCGCCTATGGCCGTACCAGCGTTGTAGGTATAAGCCTGGCCGCCCGGCGGGTTGCTGCCTATTTTGTTATCATAAACCTGGCCCGTAGTGGTGTTGGTTAAATTGGCTTTGGCCCAGGTATATATATTTTGTGCCTTGGTTAAATAAGCGCTGTTACCGGTAATGGTATACAGGCGCATAGCCGCGATGACGGTAGGGAAGTTAATGCACGAGTTTTTACCCGAGTGGTTAAAATCCCAGAACATGCCCCCGCCCGTCGCGTCGTATGATCCGTTCCAAACCCTGTCGAACCCGGCCTGCGCCGTTGTTAGGTAGGTAGCATTGCCGGTGATCTGGTTAGCCCGCGCCAGCGACATTACCCACCACATCATATCGTCATAAATAAACCAAACGGTAGTGTTGTTCCAGTTGTAATGATCGTATTGGTTATAGCCGCCGGTATACATATCATTAACGCGTGTAAGCGCCGCCGAGGTGCGGGTGCGGGTGTAAGCATCCATTGCCATATCCCAGAATATGGCGTTGGTCCAGATGGCGGCTATGTTGTCCTTGAGTGTGGTGCTGTAATAAAGCTTGGTGGTTGGGTTGTAGCAGGCCGTATTAAAAGCATTGTAAGCAGTGGTGGCATCGGCCGGGTCCCACGAGTTGAATGATGAACCGGAAAATTCCGGGCCGGGTATTGATCCCAAGCTGGTTTTACCGCTATCTGCCGACGGCGCGGTGGCACCCTCTTTTTTGCTGCAGCTAAAAACCGAGAGGCAGGCAGTAACAGCTAAAATTGTTGTTTTCTTCATAATTTCAGAATTTAGTGGTGTGTGTTTATTGTAGGTTTAATTAATTGCATTTTTAAAAAAGAATAACAATTGTAGCTCCAACTACCACAAGCAATTGCAAACGCTGGGGTAACCGCCAAACGGCAGCGCGTTCAAAATAACCTATTCAACAACATGTATTTGATCCTATAGGACAGGGTCGGCTTATAATATAATTGCTTATACGTTAAATGATTGGCAAAAGGTTATACATGAGGGTGGGCTATTTAAAGCATATTTATTTTTAACTCGTTAAAACCAAATTACTTAACTATAGGTTATAATGATATTATGTTTCGCTCCGCAGCATTTTTATCGTTAATTATCTTAGCCGCAGCCACTCAGCTTAGCCTGCATAGCGAAGTTGTGCCCCATGTTAAGGGCCACTACACTTCACATGCCCGGCAAACTGTCTGGCTCACTCCGCCACAATTAAATGCTGAGGAAACGAGCTGCGTAAATGGTGACTGTATAGCGGTGCTGCATTTTTCTGACCCAACTATCCCTCCCATAGCCGTTAAAAGCTGTATTGGGGGCACACCTGCCAACCTGGGCGACCTGGATAACGACGGCCTTGACGAGATTGGGCTGCTGCCCGAGTGGTTCACATCCTGCTGGCGCAATTATTACGTGTACACCTTTAAACATGGCCATTGGCAATACGCTGTACCGCCCATAAGCACTCACTGTAACCAATGGGAAGCTAATATAAAGCCGATAACGAAGGACCCCACCCGAAAAGGATTTGTCAAGATAAATTACAGCGCATTTCAGCATGATTCCATTGTGGTGAAAACCAAATCTGTACCGATAAAATAACCAAGTTAGCGAAGTATGTGACCCTTACAATTGCAAGCGAAGCGTGGCATTGCAAGATCTGCAGTTACCTGATAACTGTCAAACTGCCTGATGCTTTTATCCCTGCAACTCTGGTATCAATAATATAATAGTACACACCCACAGGCACATCCCGGCCTTTAACTGTACCGTCCCACGGGGTGCCGTAACCTACAGAATTATATACTATCGCGCCATAGCGGTTAAAGATCGCGACCGTACAATTTGGATAGGAGACCAGGGCCGGTATCCTCCAGGTGTCATTTATACCATCGTAATTGGGCGTAAAGGTGTTGGGGATAACCAGGTTTACCGGCGGTTTAACGGTAAGCTCCCCGTTAACATAGGTTATAGTATAATTTACAGCCGCAGCATCTGCTGCCATAATGGGATATTTCCCGCCGTCAGACTCAATGGTAGCGGTTGTTGACAGGGTTGGCTGTTTGGTTAGTACGGTCGCGTTATCGCCATTTACAAACCCCGTATAGGTAGCTTTAAATGCCGGGTTTGGTTCGCCATAATTTCTTGACGCATCAACTGCCGTTATGGTAAGCGGCGCGGGGTTTACGGTCAGGTCGCCGGGCACATAGGTTATGGTATAATTGCTTGCAATAAACGTTACCCCAACCGGGTTAGACATCTCAATTTTACCCACATAACTCCCGGCATTATCCTTAGCCGCGCCTCCGGCAGCATAAGTTAAAGTAGCACCATTAACGGTTTCGCCGTTTTGCAGGCCCATAACCATAAACGCGATACTGCCCGGGCCGCCGGTTAAGGTTTCACCATACCTTTTAGTCGCGTTGTTGGCTATTATGGTAAGCGGGCGGGGTTCAATAATAATGTTGGCGGGCGTATAATTAATAGCATAATTGCTTGCTAAAAAGCCGTCGGCCCCGTTTACGCCGGCTATATTTACACTGCCTGTATAGGTGCCAATCGTTACCGTCGCTGCTTTGCCTAAGCCATACGTTAAAGCCACACCCGTAATCGTATTCCCATTTTTTAAACCGCCGGCGGTGATGGTAAATCTATTGGAGCTGGCCGGCTCCGTTAAAATCCCTCCGTAATATTTAGTTTCATCTATCGCCGCCAGAGTTAAAGGCGCGGGGCTTACTATGCTGTTGGGCATTGCTACGTTGGTAGTATTAGTGCCGCTGGTCAATACAATATTACCCGCATACGGGCCCGCGTTGGTAATTGCCGCTAACCTGATATACACCGGCACCGAAGCGATGCTACCCACCGAACCGACGGTGACCGTAGGGCTAAAAATCACATTATTTGTACTTACTTCAAATCCCGGTGGTGGGGTAACCAATACGCCCGTTAGCAAATTTGTAGCAGATATCGTAAAATTGGTTGAAGGCGACGGCGTACCGTAAACCGTATTAACCGGCTGCGGCGTAGTTACAATGGTAATTACAGGCGGCGGTGGCGCGGTTACATCAAGCGGGGCAGCTACATAGGTAATACTATAATTAGCGGGCGAAAAAGTGCCACCGGTAGCCACGGAAGCTACTACCGACCCTGGATAAGTACCGGCCGCCGAATTTGCCGGTCCCCCGGCTCCGTAGTTAACGGTTACGCTGCCTACAGTTTCTCCATTTTTTAACCCTGTTGGTGTAAAGGTGGTTACGCCGGTTGTAGTGGTTAATGCAGCGCCGTAAGGCTTGGTTACTTTATTAATAGTGATAGTTAATGGCGCGGGTGTAATAACCATATTTACGGTAGCATAAGTTACCGTATAGTTACTGCTGAGGTAGCCGTTGCGCCCGGTAAGGTTTGACATAACTACCGCCCCGGGATAGGTGCCTGCCCCATCTGTAGCAGCCGTCCCCGCGATGAAAGTCAGATCTATCGAATTAAAACTATTACCGTTTTGGAACGACGGATTGGTAAACGTTACCCCCGGCGTGTTGTAATATAAAGTGACGTTGGCTACTGTACCGCCATAGGTTTTAAGATAGCTGCCGGTAATATTTAATAACCGCTTATTAACAGTGCTGGTTGGTATGGCCACATTAACATTTGCGGCACCGGGACTGCTTAATACAATATCGCCCGCGTAAGGGCCCGCGTTTGTTGTGCCGGCTAAACGCGAATATACCATGGTTGATACCAGGGTACCGGTAGCGGGTATAATAAGCGTTGGGCTAAAGTTGATGTTATTGGTGCTCACTTCAAACCCTGCCGGCGGGGTAACAGTAATCGGGCCTGTTAAGCCGGCTCCCGCCACACTAAAGCTGCCCGGTATAGAAGGCGCGCCATAAGTGGTAGTAACAGTACCGGGCGAGCCCACCACCGTAATTATTGAAGATGACGCGGGGTTAACGGTGGCTACAACGCCCACAAGTTGCGTTATAGCAGTTGCCGATGTTAAAACCACATTGTCTACTTTGAACCCGGCAGTGGCGGATGCCGCCGTACGAACGTACACGATCGCGGTTACCGCGCCATTAACGGTCATGGTTACCGAAGGGCCGTACCCGCTGCCTGGCGAAGTGGAAACCTCGAACCCCGCAGGAGCCGTAGCGGTTACAGGGCCGATAAGACCAACACCGCTAACCGTGAATTGTTGTATATTAGGGCTTGCAGATGGTGTGCCTGCATAGGCGGTAATAGTGCCGCTTACCGTCCCTACAAAAATACTCTGCCCCTGTACGCTGCCAAACAAAAAGCACAATCCAAATATCAAAGGCAGAAACCGCACACGCATCGCACAAATTTAGTATAAAATAGGTACTTTAAACGTATGGGCGTGTAAAGAGGTTGTGGTAATTTGAATGGATATTGATATTTATTTCGGCCTTAATGACACGGGGCGTTGCCCCGCTGGTATAAGCGGCGCGGCGGGGCTTTTGAGATTTTCTTCTTATGACAGACTATGCTGTTTAGCAGTGATATTCTCAAGCACCTTTTTCTTTTTCTTCAAAAAATACAATTCAAAGTAGTAATAAGATAGATGCGCCAATAAAATAGTAATGCTAAAAAACAATGCCAGGCGAATCATATTCAGTGCCAGGCCCCTATGCTTTAGTCCGTCCAAAGCAAGTAATACCGGTACATGAAAAATATACATCCCGTATGATATACGGCCTATATAAACCAATACCTTGTTACTAAGTATAGGGATAACATTCTGATACTTCACTATTATAAAAATAATAAAGCCTGCAAACAGGTTTATCACGCTATAGCCCCAAACATATTGGTAGTTATTGAGCATGGTTACCCGGTAACCCAGCGTGGTCATGTCTTTAAGCAGCGTTCTGTTGGTTAAGAATACGTTTACCTGGCCTATCAATAAAAAGATGGCAATGCCTGCAAAAACCATTTTCCTTAAACGCGGGGTGCTAATGTTTTTTACATCCGTTATGTATACTATTAAAGCGCCGACAGCAAAGGCATCAAACTGGGATAGCGTGGTGATATAAACCATGGTGCCTGCGGTATCTGGCTGCACGCCGTGGTTAACCGCGAACCACAGCATCGCCAATCTCCAAAGCGGTGCTATAAACATTATTGCATATAAGATGCGTCGTAACACTGCTTCAGAAGAAAAAAATACGATAAACGGCCAGATAAGGTAAAACTGTTCTTCGGCAGAAAGCGACCATACATAGCCAAAGCCTGCCATGTTTACTGTGTGCGGGGCTAACCCGTAAATGTTAACAGTGTAGGTGATTAAAGGAATTGCAGCTCCATTAGCTGTAGCCGCGTTGTGGGTAATGTAGCAGAACGCCAAAAAGCAGGCGACATATAAAAAATATACCGGAAAAATACGTAAAACTCGTTTTAAGTAGAATATTTTGATGTAACTGCCGAATTGTTTAACCTGCTTTTTTTCGGAAGCGAGACCTTTGGTGATCAGGTACCCCGACAAAACAAAAAACAACTGCACCCCTATCCATCCGGCGCTGAATACCTCGAAATGATAGAACATTACAGATAATATCGCTATTGCGCGCAGACCATCCAAATCGGGCACGTAGCCCAAGTCGTTCTTATTTGCTGTGATTTTAGGCATAAAGGTTGGCTGCTAATTCAGATCAGCTGTTTGAAAAGGTTTTTATATTAGTGCTAAAATAAAAGTAATGTTTGATACAATTTGGCTAACCAAGATCTTATGTTGTCACTTAAAACTTTCATGATCTAAACATACAATAATTATATCAAAAAAAAAGCTACCCTTTTAGGATAGCTTTAAAAAGTAGCCCTTGCCGGGCAACAGTTCGAGCCCTAAGCACTACTTTATTGCGGGTTAAATAAGACAGTTAAAAGGCATTACCCCCCGCTGCGTTTAGCCAGCCAGCCATCTACCGAAAGAGCACCCGCGCCCGATAGCATTAACGACACCAGGCCTGCTATATACAGCAGGTCTGTTTCATATCCCGGCGGGCCAAACTTAGGCCCGGCGGGCGTAAGGCCAATAGTGTTAACCGAGCTAAACCCAAACTTGAAATGTACGGTTACTATCGCCGTAAGCCGGATAACTATTAACGGGATGGCCGAAATAAAGATAAAAGCCCCCAACAAAATAGCCAGGCCGCCCAAAACCTCGGTAAGCGGTGTAAGCCACGCCATAAAATGCGGAAAAGGGACGCCGTTTTGAACCAGTAGTTTCTCAAACCCGGCCGGCCCGCGGCTCAGCTTTACCAGGCCATGGGCCATAAACCCATAGCCAATTATTAAACGCAAAAGCAGCGGCGCATAGTTCTTATTGATGTTTGTCATGTCGGGTTAGTCGGCAGCGTGGGTGATTCCTTACAAGGATATTTGTATGCGGAGCGATCTTTTCACTTGCTAATTTCATCCTTTTCTCATTGCGAGCGTAGCGTGGCAATCGCGAACTACGCTAATCAATATTTCGGAAGTTGGTAAAAGCACGAGTTCCCGGATTTTGGGTGTGGCATGGGCGTTTCCCCCGATTAAAATCGGGGGCCGGGCTATCCGCTTATACGCCACAAGGCGTTAGGCGCGGCACCCGCACTGGGGCCCCGACGTGGCCGGTATTCGCTTCTATCCCTTACGCGGCCGGCGCGCTGGCCGGAACGATAAGTGTCGTTATTATGTCCAGTCAACTGTGTAGTTTAGTTCGGTTACCCCACTGACAAACTGCCGGGTAGCGGGGCAGGATGTCAACAAGCAACATGGCTATTTAAGTTGGTCTTGATTGTTGCAATGTTTGCTAAATGTTAATTAAATAACGCGTTACATATCCAAAAAGCGGCTTGGGGTAAACACAATGTTATCATTGTATTATGTAATCAGCGAGCGGGCTAAAACTCAGTTTTCCTACAGATTTATAGAGTGTTATTTGCGGGAAATTAACCCCCTGAAATGAAACACAATTACACGTTATTTAATTTATTCCTGCTTACTTTATGTTGTTCGTTATGGTCTTTTTCGGGCCTGGCGCAAGGCATTAAAGGTAAAGTTACCGATGCTGTCACCCGCGAACCATTGGTGGGCGCTACTGTCGAAATAAGATCAATAAAACGAAGCGCCGCTGTACAGCTGGACGGGTTCTTCTCATTTAAAAATCTTAGCGCCGATACTTACCAGCTTGAAATCCGCTTCGTATCATACAAGACTAAACAAATAACTGTTATGGTTACGCCGGATAGAGTAAACACTATTAGTGTGGCACTTGATCCGGATATCCGTGCGCTTAATGATGTAACCATATCCGGCAACCAGGTATCAACCGATACACGTGCGCGAACGCTTGAACGCAATGCAAACCAGGTGGTAAATATTGTTTCGGCAAAAAATATAGAGTTATCGCCGGATGTTACTGTGGCTAACGTAATACAACGGGTGTCAGGTGTAACTATCGAAAGAAGTAACTCGGGCGAGGGTCGTTACCCTATTATCAGGGGCATGGAAAAACGCTATATTAATACGCTTGTTAACGGCATTAAAATACCAAGTCCCGACAACAAGAACCGTTTTATTCCTTTAGATCTTTTCCCGGCCGAGCTGTTGGAACGGTTAGAGGTTAGCAAAACACTTACCCCATCAATGGAGGGGGATGCAATTGGCGGTACTATTAACCTGGTGATGAAAGATGCACCGTCAAAAACCTTGTTCCAGGCAAACTTTGCAGCGGGTTATAATGGGATTTTTGCCGGCCGCAATTTTCAGCAATTTGATGCCTCTGCAATTAATAAACAATCACCTGCAGAAAGAAACGGTAACAACTATGCTGCCGCACCGGCTGATTTCCCGGTAAACAACCTCCAATTCTCAAACAAAGCAACCCCTGTGAACACCAACTTTGGTTTTACATTTGGCGACAGATTTGGGCAGGATCAAAAACTTGGTTTCATTGTTTCGGCCAGCTACCAAAATAATTTTACAGGAAATAACTCCACCTTCTTTTTACCTAATGCGCAACCAGGGTTAAATAATATCCCCCAGTTTATCGAGTTACAATCGCGCTCATACTCGCAACAAAGCAGGCGCATTGGGGTAAATAATAAGTTTGATTACAAGTTTGATAAAAACAATAAGATATCCCTTATTAACGTATTTGTGCGCCTGGACGATCATCAAAGCCGCTTAATAAGCGATACTATCGCTTTAAACTCGCTGGTTGATGCCCAGGCACGCAGCAGGTGGCAATACCAGTCAATTTACAACTCAACATTACAGGGCGTTCACCAATTAAATAGTAGTTTAAGGGCCGACTGGTCGTTAGCCTATTCGGTCGCAAATAACCACATTCCTGACCAGGCAGAATTTACGCACGAATACCCGGTTACAAAAACCGCAACCAGCGTAGATATACTACAGGGGATGACCCGTATTTGGGCACATAACAGCGATAAGGATTACGCCGCATATTTAAACATTGCCGATAAGTTTAAATTGCTAAAGAGGGATTTCGAATTAAAAATAGGCGGAGTTGAGCGCCACAAAACGCGCGATAGCTATTATAACTCATACAGTCTTACGCCCGACTTAGGTACCAGCACATCGCAGGCTTATACCAGTATCAGCAATGCTAAATATACTTTTAAAAGTACCGGCTCTTCATTGTTTTCGCCGGATGGCAATGACTATACCTTTACCGAAAACGTAGCCGCAGGATATATTCAGGGTAAATGGCAGTTAACAGATAGGTTTGAAGCTTTAGGTGGTGTAAGGGCCGAGTATACCAACCAAAACTACGATACACAACTGCCGCCGGCAACAGCTTATAAAAATGGTAAAATAACTTATACTGATATTTTACCAAGCGTTATATTTAAATATAGCATTACAGAAAATCAAAATCTTCGTTTATCATATTACAAGGCATTAGCAAGGCCCGGCTTTGCAGAGTTAATTCCGGACGGGCAACAAGGTGAGGTGTTTAAAGAAACCGGCAACCCCGCAGGTTTAAACCACACTACGGCTGATAATGTTGACTTTAGATATGAGCTGTTTTCAAAAAATGCTGATGAAATATTGATAGGCGCGTTTTACAAACGCATACAAGACCCAATAGAGTTTGCAGCTGTTAAAACAGGTGTAACCTCACAAACGCTTATACCGCAAAATTTTGGCGATGCGCGTAACTTTGGCTTAGAGGGGGTAGTAACCAAATATTGGGGCCCGTTTGGCGTGGTTGCAAATTATACGTACACCCGGTCCAGGATCACGTCTGATAAACTTTATTCATTCCGTAATGATGCAGGCCAGGTAACGTCGCGTATACAATCAGAAACCAGGCCTTTACAAGGCCAGTCAGACCATATCGGTAACCTTGCCCTGATCTATAAAAACCCTAAATTAGGGTTAGACCTGCAGGGCGCATTTGTATATACCGGCGCACGCATATCATTAGTAAGCCCTTATTATGGGTTAGATTACTGGCAGGCTCCAACCAAGCAAATAGATTTTTCGGTCGAGAAACGTTTTGCACGTAAATTTTCTTTCTATGGTAAGGTTAATAATTTAACTAATACACCTTATATATTGGAGCTTCATCAATCTTACAACAATTATTTAACCGCGCCCGGAGCCAGGACGCTGGCACTGCAATCAGAGCCTGATAAGGCTATCGTAGTTCAGAAAGATTATTTCAAGACCAACTACTTGTTTGGTATCCGCTACAAATTTTAATAGCATTAAACTTTATAAAATGAAAACGAAACTATTTTTAGTCTTAGGTTTAGTTTTAACCGGGCTCATTTTTAACTCATGCCAAAAACTGGCAGACCATAAAGAATTATCCAAAGCAATAGTTTTGGTTGCAGCGCCTATAAGTGATGCAGGTTGCCTTACCCCACTTGGCGCGGCAAGTTCATTAGCCGTTAAAGGCACTATGCTGGCCGGTAAAACTTACAACGTTTGCGGTAACCTTATTGTAAACGCTAATGATACCTTAACCATACAACCCGGTGTTACCATTAATTTTAAAGGTAACTACGGTATTGGTGTAAACGGCAGCCTTTTAAGCCTTGGTACACAAGATGCCCCTATATTATTTACTGCCGATGGTGCTGTAAAAACAGACCAATTAGGTGCCGACCCATCAAAGGACCCCGCTTTTAAAGGTTTATGGACCGGTATTATGGGTGGTGCTAATTGCAAAATGATGATCTTTAAATGGACGCACGTTGAGTTTGGCGGCGGCACTCCCACCGGTGATATTGCCGTGATCTCTAAAAGCCCGTACCCATTATTTTTTCAAAATCCATTTGGGATATTTGTAGTGGAAGATTCGTGGTTGTATGGCAGTGTTGATGATCCTATCCGCACGCTGGGCGGTAAAATTGCTATCCTGCGTAATACTTTTGAGAAATGCGGGTATACCGGCGGCGAAGCACTTAACGCAAAAGCCGGCACCATTGGCGATTTTGCTTATAATCTTTGCATCGGTATAGCAACTAACGGCCCTAAGTTATCAAACTCGGGTGCGCTCACAGGCGTACCCGGCTCAAACATCCGCATGTATAACAACACTATTGTTAACTGCGGATACAGACGGGCAGCAGCAGGCCGTGGCGGATCTATCAACTTTGAGCAGGATGCGGCCGGTATGGCTTATAATAACCTGATGGTGAACTGTAAATTTGGCTTGCGTATTGTACAAAACCCAATAGCCGACACTGCTAATATAAAATACGGTTATAATTATACTTATACAGATTCAGCCTCGGTAGCCAACCAGATCTACCCGTCGCTTTCTGTAAGTACAGCCATTACAAAAGCACAACCGACTGACATCCCTGCACCATCAACATTTTTGCCGGCTGGTTGGAAGCCCGGCGACGTTTACACGGCTAATGCAGTTATATTAAGCGCGAATAATCCACAATTTATTAATGCACCTGTGCCGTTGCCCGCTGGTTTAAAACTACGCGATATAGCCACTGTAGGTACCTATAACTTTGCACTTAAGCTAACGTCGCCTTGTGTTGGCAAGGGCTTTACCGGTTTCACTCCACGAGGCGATGTCCCTGTCGACCCTAAATTTGGTGTAACCGAACTAACCCGCCCGGGCCGCGATATCGGCGCCTACCAGGTTGATGGCACCGGTAATCATCACTAACAAATAAAAATTAAAACTCTTGTAAAGGCAGCTGTGATGGCTGCCTTTTATAATTCAAAACGGTTTCACAAATAAATGTTATTATGTTTTTAAATAGGATCTCAACACTTCATATAGGCATTGCTTTTGGTTTGTTTGTAGCGCCGCCCACTATGGCGCAACAGGTAGCAAGGCCGGTTATAAATATGGTTTATTCATCCGACGCGCATTATGGGCTTACGCGCCCGCAATTTCGCGGCGATACCGGGGTTATGGCCCACCTGGTAAATGCAGCTATGATCAACCAAATAAACACGTTGCCACAACAACAGCTACCGGCTGATAACGGTATTAATGCGGGCTTAAAAGTTGGCGCTATAGATTACCTGGTGCAAACAGGCGATATTACCAACCGCATGGAGATACCAATACAAAGTGCTGCCAAATCATGGGCGCAATTTAAGCAGGACTACCTGCAGGGGCTTAAATTAACCGGGAACAATGGCAAGCCTGCACAGGTATTGCTTGTTCCCGGTAATCACGATATATCAAACGCTATTGGGTATGCCAAACCAATGCGCCCCCTACATGACCCAACAACGTTGGTTAGCATCTACAATTTGATGCTGCACCCCAAAAAAACCATGACTAACGAAGCGTATAATTATGCTACTGATAAGATCAATTACTCACGCGAGGTTGGCGGGGTGCATTTGATGTTTATTACATTATGGCCCGATTCGGCCGAGCGCATCTGGATGGAGCGCGACCTGCGAACAGTTGCATCAACAACACCTGTTATTATATTTACTCATGATCAACCTACGTGCGAGGCAAAGCATTTCACTAACCCGTTGCCGCCGCATAACATGACCATCGCTAATAAATTTGAAAACCTTACCGCCGAATATTATAAAGAAAGTACAGTTGCAATGAAAGACGAAGGCGCAACTGCTATAGAACAACGCGGCTGGGTTAAGTTTTTGAAGGCACACCCCAATATTAAAGCGTATTTCCACGGCAATAGTAACTGGAACGAGTTTTATGTTTACAGAGGGCCGGACAATGATGTAAGCCTTAACACTTTTAGGGTAGATTCGCCCATGAAAGGTAAGTTTTCGGCAAAGGACGAAACGCGGATGTCTTTCCAGTTAATATCATTGGCGCCGGATACCCAAGCCCTAACCGTGCGTGAATGCCTGTGGAACACCCAACCGGGCAACAAAACGCAAAAAGTAGTATTTGGCAAAAGCATAACCATATCCCTTAAGTAAAAGAGTGATGAGTTAATTGCCTGTATGTTAAACGATCAGCAAGAGGTTGTAAATGAGCGTGTGTATACAAAGGGATTTTGCCGGCGGTTGCTATTCCGCCCTTGTTGGTGTTATCACCACAGGTGTTTGGAAGATTGAAAAAGCGGCGGACTTGTGCGGTTCCCTCCCAACGGGAGGGTGTAGGGAGGGGTTTAGACGCTTTGTTAAGCCTCTCTGCATCCGTCTTTGAGCGGGAGGGAATGGCACACACCCACTACCACCGTAACTGCTGCTACAATTTACAGCTCCACCACCACCGGATGATCGCTTAAACTCAGCGTGACCTGGTTAACATTCTTATAATTAGCAACGGGCGTTATGCCCACAGTTGGGTCGTACACCTGTACCCGCGCTGCCTTTTTGCCGAGGGTTAGCGTTACCTGGTCGCTGCCGGATGCTTTCTCGCCCCATATAACTAACTGGAAATGGCCATTGCTGTTTTGGAGCAGCAGGTCATGCACCGTTTCGGGCTGGTTGGTTAGGGTATAGGCCAGGCTGGCAGGCGCTTTTTTGCTGATCGCTTTATCCGTTAATATAGTGGTGAAGTTATGCAGGTAAACGGCGGCCTTGCGCGGAGTATAATCCTTTTGGTAAAAGCCGAATGTTTGGTTGCCGGCCTCGTCGCTTCTGTCGCGCAGCAAATAAATAGCGGTATAGCTCCACCGGCGTTTAAATTGGGCCAGGTACAGGTTTAGGTACAGGCAGCCCTGCTTTTCTTCGGTAAAGGTATTATCAGTAGTAACACCTGTTTCGGTGGTTACTTTGGGCAGGTTAACCAACTCGCCTTCGGTATAGCCGGTAAACTTGCCGCGCCAGGTTTTGCCATAATTGCCAAACAGCCCGTCGACTTTACAAAGAGGTCCCGGGTCGGCAGCGTTCCAGGTTTGGTTGTCATATAATCCCTTATGGCTTGGGTGGCTAAAGTAGTTGTGGCAGGTGGCGAAATCGGCGTAGCGGGTACCGTCAGGCATCGGGGCGTTTGTGCCGGCCGGGATCTGCAGGTATTGCAGGCCCACGTTATCGGTCTGCGCGCCATTCTCACTGATGCTCCACACCGGGTATTGGCCCAGGGTTGGATCGGTCTTTACGGCTTTATATAGATCGGCCTGTAGTTTGGCCACGGCCAGCCAGCTTTGGTTCTTGCCGCCTTTTATGCCAAGGTAGGTTACGCCCCAGTTATTGGGCTCGTTGTTACCCTCGAAAGCCAGCAGCGCGCCGGCACCGGCCAGCATGCGGCCGCCGGCAAGCAGCCTGTCGATATTGGTGCCGCCGCTCATTAATCCGTAGCTAAAGCGTACACCGGTTGCGCGGTGCAGGGTTTGGTAATCCTGGTCGGTAGCGCCACCCTCGTACCCCGACCGGATCCAGCGGATGCCGGTGTACCGGATGGCTTCGATGGTTTTGTCCAAACTTTCGCCCCGCCTTGAAATGGCCGAGTTAACACCAATGCTGTTTAAAAATTCATTGGTGCTTATTGCCGTCACCGCCGCCGGTTTTTCGCCGCTAAAAAATAAGGCAAAAGGTAAGAGGGTGGTTAGGAAGGATGAGATGCTGAACAGTTTCATTTTTTACGGATAAACGAGTGATTGTTGCGTGTTATGATGTAGTTACAAGGTACAAGTAAGGTGTTAAACTACGATTGAAAGTTGACCCAAATTATTGCTTTTTCTATCAAAATTATACTATATGCAATCGGTTGATAATCAATAATAAAAATCCATTTTTAACTTAAAAACACTAACGCAAAAGTTGTTGCATTTCTGTTTCGCTGGTTTTTTGTAGTGCGTTAATTTACAGCAAGTTAAAGTAAAGTCTTGTTTCATTTTGTTTCACCATATTTTTGCAAGTATTTATACTTCAATAAGTTAGGCCAAAATCTTGTTTCATCTGTTTCACATTCGCGTGAAACAAACAGCCTTTCAACAGTTGTAAAACAACCCTCTATAAAAAATGGCGACATGTAAGGTGTCGCCATTTTATTAAAACAATCCGTCCTACAACGGGCGAAATTAGATGCCCACTAACGTATAGGTTTTACCAGCAACGGTAGCAAAATCGTACAGCATAGTTTCTTTGGCGCCGGTAGGTTTTAACTGTGCCTGGCTTGATATGATGGGTTTGGCGGTCTCCTCGTTCTGGTAAAAGAAGTTGGTATTTAGCCCTTTAGCTGTTTTTAAAGTGCCCGCTCCATAGGAGTCCTTTGGACCAACCAGCTTCGCGCCATTAGGCAACCGCAACCGGCAGTTGCCCCCCAGGGTAGATTTTATAGTGACTTTAGCCAGCTTGCCACCCTTCCACTGCATGCTAACTATCTCAAAACCACCACGGGCACGCAGGCCGGTTATGGTCCCGGCAGGCCAGGCATCGGGCAGGGCAGGGAGTAGGTTAAGGGCGCCGTCGGCGCTTTGCATCAGCATCTCGGTGATACCCGCAGCACAGCCAAAGTTACCGTCGATCTGGAACGGCGGGTGCGCGTCAAACATATTTGGGTAGGTGCCGCCGCCGTTGTTTGAGCTGCCCCTGTTCTTGCCGGTAGGTGTTAATTGGTTCTGTATCAGCTTAAACGCATGGTTGCCATCCAGTAACCTTGCCCAGAAATTAACCTTCCAACCCATGCTCCAGCCGGTTGATACGTCGGTGCGGTAGATCAAAGAAGTACGGGCGGCATCAAAAAGCTCGGGGGTGCGGTAAGGCGAGATCTGGTTGCTTGGGTACAAACCATACAGGTGCGATACGTGGCGGTTATGGTCCCTTGGGCTATCCAGGTCATGCAGCCACTCCTGTAGCTGGCTATACTGGCCGATCTGCATAGGCGGCAGGCGGTCGCGGGCTGCTTTTAGCTTGCCGGCAAACTCTTTGTCCACCCCCAGGATCTTAGCTGCCGAGATCACCTCGCTAAAAATATCGAATACGATCTGGTTATCCATAGTAACGCCGGCATCAATAGCTATACCATTGCCATAGGCCTGCGGGTTATTCTCGGGCGAGTTGGATGGCGATACCACCAGCCATTTATGCTCGGGCTCCTCCACCAAAAACTCTAAGTAAAACTGGGCCGCGCCACGCAAAGCGTTGTAAACCGACTTCAAATAGGCCTTGTCGCCGTTATACATATAGCGGTCCCACAGCTGCGTGCTTAACCATGCACCACCCGATGGCCAAAGGCCCGAGTAAATGCCGTCTACAGGGCCGGTAATGCGCCATAGGTCGGTATTGTGGTGGGTTAGCCAGCCGCCAACGCCATACATGCTTGTGGCAGTCTGCTGGCCGGTAACGGAAAGCTCTTTAACCATCTGGACCAGTGGCAGGTGCATTTCGGCAAGGTTGGTTTCCTCGGCCGGCCAGTAGTTCATTTCGGTGTTTATGTTGATGGTATATTTACTGCCCCATGGCGGGCTCATCTCTTTGTTCCAGATACCCTGCAGGTTAGCAGGCTGGCCGCCCGGCTGTGATGACGAGATCAGCAAATACCGCCCGAACTGGAAATACAGCTCTACCAACTGCGGATCATTACCGCTGGCAAAACCATCAATACGGCGGTCGGTAGGGTTTTTTACCGAGTCGCTGGTACCCAAATCAAGTTTAACCCGGTTAAAATATTTCTGGTAGGCGGCAACATGGTTGCTCACCAGTTTGGCGTATGGGATGGGCCAGGCTTTATCCAGATAAGCATTAGCGCGCGCCGACTCATCGGCACTGATATCATCATACTTTACAAAATTGGTAGCTATAGATATAAACAGCGTGGCTGCTGTAGCATTAGTTACGTTAACCGAGGTATCAGAGGTAGCAAGCTGGCCGCCATCTAACTTAACTTTTACCAAAGCCTGGAATTCGTCCCGGCCCTTGATGCCGTCGCGGTCGCCGGATACGCCTGAAAGTACCAGCTCATCCTTGCCTTTGGTTACCACATTTGATTTTTGCGGGCTCCACATGGCAGCCGAAAAAGTTAAGCTACCCGGCTTGCTGGCGGTTAAATGCACCACAATAACCTGGTTAGCGTGGGACGCGAATACCTCGCGTTTATAGGTTACACCATCAACCGTATAGCTGGTGGTGGCTATGGCGTTGCTAATATCCAGGTCGCGGTAATAGTTTGTATAGCTTTGATGGCCCGGGAAGTTCAGGTATAAATTACCCACCGGCTGGTAACACATGCCATTATCGCGGTTTGATTTCATGGCCTTGCTGGCTATGGCAGCAGCCTCCTTACGTTTATTTTCGAAGATCAATCGCCTAACCTCGGGCAGTGCCGCCAGCGAGGTTTCGCTATCATTACGGCTTGGGCCGCCGCTCCAAAGGGTAGCTTCGTTTAGCTGAATGGTTTCGCGTTCGGGGTTGCCATACACCATGCCGGCCAGGCGGCCATTGCCTACGGGCATGGCTTTCTCCCATACTTTGCCCGATGGCTTATCATACCATAATTTTAAATCGTTTTGTTGCGCAGATAGACTAAGGCTTGTACATAGCAGTACAAGCACCAGCAGGTTTCTTCTTAAGGTCATAGCTTTGGTTTACTGCCATAAATCTATTGAAATTTAATGGAGAATTACTGGGAGTGCAAAACCACGCTGCTGTAAATCAGCCGGTTTAACCTTAAAAAGCTAATATTGCTTATAACAAAGTTAAAATAGCTTAATAAATAGCAAGGCCCGGCTACGGTTTTTGCGGGTTGATCTTTATCTGCGCGTCGCCGATCCACCCGGTTACATCCACGCCCGAAACAGTTACCGTATACTTGCCCGCAATATCAGATGTATAGAAAGAGACCTTTGCTTTACCGTTCGCATCGGTATAAATATTGGGCTCCCAATGCAGGGTCGCCCGGTAGTCGGGTACAATTACGGTTTCCGGCTCTACTTTGTATTTAGGGCTGTAAAACTGCTGCGGGCGCATTAGCGGTAAGGGCCTGTAAGTTACTACACCCGGTGTGCCTGATCTATACCAGCCTGTGCCATCCTTAGTTGTTATTGTAATAGTTGGAGGCCATTCGGTCCCGGTAAGTACCCTTAATCTGTCAAGGCGCGGCTGTGTAAATATTACTTCTATACCTGTTAGGTTTACTATTTGTATCTGGCTCATTTCATCTATATATTCTTCTACTGAATATCGATCATCTATTCGCAATGGCAATGGTGCGCCGTCAAGCACTATTTTAACAGCGTAACGATCTAATTTTGGTGTCGCAGGGAATTTTGCACCCCAGGGATGATCAGACCGATAGTAATTATCCACTTTAAACCCCGCGACCTTTACTTTTAGCAAATCATACAAATTCTGCACAGCCGATTCTTTAATATCCTTTTCATCATAAACAATGTCTGCGTCTCCAGGTCCAAGCGGGTTTTTAGACAGTTTGATGATCTTTTTTTGTTTGATCCTAACCTCTTTTAACACAATGCCGGTCATTTTTACATTGTCATCCTTGATACTTACTGCTTTGCGTAATACGTAATTTAGCTGGGTGCTATCACTATTTACATACCAGGGCTGCAAATGGTCGCGCAAGGTTTCGGGGATGTACGGTGGTTTAAACTTAACTACAGTTATTTCGCCGGTAGCTATCTTCTTCCCTTTGTCGTTATTAGCCTGTATAAAGAATGATCCGCTATCAATATTTGGCAGGTTTTTAAATACATAGATGCCAGCCGAATCTGTAGTAGTAAATGCCAGAAAAGATGGCTTGCGCGACGAGATTATAACTTTTGAATTTGGAATGGGCTTATTAAACAGGTTTGATACTCTCCCTGTTATTTTAAAATCTTTCTCGGGTAAAAACCTCACAGGTTTAGGTGTAAATACATCCTTCCAATCATAACCTGTCCAGCCTTGCGTAAGCAGCAGATTATCTAACGCCTGCCAGGCAAGTTTATCCTTGCGGTAAATGTAATAGCCGGGATCTTCTATCCTTCCTTTCAGATCGGCATTTAATAGTATGCTGGCATTGATACTGTTGTTGCCGGTGCTGTCGGCCCTTACCTGTGAGTCATCAGTTACGGCCAGTGAAAAGCTACCCTGCACCGGGAACCCGCTCTTGTCTTTCACTACGATATTCAAACCCACACTGTCGCGTTTCTTGTAAGCGGTTTTATCAGGCGTGATACGGATAATCAACTCGTCATGGTTATCAATAAAAACCGCGCGCTCATTTAAGGAGGTTTTACCTTTAATAAGCGTAAACCTGGCTATCCCCGAAGGGAAAAACTTTTTAGAAACACTGATGTCAGGCTGGTTAAGCTGTACCTTTTGCGAATAGTATATAACACCCCTTGATGTACCGATTAAATAGCAACTACTATCGGGATGTAAAACTTCTGCCGATGCGTAAAGCGACACTTTCAGTTGGTCGGCAAGCTCCGCGTTAGCAATATGCATTACTGTGCCTTCAATATTTACTTTGGGAAAAGTAAAACTTTTAATAGTTGGCTGGCTTATTTTAGCCGTGTAAATTTCGCCTGCGGCTGGTGTAAACTCAAACGAGCCCATGCCATTATGGACGGATGTAAATGACGCAACCTCGGTTCCTTTGCTATTATATACAGCACCTAAAACCGGTGTGCCTTTACCATCTTCGCCTATAGCTTTAAACCCAACTACCGATTTTAAACCCGCAACCAGGCTGCCGCTTTCCGGTAAAAACTGAAGGTCGATATTTTGAGTACGATTAATATTTAATGGAACCTGGATGGTTTTTTCACCATCCCGAGGTTCAAGGCTCCTTATCTGCACACGTAACAGTTTACCATCGGCTTTTTCTTTTAAAACACTGCTTAGTTTTAACGAGCCGTCAATCCCGGTTAGCAGTTCTTTATTGTATATATAATGTGTTTGGTCATAAATCCTGACTTCGACTTTGCGTAAACCTACAGCCGATGATGCTTTATCTGACCGTTTTAGTATCAACGAGACATCCAGCTGATCTTTATTATCCACGCGGTTAATTGCTGCCGATGATTTAACTAACCACGATTCCTGCGCCGGTGTGCCTAAATAAAAACGGCGACTAAAAAAGCCATCCTCCCCAATGTTTTGCATCCAATTGGTATAGGCACGCAATGTGTAACCCCCTTCGTGGAAAATGTTTTTAAGCAGTGGTATCTGCGCCCAACCTAATCCGTCTTTTATTGGTATGCTAATGCGCCGCACCATTTGGGCGCTGTCGTCATCCAGTTCCACATATAACAATCCGCTTAACTTTGATGCGGTTAAATTTACCCTGTCTAATAAATATGCCTTAAACCATAGTGTATCGCCAATGTTATAATAAGGCTTATCGGTATGCAGGTAAACTTTCTCTACAGGGAGCCTGCGGTTAAAACTATCCAACGGGGCGGTGATTCGAAACAGGTCTTTATCCGGCTGTGCTAAATAGTTATTGCTTCTTTGCGCAAACAGGTTTAGTGTGATACTTAACAGCACAGCAGTTAGGGGGATCTTTCTAAAGCTCATTCTGGTGATACTTACTGGCCAAAAAAAGTACGCTTGTCGGTATTGTACATGTAGTAGGCGTATGAGCGTACGGGAGACGGAACAAAAGGTTTACATTCATTTGGATAAGCTTGTTAGGTGTTCGGTTAAGCTAATGTAAACAGAAAATCACAAGAGAAAATAGACATGGATGACTTATAGGTCAGGATGTTATGAGAAAATGACTTATAAGTATTTAAATGGGGGTTTAACTAAATAATTAAGCCGGTGTAGTTTTGGGCTACACCGGCTAATTACCAACTCAAACTAATTAATAATATAGTCAACCCCCTAAATTGACTATCACCTAAATAGTTCTCTTCGCACATGAAAAGGTTTAGATTGTTTGAAGGTAAAAAATTAAATTATTAATTTATTGTTCATTTTGTTCACAACTGTAAAGAATGTTTTTATTGTGACAAGCATTTAACATGCAATAGGGTGATTGTTTTGGTTTGACCTTTTTGTTAACGGCAATTGTGAATACCTTATACTGTATTTAGTGACTATTTTATTTCAAAGATTTCTTACTTTGCAGTCGTTAATACCAATTTTTAAATAACTGATACTTAAGGCTAACTATTATCCACCTTTATGGCGGGATGGTTATGTCGTATATATTAAAACACAATAATACTATGTCTGCATATCGTAGCACTGATTGGTTTGGTAAAAAAGATAAAATGGGTTTTATCTACCGCAGCTGGATGAAGAACCAGGGCATGCCCGAGGATATGTTTGACGGCCGCCCGGTAATAGGGATCTGCAATACCTGGTCTGAGCTTACGCCATGCAACGCGCACCTGCGCGATATTGCCGAGAGTGTAAAACGCGGTGTGTTGGAGGCCGGCGGTTTCCCGCTGGAGTTCCCCATCATGTCATTAGGCGAAACATTGCTTAAGCCAACCGCCATGCTGTTCCGCAACTTAGCCAGCATGGATACCGAAGAATCAATAAGGGGTAACCCTATTGATGGTGTGGTGCTGCTTACGGGTTGCGATAAAACTACGCCATCAACTTTAATGGGCGCAGCCAGCGTTGACCTGCCGACTATTGTAGTACAGGGCGGGCCGATGCTGAATGGTAAATATAAAGGGCATGATATAGGTTCGGGCACCAACGTTTGGACATTTACCGATGATCTGAAAACAGGTAAAATGAGCCCCGCCGAATTCGCCGAGGCCGAAAGCTGTATGTCGCGCAGCCCTGGCCATTGTATGACCATGGGTACAGCTTCAACGATGGCTTGTATGGTCGAGTCGTTAGGCATGTCATTAAGTGGTGGCGCGGCTATCCCGGCGGTAGATTCGCGAAGGAAAAGAATTGCACAATTATCCGGCAGGCGCATAGTAGAGATGGTTAAAGAAGATCTGAAAATGTCGAAGATCTTAACCCGTTCGGCTTTCGAGAACGCCATTAAGGTTAACGCGGCAGTGGGCGGCTCATCAAACTTTGTTATCCATTTAACAGCTATTGCCGGGCGCATGGGCGTTGAGTTAAACTTAGCCGATTTTGATAACATCGGCAGTAAAATGCCGTTGCTGCTGGACCTCATGCCGTCGGGTAAATACCTGATGGAAGATTTTTATTATGCAGGCGGCTTACCGGCCATCATTAAACAAATGAGCGCTGTTTTAGACATGGATGCTTTAACGGTAACCGGCAAATCGCATAAAGAAAATATTGAAAGCGTTGGTACCATATATAATGAGCAGGTTATTCACCAGTTTAATGATCCGTTAATTGAAGAAGCTGGTATTGTGGTGGTGAAAGGCAACCTGGCCCTAAACGGCGCGGTTATCAAACCATCTGCAGCAACACCTGCATTGATGCAGCACCGGGGCCGGGCCGTGGTATTTGAAAATATTGAAGATTACCACGACCGTGTTGACGAACCCAACCTGGATATTGACGAAACCTGCGTAATGGTTTTAAAATCCGTAGGCCCCGTTGGTTACCCCGGCATGCCGGAGGTTGGTAATATGACGCTGCCTAAAAAGCTATTGGCTAAGGGCGTTACGGATATGGTTCGGATCTCGGACGGACGCATGAGCGGGACCGCGTTTGGTACGGTGATACTGCATGTATCGCCCGAGTCGGCCATTGGCGGTAATTTAGGATTGGTTGAAAATGGCGACATGATCAAGCTTGATGTAGAAGCCAGGTCGATACATTTAGAAGTATCGGACGAAGAACTGGCCGCCCGCCGAAGCAAATGGGTAGCACCTGCACCGGCATCAAACCGGGGCTATGTCAACCTGTATGTTAACCACGTACAACAAGCAGATAAAGGCGCCGATCTTGATTTCCTGGTAGGCGGTTCGGGATCAGAAGTGTTAAGGGATTCGCATTAAGCCCTTCCCAAGCCTCCCCGGTAGGGGGGATTTTTAAATTTAAAAACAAAAGTCTCCCCTACCGGGGGAGATTTAGAGGGGGCTTATGGTAATCCTTATTTTAATCGCCTGCATCGTAACGCTTATCCTGCTTATCACCTGGGCAAGGTTAAATGTGTTCCTTACGTTTCTGATCATTTCATTAATGGCGGCGCTGCTGTTGGGTATGCCGTTGCCAAATATTGTAAAGTCGGTAAATAAAGGGTTGGGCGATATGCTGGGCTCGCTGGTTATCATTATAGCACTTGGGGCCATGTTAGGCAAACTGGTTGGTGTAAGCGGTGCGGCCCAAAAAGTAGCCGACTCCATGCGCGCCGTATTTGGCGAAAAATATATCACCTGGGCCATGAGTTTAACTGGTTTTATTGTGGGCATCCCGCTTTTTTATAATGTGGGGTTTTTCCTGATGATACCGATAATTTTTTCGGTAGCTAACCGGTATAAATTACCATTAGTATATGTGGGCATACCTATGCTGGCATCACTGTCGGTAATGCATGGATTCTTGCCGCCCCATCCATCGCCAACAGCATTGCAGATCCAGTTTCATGCTGATATGGTGAAGGTTTTTGTTTACGGCTTAATTGTGGCCATACCTACTATTATTATTGCCGGACCGCTGTTTGCGCGGACGTTGCGAACCATGAAAACCAATTCGGTTATAGCCATGTCAGTTCAGGATATGCCAAATGAGAAACTGCCGGGGTTAACCAATAGTATTTTATCATCACTGTTACCGGTTTTGCTGATAGGCGTAAGCACCATAATTACAAAATTCGCCGGCGATAATGTCACCGTAAAAAATATAGCCGGTTTCCTGGGCGACCCTAACATAGCCATGATGGAAACCATCGCGATAGCAACTTATAGCCTGGGCATCCGCATGGGTATGAAATTAACTGAGGTGATGGAAGTGTATGCTGATGCGATTAAGGAGATCTCCATGATCCTGCTTATTATTGGCAGCGCGGGTATTTTAAAACAGATCTTTTTAGATAGCGGTGCAAACGCCCAGATAGCTACCACATTACAGGGCCTTAACCTGCCGCCATTAATGTTGGGCTGGATGATAGCCGCGATATTGCGCTTGTGCTTAGGCTCGGCAACTGTTGCGGGATTAACCGCCGCGGGCATTATTTATCCGCTGATGCAGCATAGCCCGGTCGACCCGGCGCTGATGGTGCTTTCGGTAGGCGCGGGCAGTTTGTTTTGCTCGCATGTTAACGATACCTCGTTTTGGGTTACCAAGGAATATTTTGGCCTGACCATGAAACAAACATTTCTTTCATGGTCGTTAATGGAAACGCTGGTGTCGGTAATAGGGCTGGCTGGTGTACTGATATTGAATGTAGTAGTGCGATAAATTTTAATTATTTTTGATCAGACCAATAAAAAACCATGAAGAAATTACTTTTAATCCTGCTGATGGGCGTTGCCCTTACAACCGCCTTCGGCCAAAAAGCTAAAGACAATACACTGAGTAAAAAAGAGAAAGCCGGAAACTGGAAACTGTTATTTGACGGCACTACCGCAAATGGTTGGGTAAATGGCGATGGCTCTGCAGTAACGGCGGCCCCGGGTGCCTGGGAAGTTGTTAATGGCGCCATGACCTTAAAGAAAGATGCCAAAGGCGGCGATATTTATACTACTGATGAGTATGGAGATTTTGAATTTACGGCTGATTTTAATATCGAAACCGGCACCAATACCGGTATAAAATATTTATGCCATAAATATGATAAAGGCGGTAACCTGGGCTGCGAGTTCCAGATAATTGACGATGTAAACGGCGAGGATAACAAATTGGCAAATCACTTACTGGGATCATTTTATGATGTTTTGCCACCGGTGGAAGCCAATAAAAAAGTAAACCCTCCCGGGCAGTGGAACACCATTCGTATTGTAGTTAAAGGTAAGAATGTACAGCATTGGGTAAACGGTGTAAAAGTGTTAGAATACACCCGCGGCAGCGACGAGTTTATGGCAGGTATTGCAAAAAGCAAGTTCAGTAAGGTTGAGCCGGTATTTGGTACAGTTGAAAAAGGCCGCATCCAGTTACAGGATCACCACGGGCCGGTAGCTTTTAAAAATATTAAGATAAGAACGATTTAAGTAAACTAACGTCATTGCGAACGAGGAACGAGTGTGGCAATCTCTACACGCCAGGCGGATAATAACGTCGACCTGTCGCGCAGAGATTGCCACGCTACGCTCGCGATGACGTGTTGGGGAAGAGCGCAGGTTACTTCTTTTTAAACGGCTTCTCAAAAAACTCATCAACTATTTTATTAAACTCATCCCTGTGCTCAACCAGGGTGCCATGCCCCGAGTTTGGTACTATCCATAAATACGATTTAGAGATAGCCTGCGCTATGGCAACGGTATGTTGAACCGGTATCAGGTCGTGATCTCCGCCTATGATAAGCGAGGGACATTTAATAGCCTTAAGCGCGCTAAACGGAATGTTGGGCTGTACCCAATCCAGCATAAACACTTTGTAAGTGTTTCTTGATTTGGCATCGGTTAGCGGCATCCTTTTCTGCCAGTTAGCAAAATCCTTTCGTTCGCTTTTCCAGTAGGATGGGATCAGCCCGGTAGAATCGGGTACCAGGTTGGCACCTGTCGAAGCTAACTTAATTACTTTACCGGGATGGCGCATAGCCAGTACCAACGCGTTAATGCCCCCATCGCTCCACCCCAATACATAAGCCGAATCGATATGCATCGCTGTAAGCAAGGCATCAAAATCATCGGCCATCATTTCAAAGCTTAACGAGTCGCGGTCGTCAACAGTACGGCCATGCGCGCGGCTGTCAACAGCTATAACCATATACTTTTGGGCAAAATAAGGTATGGTATTACCAAACGCGCCCATATTACCGCCGTTACCGTGTATCATTAATAAAGGCTTGCCGGTGCCATACGCTTCGGTATACATTTTAATACCGCGCACATCATAAAACCGGCCCACGCTATCATTATGGCCATAGTTTATTTTTTTAGGCTGACTGAAAGCGGTGTTTACAGCCGATATCGACAGCAATAATATTAACGTAATGTTTTTGAGCATTAGCTGTATTTTTTAGGAATGATCAACACTTATCTTATGATCATGGGCGTTTAATTAATGTAAAAAGAGATTTCCTGAAAAGTACCATATATTTTGGTGCAAATACCATCTTTGTAATTAGATTTTCCTATAGAGCGAACCCAGATTTCTTTGCCTTGCAACGTTATTAATTGTAGCTCTACATCCCAGCCTTTGCCCTCCTCAATTGCCGCTTTTATGGCTTTACTTATTTGAGATCTGCTGAAGCCTTCTTTATAAAAGTTTATTGCCGTATCGGGTTGAGGGATATAATTTTCATCTACTCCATGAATTTGCCGGGTCATAGCAGTCCATGACAACGATTGTTTTACTATATCCAACTCCCAGCCGCCAATTCGTGCTAAATTACCCGTTTGCTCAATGAGCAAAGTATACATTTCAACAGAAATTTTCAACTCATCCTGCGCCGCTTTAATTGCGGTAAGGTCTCTGGTAACCTTTGTAAATCCTATTACACTCCCGTTTTCGTCATGTATCGCAGTTATAACAACCAGGCCCCAAAACTTACTTCCGTCTTTTCGCAATCGCCAGCCTTCATCCCTCGCCACTCCAAATTTGGCGGCTTTGGTAATCAGTTTCTTGGGTTTGTTGTTTTTTTTATCTTCATCAGTATAAAAAATGCTGAAGTTCTGCCCAACTATTTCAGACGATTTATATCCTTTTATCTTTTCTGCTCCCTTGTTCCAATTTTCAATATTTCCTTTATTATCAATGAGCAGTATAGCATAATCATCAATTTCTTCGACCATTTTGTTGAACCGAATTGCTCTCAGGTCTTTGCTGCCAATGGTCTCGGCTACTATATCAACAATAGTTTTGTCAAAATTACCGGTTGCCTTTTCTAACATTGTTAACCACTCTTCATCTACCGTTTGATGACCGTCTTTTATTAAATTGATCAATCCCATTATAGTGGTTAATGGTTGCCTTATCTGGTGCGATTGCAGTTGGGCGATCTTCATTAAGGAATCATTTTTGGCCTCTGTTTCCTGTATTTGCTTTTGAAGTTCAATACTGTTCAATTGCATCTCCATAATAAAGGTTACCTGACGGGCGAGGATTGACAACGTTTTTTGCTGGATATCTGTAAGCGAACTTGCTTTTTGATCAAAAAGGCATAAGGTCCCAATTTTCAATCCGCTGCTTACAGTCAAGGGCGCTCCGGCGTAAAATTTCAAGTGCGGGTCTGCTTGCACTAATGGGTTATTGTTAAAGCGTGTATCTTTTGTTGCATCAGGTATAATTAACAATTCATCTTGTTGTATCCCGTATTGGCAAAAAGAGGTTTCTCTGGGCATTACTTCAATGTCAGTCCCAAACTTTACTTTAAACCAGTTTGACTCTTCATCCAATAATGTGATGAGAGCCACAGGTTTTTCACATAATTTAGCGGCTAACTCCACAATATCCTGAAACTCTGATTTGTCAAAATCAAGTTTCAAAAATTTGCTAACTGCATCGATCCTTAATTGTTCACTAATAGTCATTCTTCCATAATGATGTTTCCTTATTTGTCAATCTGTTTCTTCACTAATCTCAAATAATATTGATAATAATGTGTCTCACACAAAATCCTGGCAGGTACGATTGGATATAAACTTAAATTTATCCTTCCAATTTGTTGGATCAAATATTAAACCTCCGGTAACCGCAACAATATACGATTAGTATTAGCCATCCGATTTAATCTAATTACAATCTTCGCAATTTATTTCATTTGGATATCCGGCCATGAATTTACCCTAATAAACTTATAAAACAGCAGGCAACGTAAGGCACTGTTAAAACGTATTGGTTGAAAGAAAACTTAACCGATAGCGCCTGCTTGAAACGTATATTAACCCATATTTTAAACATCCTCGAACAAAAGGAAAAGGTAAAATTGGCCCGGCTAATTTTATCAGACCTGGTGATGGGCGTATTGGATGTTGCCTTTTTGGGGATGATACTGGTTGTAATTAACTTTTACACTACCAATAAACAGACCGGTTTTATTGCTTTCCTGCCGGATGTATTGTTAAATCGTAATTCGCTTTTATTGATTGCGGTGTTCTTGCTGGCGTTCGGGTTTAAAAACTGGCTGGGCTACCTCAACACAAAACAGCAGCAGCATTTTTTTTATGGTATTGCTTCCAGGTTATCAAAACGGAACATCCAAAACTATTTAAAGGACGACTACCTGCGCTTTGTAAGTGTTGATTCGTCAGTACTTATCCGTGGCATAAGCAATCAACCCATCGAGTTTAGTAATTATATTTTAAACAATGTGCAGCAGATCATTTCGCAGGGCATATTGATATTAGTTACTGTTGCCGGGATATTATTCTGGCAGCCGGGTTTGTTTTTCATGCTGTTTTTATTGCTGGTGCCGCCGGTTGTGCTATTGGCTAATTACATCAGGTTTAAATTAAGGTCAATCCGCGAAAACACCAGGGTAGTGAACCAGAAAACTATTCAGCATTTAAAGGAGTCTTTAAGCGGATATATTGAAAGCAATGTTTATGATAAAGACGGCTTTTTTGTAAAGCGGTACCACCATCAGCAATCACAATTAAATAATAACATAGCTACCCAGCAAACTTTACAGGGCCTTACGGCACGACTGGTAGAGGTTTTTGCCATACTGGGCTTTTTTATTTTGATCGCTATAAATAAACTATCGGCAGGCACACCGGCTGTAAGCTTGTTAACCATTGGCGTTTTTATGGCGGCCAGCTATAAGATCATCCCCGGCATAGTTAAAATATTAAACAGCACAAGCCAGATAAAAACGTATCGGTTTACCATAACTGATTTGCAGCCCGTAGCAAACCAGGTTATAATTGCAGGCGAAACGGAGCACCTGCGGTCGATAGTTTTTGACCAGGTTAAGTTTAGTTACAATGGCAGCTATGTGTTAAGTAATTTGAGTTTTGAAATGCAAGCCGGCGACTTTGTGGGGATCTCGGCAGTATCAGGCAAAGGCAAAACGACTATTATGCACCTATTGCTCGGCTTCCTGAAACATCATAAAGGCAATATCCTGTTTAACGGCGAAAGAACCAACTGGATAAAAAGACAGGGATATTTAAACAGGGTGTCGTACGTAAAACAGCAATCATTTATTATTAATGACACACTGCTTAAAAATATCACCCTTACTGATGGGGAGTATAACCAGGCTGCGCTTAATGAAGTTATTGTTTTTTGCGGACTGGAAGACCTTATAGCCCAATATCCCGGCGGAATTGATGAACTGGTAAAAGAAGATGGCAAAAACATAAGCGGCGGCCAGCGGCAGCGATTGATGCTGGCACGCGCGCTATATCATGATTTTGATGTGCTGATACTGGACGAGGCTTTTTCTGAAATGGACGAGGAGTCGGAACGGGTAATCCTTTTTAAATTAAAACTATTAGCAAAACAGGGCAAAATGGTGATACTGATAACCCATAACACCGCGAGCTTTGATTTTTGTGATAGGATCATAACAATGGAACCGGCGTATGCGTAAGACATTGGTAATACTTACGCCCGGTTTCCCTAAAGACGAAGGAGACAGCGCCTGGCTACCCGACAGGCAAATATTTGTACGCGTTTTAAACGAAACATATCCCGACCTTAATATTGTTGTAATAACATTTCAATATCCTTTAGAGCAGGCAGAATATAGTTGGAATGGCATTAACGTAATTGCCCTTGGCGGCAAAAACAAAAGCGGCTTTTACCGGAGGCTTACCTGGCTGCGCGCCTGGCGCGAACTAAAAAAGATAAGAGCGGCTTATGATGTAATTGGCTTATTAAGCTTTTGGATGGATGAATGTGCTTTTATAGCCGATAAGTTTGCAAAGAAATTCAGTTTAAAGCATTATTGCTGGCTACTTGGCCAGGATGCACGGCCAGGTAACAGGTATGTGTACCACATGATGCCAAGCGGTGATAACCTGATAGCCTTGTCTGATTTTATAGTTGCTGAATTTAAGCGAAACTACGGGGTAGTACCAAAATACCTGGCGCCGGGGGCAATTGATCCGTCGTTATTTAAACCCTTTACCGGCGAGCGGGATATCGATATTGTTGGCGCGGGTTCGCTGATAGGGTTGAAGCAATATTCGGTTTTTGCAGATGTTATACAGGCTTTAAAGCGTGATATACCGCAAGTAAAAGCGATAATTTGTGGTAACGGCCCCGAAATGGCGCCGCTGCAAACTAAAATAAACCGGCTTGGCCTTGCCGGCAATATCACCTTAGCCGGAGAGCTGCCGCACGCCGAAGTATTGGCATTGATGCAGCGCGCTAAAGTATTTTTACATACTTCGAAATATGAGGGATTTGGAATAGTTTGCTTAGAGGCGCTGTATGCGGGTGCAAAGGTAATAAGCTTTGTGCGGCCAATGATTAACGAAATCCCCAACTGGCATATCGCGGGGGATGTAGCTGATATGACGCGAATGGCAAAAGATGTATTATTGGATAATGACCTTTTATACTACCCGATATTGCCCTATCATATTGCGGACACTGTTAAAACAATAATGGAATTGTACAATCAGCAGGAAGCCGCAATAGCACCAATGCGTCCGGCAATGGCTTCGAACGAAAGCGTCGAGTTAAAATAAGCCAGCGCTTTTTCTTTTTCTGCGGATATATTTAGCGAATTGGTTTGTTGTAAGGCAGACAATAATTCACCCTCGTTACCGGCTTCATACAACAGGCCTATATTGCCGTTGTCAGTCATCATCCTGAATGAAAATATATCGGTTACTATCGGGATGCACCCGCATGACATCGCTTCGCAAACTGCCGTGCCGCTGCCTTCGTAATGCGAGCCCGCTACAATAAAATCAACACTGTTGTGCCAGTATAATAATTCATCGTTTGGTACTTTGCCAATTAGTTTTATCGCAGCAGCATTTGGCGCAGTGCTTAGCAATTGTTGTATTTCGGGTAATAATTCTTCGGTATGATAGAGCATATATAAACAAGCCGAAGGCGTTGCCGCTGCAAACTTTAAAAAGGCTTTTATTACGGTTAAAGGGTCTTTATTTTGATCTAACCGGCCTACCCATAAAAAGGGATTGGCTTCCGTAATTCCGGTTTTTGCACGGGCTGTTGCTTTGGGTATCGGGTGGAAAAATGAAGACAGCTCCATTACCTCGTGGATTTTTTTTTGGGATGTTAAATTGCCTTTGGCTATCCATTCCAAACCCATTGCCCGCGAGGCAAATAAGTACGCATTAACAGCACTTTCGGATAGAAGCAGCAATCTTTTTTTGATCCCTTTAAATGGTTTTTCCGCGTGGTTCTGGATGATGATCTTTGGTTTGCGCCCTAATACCAATCGAAGCAGCATAACCTGTAACGGAAAGTGAAGGCTATGTATGAACACCACATCCGGCTTTTGCCGACTGATAAACAAATTTAATTTTAATGGGAAATAACGACGTTTATTAAACTTTTTGAACCGGTAGTTAACCCCATTCTTAACCTCGTCGCCCTCATAATTAATTTGCTCAATGCTTATTACTTCGTGATTTGCCGCTACCGCTTCCAACACACCCGTATAGGCTTTTATGCGCTCCAGCCAGGCTGCCGGGTCGGTATAATTATTGGCTGAAATATAGCTGGCAAAAACAAACTTCATGGCTGTTAAAATATGTCTATATCTGCTAAGGTGAACTTTATGTTTTCGTGAACTAAATCGCCCTCAATATTTTTGAATCCGGCTTGAAATGCCGGAACTGGTTTATAATCTCGGCTTAACACGGTATGTAAATGTGTTTGTGGACTAAGCTGGAAATAAATTTGCGTTATGCCCAATTTACGGGCAAGTGCTTTTAGTTTTTGCAGGGCGCTGTCGAAGTTGCCGGCGATGTTTGCTATATCGCCAACCTGTAAACCATTTTGCAACTTTATCCAAAACAGCACCCCATCTATTTCAATAACCCGGGTAGGCGAGTAGGTTTTATAATTTAAATAGTTATCATCACGAAATACGCCATTATAGCCATCAGCAAGCACGGAGTTTTGTACACCCTTTTTATTCTTTAAATAATTCTTTAAAATCCTATCAGTATACCAATTATAAAGAGGCCGTAAAACCGGGTATCTACGGGCGATCATTTGTAACTGAAGCATCCCGCCAACCCGGATTTGAAATGAATCCAGGCTTTCGGTTATATGCCATCCCATTTTAATAAAACCCGGCAGCGAGTTTTGATTAGGGAACCCAAAAACTAAGCTAATACCTTCTTGCTTACATAAGGCATAAGTAAGGTTTGCCAGCGCCCTAAACACCCCCATGTTTCTATACCCTGGATGCGTCATGGTATCGGCTGATTGCGCGGCTAAAACCGTTTTACCATTATACCAAACCAAGGTTGGTATAACGCCATAAAAAGCAATGGGTTGGTGTTGTTGGTTATAGGCCAAATAGCCGATGTATTTAACACCCGTGTAATCGGTATCGTATTTCTTTTGAAAAAATCCGACAGGCCGTTCGTACCCATACACGGCTTTATATAGCAAATCCATATCGGCTATATTGTTTAAGCCAAGCCGCTCGGTAATATATGTGCTGCCCGGATTAATCATATTTACAAGTTATGGTTGCGTGCAATTGGTTAACAGGCGATATAAAAGGACTTACAGTCAGCCGTTCGCGCATGGTTTCATCCTGCCCATCTGAATCGTTATAAAAATCCATCGCCAGTAATTTTTTATAGCCTGCCCTTTTAGCGTCATTAACTACCTGTTGATTGTAACTTCCATACGGAAATGCCAGGCTGGTTACCGGCTTTTTTATCAGTTCCTCCAGGTATTGTTTTACGTGGAGCATTTCGTTAAAAGCATCATTAGTGCTTATTTGTGCAAGGTCGTTATGGTAGTAACCATGCGCCCCAATTGTTACATACAGCGAAGCGGCCATTTGTTTTATTTGTTCTGTAGTCAGCTGCAGCCAATAGTCTGTATGTTGTTCTTCATTTTTAAACGGAACCAATGGGTACAACATTTTCATCATGTCGGCTTTTTCGGCAAAGCCGGTGGCGCGTAGTTGGTCTTTGAGGGTAATAGAACTATCGGCAGCATAATACAGGTCGTATTTGCCCTTATAATATTGCCGGTTTTTATAAGTGATATTTTGTGGGCCGTACTTGCTTACAATCCCTAAAAAATCGTTCCATAAAATATCATAACCTTCGTTGGCTATACCTGTAATAAAAAAAGCTGCGGGTATTTGATATTTTTCCAACAGCGGCAAAACGTATTTATAATTATTGGCAAACCCGTCATCAAAGGTCAGGCAGATATTAAATTTTTCATCACTAAAATTGCCCTTATAATAATCATCCAGCGAAACCACATTGCAATGTTTTTTATAAAGTTTTAGGTGCGCCCCGAAAGTTTTTGCAGTTAAAAATATCGGGTTAAAACGGGTATGATCGTGCTGGCAAAGGCCATGGTATATCAACATCCGGCTGCCACGGGCCTGTTTATAAAATGCTTTATCTAACCCTAAATAATAGCGCACATCGTGTTTATAGCCTTTAAGCTTGCGCGATAATTTTGAGCGTATTTTTGAATAGACAGACATACTTAAATAGCTGTTACCGGGAATATAGCCCCTGGATAATAGGCTTTTATTTGCTGCATTAAACCGGGCAAGTCGCCGTGCACATATTTGCAGGTACGGCCTATAAATACCTTACTAAATTCTTTTAAGTCAAGCTGCTCAAGCTGGTCGAGCATCGTGTTATCAAACAGCCTTACCTCGCCGTTATTAACAACCAATAATATATTATCTGGTTGTGTTGCGTAAAATGAATCGAACGACGATGCTGTCTCATTTTTTTTGACGATAACGATAGACCCTTTATAATCATCATCCAATTGCCGGTTGGACGATTCGCCCGAATGCAATGAACCATATAACTCGGCATCTGTTAACATATTTGTTTCGCGCGCCCGGCGGATATGGTCCCAGATGTTCCAGCTGCCGGTAAGGGTCGAGTCGGTGCCAAATAAAATGGTAGTATGGTTTTTAAGGTCGCCGGCGGCTGCAGTTTTGTTCAGCAAAAAGTAATTCGACTCAGGGCACCATATCACTGCTTCAAATTTTTTGGCTTGTTCTGCAGTCATAGCTACCCCATGCACCCCTATCAGTTTTTTTTTAAGCAGGTTCCAACTGATGAGTGTATCTATCTCGCGGTTAGACTGCTCATCATTCCCCTCGCCAACATGTATCACCACCGGCAATTTTCTTTTAAGTGGATTATTCAGTTTAAGTTTCCATCGTTTTTCAAACTGTACCGAGTGGATACTATGGCATTGCTCAACAGTTATAGGCGCATTAACTACCGGAAGGGGTTCGCCATGATTTACCACCGTGGTAACGCCGCAAAGCAGGTTTTTAAATATCCCCCATTTAACCCTTAGGGCCAAGGGTACTTTTAAAACAGCCGCTATTTCGGCTTTATAGTTGGTTTGGATATGCTTACCCCACTCGGTATAATTATTATAAAACCGGTTACCCAATTGCGGAAACAAATTAAAATCTAAATGATCATGCGAGTTTACAAGGCCGGGGAAAGCCAGGGCATTATCAAACGTTAGTTGTAAAGCATCTGCGGTGGTATTGCCGCTTTTTATGCTGATGTTAACCGGGCCATCACCGGTAATAGTATTGACGTTATTTAAGATCATCGGTCCGTTTTAGGTGGATCCCGTATATAATGCGTGCATCTTTAAACTTTTCATAAACGGCTAAAGCATTTTTAGCCTCGTAATAATGCTTTACAGATTCATCTATTCTTTTCTCGATCTTGTTAACTATCCTAAAGCCATTGTTTATCAATATACTTTCAATGTCGTATACATAGTGCACAAAGTTTTCTATGGCTATGTTAGCCTTATTGTGCTGAAAAGTGCGCTTTACGCCATACGCCAAAACATTGGGATGAAAATCGGTTATAATGATGTCGCTGTTATATTTTAATATCCGGCTCCAGGCGGCCAGGGTTTCCTCCATGTTCTCAATATGCGAAACCGTTAGGGTTGATATGATCGCATCGTAAGCGGCATTCCGGGTGTCAGAAAACCTGTTATCCGTTACCTGGTTGGTTTTTGCGCCGGGAAACTTTTGTTCCAATCGCCTTAACATACCGGCCGATACATCAAAACTGGTTATCCCAGCCGGGTTGCTTTGTAAAAGCTTTGGCCAATGCCTGCCCGTACCGCAACCTATATCGGCAATTTGTTTACCGGCGATATTTATTTCTGATAGCAGGGCTGTAAACACTTCCTCATCC
Organism: Mucilaginibacter sp. UYCu711; assembly: GCF_050433825.1. Classification (NCBI taxonomy): domain Bacteria; kingdom Pseudomonadati; phylum Bacteroidota; class Sphingobacteriia; order Sphingobacteriales; family Sphingobacteriaceae; genus Mucilaginibacter; species Mucilaginibacter sp. UYCu711. The sequence goes on along the minus strand of NZ_JBNPWM010000008.1, from coordinate 184,299 downwards.
ATATCCAGCATTAAGTCGCCGGGTTGCACATCGTAACTCTCGGCCCATAGGTCATAAGCTTCAACAGATTTTTTCTCCTTTAAACTATGCGAAACGTAATTTTTCTGAAAAGCCTTTTTTAAGGTTGATATCAAGCTGTTTAGGGGGCTGGTTGTTGCTATCAGGGTGTTCATGGCTATAATAGTTTAAGGGTCTTACTATAATAGCTTACGGACTGTTTTTTACAAAGGTTGCCACAGTGTTTTATTTCATTTAACGGGCAACCTTTGTTTAATACCCGGCGTAACCTTGTTGATAATTGTGTAATTGTTGATTTAGTTTCTCATGATAGTGGCGGGAGGTTAGGGCCCCGTCACTATTAATTTTCAATATGCCCAAAATGAATAAATATGTACCAATACCCCTATAAAAATAAAGCTGTTGCAATGGTATGGAAATGCCGGCAGCCAAAAATACAGGGGTTTAAATAAATAACCCGTTGGATATAAGTGTTCAAAATAAAGCAACTAAGCGTTCAAAAGTCCGGGGGCCGGATTTTGAAGACCTTTATTTTGCGGTAAGAGGGCACGAAAAAAAAATTTACACCGACGCGCAGCTGCAAACCCTGCCCGACTTTTATATCCACTCTTACGAGTGGGATATGAGAAAAAATTCGAGCGCCAGGTTGCTGGCTTATTTGGGTAAGAAACGTAAGTTTTTAAGAATATTGGAAGTTGGTTGTGGTAACGGCTGGCTGTCTGCAAAGATGGCCGGCTTGCCTAAAACATATGTTACCGGTTTGGATATCAACATGGTGGAAATTAACCAGGCAAACCGGGTTTTTAAAAAGCCAAACCTGGAGTTTGTGTACGATAGCTTTAATGAAAATACGTTTGACAAAGAAAGGTTTGACGTTGTTGTTTTTGCCGCGTCGCTGCAATATTTTCCATCGGTAGTGGCTGTTTTGCGGCAAGCAGAGCGGATATTGAACCGCGGCGGCGAGATCCATATATTAGATACCCCTTTTTACGACCCTGACGATGCAGCAATGGCTGCCGAGCGGTGCCGCAGCTATTATAAAGATATGGGCATCCCCGAAATGGCCGATCATTATTTCCACCACTCCATAAGCGAGTTTTGGGGGTTTGATTACCGGGTGTTGTTTAACCCCACAGCCTGGCTTAACCGGCTGTTTAAAAAAGATCCGTTTTATTGGGTCGCTATAAAAAAATAAAAACTCATGTTGTTGGCTATCGCACATACTTACAAACGCTACCGCACCCTGCAAACGCACCGTATATCTGCCCTGCCGGTGGTTATATTGATGCCGCATAGTGCCTGCAATTGCCGTTGTGTAATGTGCGATATCTGGAAGGATAATAAAAACCTAAAGCAACTTACCGAAGCAGATATTACCGACCTGTTATCATCTTTAAAAAAGCTGGGCACCCAACAGGTCGTAATGTCGGGCGGCGAAGCCTTGCTGAATGCCAATTTCTTTAAGCTTTGTGAGATCCTCAAAAAGCAAAACATCAAAGTAAGCCTGCTCACCACCGGGTTATCCATCAAACAAAATGCAGATCAGCTACTAAAATGGGTTGATGATATGGTAGTGTCGTTAGATGGCGACGAGGCTATGCATGATGCTATCCGCAACATCCCTAACGCGTTTAAAAAGCTAAAGGAGGGTGTTGAGTGCATCAAATATTTAAAGCCATCTTATCGTATTACAGCGCGTACTGTTATCCACCGGTTAAACTTCAGGAACTGGCCGGCTATCATCGCGGCAGCAAAAGATATGGGAATAGACCAGGTAAGCTTTTTACCTGCGGATATAAGCAGCCATGCCTTTAACCGCCAAACCGCCTGGGCCGAACCTAAACAGCATGAAATATTAATAAGCGAACACGAGCTGCCCGAATTAAAGGAAGTAGTTTACCAGGTGTTGGATCAGTCGACTTATTTAAACACGCGTTTCATTGCCGAGTCTGACGCTAAGATCTGGGACATTTATAATTATTACGCGGCGTTTTACGGGCAAAACCCTTTCCCCTACAAAAAGTGTAACGCCCCCTGGGTATCAACTGTTGTTGAGGCCGACGGCAGCGTACGGCCATGTTTTTTTCATGATACCATAGGTAACATCCGCGATAATTCGCTGGACGATATCTTAAATAATAAAGCAGCAACTGATTTCAGGCGTACGCTGGATATGAGCACTAACCCCACTTGCGTAAAGTGCGTATGCAGCTTACACCTGTCGCCGCTTGCAATAGTATAGGATATGAATAATATACTTTTCACACATTCCTATTTTTTACGGTTCGATCCCAAACAATGGTCGATAGGCCAACCGTATGCGCCCCTGGGTACTTTATATGCCGCGTCTTTAATGCGCGAAAATGGTTACAAGGTTTCGTTATTTGATACCATGTTTGTAACCGACCCGGCAGAAGTTGAGCCGGTGCTTGATGAAGCACGCCCCGATTTTTTTGTGGTGTATGATGATGGGTTTAACTACCTTACTAAAATGTGCCTTACCAATATGCGCGAGGCAGCATTTAATATGTGCAAGATGGCTAAGGCCCGGGGATGTACGGTAATTGTATCCAGCTCAGACTCGACCGACCGCTATGAAGAATATCTTAAAGAAGGTGCCGACTATGTAATAATTGGCGAGGCCGAGCAAACATTGCTGGAGCTGGCTAACCATATCAGGTTGGGCGAAGCAGACGTGGCTTTTATACCCGGGTTAGCTTATACCGGTAATGACGGCAAGGTTCATAAAACCGTTGCACGCCCGGTTTTAAAGGATCTGGACAGCCTGCCGTTACCCGCCTGGGATTTGGTTGATATAGAACCTTATCGGGATAGCTGGTTAAAAAATGCAGGTTACTTTTCTATCAATATGGGTACCACGCGGGGCTGCCCGTTTAAATGCAACTGGTGCGCCAAGCCAATTTATGGCAACCGCTACAATTCGCGCAGCCCGCAAAATGTTATAGCCGAATTAAAAATGCTAAAAGAGCGTTTCCCGGTAGATCATATCTGGTTTTGTGATGATATTTTTGGATTGAAGCCTGGCTGGGTATTGGAGTTTGCCCGGCTAATGCAGCAGGAAAACCTGCGTACCCGCTTTAAGATCCAATCGCGCGCTGACCTATTGGTAGACGAAGAACTGGTTGCAGCACTGGCCGCTGCCGGTTGCGAAAACGTTTGGATAGGCGCCGAGAGTGGCTCGCAAAAAATACTGGATGCCATGGATAAGGGCACTACGATAGCGCAGATCCATATAGCTACCCGGGCCATGAAAAAGGCCGGGATAAAGCCATCGTTCTTTATCCAGTTTGGCTACCCCGGCGAGGATAGGGGCGATATAGCCAAAACCATAAAAATGATAAATGAGCTGCTGCCGTTCGAGATCGGGATCTCGGTATCATACCCATTGCCCGGCACTGTGTTTTATGAGCGTGTAAAAGCCGATCTGAAGAATAAAACTAACTGGACAGATTCTGACGAGATGGCGCTAATGTTTACCAATACTTTCCCGCCCACTTACTATAAGCAATTACATAAATATGTGCATAAGAACTATCACATGCACCTGGCAAAAAATAGCCTTATTAAGCTGCTTAAAAATCCGTTAGGGATTAGCGGCGCGGGTTTAAAAAAGGCGTTGTCGGTATTTTATTATACCCCGGCAACTTATATAGAACGGTTAAAACTTAACCAGCTGGAGAAGGCATAATGGAAGCGGCTGCAAAACCTGTCAACGAGCAATATGCCGCTAAAGCATTCTCCACGCAATCGGCAATATTTGATAACATCTATGCGGACAATACTATTGTAAGCTATAAACGCGACAGGGTACGGGCGCATGTTTTGCAATACCTTAAACCCAACTCAACCATATTAGAGTTAAACAGCGGCACCGGCGAAGATGCCACTTTTTTTGCGGCGCTGGGCCATAAACTTCACGCTACCGACATCGCCGAAGGCATGCAGCAAAAACTGCGCGAAAAGGCAGCAAACCAGGGGCTGGGTAACTTAATATCAACCGAACTATGTTCGTTTACCCAATTAAGTGAGTTGAGAAATAAAGGGCCTTTTAACCAGGTCTTCTCCAACTTCGCCGGATTAAATTGTACAGGAGAATTGGATAAAGTATTACGATCATTACCCGCGTTGTTAAATGATAATGGTGTAGCCACCCTGGTTATCTTACCAAAGTTTTGCCTGTGGGAATCGCTTTTATTATTTAAGGGGAAATTTAAAACCGCCACCCGCAGGTGGTTCAGTAAAAATGGCGTAAAGGCGCATGTAGAGGGTACTTATTTTACCTGTTGGTATTATAATCCGTCGTATGTAATTGATGCAGTAAAAGATTCTTGCGAAGTTTTATCAGTGGAAGGTTTATGCACTATCGTGCCGCCGTCCTATATAGAATATTTCGCTGAAAAGCACCCAAAAACTTATACCTGGTTAAAAGGTTTAGAACAGCGTTACCGCTTTAGCCGGCCGTGGCGTTTTATTGGGGATTATTATATTATTTCGTTGAGAAAAAAGTAATAAATATGCTTGTCATCCTGAGAAACGAAGCATCTGCCGGGCGGCGATTGCAAAGTTGGCAGATTCTTCGCTATCGCTCAGAAATTTCCTGTCCCCTCAGGGTCTCTTGTAAAGGACCCTGAGGAGCGATGTGCAGCCTCAGGGTCCTCTCCGAGAGACCCTGAGGGGACAAAAAGAACGTTACCGGTTTAGCTGGCCGTGGCGTTTTATTGGGGATTATTGTATTATTTCACTTAGAAAAAAGTAATAAATACGCTTGTCATGCTGAGGAACGAAGCATCTGCCGGGCGGCGATTGCAAAGTTGGCAGATTCTTCGCTATCGCTCAGAAAGAACAACGGCGCCTACTAATTAGCCAGCAAATTCTGCGGCTCAACTAATATCTGCGAGATCCTGCTTTCGTATTGCGCCAGTAGTTTGGCCTGGAAATTTCCGGGATCGGGCTTTGCGTAATGCTTGCCGGTATCCATAGCCATAACAGCACCCTTGGAGTTTACCTTTTTTTGCGCGGTTTTTTTATTCCAGCGGCCGTCGGTTATCTTCATTAACGCGGTATCAATAGCATTGCCCAACGGATTATTAAACAGTTTTTCAATTACTATTTTAAATAAAGATGGGTTTAACGGCTTAGCCGATGATAGCCGCATAATTTTATTGGGCAGGAAGGTACGGGTCCAGCTATTGGCAGCATAAAACTGCTCTATCACCGTATCGCCCTGCAGGGGGATAAGGGTAACTACTTCAATAGCCGTATAAATGGTTTTTTCTTTTATCTCCAACTGCTCCTCGTCAATATAGTAGTTCATGCAAAAGTAGTCCTGCTTGTTTACCAAAAAGGTTAACTTTTTAAAGATATGCATTAGGGTACGGGCTATCCATAACCGGTTTTTAGCGGTTATAATAAACAGGTCGATATCAGAGTTTTCGTCGGCAAAGTTTTTTGATAGCGACCCCGAAATTGCTATCCCTCGCACATAAGGGAACTTGATCAGCATGTCGCCAACCTTACCGGCAACTTTAATCAGCTCGGCAGCTTTTTTATTGCCGTTATAGCGCCTTACTATTAATGAATGATCGTTTTTAAGGGTATAGAAATTACCGAACTGGTAAACGGCCTGGCTGGCAACCAGGTATTTTAATGCCAACTCAAAGTCAAACTGATTGTACCTGTTTTTTAGGAACAGGTAGATCTCGCCGCCGGTTAAGGGATATTTGAAAATATCAAAATAGGCCAGGGTAGCTAATATGTTCTCTTTTGCGTCGTTCACTTCAGTAGTTCTGCTTTTACTATAATGATGACGGAGTGACTTAACAATAGGTTGCCCGCGCTGTAAATAAAACAGGTCTGTTTTACGATTGTAACATCAGATTTACAAAAGCAGGCGATATTTGGTTAATATCTGTTAACATCTGGCTACTATTTGGGTAATATATGGGTAATTTTGGCTGTTATTTAACCACTCTTTTAACATTATCCTTCACAAAAGTATCCCAACCCGAGTAGGATTTTTTACTCCCACCTTTAGCCGTACTGACTTTCTGAAACGAATGGCAAACCGCTACAGCCAATCCATCGGTAGCATCCAGGAAATCGGGTGTCTCGGTAAAATTAAGCAAGCGTTGCAACATGGCGGCAACCTGCTCTTTGGCGGCGTTACCATTACCGGTAATGGCCATTTTTATTTTACGAGGAGCGTATTCTGTAACTTCGACATTGCGCGAGAGCGCGGCAGCCATGGCAACACCCTGCGCGCGGCCAAGCTTTAACATAACCTGTATGTTTTTACCATAAAAAGGCGCTTCAATGGCAAGGCAGTCAGGTTTGTAATTATCAATAAGGGCAACTGTTTTTTCAAAGATGCGTTGCAGTTTCAGCATGTGGTCGTCTATCTTGTCCATCTTCACCACACCAAGGCTTATCAGCTCTATCTTTGTACCTATCTCTTTCACAAGGCCATAACCCATAACGGCTGTGCCGGGGTCGATGCCTAAAATTATTCGCTCTTTGGTGTTGATTGCTTGCTGCATTAATGATTAAGTTCTTTTTTATGAGTGTGCCAGGTGTGCCAACTGTGCCAGGGTGTGCCACCTGTGCCTGGCACAGTACACACCCGTAAAGGTAGCCATCCTGATTACATTATTACCCAAGCATCGCCATATATTCTTTCCTGCTGATCATCCTGGCACCCATGGTTTCCATATGGTCGCTGTGCACCTGGCAATCCAGTAGTTTGTATTTGCCGTTTTGGCAAAGCGTTATTACGGCCATTTTTGAAGCGTTGCTAACTTTACTAAACATGCTCTCGCCACAAAAAACATCACCAACAGCTACGCCGTACATACCGCCAACCAGTTCATCATCCTGCCAGATCTCGATAGCATGCGCGTGCCCTTCGTGATGTAATGCGATATAAGCCGCTTTCATATCCGCGGTTATCCAGGTGCCGTCCTGATCCTTCCGCTCAACTACCGAGCACTCCTCAATAACATCTGCAAAGCAAGTATCAAAAGTTACTGTAAAACGAAGGGAATTTAACACGCGCTTCATACTTGACGAGATCTTCAATTCATCCGGGAAGAGCACAAACCGCTCATGCGGCGAATACCATAAAATAGGCGTATCATCACTATACCATGGGAAGATCCCCTTTTGATAGGCCAATAATAGTCGCTCGGTTGACAGATCACCATCTACAGCCAGTAAGCCATCGGGTTCGGCCAGTTCAGGGTCAGGGAATAATAAGTGTTCGTTAAGCCTGAATATCATTGTAACAAATTTAGGTCTTTGCCAAATAAGTTGAACTATCCGTTAAACTATTTACTAAATTAGCATTCATACTGTTTTAACCACTGTCAGTATATGGCCAATTTAAAGCAAATCAAACATTTAGCGTCGCGTGCCGGCTTCGGCCTGAGCTTCGATGAGCTAAAGGCAGCCGAAGGCGCTTCTGTTAAACAAACGCTAAAGGACCTGTTTAAAGCATCAGCGGATTACCAGCCGCTTGATATTGTAAAGGGCGGTGCTGACTATTCTATGGTTAAAAAGGGCGATCCTGCAGCGCGCAAAATGGTGCAGCAGCAAATGCGGCAACAAGAGCGCGATCTTAACTCGGGCTGGATGGATTACATGAGTACCGCCAAAGGCCAGTTGCGCGAAAAAATGGCTTTGTTTTGGAACAATCATTTTGCTTGCCGCGCTAAGCAGGGCATCTTTGTGCAGCAGTTGGCCAACATACAACGTAGCAACGCGCTGGGCAATTTTAAGACAATGACGCTGGAGATAGCTAAATCGCCGGCTATGTTGTCATTTTTAAATAATCAGCAAAACTTAAAGGGCCATCCAAATGAAAACTTTGCGCGCGAGTTAATGGAACTTTTCACCCTTGGCCGTGGCAACTATACCGAGCAGGATGTTAAGGAATCGGCACGCGCATTTACGGGTTGGGGTTATGACCGTGGCGGCGAATTCAGGTTCCGCCCGTTTGTACATGACAGCGACCGCAAGACTTTTCTGGGCAAAACGGGAAATTTTAAAGGCGAGGATATTATCAACATCATCTTTGATAACAAGCAAACCGCCCGTTTCCTGAGCACCAAACTCTATAAATATTTAGTGAACGAAATACCCGACCAGGCGCATGTTGAAGCCATGGCCGATGTGTTTTATAAATCTGGCTACGAAATAAAACCGTGGCTGGAGTATGTTTTTACTGCCGATTGGTTTTATGAGGATAAAAATATTGGCAACCTGGTAAAATCGCCGGTTGAATTGCTGATAGGGTTAAACAGGCAGTTCAATATTACTTATCAGCGCCCTGGGGTGTTATTGCAATTTCAAAAAGTATTGGGGCAGGTATTGTTTTACCCGCCAAATGTAGCAGGCTGGCCCGGGGGAAGGAACTGGATAGATAGCTCATCGCTGATGTTCAGGATAAAAATACCATCGACATTGCTAAACGGCGGTGTTATTGATTTTGCCGGTAAAGCCGACCCTGAAGACGAGGCTTTTTTAGCCACCACAAGGGTAATGAAAGAGGCTGTAAACACGCGGGTGCAAGCTAAAGCCGATTGGGATAAGTTTTTAGGGGAAATACCTAAAGGCCTGAGTAAAACAAGTATAGCACAATTTATGTTAGAACCTAAGCTGAGCAGCGCATTAATGCGAAGCGTTGATCAGTCGACAGATACAAAAGCGTTGGTAATTGAATTGGTATCGTCACCAGAGTATCAGTTAAGTTAGGAGGGACTTATGAATAACTCGAAACAGATAAAACATTTATACGCCAGGGCCGGCTTCGGCATCAGGTTTGAGGATTTGCACGACCGCGAAAACTGGTCGATCAAAAAAAGTGTAAAAAAACTTTTCGAGGCGTCCGAAAAAACAGAGCCTATAAATGCTGTAACTGAAAACATTGATCTGCGGCCAAGGAATTATAACACCATGACCGATGACGAAAAAAGGGCCCTTAACCAGGAAAGAAATCAGCAGGAAAAAGCGCTAAACGATGCATGGGTTAAACAGCTAAGCAATACCGAAGCACAGCTGCGCGAGAAGATGACGCTGTTTTGGCATAATCATTTTTCGTGCAATGTAGGCAACTCATATTATCAGCAGGAACTAAATAACATTGAACGGGCAAATGCGTTGGGCAACTTTAAAACCATGTTGCTGCAGGTGTCGCAAACACCGGCTATGCTGCAGTTTTTAAATAACCAGCAAAATCAAAAAAATCACCCTAACGAAAACTTTGCGCGCGAGTTGATGGAACTTTTTACCCTTGGCCGCGGGCATTATACCGAGCAGGATATCAAGGAGTCGGCACGGTCATTCACCGGCTGGGCCTATAACGGTAAGGATGGTACGTATAAATTTAATAACTACACGCACGACACCGGTACCAAGACATTTCTGGGCCAAACAGCTAACTTTTGCGGCGAGGATATCCTGAATATCATTACAGCAAATAAGCAAACGGCCACTTATATCTGCACCAAGCTGTACCGCTATTTTGTTAATGAAGTGCCTGATGATACACATGTAGCACAAATGGCGGACGTATTTTACAAAGCCAATTACGAGATAACGCCGCTGTTAAAATTCCTGTTCTTATCTGATTGGTTTTATGATGATAAGAACATAGGCAACCTGGTAAAATCACCGGTCGAGTTTTTGGTAGGATTAAACAGGCAGTTTTATATCAGCTACCAAAACCCTGATGTGCTGATGCAGTTTCAACGGGCGTTGGGGCAGGTGCTATTCCGCCCGCCAAATGTGGCCGGTTGGCCTGGTGGCAGGTCGTGGATTGACAGTTCATCCCTGATGTATAGGATGAAGATCCCATCAACCATATTAAATGCCGGGGTAATTGATTTTGTGGGTAAGGCAACGCCCGAGGATGAGGCCTACCTTGCGGCACAACGCAAGCAACAGTTAAACGTTATTAAACGCGTACAGGCAACTGCCGATTGGGATAAGTTTTTAAAAGACATCCCCAAAAAAACAACACACCAGGAGATAGCTCAGTTTATGCTGGAGCCATCCTTAAATAAAACAGTAATAGACGAGGTAAACCAACCGGGCGATATCAAGTCTATAGTTATTCAGATCGTATCAACACCGGAGTATCAGCTTTGCTGATCAATTATTGAGTTAATAAATTATTGAATTAATGAGTTACGAATTGTAGGATTAATAGATTTTGAATCAATAAATCATTAATTCCATAATTCAATAAATAGTAAGTATATGGAACGCAGAGATTTTTTAAAGAACACGGCCTTAATATCAGGAGCATTTATGGTTCCGGCTTTTTTAAAGCCGTTAGAAGCCATGGCAAAAGGCGCTTTAACCGGGCATAAAAACCTGGTTATTATCCAGCTATCCGGCGGTAATGATGGTTTAAACACCGTCATCCCTTACGGCAACGATATCTATTATCAAAAGCGTAAAACCATAGCTATACAAAAGCCCGAAATCGTTACGCTTAACGATATGCAGGGCCTTAACCCTAACCTATCTGCATTAAAAGAAATTTACGACCAGGGGTGGATGAGCATTATCAATTCGGTAGGCTACCCAAACCCGGACAGGTCGCATTTCCGTTCTATGGATATCTGGCAAACCGGCAGCGATGCCAACCAGTTTTTAAGTACCGGCTGGATAGGCCGTTACCTGGATTCGAACTGCCAAACCTGCCAGAACCCGTATACCGCTATCGAGGTAGATGATACCTTGTCGCTTGCAATGAAAGGCACAAAAATGAAAGGTATTGCTGTACAGGACCCGAATAAATTGTTTCAAACTACCCGCGAGCCATTCTTTAAGGACCTGGTGCATGATCATGGTGCCAATTTAAACGAGGATAACTTAGGTTACCTGTACAAAACCATGATAGAAACATATTCATCTGCCGATTATATCCAGAAAACATCAAAGACCTATAATGTAACGGCTACCTACCCAAATACAGCGTTAGGTTACCAGTTAAAAAATGTGTCTAAGTTTATTAATTCAGGGTTAGACACCCGCGTTTATTATGTTTCGCTAAGCGGATTTGATACGCATGTTGGCCAGCAAAACCAACAGGGCCGCCAGTTAAAAATTTATGGAGATGCTGTTGCAGCTTTTATAAAAGACCTGAAAGCAACCGGCAAACTTGATGATACGCTGGTGATGACCTTCTCTGAATTTGGCCGCCGGGTTGAGCAAAACGCCAGCAATGGTACAGACCACGGTACTGCAAACAACGTGTTTATGTTTGGTGGTAAATTGAAAAAACAAGGAATCTTTAATGATTCGCCTGATCTGACCACACTGGATAACGGCGACTTAAAATACCAGGTAGACTTCAGGGATATTTACGCCACGCTATTAGATAAATGGCTGGATGTAAGTAATGCTTCTGTATTGAATAAGAACTTTGCGGGGCTGGATTTGATTGGAGTATAATAACGGTTTGTCATTCTGAGCGATAGCGAAGAATCTATTCACCTTGCATTCGCCGCTCGGCAGATTCTTCGCTATCGCTCAGAATGACAACTCTCTTTATAAGGAAGTTGTTAATTTCTCAATGATCTCTTTCGCAGTCAGCTTTTCCTGCTGGCCGGATGTCATATCTTTAAACGTAAGCAAGCCACTCTGCATTTCGTCGCTGCCGATAACTACCGTGTAAGGCACGTTTTTGTTGTTGGCATAATCCAGTTGCTTTTTGATTTTGGCGCCTGCCGGGTATAGTTCGGTGTTAATGTCGTTCTCGCGTAATTGCTGCAGCAGCGGTAAGGCATAAAGCTCGCCGTCCTTATCAAAGCAGCAGATTAGTACCTGGGTGCTTTGGTTAGCATCTGCCGGGAAAAGATTTAGCTCTTCCATTACATCATAGATCCGATCGGCACCGAAAGATATGCCGGCCCCGGTTAATCCTTTTAATCCGAACATTCCTGTCAGATCATCATAACGGCCGCCACCACCAATGCTGCCCATTTGGACCTCGTTGGTTTTAACTTCAAAGATTGCGCCGGTATAATAGTTTAATCCGCGGGCAAGAGTAATGTCCAACTCAATGGTTGCGTTTTGCAGCTTAAAGTTATTGATGTAATTAAATACTTCTTCAATTTCATCACAACCTATCATGCCAATTACTGATTCTGCTAATGCTTCGCGAAGGCTTTCCAACTTGGTAAAGTTGGTGCCTTCCAACAAGATAACCGGTTTTAGTTTTTCAATATCATCGGGCGTAAAGCCCTTCTCTAATAACTCTTTTATAACGCCATCAAGCCCAATTTTATCCAGTTTATCAATGGCTACAGTCAAGTCAATTATATTATCACTTTTTCCTATAACTTCTGCTATGCCCGATAGAATTTTTCTATTATTGATTTTTATGGTGAAATCTTTTAATCCTAAACTGCTTAAAGCTTCGTCATAAATCAGTATAAACTCAGCTTCGTTTAACAGCGAGTCGGAGCCCACAACATCAGCATCGCATTGAAAGAACTCGCGGTAGCGGCCCTTTTGCGGCCGGTCTGCGCGCCATACCGGCTGTACCTGGAAACGTTTAAAAGGGAAAGTGATCTCGTTTTGGTGCTGAACAACGTAACGCGCAAATGGAACGGTTAGGTCATAGCGTAAAGCTTTTTCTGAAATGTCTGAAATAAGCTGGTTAGAATTAGCACTCGCTAGTTTTGCCGGGTCGACCTTAGATAGATAATCTCCGCTATTCAAGATCTTAAACATCAATTTATCACCCTCGTCACCGTACTTACCGGTTAAGGTCGACAGGTTTTCCATCGATGGTGTTTCTATTTGCTGATACCCATATTTGCGGAAAACGCCTTTAATGGTATCAAAAATAAAATTGCGTTTTACCATTTCGGCAGGCGAAAAGTCGCGGGTTCCTTTAGGTACGGATGGTTTTATAGCGGCCATGCGGCAAAGGTACGAAAGCCCCCTCTAATCTCCCCCGGTAGGGGAGACTTTTTTTAAAACGCTTGTTAAGCCCTCTCTTCCGGGGAGGGTTGGGAGGGGCTATACTCCAGCAACTCCATCATATTCCCAAACGGGTCAGCAAACATCAGGCGTTCGCGGCCTTCAATTAAGGGTTGTTCTTTAATAGTGATGCCATTATTGATAAGGTGTTGGCGGCAGGCGGCAGGTCAGTAACCTCAAAAGCCGTATGCCTGAAGGTCTGGCCAGATGGTGGCTCAACACCTATATGAAACTCAATATCAGCCAAACTGAACCAATAGCCGGGCGTATCAAAAACATGGTCGGGACGGGGTTTGGGAGTAAGGCCCAGCACATCAGCATAAAACGCACGTGCTTCCTCAATTTTTTCAATTGGGACGCAGACATTAACATGGTCGGTACGTTTAAACGTTATCATGCTTATTCATGTTCGGCAAAAGTTAGCACATAGCCGTTAGGATCTTTTATAGAAAATTCGGTAGCGCCGTAAAAGGTAGTTTCCAATCCTTTTAATACAGGGACTAAATCTTTTATCTCCTCAAAAAAGTCACGGATGGCGGGAACATTAATGTATAGCAATAATGATCCGCCCGGATTTCTTGAGATCTCAGGCAACTCGTCGGCCAGGCTCTCAAAAGTTTGCAGCATCAGGGTTACGGTGCCATTTACCATCATAGCCCAAACCATGTCGTCGCCCTCTTCGGGAACCGACATAGTGATATTGAAGCCAAGTAATTGATAAAAGGCGACTGTGTTTTTAATGTCGTTGGTGAAAATATTTGGTGATAAACTTTCCATTTTGCGGCGGTTTGTTACGTATAAATGACCCGATAAAGATAACGGATTTCATAACTTTATAGAATTAAAATTTATTACTCCGGCTAATAGAAAACAAATATGACAACCGAATTAAAACGCTGCTCCTGGTGTGGCAACGACCCCTTATACATGGAATATCATGACAAAGAATGGGGTAAAACCACGCACGACGATATAATATTTTTTGAGTTTTTGATCCTTGAATCGGCACAGGCAGGGTTAAGCTGGATCACTATTTTAAAGCGGCGCGAAGGCTACCGTAAAGCTTTTGCCAATTTTGATGTACACCAAGTTGCCGCCTTTAATAATGAAGATGTGGAGCGGCTAATGCAGGATGCGGGCATTATTCGCAACCGCTTAAAAATAAATGCCGCTATTAAATGCGCCAATTTGTTTTTAGGAGTGCAAAAAGAGTTCGGATCGTTTGATAAATATTTGTACAGTTTTATGCCTGATGGCAAGCCCATAAATAACACCACCGGCAGTACGCCGGTTACTACCGAAATATCCGACGCCATAAGTAAGGACATGAAAAAACGGGGCTTCACCTTTTTTGGCAGTGTTATTTGTTATGCCTTTATGCAGGCAACAGGTATGGTGAATGATCATGTGCCGGCGTGTGCGTTTAAATGATTTTCCTGATTTATTATTGATTTCACAGATTTTATTAATCGGTGAACATAAATTGTATTTTTGAAAGATCGGTGAAATCAAAACCATCGATGCAATCTCAGTAAACAATGAAAAAGCTTTTCCTTTTAGATGGTATGGCCCTGATATACCGGGCGCATTTTGCATTAAGTAAAACCCCACGGTTTACATCTGGTGGTTTTAATACATCGGCTGTAATGGGTTTTACCAATACTTTGCTGGATGTATTGAAGAAGGAAAAGCCAACCCATATGGCCGTGGTATTTGATACCGACGCGCCAACCGAACGCCATACCGATTTCGCGGCATATAAAGCCCATCGCGAAACCATGCCTGAAGATCTGTCGGCAGCGCTGCCTTATATTTTTAAGCTGATATTGGGATTTAATATCCCGGTTATTACATCGGATGGTTACGAGGCTGATGACATCATCGGCACCCTGGCTAAAAAAGCCGAGCAAAAAGGCTACAAAGTTTATTGCATGACGCCTGATAAGGATTTCGCACAGTTGGTGTCTGATAATATCTTCATTTACAAACCTGCCCGCATGGGTAATGATATGGAGATTTTGGGTGTACCCGAAGTGCTTGCCAAATGGGAAATTGAGCGCCCTGAACAGGTAATAGATATTTTAGGTTTATGGGGCGATGCTGTAGATGGCATACCGGGTATACCGGGTGTGGGTGAAAAAACAGCCAAACTATTGATCAAACAATACGGATCGGTAGAAGAAATAATTGCCCATAGCCATGAGCTTAAGGGTAAACTCAAAGAAAATGTAGAGACCTTTGCCGAGCAGGGTTTAATGTCGAAAAAACTGGCGACGATCAACCTTAACTCCCCGGTGGAGCTGGATGAGGCCGGGCTGGAAATGTGCGACCCCAGCAAAGAGCTGTTAGAGCCACTTTTTGCCGAGCTGGAATTTAGAACGCTGGGCCGCCGTGTTTTTGGCGACGATTTTAGCATTACCGAAATAAAGGCTGTATCAGCAGGTACACAAATAGATATGTTTGGCTCGCCTGTTGCCGAAGGCCGCACCACCATGACGGTGGATATCCAGGATATCGGATCATCGCCTGAAACTGTAGCCGCGTCAAAGAATATAAATAACGTTCCGCATCAATACCACCTGGCTGATACTAAAGAAAAGCGCGCTGAACTTATCGCCCTGCTAAAACAACAAAAAAGCTTTTGCTTTGATACCGAAACTACCGGTACAGATGCTAATAACTGCGAGCTGGTTGGCTTGTCGTTTGCTATTAAAGCTTTCGAGGGGTGGTATGTGCCGGTTCCTGTGGATCAAAAAGAAGTGCAGTTTATCGTTGATGAGTTTAAAGATGTTCTGGAAGACCCTGCCATTGGCAAAATAGGTCAGAATTTAAAATATGATATACTGATGCTAAAGTGGTATGGCGTGCAAATATGCGGCGACCTGTTTGATACCATGATGGCGCATTACATCATCGACCCCGACACCCGCCATGGCATGGATGTGCTGAGCGAAAATTACCTGGGCTATAAACCAGTATCCATCACCGAGTTGATTGGCCCCAAAGGCAAGAACCAGGGCAGTATGCGCGATGTAGAGATTGAAAAGATCAAAGAATACGCTGCCGAAGATGCCGACATCACCCTGCAATTAAAAGAGGTTTTTGAGCCAAAGATAATATCAGTTGGCGCCAACGACCTGCTGCATAAAATTGAGAACCCATTAATATATGTATTGGCAGATATTGAGCACGAAGGTGTTAAAATTGATCACGATACGTTAAAGGAGTTTTCCAAAGAACTGGAAACCGATATCGCTGTGCTGGAAAAAACGGTTTATGAAAAAGCAGGCGTTCGCTTTAACATCGCTTCGCCAAAGCAATTGGGCGAGGTATTGTTTGAGAAGCTAATGCTTGACCCCAAAGCCAAGAAAACCAAGACCGGCCAGTACCAAACCGGCGAGGATGTGTTGCTGGGCCTGGCCAATAAAAGTGATATCGTTCGGGATATTTTAGATTATCGTCAGCTTCAAAAATTAAAGTCGACTTATGTTGATGCGTTGCCAACAATGGTGAACCAAAAAACCGGCCGTGTGCATACCAGCTATAACCAGGCGGTAGCAGCTACCGGTAGGTTAAGCTCGACCAACCCTAACCTGCAAAATATCCCAATCCGTACCGAGCGGGGCCGCGAGGTGCGTAAGGCTTTTATCCCGAGGGATAAAGACCACGTGATTGTATCTGCGGATTACTCGCAAATTGAGCTGCGCATCATTGCCGAAATAAGCAAGGACGCTGCCATGATGGATGCATTTGTGAAAGGTATTGATATCCATACCGCCACCGCGGCCAATGTGTATGGGGTAGCGGTTGCCGATGTGGACGGTACCCAGCGCCGTAATGCTAAAGCGGTAAACTTTGGGATAATTTACGGGCAGTCGGCTTTTGGGTTGTCGCAGAGCCTGGGTATTCCGCGTAAAGAGGCTGCCGAGATCATTGAGAACTATTTCGCCCAGTTCCCCGGTATTAAACAGTATATGGCTGATACCATGAACTTCGCCCGTGAGAACGGTTATGTAACTACGCTAATGGGCCGCAGGCGTTATCTGCGCGATATCAATTCGGCCAACCAAACCGTGCGCGGCTTTGCCGAGCGAAATGCGATTAACGCGCCAATCCAGGGCTCGGCGGCTGATATGATCAAGATCGCCATGATCAACATTCACCGCGAATTAAAAGAGCAAAAACTGGATACCCGCATGACCATGCAGGTACATGATGAGTTGGTGTTTGATGTACCCATCCACGAGATAGAGATTGTAAAGCCTATCATCATGCATAACATGAAAACCGCCATCAAAACCACAGTACCCATTATTGTGGAAATTGGTACAGGTTTGAATTGGTTGGAGGCACATTAATCGTACCCCGCTGCCTGTGTCTTCTTCACAGGCAGCTTATAGATATTGCGTTGCTTGTTTCACGAAAATGTGAACCAAATGAAACAAGTGAAACAAGATTTTGACCTAACTGATTGAAATATAGATTTTTATAAAAAGTTGATGAAACAAAATGAAACAACTTTTAAGTCAGATTTTATAAGCGTATATATGCTGTTGTAATTTGATAATCAGCCCATTGAAAACCCGCCAATTTTAGCGACATAAAACAGGCTTTTTGAAACGAAGCCGAAACAACTTATAAGTCAGCATTATTTGCTGTGTTTTCATCGTTTGTTTTTTATAATCAAGTGATTGCGGAATTCATTTCCTAATCTATCACCTAATAATATTCTTTCCGTTATTGCAAAAATCGAAATTTTCAATAGCTCCAAATGGCTAAAATTGCCAAAATCGCAAACAAAGCAGTATTGCGGTTAAATATTTACACCGTTAAAAACACATTTTTCAAATTATGTGTTTGTTTATTTGCGATAATGTTTAGTACCTTAATCGCAGTATATAAACCAATGAGAATTTTTCATCTTAGCGCCGAGTGTTACCCTGTTGCCAAAGTTGGCGGCCTGGCCGATGTTGTTGGCGCATTGCCAAAATATCAAACGCTGGCAGGGCATAACGCCGCGGTAGTAATGCCTTTTTACGACCGCAAGTTTACCCGCGAAAACGAATTTGAAACCGTTTTCCAGGGTGCTACGCTGTTGGGGATCCGCAGGCTATATTTTGAGATACTAAAAGAAAAAACCAATAAACTGGGCTTCGAACTTTACCTGGTAAAGATCCCCGGCCTGATAGACCGCGAAAACATTTACAGCTACCCGGATGAGACCGAGCAGTTCATTGCTTTCCAGATAGCGTTTTTAGACTGGATAAGCTACTCGCAGCAATCGCCCGATATAATCCATTGCCATGATCACCACTCGGGCCTGGTGCCATTTTTACTGCAATATTCAAAACTATATACCCGGCTGTCTAAAACGCCTACGGTATTTACCATCCATAACGGCCAGTATCATGGTGCGTTTGGCTGGGATAAATTATCATACCTGCCAGAGATAGACCTGACCAAAACGGGGTTATTAGATTGGAGCGGCGGAATTAATCCGCTGGCATCTGCGGTGCGGTGCGCCTCCAGATATACTACCGTATCGCCGAGTTATTTAGAGGAACTTACTACTAATTCTAACGGGTTGGAATTTTTGTTCTTTTTAGAACGCGCGAAGGGCCTGGGCATCATTAACGGTATTGATACCGAAGTATGGAACCCGGCGACTGACCCGATGATAGCCGAGCGATTTACTGCTGCCAAGGTCGCCGCAGGCAAACAAAAAAATAAGGAGGCCTTGTGTACCCGTTTTAACCTCGACCCCACACAGGCTTTAATCTCATTTATTGGTAGGTTAGTAGGCGAGAAAGGTGCCGACCTGCTGGCCGAGGCTATTGAAACCAGCCTGGCCGATTATACAGGCAAAGTTAACTTCCTGATACTGGGTGCCGGCGACCCGCAGACAGAAATGGATCTGCAGGAACTGAAGGAGAAATTCCCGGCTGATTGTAATGTATATATAGGCTATAATGAAGAGTTGGCGCACCTGTTTTATGCAGGATCGGACTTTTTGCTGATGCCAAGCCGTGTTGAGCCATGCGGATTGAACCAACTATACTCGTTACGTTATGGCACCATGCCTATGGTACGCAGCACCGGCGGATTAAAGGATACCGTTATTGACTTTGGCGACAAAGGCGGCTACGGCATAAGCTATTTAAATACCAGTGTGGAAGATATTTGCTATGCAGTAAGCAGGGCAATAGTGCTTTTTGATGACAATAAAACCTTACAAACCTTACGCAAGCGCATGATGGCCCTTGATTTCTCGTGGGATGTATCGGCAAAACAATATATGGAACTATATCAAAGCTTAAATACCACAACAATATGACCTCAAAAGTAATTTGCATTGTTCTTGGCGGTGGCCAGGGAAGTCGTTTGTATCCGCTTACCGCAACACGCTCCAAACCGGCTGTGCCAATCGCCGGCAAATACCGTTTGGTTGATATCCCAATCTCCAATTGCTTGCATTCGGGTATTACACGTATTTATGTTTTAACACAGTTTAACTCAGCGTCGTTAAACAAACACATTAAAAACACGTATCACTTTAGCAGTTTTAGCGAGGCTTTTGTTGATATTTTAGCTGCGGAGCAAACGCCGACAAGCGGGCACTGGTTCCAGGGTACTGCCGATGCGGTGCGCCAAAGCTTGCATCATTTATCGGTACATGAGTTTGATTATGTATTGATCCTGTCGGGCGATCAATTGTACCAGATGGACTTTGAGGATATGGTGAATAAACACATCGCAGCGCAAGCGGATATATCCATAGCCACCATACCGGTACACGTTAATGATGTACCCGGTTTTGGGATCCTGCACACTGACGCTGATAGCCTGGTTACGGCATTTGTTGAAAAACCTAAGAGTGGATTTGATCAGTTGGTATCAGAGGTCAGCCCGGAGATGGAAGCGCAGGGCCGCATCTATCTCGCATCAATGGGTATTTACATATTTAATCGTAAGCTGCTGTATAAACTATTGCAGGGCAATGAAAACACGGATTTTGGTAAAGAGATCATCCCGCAAGCAATTGATAAACACAAGGTATTAAGCTACCAGTACGAAGGTTATTGGACTGATATTGGTACCATCCCGTCGTTCTTTGATGCCAACTTAGGTTTAACCGACGATATCCCGCAGTTTAACCTGTTTGATAAAAACTATATCTTCACCCGTGCGCGCATGTTGCCGCCTTCAAAGATCTCGGGCACGCACATGGAAAAAGCCATTGTTGCCGATGGTTGTATCATTAATGCCAGCCATGTTATTCGCTCGGTTGTGGGTATCCGTACCCGGATAGGTTTTGACACCACTATAGAGAATTGTTATATAATGGGTAGCGATAACTATCAAACTTTGGAGCAGATACAGGAATGCCAGGAAAACGAACAGCCTATAATGGGTATTGGCGACCGCTGCCAGATAAAAAATGCTATTATCGACAAAAATACTTATATAGGTAATGATGTATGCATTAACTGCGGCGACCCGCTACCAAACGGCGATTACCCAACCCATACCGTACAGGATGGAATTGTGGTGGTTAAAAAGCGTGCGGTTATACTTAACGGAACGGTTATTTAATTCCGTTTAATATTAAATAGATTTAAAAAGAAGAGCCCCGGATATTTCGGGGCTCTTCTTTATTCTGAGCTATTTTACTTTATTAAATATAAACAGATGCTTCCGGTATGCCGTGAGGCTTTTTGTTGATCGTTTTTACTAAATTAGTAGTAACGATACTAAACCTGTAATCATGTACCTGATCGCCAGAAATAAAATAGCCAGTTATATCAAGCAGCATCCGGAAGTGCAAACAAGTTTCCTGGTATGGCTTAAAGAATTCGCGTATAGAGAAGCGAAGCGCTTGCTTAAGCATAATAGCGAATTTTCTCCACAACTGGTTACTACTGTCGAGAGCCAGTTTGGTAACTCAAATTATAAGATCAGGTATTGCATTAACAGTTTCCTTAACACAGCCTACATAGACTGGGTGGGCACTGTTGATGAATATAGAGAACACACCGAAAAAGAGCTGGCCAATAAACTGGCCTTATATCCTGACATAAAAGTTGGGCAGTTTGTAACCAGGGTAGCGTTAACTCCTCCAGACCTTCATAAACCAGAAAAAGGCCGCGAGGTTATGCAACCGGAAGCAGCTACCCCTGATCAACTATTTGAACCCGAGATGGTTTTCAAGGAGACTATGGATTTTCTTTTAAAAAGCACCGAAGAATACGAAGCCGGTTTGGCAAGGGCCATCGGCATGTTTGATGCCGGGCCATCTACTCCTGAAGGTTTAGCGTTAGCCGAATTGATACCGGAATTGATCCATTATGAAAATAAATTTATACCATTCGCTAAGTTGGACCCATTAACGGTTATTAAACTAAAAATGCGGGAAATGGGCATGGGGTCTGAATATCCTTTAGATCTGATCAAGCTTATTGGTAGTAAAGAAGATCTGGATCAGTATTTATCGGGCGGGAAGCCGTTATCCAAACAAGCGCTTGGCCATCTTTATAATTACCTTCAGATACATTTTATGGATATTGATGTGTAGATGAGCTATTTTACAACGCCTACCTCCTCAGGGTCCCCGTTGGGAGACCCTGAGGGGACTTGACATTATGAAAGAATAATCAGCATTTCAACAAAAAGCCTCGAAATATCCAGGGCTTTTTGTTAGCTGAACTATTTTACCTTATTAAACACAAACAGATCCTTAAAAACCCATTGGCCATTTTCCTGGCTGCCACGGGCTATGGCAAACTGGCTGGGAGAACGGCTTTCATAAAGGATTCTCAGATCACCGCCTACGTTTTGGAATATCGCCTTGTCTTTGCTTGCTTCTACAAATAGATATTTGTTGGGATTGTCTTTTTCCTCCTGCCCCAATAGGCCTGGTTTAAAATGCTTTACCAACGATACCAGCCCCTGGGCTGACTGTTCATAAGCTAATATCTCGTACAGGTCGGCCTTGTCGCCGTTCATCATGCGCATGAAGCCCAGCATATTGTCGCCGGCCGGCCCTACCCAAACAGCTTCTATGACCCGGCCATCGGCCGGCGTTGTTTTCCAGTGACCTTCAATAAAACTGATATCAGAAAATGAACCTTTAGAGGCCTGGGCGAAAGTAGCCACAGGCGATAAACCTGTAAAAAACAAGATGATTGCGTAAATGTATTTCATGGCTTTATAATTGGTAAATTAAAGATAGGTATTATTGACGATAGATGTAAAACAAGGACGGCTCCCCAAATTTGAGAGCCGTTCTTGTTTTATACAATTTTTTGTCGTCCTTAGCATAGCGAAGGATCTGTTAACTAAGCTTTCGCCGCTCGGCAGATTCTTCGCTATCAGAATTACAAATGGTTTTATTAATACTCTTCTTCCAGATCAGCTGCCGCTGCTTCATCCAGGAACCAGTAAACTTCGCCGGTTATTGAATCTATCAGTTGCGCCGGATAATTTTCAATGTCCTCGTCAACTTCAAGTGCGTTGTGTACCGCGGGCGCTTTGCTCTCGCCATAAACAAGGAAAGCAATGTTTTTAGCTTCATTTATCAACGGTGCATTCATCGTAATACGGTAGATCTGTTTTTCGGGCAGGAAGTTAGCTTTTACAGATGGGGTAATATCATGCAACGCTTCGGTATGTGGGAATAATGACGCGGTGTGCGTATCATCACCAAGGCCAAGCAATACCAGGTCAAAGCTCATTTCGTCATCATCAAAAAACTCGGCAATTTGCTCGGCATATTTTTGCGCGGCTTCATTTGGGGTTAACGTCGTATCAACCGCGAATATGTTGGCCCTGTCGATATATAAAGGCTCAAATAATGCTTTTTTAGCCATCAGGTAGTTGCTTTCCGGGTCGTTTTGCGGCACATTGCGCTCATCGCCAAAAAAGAAATAAACTTTGGCCCATTCTACACTATCGGCATAAGTTGTTGATGCTAAAAGCTCATATAATTTCTTCGGGGAACTGCCACCTGATAACGCTACCGAGAATTTGCTGCGCGCGGCAATGCTTTCGTTTGCGGTTTTTACAAAGAATTGTGCTAATGCGTCTACTACTTCGTCGGGGGTGTTAAATATGTTTACGTTCATGGTATTACTAAATTAAAAATGTCATTCTGAGCATAGCGAAGAATCTTATACGATATACTTATCGCGCTTACAAGATTCTGAGCATAGCGAAGAATGACAGTGGTATATTATTTATTTCTTACTTCTTCTTATCACTCTGTATCGGTAAGGAGAACCAGGTATAACCGTCGCGGGCAATTAACGCCTCTGCGCTTTCAGGGCCCCATGCGCCTGCAGCGTAATTAGGGAAGTTTAAGCTCTTTTTGTTGGTCCAGGTGCCTAATATCGGCATGATCAGGTCCCACGCAGCTTCAATCTGGTCGCCGCGCATAAACAGGGTTTGATCGCCTAACATGGTATCTAACAATAGGGTTTCGTAAGCCTCAGGTGCCTGGTTGGTGTAGGTGCCTTTATAATCAAATACCATATCAACAGTATTTAATACCATATCCAATCCGGGGCGTTTAGCTTGTACCTGCAAACGGATACTCATCTCCGGCTGGATGCTGATGATCAGCCTGTTTTGTTGCCAGCTTTCGGCGGCTTCGGTAGGGAATATCTTGTGGGGCACGTCTTTAAATTGGATAGAGATAACCGATGATTGTTGGTGCAGCCTTTTACCGGTACGCAGGTAAAAAGGTACGCCTTGCCAGCGCCAGTTATCAACATGGAATTTTATAGCTGCAAAAGTTTCGGTGTTTGAGTTAGGGTCAACCTTAGGCTCATCGCGATAGCCCGGCACTTCCTTGCCTTCCATCCAGCCTTTAGCATATTGGCCACGTACGGCAGACATACGCACATCCTCCGGAGAGAAACGACGCATAGCACGCAGTACATCAACTTTGCGGTTACGCACCTCGTCAGCATTAAAACTAACGGGGGTTTCCATAGCCACTAAGCACAATAATTGTAACAGATGATTTTGCATCATATCGCGCATGGCGCCAGAGCCATCATAATAATCGCCACGATCTTCTACACCTAATTTCTCGGTAACCGAGATCTGTACGTGCTCAATATAATTACGGTTCCATATCGGCTCTAAAATAGAGTTGGCAAAACGGAAAGCCATAATGTTTTGTACGGTTTCTTTACCTAAATAGTGATCGATATGATAGATCTGTTTTTCGTCGAATAAGCCGGCCAATAATTTGTTCAGTTCTTTAGCTGTCTCCAAATCATGGCCAAATGGTTTTTCAATTACTACTCGGTGGCGCTCAATATCAGTAGTCAATTTAGCTTTTGCTAAGTTTGAGGTAATGATAGGGAAGAATGAAGGCGATACAGCCAGGTAATAAATTACATTAGCTTTTGTATCCCACTCTTTGTTATGCGCCTCTATGCGTTTGCCAAACTCTTTGTAGGTTTCGGCATCCTTAGCGTCTGATACCTGGTAGTAGATATTTTTTTCAAACTCGGCCCATTTTTCTTTATCAGCTTTGCCGCTGCGTGAGAAGTTGTTGATGTCCTCGTTTAAGTTTTTTCTGAATTGTTCATCAGTTAACTGCGTCCGGCCCGTGCCTATGATAGAAAACTGTTTTGGCAAATAGCCATCAAGGAACAAGTTATATAATGCCGGCGCTAATTTGCGGGCGTTTAAGTCGCCTGTGCCACCGAAAATTACAAATACGGTTGGCTCTGATTTTATTGTTGACATACTATGTTATGCTTCTGTGTGATATTAATTTTTAGGTACCCATTGGGTGTGGAACGTGCCTTCTTTGCCGATAAGCTCGTAAGTATGCGCGCCAAAATAATCGCGTTGGGCTTGTATTAAGTTTGATGGCATACGGCCACTGCGGAATGCATCGAAATAACTTAAAGACTCGGCGTAGCATGGTGCTGCGATACCTGCAGCAGTGATAGCCGATACAACGGTGCGTGCACCACCTACAGATCCTTTAACCTGGTTAGCTACACCGTTATCTAACAACAAATGTTCTAAACCCGGGTTAGCGGTAAATGCTTCATAAATATTTTGCAGGAACAACGAGCGGATGATACAGCCGCCCCTCCAGATCTTAGCGATCTCGGCCAGGTTTAAACCATAGTTAAACTCGACAGACGCACGCGATAACATGTGGATACCTTGTGCATAGCTGATGATCAGGTTGAAGTAGAAGGCTTCTTCTAATGATTTAAGAAACGCTGCTGTATCAACATTTAATTTACCCTCAACACCACCGTAAATACCTTCGGCTTTCACGCGCATGTCTTTGTATTTAGATAAATCGCGCATTGAAACTGATGAATCAATGGTTGGGATAGGAGCTTGCAGGTCCATAGCTACTTGTGAGGTCCATTTACCGGTACCTTTTGCACGGGCCTCGTCTTTGATGTCATCTAATAACAAATGATTGGTGCCCGGCGCATTGTAACGGAAGATGTCGCGGGTAACTTCTACCAGGAATGATTTTAAACGACCATCGTTCCACTCGGTAAATATTTTTTCGATGGCTTGATTATCCAGGCCTAAACCTTTTTTCAATATCTCGTAGGTTTCTGCCAATAACTGCATTACACCGTACTCGATACCATTGTGCACCATTTTAACAAAGTTACCTGCCGAACCAGTACCGCAATATGCAACACAAGGCTCGCCATCAACTTTAGCCGCAATAGCTTCGAAGATAGGTTTCACAACGTTGTAGGCATCTTTGTCGCCACCCGGCATCATGCTTGGGCCGCGGCGCGCACCTTCTTCGCCACCAGATACACCCATGCCGAAGAAGTGGATACCTTTACTGTTCAGGTAATCAAACCGACGGTTGGTGTCTGTATAATAAGTGTTACCACCGTCAATAATAAGGTCGCCCTTATCAACAAGTGGTAAAAGCTCTTCAATAACATCATCAACAATTTTACCGGCAGGCACCAACATCATAATGGCACGCGGCGTGTTTAAGCTTGCAACAAAGTCCTTTATATCGCTAAAGCCCTTCAGGTTACCATTTGTGCTTTCCTGCTCCAATGCCTGGCCCTTGCTGGCATCTTTGTCAAATCCGGCACCTTTTACGCCATGGTCGCCCATGTTTAATAAAAGGCTGCGGCCCATTACGCCAAGGCCTATCATGCCGAAATCGTATTTTGTTGGTGTGCTCATATTATTTGTTGTGATTTTCCTCTTTTAGTTGTTGTAATATTTGTTTGGTCGATTCAAGGTCGGTATGTAAAAACGACTTGATGCCCAGCTTTTGCGCCGCGTTAACAAACATGATGCGGTCGTCAAAATAAACACATTGGTTAGGCTGTACCTGGGCAATGCCCAGGGCCAGTTGCCATATCCCCGGATCGGGCTTGCGCATTTTAACCTCGCATGATGACACAAACGCATCAAAAAAATCATGTAGCTTAAACTTCTTCACCCGGTAATCATTCAATTCCTTGCCCTCGTTGTTTATGGAGATAATGCGGAAACCGCAATCTTTCTTCCATTCTTTTAACCACTTAAGCGTAGGTAGCTCTACCGATTGCCGGTAAACAAACTCCTTAAAATCCTCCCTTGTAAAATCGCGGGGATGGTTGAAAATAACTGTGTCCAGGTATTCGTCCAATGTTATACTGCCAATTTCATATACGTTAAAGATGAAATTGTGCAGGGCATTTACTTCGTCATAGTCCAGCCCGAATTTCTCTGCAGCTTTCTTGCGCGACTCATGCCCCCAGCCATTGCTGAGCAATACACCGCCAATGTCAAAGAAAAGAATTTTAAAGTTGTTGGCTTCCATCTACCAATTATTTGCCTTTGTTATCTTCTATTGATTGTAATAGTTTTTCGAAAGGAGCATTAAATTTCTCAACGCCTTCGTCCTCTAATTGCTGGGTCAATTTATCGATATTAATACCGGCAGCTTTAACCTTGTCTAAGATCTCAGTTGCTTTGTCCAGGCCTTGCTCCAAAGTATTAGCAGCAACACCATGGTCGCGGAAAGCAACGATAGTTTCCAACGGAACGGTATCAACGGTGTCAGAACCTATTAAAGCCTCAACATATTTGGTGTCTTTAAATGCAGGGTTTTTGCTGCTGGTACTTGCCCATAGTAAACGCTGAGGATTAGCACCTTTAGCCGCTAATTTTTCCCAACGCTCGCCGCTGAATACGCGTTTGTATATTTCGTATGCTTTTTTGGCAGATGCTATGGCAACTTCGCCTTTGTACTCGCCTAAGCCTTTTTCGTCTAATATCGGGTCGATCAAAACATCAATACGGCTAAGGAAGAAGCTGGCTACCGAGTGGATGTGTGAAATTTCGTGACCTGCTGCTAAGTGATCTTCTAAACCTGCAATGTAAGCCAAAGCAACTTCTTCGTAACGTGGCAAGCCAAATAATAAAGTAACGTTGATATTGATACCTTGAGCGATAGATTTGCGGATAGCATCTAAACCAGGTTGTGTACCCGGGATCTTGATCATTACGTTTTCGCGGTCAACTTGTTTCCAAAGCAGTTTTGCCTGCTCGAAAGTTTCGGCGCCTTTTAAAGCTAAAAACGGAGAAACTTCTAAACTTACATAGCCATCGCCTTTGTTGCTTTCAGTATATAAACCTTTAAACAAATCACAAGCATCCTGGATATCTTTTATAGCAAGGCCAAAGAAGATCTCCTCGTTGGTTTTGTCGCCTTTTGATAAAGAAGCAATATCAGCATCATACATATCGCTGCTGCTAATAGCTTTCTCAAAAATTGCCGGGTTTGAGGTTACCCCCCTGATACCGTCATCATCAATTAAAGCTTTCAATTTACCATTGCCAATAAATGCACGATCAATAAAATCAAGCCAGATGCTTTGACCAAAGCTGTGTATTTGTTTTACTTTATTAGTTTCCATTATTATTTATTTTAATATCAATTTCTATTTTTTACGTGTGTCAGTTGCCTTTTAGGCGTCAATAAGTGTACCACCTATTGGCTTAATTGTCATGCAATATTACTATTAACCTTCGTTTGCCGCTACTAAAACTTCTATATTATAATTAATAAACAGGCCGCTTTCAATTACGCCGGTTATGGCTTTTATCTTGCGCTCCATATCCTTGTCTATTTCATGAAACTTAACATCAAGCAGCAGGTTGCCGTTTTCGGTGATAACCGGTCCATCTTTACCGCCCGCCAGTCTCAGTGCAATTTCTGTAGCGCCTAAGGCCTTTAACGCATCCTCTACATGTAGTAGTGCCGTAGGGAAAACCTCGACAGGTACCGGGAATTTGCTCCCTAATTTATCAACCAGCTTCGTGTCGTCAACAATAATATAGTTTAAAGGGCTGCTGCTAATTAATAGCTTCTCTTTAAATAACGCGCCGCCACGGCCTTTTATCAGGCTTTTGTGAGGGTCAACCTCATCGGCGCCATCAAAGCACCAATTGGGTTTATGCTCATACAAACTTGTTAAGGGTATCCCCAGCTTACTGCAAGCCATTGAAATTTCGATGGAAGTTGGTATGGCCAGTATATTAAGCTTTTCAGCTTTAATACGCTCGGCAATGGTAAACAGTGTGATGTAAACTGTCGAACCAGACCCAACGCCAATTACATCGCCGTCTTTTATTTTGCTAACTATCTGGTCGGCCACCTTTTGCTTGCCGGCTCTATTGGTTATAGTACCCGCCCAGCTTAAGTTTTTGATGATATCGCTTTGCCAGTTCATTGTTTGAGTGATGGGTTTTGGGTTTTGAGTGATGAGTTAGAGCGTTACACTCAAAACTCACCACTCAAAACTCATTACTTCAACAAAGCTTTCGCTTTCTTAACTACATTATCAACCGTAAAGCCGAAGAATTTATACAAATCTTCAGCAGGAGCCGATTCGCCAAATGTTTCCATAGCCAATATGTCGCCTTCGTCGGTAACATATTTATGCCAGCCAAGCGGCGATGCCATTTCAACAGCCAACCGTTTTTTAACAGCTTTAGGGAATACTTTCTCTTTATAAGCAGCTTCTTGTTTCTCAAACAACTCCCATGATGGCATACTTACCACACGTACAGCAACGCCATCTGCTTCTAATTTAGCTTTAGCATCCATGATCAAAGCAACTTCAGAACCTGTAGCCATTAAGATAACATCAGGAGTGCCTTTAGAGTCAGACAGAATGTAAGCACCTTTTTCTAACTGGCTTGCGCTGCCTAAAGTATCCTGATCAAGGATAGGTAAGCCCTGGCGGGTAAACACCAATACAGTAGGGCCGCCTTTTTTCTCGATAGCTACGCGCCATGCATGTGCAGTTTCGTTTGCATCAGCCGGGCGGATAACTGTGATATTAGGAATAGAACGTAAAGAGATCAATTGCTCGATAGGCTGGTGGGTTGTACCATCCTCGCCTAAGCCAATACTATCGTGAGTATAAACAAATATCGGGCTTATTTTCATGATAGCCGCTAAGCGGATTGGCGGGCGCATATATTCTGAGAACATTAGGAACGTTGCACCAAAAGGTTTAACACCTTTTGTTAAAGCCATACCGTTTAAAGCCGAACCCATTGCATGCTCGCGGATACCGAAGTGGAAGTTACGTCCGTTACGGTTCTCTGACGTAAATGAGTCTGATTTTTTTAAGGTTGTCTCTGTTGATGGAGCCAAATCTGCCGCGCCACCAATAAGGTGAGGGAAACTATCTGCAATAGCGTTTAATACTTTGCCTGATGCCTGGCGGGTAGCCATTTTAGGGTCCGATCCTTTAAATACCGGTAATTTATCTAACCAGCCTTTTGGCAATTCGTCTTTAGCAGTTGCTACGTATTGGGCAGCCAGTTCAGGGAATTCAGCTTTGTATTTTGCGAACAGGTCGTTCCATTTTTTCTCGGTGTCGATACCACGGGCGCCAATTTCATGGTAGTATTTTTCAACTTCGGCAGGTATGTTAAATGATTTATCCTCGTCAAAGCCAAAGAATTTTTTAACCAGTTTGATCTCGTCAGCACCAAGCGGCGAACCGTGCGAACCTGCGGTGCCTGATTTATTAGGGCTGCCGTAAGCAATTAACGAGCGTACGCGGATCAATGATGGTTTCTGAGTCTCAGCTTTAGCGTTAACTAAACATTGTTGTATCGCATTGATGTCGTTAGCATCGTCAACCGACTGTACATGCCAGCCATATGAGCGGAAACGTGCGTCAACATCTTCATTGAAAGCAATATCAGTGCTGCCTTCAATAGAGATCTTGTTGTCATCATATAAATAAATAAGGTTACCCAACTCTAAGTGCCCTGCTAATGATGCTGCTTCAGAAGTTACACCTTCCATCATATCACCATCGCTGCAAATAGCGTAAATGTGGTAGTTGAAAAGGTCGAAACCTGGTTTGTTATAATAACCGGCTAAGTGTTTTTGAGCGATAGCGAAACCAACGCCATTTGCAAAACCCTGACCTAACGGGCCGGTAGTAACGTCAACTCCCGGGCACAAGCCATACTCTGGGTGGCCTGCCGTTTTGCTGTGTAATTGACGAAAATTCTTGATATCGTCTAAAGAAAGATCATAACCTAACAGGTGCAAAAAGCTGTATTGTAAAATACAAGCGTGGCCTGCAGACAGGATGAACCTGTCGCGGTTTGCCCAATCAGGGTTTTTAGGATTAAAATTGATAAATTCCTTCCAAAGTACGTGGCCCACAGGCGCAAGCGCCATAGCGGTACCCGGGTGGCCCGAGTTAGCTTTTTGTACGGCATCTGCCGACAATATCCTTACTGTGTCAATTGCTAATTCCTCGATGTTTTTACTTTTTGAATCCATTTCCTCTTTTTTTGTATGATGTTTCGTAATTTACTTAATTGTTGATGATGGCACTACCGGTGTAGGCGTTTTTTCATCCGCCCATAGCCTTGCGCCACCTTTTATTCCGTCCTGGTTGGTTACTAATTTTACATTTTTATCCAGCTTAAAAGTAAGCTCGCGGGCGTTGCCGCCACCTATATATAAGTAGTCGTAGTTAAACAGGGTTTTTAAAACTTTTAAAACCTTTTCCATCCGCTCATTCCACTTCTTTTTGCCTTCCGCATCAAAAGCTTTATCGCCTATGTAGGCATCATAAGTATTATGCCGGGTGATGGGACTTTGACCTATCTCCAGGTGAGGTAATAGCTTGCCATCTAATAATACCGCAGTACCAAAACCTGTCCCCAGCGTAAGCACCAGCTCAAGCCCTTTACCGCTTACCACACCAAGGCCCTGCATATCCGCATCATTTACAACGCGTGCCGGGTACCCTAATTCTTCTTCGAGTTTTTTGCCCAAATTAAAATTTTTCCAGGCTTCGTTATCCAGGTTGGGTGCGGTTTTTACAATGCTATCGCGCACGTAGCCGGGAAATCCAACAGAGATCTTATTATAGCCTGAAAAGAGCTTAGCTAATTTTTTAATGGCTTTAACTACATTATCAGGGTTAGCCGGCTGTGGGGTCTCCACTTTGCTATACTCCATTAATAGTGCGCCCTTACTATCTAACACCGTGGCCTTTATATGCGAGCCGCCTATATCAATGGAAAGAACTTTTAGTTGTGAAGATGTTTCGCTCATGATTGTATATGGACGGCAAAAGTAATATGTATTTTGTAATATATAACAATCTTTTGGTCAGAATATAAGGTATATAATAATATAATCGACAGAAACTGTAGACTTACTCTCCTTTTTAACGTCAAAATAACCTGTTCTTAATAGTGCAGCCGTATACTTGTTTAACTGTATATTAAAAATGTTACGATTTTTAGCAGTGTTTTTTTTAGTTATTAATTTTTAATTTTCTAATTTCAACCTTTGCTAAGCCGCTATGTATAGCAGCAGGCAGGTTGTAACCAATTATAAGCACTATGCAAGCCGGTCCAATCAATATTTAGAGCGGTTTTTATTCCGAATTTTTAATATTATATCATCATAAAACCAACTATTAAAACTAATAAAATGAAAGAGAATGAAGAAAAGGGAAGCACCATTTCACGCAAAGATTTTGTGAAAACAAGTGCTCTCGCAGCTGCAGGCTTTACAATAGTGCCGCGCTTTGTATTAGGCAAGGGCTACAGGGCGCCAAGCGATACGCTGTATTATGCCAGTGTGGGTTTGGGTGGTAAAGGCCAAAGCGATAATGCAGCTTTTGTTAAAAGCGGTAAAGCTAAACCAGCGTTCTTGTGCGATGTTGACGCGGATTATGCAGCAGGTATGTTTGCAAGATACCCTGACGCCAAACGCTATGTGGATTTCAGAGAAATGTTTGATAAAGAACATAAAAACTTTGATGCTGTACATTGCGCTACGCCCGATAATACCCACGCAGTAATTGCTACGGCCGCAATGGCAATGAAAAAACACGTTTATGTGCAAAAACCTATGGCGCATGACGTGTACGAAGCACGTACAATGGCGGCCATGGCAAAAAAATACAAAGTAGTTAGCCAAATGGGCAACCAGGGCTCATCAACTGATGACCTTAGGAGCATGATAGAATGGTATGATGCCGGATTAATTGGTGATGTTACAGA
Organism: Mucilaginibacter sp. UYCu711; assembly: GCF_050433825.1. NCBI lineage: Bacteria > Pseudomonadati > Bacteroidota > Sphingobacteriia > Sphingobacteriales > Sphingobacteriaceae > Mucilaginibacter > Mucilaginibacter sp. UYCu711. The sequence continues at coordinate 151,698 of NZ_JBNPWM010000008.1, read as the reverse complement.
AGTATATTGCTGGACTAATCGCCCGGTATGGCCTCAAGGTAACTGGCAGGCTAACACCCCGCAAGGTTTAAAATGGCCTACACAATCAACTACTCCGCCAAGTACCTTAAACTGGGACTTATGGCAAGGGCCGGCTAAAGAAAGACCATTCCCTATAGGTACAGACCAGCCAGGTGGCGTAAAAGTATTGCCATTTAACTGGAGAGGCTGGTGGGATTACGGAACCGGCGTATTAGGTGATATGGGTGCACACATTCTGCACGGCCCAATGAAAGTATTAGGCTTACAGTATGTATCATCGGTACAAACCAGTATAGCCGGCGGCGGCTCGTTAGAGACCGGACCTGCTTCTAACTATACTGTTATGACTTTCCCTAAAACACCTAAAACCAGCGGACCTGTACGTGTACACTGGATGGATGGTGGTATCATTCCTCCACGCCCGGTTGAGTTAGATCCGTCTGAACCATGGGGCCAAGGCGATGGTGGTATGTTATTTATTGGTACAAAAGGTAAAATGACTGCCGGCTGCTATGCACTTAGAGCTCGTTTATTACCTGTTTCAAGAATGGACGACATTAACGTACCTCAAAAACTTGCCCGTGTTAAAAACAGTACCGAAGGGCACTATGCACAATGGGTTGAAGCTTGTTTGGCAGGCTACGGCAACATGCAAACCAGCTCTCCGTTTGAGGAAGCAGGTTTATTAACCGAAGCAATGTTGATGTGTAACTTAGCTATCAGGGGTGTTAACGTACCGAAAGCTGCTGAAGTAACTACTGACGCTGCTGCAACCGGCGGAAGACGTCGTGGCGGTCAGCAATTCCCTGCACGTTACGTTAACCTTAACTACGACGCGGCTAATCTTAAGGTAACCAACGTTGATGAGGTTAACCAGTTTGTTAAACGCGATTACAGAGACGGTTGGAAACTTAGCGGTATATAATTAACACCGCTATAAATATTAAAGGAGGCACTTGTTTACAGGTGCCTCCTTTTTTGTTTTTGAGATGTTTAGATTTGCAGCATGACATTTAAAGGCGCTTTTCTGTTCTGTATTTTTCTATTGATAACTGTGACGTTTGCCAGTGCCCAACCCGGCACAGGTACACCAACACGTAACGACCATATATTTCCATCGGCCATTGCTGCAAAACCTTTTATAAATTATGACGCCCGTGGTTTCTTAATTAATGGTAAGCGCACTTTTATTACCTCGGCCAGTATGGAATATGCCCGGGTGCCACGCGGCTTATGGCGCGACCGTTTGTTACGCTTAAAACGCGCCGGTTTCAACACCATTGAAATGTATACTTTCTGGAACTTCCACGAACCTAACGAGGGTAAATTCAACTTCGCCGGCGATCATGACCTTAATGCTTATTTGCAGCTGATAAAAAGTATGGGCATGTACGCTATTGTGCGTGTGGGTCCTTATGTATGCGGCGAGTGGAGCATGGGAGGCTATCCTATATGGCTAAAGTTTAAGCCGGGCTTGCGCGTGCGAGAAGATAATCCGCAATTCCTGTCTGCCGTCGATCATTTTTTTGACAAGCTAATCCCCATCGTCACCAAAAATCAAATAAATCATGGTGGCGCCGTAATTATGGTGCAGTTAGAGAACGAGCATCGGGCAGGATGGGGAACTATTATTCCTAACAATTACTTTAAGCAGTTACAGAATAAAACGGTAGGGCTGGGTTTGCAGGTACCTTATTATTTTAGTGGATTACATTCGGGCAATGACCCATCCGGTGATTTTACCAGCTTAGATGATCCGGCACGGCCCAATCCTTGGTTTTGCCCGGAGTATTGGGGCGTATGGTTTTTAAATTACGGCCCGCAGGAACTGGACTCGACGTTGTACGACCGCCGCACCTGGAAAATGCTGGCCCATGGGGCCAATGGTTACAATGTTTATATGGCTCATGGCGGCAGTAACTTTGAATATTTTAATGATAAAGATAACGCGGCATCGTACGACTATGGCGCAGCCGTTGGCCAGGCCGGCGATCTGCGGCCAATATATTACGCTTTTAAAAGGGCCAATTGGTTTGCGCAGAGTTTTCAAAGTGTGTTAGAGAATAGCCTGGATGAGCAAAACAATAAACCCTTAGTATCCGACACTAACATAAGAGTGACGGTACGCAAAAGCCCGACGGGCAGTATTTCATTTTTGGATAATGCGGATAGCATAGCGCACAAGTTTAAATTTACATTACCTGCAAATGTGCCGGTAAGGACATCGACAGAAATTAAACTGGCTGCTGGCGAGATCATGCCGTTGGTGCAGGACTACCAGTTAACGCCACAGGTTAAATTGGTTTGGGCACCGACAAAAATATATAGCATTATCCCGCAAGGAAAAACAACAACTTTAGTGGTATATGGAGTAGCCGGGACAACAGCGCAGCTATATTTTAATATTAAAGGCGATGCAAAAGCGGCGCCGGCTAATTTTAAGCTGGTTGATGGCTTGTTGAATTTTCATACTGATATAACATCATCGGCTGTGGCTTATAGTTTTGCGGATGTTAAAATCATTGTAGTGAACGATGAACTGGCAACCCGCACCTGGTTTGCAGAAGCAAACGGGCAAAACCATATTATAATTGGCCCTGATTATGCTGCTGATCTGATCAGCAAAGACAATAAATTAAGCCTGGTTACCGAGGAGCCATGGTTTACCCATAATACTTACCCTACGTGGATATTTAAACCGGTAGGATCAGTTATGCAACCAGCCGCGCCGGTTAAAATGATAAAGCGTATGGTTGAGGTTAATCCGGGCCCGTGGCAGGCAAAAGAAGCGGCATGGCCATTGCATCCCAGGGTTAATTATATCGAATCGCTGGTAACCGATGACCCTCAACAAATGGGTGCAGATGGTGATGTATCTGCCTATGCCTGGTATAGCCATGCTTTCCAGGTTAAGGAAACGGGGAGCTACATAGTACATTTCACTAACGTAAGCGACAGAGCGGCATTATTTTTAAATGAAAAACGAATTGATACAGGTGAAGTATTTAATAAAGATCAGCCGCTTTATTTAAAAAAGGGAATCAATGCGCTTGTATTATATACGGCGCACAATGGGCGTAATAAATTAATATTTAAGATAGGCCGGATAGATACGCTTGATGTTAAAGGCCTGTCGGGGCCGGTAACTTTGCAAAAGGCAAATGGCAAAGGGCCGGTAATCCACCTAAAAGGCTGGGGACTGAAAGGCGGTATAATCGATCCGCATCCGTTAACGGGCTGGAAAAGTCCACCTGTTAAAACGGCAAGGGTGCCCTATTTATATCGCGCTACGTTAAACCTTCCGCTCTCAAAACAATCTTATGCTATATGGCGCGTTAATACTACAAGCTTAAGTTACGGCTCAGTATGGGTTAACGGGCACAATTTGGGGCGATATCCCGAAAAAATAAAAATAAACGGGATGTATATTCCCGAATGCTGGTTAAAACCGGGCGCTAACACCATCGTTATTTATGACGAAAATGGTGTGTCGCCAAAGGATGTGAGGATAGAAGCCGAACAGGTGGCCAGCAGGGATGTACAAACGTTAGACTTTTAAAACGAAACTGTTACAGTAAGTTTTGTTTATATTTTATAAATTTGTAATCGATTTAAAAACAGAAAATAAACTAAATTAAAAAAATGAAAAAGATATTATTATCACTGGTTTTAGTACTTACAGTAGTTACGATTGCCTTAGCAGCATCTGCTGATGGCGTGTGGAAAGGCCTTGTTGAAGGAACTTATAACATTTCGCTTACCCTTAAAACAGAAGGTAAAACATTAACCGGCGAGTTTGCTTTGGTTGATAATAATCCTAAATCAGAAAACCCTGACGAAGCTGGTTATACACCGTTTGTGGCTGCTCAAATGGGCAAAAATAAAATTACCGAAGGTAAAGTTGATGGTGATAATATTCAATTCACCACTACTTTTAATGGTAAACCTGTAGTTTACAAAGGTACTATTGCTGAGGGCAAATTGGTATTAACCACTACTTTCAATAACTCACCTGTTAAAATAACATTACGCCAACCGGCTGCTAAATAATTTTAGCCGTATGATATTTAAAAGCCCTTCCGGATATCCGGAAGGGCTTTTTTTGTGGGTTATGTTTTAACGTTTACACATCGCAAATCGTCATTGACGCTTTTAACGATGCTATTTGCGCGTCCTGGTCTTTTACTATCGGCAGATACTCTTGCGCTACGTAGCCTTTAAAGCCGGTATCTTTAATGGCTTTGATGATGGCGGGGTAGAATAACTCCTGTGTATCATCCGGTTCGTGGCGGCCCGGTACACCGGCAACGTGGTAATGCGCCAGGTACTGGTGGTTTTTCTTGATGGTAGCAATCACATCGCCCTCATCTATCTGCATATGGTAGATATCATACAGCAGTTTAAAATTCTCTGAACCTAATTTTTTGCAAAGCGCAACGCCCCAGTCGGTTCGGTCGCATTGGTAATCGTGGTGGTTAACCTTGCTGTTTAATAGTTCCATGCAAAGAATAACACCATGTTGTTCAGCAAGGGGTAATAATCTTTTCAAACCAATAACGCAGTTGTCCATACCGGTAACATCATCCTTGCCTTCGCGGTTGCCGCTAAAGCATATCAGGTTTTTGTAGCCTGCTGATGCAACTTTTGGTATCAGGTCGCTGTAGCTGGCCACCAGGCTGTCGTGTCTTTTAAGGTCGTTAAATCCATTAGTAATAGCCACACCCGGGCCATTACACATCGACGAAAACAGGCCATGTTTTTTGGCAATTTCCCATTCGTCGGGGCCTATCAGGTCAATGGCTTTCATTCCCATTCCTGCGGCTGCACCGCAAAGCGTATCCAGGTCTATATTGCCGAAACACCAGCGGCACACTGAGTGGTTAATGTTTCCTTTTAATTGATAAGGCATTTGTTTTTTTTCAGGCGATTTAAAAGCAGACAATGTGCCGGCGGCGGCTACTGCCCCGGTGCCGGCTATAATATTTTTTATTGCTGATCTGCGGTTTTGTGATGTTCTCATAATGAATTAAAATTACGCTTTTTTGATTTAGATTGTATAAAAATATTAATACATTAAACTTCAATGTGTTAATATTGTCTATTATTATAAAAAGTACAAAAATGAAGAAGTGGGCTATTTTATCGGTGATGGTGGTATTGATGGCTTCGGCTATATGTTATGCCGAAGGTGCGGGCGGAAAATGGGCAGGCACAATTGCCCTGCTATATGATGTTACCGTAAATATGAAGGAAGATAACGGCAAAGTAAACGGTATCGTTAATACCGAAATAGGCGATATCCCCCTAAAAGACGGCGTTATAAAAGGTAACGATATCCTGTTTAAGCCATTTACTTATAACGGCTTTGCCGTATCAGCAGTTAAAGGAAAAATTGATGGCGATAAAATGCTGGTTACCATAGTTTTCCAGGGCATGAATTTTAGCGGGACGTTGAAGAGGGTGAAGTAGCCCCCTCTAAATCTCCCCCGGTAGGGGAGACTTTAAGTTGTCACTTATATATAAAACAAAAAAGGTATTGCATAGCAATACCTTTTTTGTTACAGCCCTCCCTTCCGGGGAGGGTTTGGGAGGGGCCTATTCCTCAAACTTAACCGAGTTAAATATTACCAACGGGTCTATCGCTTTGGCTTTATCGTTTTTAAACACAAAGTAAATGTCATGCATGCCTACAGTTTCGGCAAGCGGTGTTTTTACCCAGTTTTGTGTTTTTGGTTTAATTGCTGTTTGCTCAAATTGGCCTTTGCCTAACAGGGCGCCGGTTGGGCTGTCGATGTGTACTTCAATGGTGCCGCCCGGGTTGTTCTCTAATGCCGTCGCGTAGCCGGATAATTGTACCTGTTTGATACCTGTAAGGTCTATTTGTTTAAATGCAACGTAACCATTCTGACGGCCTATAATGTTGGTCGACCCGTCAAGGTTATTTACTTTAACGAAGGCGTTCTTAATTATCGGCGCGGTAGCGGCAATTACAGTAGGGTTATGCAGTATGATGGTTGAAGTTGAAGTTTGTTTTGGGATGTTTTTATTACCCTTGTCTGTATAGGCAGCACGAATGATATAGCTGCCGTTGTTGTTATCATCAGCAACAGCTTTAGGCGTAAACGCACCTTTTACCGGCATGGTGTTAATGTTATTGTTGCTTACATTCATAATGTAATTTACAATAGTATGTGCATCGGCTATCGAAATTGCGGGGTGGGCCGGCATAGCGATAGGCTTGTTCCAACGGCCGCCGGTACCGCCATGTATGGCATGTGCCAGGCGCTCAATCTCGGTATCGTTACCTTTATATTTATTGGCTATATCTGTAAAGCTTGGGGCAATGTTTACGTCTTTAACGCTATGGCAGTTTTTGCAATCAGAGCTGGCCATTAATGCTTTGGCAACCGCAAACTGGGTTGAAGCATCAACGCTGCTTTGCTCCTGTGCCACCTGCACATAATCAAATCCTTCGGACGTATAGTTAACACTCATGGACACCTGTGCGGCCGGGATAGTACCTGCCACCAGGCTGCCATCCTCTTTGTCTGTAACAGTAACATTATAACCCAGCGGTTTGTCATTAAAGTAGAACGAACGGTTACCGCTCAGGTCCACATTAACTGCCGGGGCCTCGTTACCCGCGATAATTTTAACCGATTTGCTGTTGCTTGCTCCTTTGGCATCGGTAACAGTTAACGTAGCCATATAAACGCCGGCTTTGGTTAAGGTGATGGCCGGGTTGGCGGTAGGGTATAATTTAGCAGGGGTACCTGTTGTAGTAACTTTCCAGCTGTATTTTAAAGCATCGCCGTCAGCATCGCTGGTGCCGGCAGATGATAGGGTGATTTTAAGCGGGATGGTACCACCCTGTACATTGGTGGCAGCCATAACGGTTGGTTTACGGTTGCCGGCATTGTACTCAATACGTACCAGTTTAGCGTTATCGCTCTTGCCGAACCAAACACTGCCATATTCCAACACGTAAAGGTCGCCATCAGGGCCAAATTTAATGTCGATAGGCTCTATTGGGTGGTAAGCAGGTACTACCTGCTCCATGTCTTTGTAATCGCCGTTAGCTTTCATGCCTATGGCCATTATCCAGCCGCGGGCAAGGTCTGTTGCCAGCCATTTGCCTTCGTAATAAGCGGGCCAGGGGCGTTTGGCCAATGGGCGATCTGCACGGTGATAAATAGGGCCGCCAACTGAGCTGCGGCTGCCGCTGCCCACTAACGGGAACTCGGCCGACACCGCGTAAGGGTAATAAATAAACGCTGGTGCAACCGGCGGTAATTCTTTTAACCCGGTATTGTTAACCGATTTATTGATAGGCTTCAAAGGGTCTTTTTTCTCGCCCAATTCGCCATCAACATAGTTAAATACAGGTACCGCTGCATTAGGGCCCACAAAGTATGGCCAGCCGAAGAAACCCGGTTTGCGGGCCTGGTTCAATTCATCATAACCACGCGGACTTTGCTCTGTATCATCGGTAGCGTCCGGGCCGATATCACCCCAATATAACCAACCGGTTTTGCTGTCGATTGATGGTCTCCACGGGTTACGGTGGCCCATGGTATAAATTTCGGGGCGGGTTTGTGGTGTTCCTTTCGGGAACAGATTACCTGCCGGGATAGAGTAAGTGCCGTTTGCTTCCGGGTGGATGCGTAGTATCTTACCTAATAAACTGTTGGTGTTTGCCGTACCACGCTGATCATCGCGGCTTTCTTTGCCGGGGTTCTCATCGGTTGACGCCGATAATAACGAAGCTGTATTGTTACCTACAGTAAGGTAAAGGTCGTGCTTGGCGTCCCAGGTCATGCCGCCGCCGGTATGGCAGCATACCTCGCGTTGGGTAGCAAACTCAAGCAATACTTTTTCCGAGCCGGCAACTAAAGCGTCGTTCTCAAATTTCCAGCGGGTAAGCTTCCATTTTTTCTCGGTAAGCGGAGCGTAGAATGTATAGATGAAATGATTTTTATTAAAGTCGGGGTCTACAGTTAAACCCATCAAACCTTCTTCGGCCTCGGTAACTTTGCCTGTGGCACTGGTGTACTTGGTGTTAACCGGCAGCGTGGCAATAGTCTTTACCAGCTTGGTCAACGGGTCAAATAGTTTGATAGCGCCCTTACGCTCGCTTATCAGTACGCGGCCATCGCTCAATACTTCGAAGGTGTTAGGCTCGTCCAGCTCGCCGGGGCGGGTAAGCGTTACCGCGGTAAAGCGGCTCTCGTCGGGCTTTTTCGGGTCGTCCAACATAAAGGCGTATGAAAACGCGGCGACCAGGAATAGAAGTATAGCGGATATTTTAAATAGGAGCTTATTGCTAAACATAATTTTAATGGATTATACGGGCGGTAAATATAGTAATTGCGCCGTAACCCATCAACGCTTATTTACAGCGGATATTGGTTAAAGGGGGTTTGTAAGGAAAATGTTATGGAGAGGGGAAGTATGCTTCCATTTATATTCTTTTATAAAAGGAGTTATTTGGGATCCACTCCCGCAATCAACTTCTTAAAATCTATTTTTTCAAAATCATATTCTTCGCGCATGCCGACATAATGCGCGTTAATCGCAATCGGTAATTCTTTTACGTGTTCTTTGGGCACCATTAGCTGGTACTTGGGTTCTCCATCGGTTTTAAACTCCCACACTGTCATATTGGTTTTATGGTCGATGATGTAGATGTTAAGCTCTTTGGGTAACGATGCTTGTTCATCCAACTGATGCAACAGTTTAATATTAAAAATATGATCACTCACTTTGGTAACCGACTGCAGCGCTATAGGTAAATATCCATCCCCGAAAATGTCAAACATCATTACCGAATCAGTTAAAACATTTACCGCCTTAACGCCACCGTCAGATGGGTCGTATAAATAATATTTTGATTTATATTGATACACCGGCCGCCAATTGGTTGAAAGTCCGTAAGTATTAAACTTTTTAAGCTTGGGGCTTTTTTTATTAATAGCGGTAAGGTAACGTTTAATATCGCTGCTATCCAGGCTGTTATAGATAAACGCACTCAGGTAAGCCGGCGAGTTTTTATTGGGATCAACATAGACGGTTTGATAAAGTACACTGTCTCTAATCTCGCGCCTTAAAAATAAGGTATCATTAATTACAACATTACTGTCGACGTAGTTCTTGCGGCTTTTTTTTTGCGGCGATTTACAAGCGCCTACAGCAAGCACTGCAAGAATGAAGATGATGTAATAACGGTTCATGTTTACAGGTTTAGCTTAAGCAAATTACAAAAATCTATAACATATATAAATATTTGATAAACAGTTATCAAAATTATATCTTAGATATAACCAATTTAAACCAAACCAATTATGAAAGCAAGTTACTTTTACATTTTAGGCGCTATCGCGCTTGTGGAGTCTTCGTGCGGTGGTAAAAACGTTTCGTTAAGCCTTAAATTAGCTAAGGAACAAAGAATAGACGTTAAATACCGAACCTCGACAAACGACGACGGTGTTGAAAAAGGCGAGTTTATCCGGATGAGCCTTCGGGTAGATTCGGTGATGCCCGATTCATCATACCTGGTATCAGGAAAAATTGATTTTGTGCGGGTAAAGAACCAGAAGGTAACAAACTCTGACGAATATTCATCAGACAAACCGCAGGCAGAAATGACCCCCGAAGAAATTAAATTCGACGAGCAAATAAGGCCTACTATTGATTCGACTTATAAGTTTACCATTGATAAATACGGCAAGCTATTAAAGCCGCTTACGTTTACCAGCGGCCATACTATCCCGGCAAATTTCCAGATGATTGACGTTGGCTTTTTCCAGATCAATTTCCCTGCCGATAAAATTGCCATTGGCGATAAATGGACAACCGAAGAAGCGCTTCCGGGTTCGGGCGGCAAGCGGGTATCTAAATACAAATTAGAAAGTATTTATGATGAAACCATACAGATAAAAGTTGATGGCAGTATTGAAGGCGAACACGCCGATCCGCAGAATTTTAGCGGCCGGTATTACCTTGAAAAAAGCGCCCGCACCATTGATTCATGCAGGATACAAATGGACGGTAAAGGCAAGCAAAAAATAACAATAGACTCTAAATAAATATTATCCCTAATAATCACGGTAAATAGCGAGGGGTTTTAACCCATCGCTATTTTTGTTTTAGGCCGGCTATAATCTTTTTAAAGTCGATGTGATCAAAGCCCTGGTATTCTTCCTGCCTCATGTAATTTGCCCTGTTTATAATAATAGGGTATTGCCTTGCGCTTTCTTTTGGTATCATCAATTGATACCAAAACCTGTTGCTGCCAGGTAATATGTATTCCCAAACCGAAAGTTTACTTGTTTTATCCAACACATATATATTTATGCCGGTTGGCATCCCTTCAAAACCCTGTATAACGTGTGTAAAATGAATGTTGAAAATCCGGTCGGATGTTCTTGTAATGCCCCTATCGCAAAAGAGGTATATCCCTCTACAGAAGATAACATCATCAATGAATCTGTTAAAACCTCAGCAACCTTACCCATTGACCCGGTTGGCTCATACAAATAGTATTTCGACTTATGTTGGTAAACCGGCCGCCACGTTGACGCAAGGCCATCGGTATCGAACTTTTGCAGGGTAATATGCCGTGTATGCAAAGCGTCAAAATAATCTTTTATATTAATAGTATCCTGGTGATCAAAAGTATACTGATAGTTATACGCTTGAGTTCCTGTCCGGGTCTACATAAATAACCTGGAACACCGAATCGTTTTTTACATCGCGCCTTAAAAACAAGGTATCGTTTACCATGATATTGCTGTCTATGTAAGTGTGCCTTTTATTGGCCGCCGGGTTACAGGCGCTTAAAAATATAATGACGATGAAGAAAAATATTGGTTTCATAGTGTAAGGTAATTGGCTACACTAATATACAATTTAAGTTTGCTAAAAATCATTATTTTAGGCTACCAATTAAACTACTTATGTGCCGCACAATTACCAGTAAACTATTTACTGCCCTATGTTTTTTTATGCTGATGAGTGCCACATCCATCGCGCAGCAAAAAGCATATTTTATTGATGGCTACCACGGCGGCTTTTGGGGACATTACCCGGTTAATTACACCAGCTTTATTGTTGCTCAATTAAAGGCACACCCTAACTGGAAGATAAACCTGGAGATAGAGCCCGAAACCTGGGCCATGGCAAAGGCGAAAGATGAGCAGGGATATAAAGAGCTGCAAGCGCTGTTTGCTGATCAAAGTATAGCCACGCGCCGCATTGAATATGTAAGCCCGGCGAATGGACAAAGCTATATGTACAACATCAGCGGCGAAAGTATTATCCGCCAGTTTGCTTATGGTATAGAAGCCGTTAGGCAACATTTTCCTACGGCGGTATTTACCACTTACTCATCCGAGGAACCTTGCTTTACCAGCGCCCTGCCGCAGGTCCTGAAATCATTTGGCTATAAATACGCGTCCCTTAAAAACCCTAATACTTTATGGGGTGGCTATAGCCGTGCCTTTGGCGGCGAGTTGGTATACTGGGTTGGCCCGGACGGAACAAAGCTGGTAACTATTCCTCGTTACGCTATTGAGGATCTTAAACCCGGCTCGACCTGGGAAACTATAGGACACGATAACGGTAAAGGTTTTATGAATGCTGCTTTTGCCGCAGGCATACAACATCCGGTAGGTATGACGTTGCAAGATGCAGGCTGGAAAGGTGGTCCGCTGCTTGGCGAAGGGACACGCGGCTACCAACCTACTGAATATAAAACCTGGACGGATTATGTAGACAACTACTCCATTAAAACTCCAACACAGGACTGGAAGTTTTCGCAGGAAGATGTGCTGACCAGCCTGGTTTGGGGATCACAAATTTTGCAGCGGATAGCACAACAGGTGCGGGTATCAGAAAACAAACTGGTAGTTGCCGAGAAGCTGGCGGCAATGGCCGCTGTTTATAAAGGCGCTGCATGGCCAAAAGCAGCATTAGACGAAGGATGGACACGCCTGTTGTTATCACAACACCATGATTGCTGGATAGTGCCTTACAATACGGGGCAGGGCAATACCTGGGCAGACAAGGTTGTTGGCTGGACAGGTATCAGCAATAAAAATGCGGACAGTGCAGTATCGGCTTCAACCGAAATATTGTCAAACGGGCATCCGTCACCTAACTCAAAATATGTCCGGGTATTTAACACCCTGGGAGTTCAGCACAGTGGAATTGCCAAAGTGGTTATTCCTAATAATTGGGGTCATGATGTAAGTGTTTTAAATGATAAAAACCAAGAAGTTTTAAGTCAGCTTGTAACTTTGCCATTAGGGATCTCGATACTTTTATTTAAGGCTGATGTCCCTTCTGTAGGCTATGCAACTTATCATTTACAAAAGCAAAAACCTACTGTTAAAAGCGGGGTTTCTGTTACCACGCAAAGCGAGGGTAAATATAAAGTAGAAACGGATTTGTACACCGTAATTATTAATCCGGCTAAAGGCGGAACAATTGAAAGCCTTATCGCAAAAAAATTAGGTAATAAAGAGTTTGTTGATAAGGCCAACGTCCGCAGATTTAATGAGCTGCGGGGTGACTTTTTTAAAGAAGGCGGCTTTAAATCGAGCGCTGATCAACCCGCCAAAGTAACCATTGATGGTGGCCCGGCTGAAGTAGAGATTGCGGTTACAGGTATGATAGCTAATCATCCGTTTGAGCAGACCTACGTGTTTACCCAGGGCAAGAAACGTATTGATGTATTTTTGAACATAGATTGGAAGGGAAATCCCGGCATTGGCAATCCATACGGCCAAACCGGCAAATATGAAGCTACGTCGCTAAAAAAAGCTTTTTATGATGACAGGGATAAATTGCTGGCGCTGTTCCCGCTGAATCTTAAAAATCAAAAAGTTTATAAAAACGCGCCATTTGATGTTACCGAAAGCAAGTTAGCAAACACTTTCTTCACCCGTTGGGACAGCATAAAAAATAATGTAGTGCTAAACTGGGTTGATGTTACCGACGCTAATAACAATTATGGTATGGCTGTGTTGACCGATCACACAACCAACTATGCCCATGGCGAGGATTTTCCGCTGGGGTTGGATGTGGCTTACTCGGGTGTTGGGTTATGGGGCCGCAACTATACTTTGAAATATCCTACCCAAATTAAATATGCGCTAATACCGCACGCCGGTAAATGGGATAAGGCTGGCATCTGGAACGAAAGTACACAGTTTAATGAAGAATTGACAGCCACACTCATGGACGATGATGTAACTGCACAATCGCGCTCTTTAATAAGCGTTGCAGGTACGGGTTTAGAGGTTTCGTCAGTTACAGTTGTTGGTAAAGATTTATTGGTTCGCCTGTTTAATGCCGAAGGCGATAATCAGCCTAAAAAAATAACGCTTGACGCTATTGCTGATAAAGCGGAAGTCGTTGCTTTAAATGGGGATGTTGTGCAGGAGCTAACCATGCGTAAAGGCGCCCCCAATTCAACTAATGTAAGCGTTGCTATGCCGAGGTTTGGGATAAGGACACTAAAGTTTACTAACTTTAAGAAATAACAATGGCCATGATATTAGCTTTCAAGATTGTAGGTTCAGGAACGATGTTCACGCTGGTGATGGTGGGTTTTATCGCTTTGTGGCTTTTGTTTATTAATGCAGTAGGCCAATATGGCAAAGACACTGCTTTAGGTTACTGGGGTACAATATTGTTGGCTGTTTTGTCAACCCCTATAACAGCTTTGATAATTGTAGCTATTGTCAGATCGCGTACGCCGCCACCGGATCCGAAATATTAGAATCCATCGCCCTAAGGGGTAAATTGAATGAACGATAGCGTGTGGGTTAAATTTTTTAACTATTATGGTGTTCCATAGTGTTCCGGGTGTTCCGCTTTTCAAAAATGGAACACCTATATCGCCTCCACTATTTCCTCCTCAAACATCTTCGCCAATATCTTACTGTCCTTAATCGCCCAGTTCACCATCTCCGTCATCACCGGCATCAACGCCTCGCCTGATGCGCTTAGCTTATAAGTAACAAACGGCGGCACAACCGGTTCCGCTTTGCGGATAAGGAGGTTATCTGCCTCCAGTTGTTTCAAATGTTGGATCAGCATCTTCTCGGTAACAGCAGGGATAGCGCGTTTAATTTCGCTATAGCGCCTTGGGCCATCTTTAAGCTGGTACATAATAATTGGTTTCCAATGGCCGCCTATGCGGTTCATTACGTAGGTAACCGGGCAATGCATTTCGGCAATGCCCTTGTTCATGTTCTGGGTCGAGCTCTCTTTTATCGCTGTCATGATTTGTACACACTTTGGGGTAAGTACTTGTAAAAAAGTAAGTACAAATATACATTTGTCCTGTCAAATAAAAAAACATAAAAGATCATGAAAATCACACTCACAGGGTCATTAGGTAATATCAGCAAACCACTGACCGAAATTTTAGTAAAAGCGGGCCACCAGGTAACCGTTATCAGTAGTAACGCAGATCGTTCCCGCGAAATACAAGCATTAGGAGCAACCCCTGCCATTGGCCAGGTAACCGATGTGCAATTTTTAACCCAAGCCTTTAATGGGGCCGACGCCGTTTACACCATGGTGCCGCCAAATTTTGGCGCCGCCCAATGGGAAAACTACATAGCAGGCATTGGCCAGAATTATGCCGACGCTATCACAGCAGCAGGGGTAACCAAAGTGGTAAATCTAAGCAGCATCGGTGCGCATTTAGAGGATGGTACCGGGCCGGTTACCGGCATCCACCGTGTCGAAGAAATTTATAATAAGTTGGATGGAGTTGCAGTAAAACACCTGCGCCCGGGTTTCTTCTACCTAAACTTTTATGCCAATGTTGATATGATAAAACAGGCCAATATTATTGGCAGCAATTTTGGCGCTGATACAAATATGGTATTGGTACACCCCAACGATATTGCTTTGGTAGCAGCGGAGGAGTTGCAAAGCGATTTTACCGGTAAAAGTGTACGCTACATTGCAAGCGACGAAAAAACTGCCGGCGAGGTAGCCAAAGCCTTAGGTACCGCCATTGGTAAACCCGAATTGCCATGGATAGAATTTACCGATGCAGATAACATTGCCGGAGCAATAGGCGCGGGGCTACCCGAAGAGATTGCCACTAACTACACCGAAATGGGGACTTCTGTACGCAGCGGTAAAATGTTTGAAGATTACTTTAAGAACAAAGAGGTTTTGGGCAAAACCAAGCTGGAAGATTTCGCGAAGGAATTTGCAAAGGCGTTTTAAGCCCCACCCAACCCTCCCCTAAAGGGGGAGGGCTTTTTATAATAATTTTAAGTCTCCGCCTTCAGTGGGAGATTTAGAGGGGCTGGCTATTCGCTCCTTAAACTCTTTACCGGGTTTGCCAGCGCAGCTTTAATGCTTTGATAGCTTACGGTTAACAGCGTAATTACTACAGTACCCGCGGCGGTCACCGCAAATATCCACCAGGATAAACTGGTGCGATAGGTATATGCCTGCAGCCAGTTATGCATAAAGTAATAAGCTAGCGGGAAGGCTATTAATAATGCGATAGCAATAAGTACTATAAAATCCGTCGTCATATTGCCTAATAACTTGATAATCGAAGCACCTAAAACCTTGCGGACCCCAATTTCTTTACGGCGTTGTTCGGCCATAAATGATGCCATGCCAAACAGGCCAAGGCAGCTTATTAAAATAGCAAGCGCTGCAAATGATTTCGCCAAACTGCCCACGCGTTGCTCGGTAGTAAATTTGGCGGCATACTCATCATCAGCAAACTTATAGGCAAATGGCACCGATGGTGAGTAAACCTTACAAATAGCTTCTACTTTGGCCAATGCCTCATGCGCACTTAGTTTTGGGTTGAGCCTAATATCTACATAATCAAACCCGCGTCGCTGCAGGTAAAATATGGTAGGCTGCGCAGGCTCATACGGCGAGCTCATTACCATATCTTTGGCTACGCCGATAACCGTTAACGCTTTTTTCTCGGTCTGGATAGTTTCGCCTACCGGATTTTTGATCCCCATATATTTTACTGCGGCTTCGTTTATCACCACGGCAGACGAATCGGTAGTCAGCTGCCTTGAAAAGTCGCGGCCTCTAACAAATTTAAATCCTATGGTTTTTCCAAATTCGGTGGTAATACGCACGTTGGCAAATTTGGCAGCCATTGCCGGGTCTTTTCCTTTCCATGAAATACCGCCCATAAAATTATTTATAGCCGTAGCCGGGCTTGATGATTCGGCAACCTCGTCTACCGCGCCCGACTTTAACAGGTCAAGCCTGAAAGCATCAAAATGGTTATGCAGATCGCCGTTTGTGGTTTCAATGGCTACCAGGCCATCACGGCTATAACCAACCGGCCTGTCCTGTGCAAACTGCACCTGCTTAAAAATTACAATGGTACCAATTATTAAAACAACCGAAACAGTAAATTGCGTAACCACCAAAACCTTACGCGGGATAGCGGCCAGCGGCCCTGCTTTAAACGTACCCTTTAAAACTTTTACCGGGTTAAATGATGACAAGTACAGTGCAGGGTAACTGCCGGCAATTAAACCGGTGAATAAAGTAAACCCTATGCTTACAGCCCAAAATAGGGAACTATCCCACAGAATTGACAGTTGCTTGCCGCATAACTGGTTAAAGTAAGGCAGCAACAGGGCCACTAAAATAATAGAAAGTATAAACGACAATATAACGGTGCATAGCGACTCAAAGAAGAACTGCATCACCAGCTGCCCGCGTAATGAGCCGATAGCTTTACGCAGCCCAACCTCTTTAGCACGTTTTTCGTTGCGGGCGGTGCTCAGGTTCATAAAATTAATGCAAGCCAGTAGTAATACGGCTATCCCTATCAAGCCAAATAACCACACGTATTGTATAGCGCCGCCAGTGTTAACGCCGTTTTTAAACTGCGAGAATAAGTGCCACTTGCTCATAGGTTGCAAAAACATGGTTGGTTTGGCTTTAGCAAGGTCTGGCCCAACCCTGTTAAGCTTTACATTTTTTATTTTTTCCGATAGCTTGCTCATGTCGGCATTATCTGCTATCTGCACATACATAAATAATGAGTTATCGCTCCAGTCGTCAGCACCCCGTCCTATCCAGGTGGGTTGATTAGCATAAAAGTCCCAGGGAGCCATAAATGCGACATCGTGCAAGGTGGTATTATCAGGCAGATCAGCATAAACACCCGCGACCTTAAAATCAGCTTTATCATCCAGTTTAATAACCTTGCTTAAAGGATCGGCATCGCCAAACAAAGCTTTAGCTACGGATTGACTGATTAGTATTGAGGAAGGATCATGCAAAGCGCCACGATTACCGCTGATCATATCAACGGTGAACATTTCCGGGCCTTCGGCGCCTATAAAAGTGCCACGGTAGGTAATGTTTTTATCCCCCATGCTAATTACATGATTGTCCGCCCACGACTGCATTACGATATGTTTAAAATCGCCTGCGTAGGTTTTACGCATTTCGGCGTCAAGCGGAAGCGGGATGGCGCTGCTGGTACTTATAGTACCATTGCGGGTATTGTTTTCCATTACCTGCGCAATGCGGTCGTAATTTTGGTGATACTTGTTGAAAGATAGCTCATCCCAGATCCATAAACCAATAAGTATCGCCACTGCCATGCCCATAGCCAGCCCGCCTATATTAATAAAAGAGATGGTTTTATTTCCAAGAAGATTTCTTAGGGCTATTTTTAAGTAACTCCTGATCATACCGTTAGGGTTTATTGTAAAGTTTAAAGGGTTTTTCTAAATATCTGAAAATACAATGCCAAATACTCAAGTATATTATTATCAAGCAGTTACATGTAACTTAAAAATATAATTGTATCGAAACCGCACAACGCCCGTACGGTTTTAATCCGTTGGTCAGCCCCACCCAGTCCTCCCCTAATAGGGAAGGCTTTTAATGATAATAATAATAATTTTTTAAGTCTCCCCATTTAGGGGGAGATTTAGAGGAGGCTATTTATCCTTTCGCTTAAAAATCATACTTTTGCCCTCACTATGAGCGAAGAGAGATCATTAAATTTTATTGAAGAGATAGTTGAGGAAGATTTAGCCGAAGGCAAGTACGGTGGCCGGGTATTAACCCGTTTCCCACCCGAGCCCAATGGTTATTTGCACATAGGGCACGCTAAGTCTATCTGCTTAAATTTCGGGCTGGCAAAAAAATACAACGGCAAAACCAACCTGCGTTTTGACGATACCAACCCAACCAAGGAAGAAACCGAATATGTTGACAGCATAAAAGAAGATGTTAAATGGCTGGGCTTTGATTGGGCCGAAGAGCTGTACGCGTCTGACTATTTTGATAACCTATATCAATTTGCGGTTACCCTGATAAAAAAAGGGCTGGCTTATGTTGATGATAGCAGTGCCGATGAGATAGCCGCGCAAAAAGGTACGCCAACCGAGCCGGGCACACCAAACGAATACCGCAGCCGCAGCGTTGAAGAAAACCTGCAGTTGTTTACCGATATGAAGGCCGGCAAATACCAGGACGGCGATAAAGTATTGCGTGCCAAGATCGACCTGGCTTCGCCAAATATGTTGCTGCGCGATCCGTTGATATACCGTATTAAACATGCCCATCATCACCGTACCGGCGATGCCTGGTGCATTTACCCTATGTACGATTTTGCGCATGGACAGAGCGACGCTATCGAGGAGATAACACATTCTATCTGTACGTTGGAATTTGTATCGCACAGGCCGTTGTATGATCTGTTTATCGAGGAACTAAACCTGTTCCCGTCAAAACAATACGAGTTTGCGCGCCTTAACATGACCTACACGGTAATGAGCAAACGTAAGCTGATGCAATTAGTAGCCGAAAATCATGTTGAAGGCTGGGATGATCCGCGGATGTCAACCATTAGTGGTTTACGCCGTCGTGGTTATACCGCTGCGTCTATTCGCGAGTTTTGCGAGCGCATTGGTGTTGCCAAGCGCGAGAACATGATCGACTTTAGCCTGCTGGAATTTTGTATCCGCGAGGACCTGAACAAGACCGCCTGGCGCCGCATGGCAGTGCTTGATCCGATAAAAATGATCATCACCAATTATCCCGAAGAGCAAACAGAAACTATGCACGGCGAGAACAACCCCGAGGTTGAAGGTGGCGATGGTGGCCGCGATATTCCTTTCAGCAATGAACTGTGGATTGAGCGCGAAGATTTTATGGAAGAGCCGCCTAAAAAATTCTTTCGTTTAGGTGTTGGCCTGAGTGTTCGTTTAAAGAACGCCTACATTGTTAAATGTGAGGACTTTAAAAAGGATGCAGACGGCAACGTGACCGAGATCTATTGTACCTATATCCCCGAGTCAAAATCTGGCCATGATACCAGCGGTATTAACGTTAAGGGCACTATTCACTGGGTGAGCGTGCCACACGCCAAAACTGCCGAAGTACGCATGTACGATCGCCTGTTTAAAGTAGAGGACCCATCAAACGAAGAAGGCGATTTTAAAGAATATCTTAACCCGGATAGCTTAACCATATTGCCAAACGCTTATATCGAGCCAGATTTGGCCAATGCCGTAACCGGCAAAGGTTACCAGTTTATCCGTAAAGGCTATTTTACGCTGGATAAATTATCAACCGATGATAAACTGGTGTTTAACAGAACGGTGACGCTGAAGGACGGCTGGGCTGTTAAGAAATAGTTAGCCCCCCAACCCCCTAAAGGGGAGTTTTTTGAAATGCTTAAAATAAAAAGGCGGAAGTATATCTTCCGCCTTTTTTATTATATCTCAAATCGTTCGTTATTGTTCCCCCTTCAGGGGGTTGGGGGCTTACGGAGCATACTTCTGATAAACATTATAAAGGATATTCAAATCCAACTCACTTAACTGTGGCGTAGCCGTATACGCATCTTGTACAAAATGACGCTTAAATGCAATAATAGCCGAGTTTAGATCGGCAACGTCATAGCCTATCAGTCGCAGGGCGGTTTTATAATCAAAATTTGGCGGGGCAGGTACCAGTATGTCATCGCTCCAGTAACCAAAACCTTTTTCGGCCAACAATTTCCACGGGAACAACGGCCCCGGGTCGGGTTTGCGTTTGGGTGCAAAATCCTGGTGGCCTAAAAAATTGGCTTGTGGTATATTATATGCTTTTTTAAGCTGTGCCAGTAATAGCAACAGGCTTTTTATCTGTACATCATTAAAAGGGTCAAAACCGTTATTGTCTATCTCAATACCTAAAGATATACTGTTCATATCCGTAAGGCTGCCCCATTTGCCCACGCCGGCATGGTTTGAGCGCAGGTAATCATTTACCATATGGTATACTTTGCCGTCTTTGCCAATTACATAGTGCGCGCTTACCTGGGTTCTCAAAAGGCCAAAAGTGCGAATGGTTTGTTGTACCGAATCCTGGGCGGTATAATGGATAATTACATAGTTAGCCTTACGTATGCCAAAATTAACCGAGCTTACCCATTCTGACGGGGCGGCTATTAAACCGGAGCTATCCATTAACGTAACGGGCTGCTGCAGCTTAATAATGTTTACTAACGAATCGGTTTTGGCGGTATAGAAACTATCTATGGCAAAACGCGGTGGCTTAATTGCAATTGGCTTTGAACCATCTGCAGACTTAGTGCCCGGCTTTACAACCTTTGGTGAACATGCGGTAGTATACACTACGGCAATAAACAACAATAAATAAATGCTAACGCGATGACTCTTTATAACCATGAAGCTAAATTAACTTTTTAGCCCAATAACAGCATTAATAGTGCCGAAATTGTTACCACTTGCGCGCTTTATTGTAGAAATCTTCGAGCTTATGCTTATAATCTTCCTGCGAAAAGATATCCATTATCTTTAAAAAGTCTTTATAATTGGTGGTGTAGGCAAAAGCGTATTCTGCACATTCAATTTTCGAATCATCCGTTAAAAACTGGTTCAGCAGGGTTATTAACTGGTCAATAGTAATGCCTTTGTCTTTAACCGCTTCTTTAAGCGCCACTACTTTTTCCTGGTCGTTACGTTTATCGCGCATGGTGGTTAAAATTGCGGTTACATCAGCGCCGGCCATAGCCTCTTTAGGGTGCACCAGTTTTTTTCGTACAGTATCGGTAGCAGTTTTAACAGAGAAAGTTGAGGCATTAGTATGCTTGCTGATGCCAATAATGATTAGCAACAGGGGTAAAAACAATAGCTTGTTCATTCAATCAGGGATTGGGAATACTAAACATAGCTATAACCTGTTGTAATCACCAAAAAAAATGTATCATTTAGGCTATAATCGCTTAAAATTTATCAATAATTAATAAGTATTAAATTATTGGTTAAATTACTGATCGTCAAGCTCGTTATTGGCGAAGGTATCGCCCTGTCGTATATCGCCGGTATCGTAACCCTTCCTGAACCAATACATCCGTTGCGCGCTGGTGCCGTGGGTAAAACTATCGGGACTAACGCGGCCCTGGTATTTTTGCTGCAAACGGTCGTCGCCAATCTGGTGCGCGGCGTTTAGCGCCGAGTCGATATCGGCCCGTTCAATTACAATATTGTTATGATGGCTCAGGTTCTCGTAATGAGCCCACACACCGGCATAAAAATCAGCCTGCAGTTCCAGCTTTACCGATAGCTTGTTGTAAGCCGTTTCGCTCATACTTTGCCGCGCCTGGTCCATCTTTGCCGATACCCCTAACAGGTTTTGGATATGGTGCCCTACCTCGTGCGCTATAACATACGCCCAGGCAGCCTCGCCCGGCGCACTGAACTTTTGTTCCAGCTCATCAAAAAACGAAAGATCAAGATATACCTTCTGGTCGGCCGGGCAATAAAACGGACCGGTTGCCGATGTGGTATAGCCGCAGCCCTCAGCATCAACAGCGTCAGTATAAAGATGCAAAACCGGGTGCGTATAGGTTTGCCCCATGGTGCGGAAAAGACTGTCCCAAACAACGGTGGTGCCCTGGAAAATTACACGCGCAAATTTCTTGTTCTCACTCTCGGTACCACCGCCCGGAACGGTATTGATCTGTTGCGAATTATTACCGCTGCCACCGTTAAAAAGTTGCGATGGGTTGATGCCGGTAAACAGATAGATCACCACGCCGATAAGGCCCAGCGCGCCTCCGCCAAAAAGCATCCCGCGGCCACCGCCCCTGCTGCTGCCTTCTTCAACATCATTACTTTCATTACCGCCTCTCCATTGCATAGTTTTATCGTTTTAGTGTAACTGTTTAACAGGGTGGTGTTTGTTATTGTTTGAGTGAAGGTGGGTTTTTTAGGCTCTCACCCCAACTTCTCTTCAAAAGGGAGCGGCATAGCAAAAGTAGCATACCGGGTGATTTGATTTTTTTGTTACTCCCAATTATCACCTGTTTGGCTTTACGGCTAAAAATATCTAATTTAATAGCCATATAAAAACCCTGACAGGAAATGAAAAAACTATTCGCTTTAAGCCTAATCGCTACTACCACATTTGGCGCCTACGCTCAAAAAACATTAATGGGGTTTACCCCTGCATCCTCGGCAACGCAGCTTCAAACCGAGCAGCAGTTCGACCAGGCCATCAGCTCGCCACGTATTGGCGCAACGTTAAAAGATCTGTCGGCCTATCCACACCACATTGGCTCGCCGGGCGGTAAAATTGTCGCCGAAAAGATCCTGGCTAAATTGAAGTCGTACGGCTTTGACGCGCATTTGCAGCCCTATAAGGTACTTTTTCCAACCCCTAAGGTAAGGCTGCTTGAAATGACCGGCCCAACCAAATACACGGCCATACTAAAAGAAGCAGCATTAGCCGAGGACCCGACATCAAGCCAGGCAGGGCAGCTGCCAACCTACAACGCCTGGAGCGCCGATGGTGATGTAATGGGCCAGCTGGTATTTGTGAATTATGGCCTGCCTGATGATTATGAAACCTTAGCTGCTATGGGCATTGACGTTAAAGGCAAAATAGTAATTGCCAAATACGGCAAATCATGGCGGGGCATTAAGCCAAAGGTAGCTTATGAGCATGGCGCCATCGGCTGTATCATCTACTCAGACCCGAAGGACGATGGCTTCTTTGCCGGCGATGTTTATCCTAAAGGTGCTTATAAAAACGAGACCGGCGTACAACGAGGTTCGGTTATGGATATGGTGATCTACCCCGGCGACCCGCTAACTCCGGGCGTAGGCGCTACTGAGAATGCAAAACGCCTTGATCGTAAAGACGCTACCACGATATTAAAGATCCCGGTACTACCGATAAGCTATAAAGATGCGAAACCTTTGCTGGCTGCCTTAGGTGGCCCGGTTGCTCCGGCCGAATGGCGCGGCGCTTTGCCGTTCACTTATCATATCGGCCCCGGCGCAACAACCGTACATTTAAAGCTGGCCTTTAATTGGGACCTGGTTACCGCCTATAACGTTATCGGCACGATAAAAGGATCAACCTACCCTGATGAGTGGGTGCTGCGCGGCAATCACCATGATGGCTGGGTAAACGGAGCTGATGATCCGCTGAGCGGGCAATCGGCGTTATTGGATGAGGCTAAGGCTTTGGGCGATCTGTTAAAAACGGGCTGGAAGCCAAAACGCACCATCGTATACTGCGCCTGGGACGGCGAGGAGCCGGGACTGTTAGGCTCGACCGAATATGCTGAAGATCATGATAAAGAATTGCAGCAAAAGGCTGTGGTATACATTAACTCGGATGATATCTCAAGAGGGTTCTACCATGCCGGTGGCTCGCATGCCTTGGAGAACTTTATGGGCGAGATCTCAGAAAGTGTTATAGATCCTGAAACAAATGTGACCGCCAAAGAACGGAAACGTGCTTTTGAGCTGGTGAATGCCGCATCCGTAAAAGCCAAAAAAGATATTATGGAACGTAAAGCCGACCCGATTGGCGCGTTAGGTTCTGGGTCCGACTTTTCATCGTTCCTGCAACATTTGGGGGTGCCGACGCTTGATATTGGTTTTGGCGGCGAAGGCGGTGGTGGTGATTACCATTCTATATACGATTCGTACGCTGATTATGTTCGTTTTAAGGACCCGGGGTTTGTGTACGGAGCAGTGCTGGCAAAAACTGTTGGCCACACG
This sequence comes from Mucilaginibacter sp. UYCu711, assembly GCF_050433825.1. Lineage (NCBI taxonomy): Bacteria > Pseudomonadati > Bacteroidota > Sphingobacteriia > Sphingobacteriales > Sphingobacteriaceae > Mucilaginibacter > Mucilaginibacter sp. UYCu711. Next base: position 127,612 of record NZ_JBNPWM010000008.1, on the reverse strand, counting down.
GTTTTACGTATGGCTAACGCCGATGTATTGCCGTTTGATTTCAGGAGCCTATCAAATACGCTAAATGGTTATGGCAAGGAGGTGATGGAAATGGCTAACACCATGCGCGAGTCTACCGCTATGGAAAACCAATTGGTAAAAAGCAACGCCTTTAACCTGGCTGCTGATCCAACTAAAAAAATGGCCACACCAACAGCCACGGCTGAAGTTCCGGCGATAGATTTCGGCGCGTTAACCACCTCGCTGGCTGCATTAAAAACAAGCGCCGATAAACTGGCAGCGGCAATGGCTACCGCATCAGCCTCAAACATCGACCATAAAGCGCTAAACGAAACTATTTATAAAGCTGAGCAGCAATTATTAGCACCGGCGGGCCTGCCGCGCCGCCCATGGTACAAGCACAGCATTTACGCGCCGGGTTTTTATACCGGTTATGGTGTAAAAACAATGCCGGGCATCCGCGAAGCGATAGAGCAACGTAACTGGAGCGAAGTGCAACAGCAGATAGCCGCTGTATCGGCAACTATTAACGCGCTGGCTGCTTATTTGGATAAGGCAGCGATGTAATACCACTTTTGTTATTCTGAACGAAGCGAAGAATCTTACACGCCGTACTTACCGCGCTTACAAGATTCTTCGCTTCGCTCCTTGACAATTAGTTATTTGTATTTAGCGATAAACGCCCTGCACCCTTCCTCGATCAACCTAAAAACCGGCTTAAACTGCCTGTCGTCATGATAAGGGTCTGGAACGATCTGGTCGATCAATAATAACGATACCTTTTTACGGTCATCCTCATTACGAGCCATAGCTAAAATGTTACTGAGGTTGTTTCTATCCATCACCAGGATCTGGTCGAACGTGTCAAAATCGCTGGTGCGAAAAAGCCTGCAAACCTGCCGGCTGATATCAATTCCGTTATCACGGGCAACCCGTACTGAACGGCGGTCGGGGCCTTCGCCAATGTGCCAGTCGCCGGTGCCGGCCGAATCGATGTGCCAGTTTAAGTTTTGCTTATTGGCCAGGTGCTGCATTATCCCCTCCGCCAACGGCGAACGGCAAATATTGCCCAGGCAAACCATTAGTATTTTCATTTTTTTAGCTTAAAGCAAAAAGCGGAAAGACCAAAGCTTTTAGCTTTAGATTTTCTACTTTCAGCTCCCTATCCAAATATTTGGTTCAACAATCCTGCTAACCTGATACCGCCTTTAAGCAGCTGCTGGTTAAGGATGTCTAAATGCGTAAAGTTGTATTTGTAGTTAAGCGTGTCGCCGGGTTTAATTTCGGTATAAAATTGCTCGGCAAGTACACTCGACTCATTGATCCATTGGGCTAAAGGGGCTGCCTGCCAGGTTTTAATTTGTGCCGGGGTGGCATGGTCTATCGCACTTACATATTCAGTATAACTTAACTCCTGGAAGTTGATCAGTTCGGTATCCCAGATAGAGTGCAGGTTGGTTGGCTTACTAAACCAGTTTACTTTAAAATCATTACCGCCTTTATCACTTTCGTGCGCGGTATGCATTGGCTGATGGATGTCTTCGGTAATGTGGATCAGCATGCGCAGGTAAAGCAGTTTGTTCGCTTTCGTAGTGGTTTTCTTTTTCAGCTCGTCTATCAAAAACTTTAGCTTGGTGTAGGCATTCACGCTGTTATCGTGCTCCAAAAACTCGGTCATTTCGGGCAGGCTCATCGGTCTTTCAAAATCAACAAAATGCCAGTTGTACAGGTAGCTGTAGGCCGGGTCCGACTTTATAAAATCGGCCCAGTTGCTGGCCATAGCTATCGACTCGTTACCTAAAATAGCTTTTATAGCCAGGCGGGCCTTAGCGGTTAAATGGTCCTCGGCTATCTGGCCGCTGATGCGATGGCCGTTGGTACCCCAGGCCATGGTTTGTACCGGCGCGTATACAATTGCTATCGCGATAGCTGCCTTTTTAAAAAAGTTGAATTTCATGTTATAATGGTTTTGGATCACAACTGATCCGTTTAATTAAATGTAAGTTAACAGGTATAACGTTTGACGTACTTAAAAATTGAACCAGCGAATCAGCTTTCGTACTCACCTTAAAATACTCCTCGTACGGACCGGAACGGAAACAGCCTTCCTGCTTTTTGAGCGTATAATCGGCATTGCAAAAATTGCCCCGGATGCGCAGCGTGTCATGGCTTTGGCGGTACGTGCCGCGGATATATTCTTTCCAGTGCCCGGCATTCATACAACTATCCACGCCCGAGTTTACCTTGCTAAAAGAACTGATCTCCATAAAAACCGAGTCGCAGCTAAATTTAAACTTAAATAGCGAATAACTCAACAGCTGCTTTTGCATTGGGACGCTGTCCTGCTGCCATTCGCCCTGCAGGTAGTTTTCGCCCTTGCCCTGCACGCCGGGGTTGAGGGAGCACGCGGATGAGAATAAGCTGAAAGCTAAAAGCAGAAAGCAAAAAGGTTTTTGCATTTGCCTATTTCAAACTGCCTATCATATCTTCAGGACGAACCCATGCATCAAACTGCTCGTTGGTTAAATAGCCCAGGCCTATGGCAGCTTCGCGTAATGATGAGCCTTCTTTCAAAGCTGTTTTAGCGATCTTGGCAGCAGCCTCATAACCTATGTGAGGGTTCAATGCGGTAACCAACATCAGCGAGTTCTCCAGGTGCTTTTTAATGCCGGCATAATTTGGTTCGATACCAACGGCGCAATGGTCGTTAAACGATACACAGGCATCGCCAATTAAACGTGCCGATTGGAGGAAGTTGGCCGCCATAACCGGTTTAAATACATTCAGCTCGTAATGCCCGTTTGAGCCACCTATTGAGATAGTAACATCATTACCCATTACCTGTGCGGCAACCATGGTCACTGCCTCGTTTTGGGTAGGATTAACCTTGCCCGGCATGATAGATGAACCCGGCTCGTTGTCCGGAATATGAATTTCGCCGATACCAGAACGCGGGCCAGAGGCCAGCATACGGATATCGTTAGCAATCTTCATTAATGAAACCGCTATCTGCTTCAAAGCGCCATGTGTTTCTACAATAGCATCATGAGCAGCCAGCGCCTCGAATTTATTTTCGGCGGTGATGAATGGCAGGCCGGTAAATTTGGCAATGTATTCCGCCACCTTAACATCATAACCTTTTGGGGTATTGATGCCGGTACCAACCGCGGTGCCGCCAAGAGCAAGCTCAGACAGGTGATCCAACGTATTGCGCAATGCTTTTAAACCATGGTTTAACTGCGATACGTAACCTGAAAATTCTTGTCCTAAAGTTAACGGAGTAGCATCCATTAAGTGTGTACGGCCAATTTTTACCACGCTTTTAAATGCTTCAACTTTTGCCTGCAGGGTATCACGTAGCTTTTCAATGCCCGGTATGGTTACATCTATCACCATTTTATAGGCGGCAATGTGCATTGCGGTAGGATAGGTGTCGTTTGATGATTGCGATTTATTTACATCATCATTTGGGTGGATGAAGGTTTTACCCTCGCCCAGTTTATTACCCGCTAATACGTGCGCGCGGTTAGCAATAACCTCGTTAACATTCATGTTTGATTGCGTGCCCGATCCGGTTTGCCAGATAACTAATGGAAACTCGGCGGCTAAACCACCGGCTAATATCTCGTCGCAAACGGCGGCTATCTGGTTGCGTTTATCGGCGGGTAAAACACCCAGATCGGTATTGGTAAATGCGGCAGCTTTTTTAAGGTAAGCAAAAGCGGCAATGATCTCTTTAGGCATAGAAGCTTCCGGGCCTATTTTAAAGTTATTGCGCGATCTTTCGGTTTGCGCGCCCCAGTATTTGTCGGCAGGTACCTGTACCTCGCCCATGGTATCATGTTCGGTTCTGAAACTCATTATAATGCAATATAATTTTCAGCCGCAAAGGTAGGGGTAAAATGGGTGGGATGGAAGTTAATGTTTAAAAAGTTACGAGAGGTAGAGATTGGTGATTAGGCTTGTCCTTAATCACTAATCTCTAACCACTAATCACTATACCCGCCCAAATACTGTTACACCCAGCCCGTTTACTGTTTGTAACTTGCGCCCCTATACTTTTAAACCCAGATTTGATTAAATTTAAAAACACATGAAAAAGTATTTTCTTTCTATCGCAGGCTTAATTGTTCTGCTGTTTAATCAAAATGGAGTAGCTCAGCATAAGGCCCCAACGCAAGCCGAGATGGAACGCTTTATGCACAACATGACTGCAGATAGTACAGATAAATGGGAATATAGCAGTGTGCATTTTTTTAATGAGCCATACGCACAACAGGATCTTAAATTTGATGTATGGATTAAGCAACATTTAATAGATAAAATACATTATTTCTTCAGCTATAGAAATAACGGAAACGTATTGTCTGCTCAATTATATAACACTGAATCAGTGGAACTGGCAACCACTTCTATAACGCGGGCTACTGCCACTCGATATCGATATCGTGTGGTAACTAATGACAGCGTGGAACTTGTGCCCTGGACAACGCCCTCGGTTTTCAGGTCAAATAAATTTACATCATATGCATTTTTAGGGAAATTTGATTGCAAGCATAAGACCATAACGCTCATCATCGCAGAAAAAAATAACAAGAGCAATAAATCGTTTTACGTCTATAACAGTGATGATATACCGCCGGTAAAGATTAGCAGTATGTGCATACAATACCCCACCGGACTTCGCGCTAAGAATGCGTCAGATTGGAATAAGGGCTTTGGCATCTTGTCGGTTAAAAATGCCGAAAGTATCAACTTAAATATCGTAAACACATCGCAAAACGAACTTTATCACGTCTATCTTAAAAGAGAATCTGGTGGGAAGGATTCCATTGTTTCTATTGGAAATAATTGGGAGCGTAATTTTAGCTCGCCCGATCCGGAGATGTACATTAGCGGTGTCCTTTTCAGTAAACCGGGGAAGTATACTATAATTATCAGGCCGGAGATAACAGCTGGTTACAAACAGCAGATAATTATCGGATCAGAGGTAAGGGCGCACTTTACTGTTTTACCCGGACCAATCACCCTCTCTCTTAAAACAGTCGAATTTATTATTGTTATACTGCTAACCACCGGCGGCTTTATGTTTATGATGTACCGCCGAAAGCAAAGGCAAAAGTTGGCGCGCGAGGCGCAGAGTAAACAAATAGCAATGTTGCAATTGCAATCCGTACGTGCGCAGCTAAACCCGCATTTTATTTTTAATGCCCTTGCGGGGATACAAAACCTTATCAATAAAAATGAAATTGAAGATGCCAATAAATACCTAACCCGCTTTGCCCGCCTAACTCGTAATGTACTTGACGAAGGCCACAAGGACCTCATCAGCATTGAACAAGAAATTAGTTTGCTTGATGATTATTTGCAAATGGAACAAACCCGCTTTGGCTTTAAGTTTAATATAAATGTAGCTAACAATGTAGATAAGCAAATTGAAATACCCGCAATGCTGATACAACCCTTTGCAGAGAACGCGGTTAAGCACGGTATGTCATCTCTTAAAGATAAAGGGCTTGTTAGTATCGTTATTGACGAGATTGATACAGATATAGTTTTAACTATTCATGACAACGGTAAAGGATTTAACAAACCTGCCGGCACCGGCAAGGGTATAAAACTGTGCGAGGAAAGGATAGCCCTGCTGAATAGCATCTACAAAAAATCAACTATCTTGCTGCAGATAGAAACAGGAAACGAAGGGACAACCATTACCATAAACCTTAAAAGCTGGCTTTAAAAATGAAGGCGCTAATTGTCGACGATGAAACATCAAACCAGGAAAACCTGCAGCATTTAATGAAAATTTATGCAGCGGATGTAACGGTTTGCGCCGTAGCTGGCGATGTGGATGAGGCTGTAAAAGCCATCCGTCAACACCGGCCGCAATTGCTGTTTTTGGATATCCAATTGCATGATAGATCGGGGTTTGAATTGTTGAAACAGTTAGACGCGATTGATTTCGAGATAATTTTTGTCACTGCTTATGATCAGTATGGTATCCAGGCAGTAAAGTTTGCCGCGCTGGATTACCTGTTAAAACCGGTTGACATTGACGAGTTGGTTATTGCGATTGATAAAGCCAGAAAGGCTATCGCCCAAAAGCAAAAGAACGAACGCCTGGGCTATCTGTTGGATTATTTAAAAGACGAAAACAAAACCCGTCCGCGCATAGCACTACCGATGTTTGGCGAAACCCGGTATGTAAACCTAAACGATATTATCCGCTGTGAGGCCGATAATACCTACACCCGTTTTATGCTTACGCAAGGCGAACAACTGCTAACCTCTAAAACGCTGAAAGAATATGCCGACATATTAACCGAACATAATTTTCTGCGCACGCACCAATCTCACCTGGTAAACATGCAATACATTAAAAGCTGGTTGAATGAAGATGGCGGGAGCCTGCTGTTAACAGATAACACCAAAATACCGATATCAAAAGCTAAGCGGGGTAAGCTAAAAGACATATTAACGGGTGAATTGGTAAGGAATAAAAAAGGAACTGTTTAATAAGCATAAACCATTGTGCTTACATCATCCATTACCTTAAACCCCGACTTGCTGTAGAAATCAATAATTGGTGTACGCGTGGATAAAATGATCATTTTAATGTTTATTGTTTCCAGGTTCTCTTTCATTGTCGCCAGCAGGTCTCTTCCAACTCCCAGGTTTTGGGCTTCAGCAGCAACAAATACCTCTTTTAAAATAAAGATATCACCGCTATAATAAGGCTCTATATTACCAATTGCACAACCGATTATTTTACCATCCTGAAGAGCTACCCAACCCCTAAATTCAGGAGTGTTATAATAGCAGGTTAAAAGGGCCAATGCGGTTGTGTATGTCCAGTTGTCGTTCCACGGTTCGGTATTGTATGCCGACGGATATATTGCGGCACATCGCTCAAGTGTTTGGACGGAAGTTATTTTTACTATTATGATATTGTGGTTCATTATAATGCTTTAAATAGCATTATAGTCGGGGTAGGTAAAGATTCCTTACAGAAAGTATCAATAAACTCTTTCTGCCCCCTTAACCCAATCCATCAACTTAGCATCAACAGCTTTATCAGCAATTAGCTTAGCCAGGCCCGGCACATTACCACTTTGTGCGAGTTTGTAAAAGTAATCGACATAAAATTTATCAAAAAAAGTTTTATCGGATTTTTTGGTTGATGCCAGCCCGGCTTGGGTAAATATGGTTTTAAGCTGGTACTCCATTAATACGGTTCCGGCTAAATTTTTTGACTGGGCGGATGCTATAGCGCCGCTTATAATAGCATTTGATTTAGCATTTTCTGCTGCCTGGGCCACAGAAAGTTTCCCCGGCCCATCAGCTTTTAATACGCCGCCTTTAAGGATGCTTTGCAGGTTGGTGGCGGCTTCTTCAGTACGCTGGCCGTTGGGCTCCAGCAATAAAAAACTGCAAAAGGCCATCAAAGCATTCAACCTTTTGTTTTGGTGGAAGGTAACCAGTCCGTAGAGGCGCTGGCTGTTGGCATGTTTGGGGTCGAGCTTTATAGCTTCAATGGCGGCCAGCTCGGCATCGGCATATAGCTTGGCGCGGAAATCGGCTATGCCTAAATTAAAGTATAGGTTCTGATCCTTCGGGTAGGCTTTTAACCCCTCATTATAAATGGCGATAGCTTTATCGGGCTGGTTATTTTTATCATAAATGCTGCCCAATAAACTATAAGCCGCATTGGTATAGGTTGATTGCGTTTTTAAAACTTTCTCTAAATAAGGAATACCTTCGGGGGCTTTACCAGCGTCAACTAATGCTAATGCAGCTTTGTAGTTTGTGGCAGGGTCGTCGGTTTGGCGATCTTGAGCAAATAAGGTTGTCGAGCAACAAAATAGCAGCAGTATCAAAAGTGTTTTTGAGTAGGATAGCATTTTACTGATATAATTAAAATTTCCTTGGTGTATTGTGCAACCACTGCGCCATACCGGTTAACTGGGCCATGTTTTCTTTACCCCACTTAGCTGTGCCGTCGCGGTCGGTGTTAATAGCCATTAAGCGGGCAAAGGCCGGCATATATTCTGTCTGCGCTAATTTATAATAATAGTCTGCAAAAAACAGATCGAAAAAAGTCTTTTCAGTTTTCTTTTCAGCCAGTTCGCCGGTTAATTTAAACAGTGTGGTCAATTCATCGGTTAACAGATCAGCACCCTGTAAATTCTTTGTTTTAGCCGATATTGTAACCATGGATAATCCCAGGTTTAATGTAGATGTTTCCTGGGCATCATTTGGCGATATATTAATGGTCGTTTTTCCGTCCTGGTTAATACTGCTGCCATTTAAAATGTTCTGGATATTGTTAAATGCAGATGCCGCAGTTGGTGTAGTACTTCCAAGTGATATTACGCTACAAAAAGCCATTAGCGCATTAACTTTTTTGTTTTGCCGATAAGCAGACAGGGCATAGACAGATAGATTACCGATATGATTAGGATTACGCTTTAATGCTTCAATGATATTTTTTTCTGCCAGGTCGTACTGGTTGTTTCTTAAATAAGTAAGGCTAAGGTTATAATATATCTGGGGGTAGTTCGGGTTTATTTTTATGCCCTTTTCGTAATTGTCAACAGCTTTTTGGGTTTGATGGTCGCCATCATAAATACTTGCCAAAAGGCATAATGCAGCCACATTTAAATTTTCGTTGTTGGTTTTTACCACTTTTTCTAAATAAGGTATGGCGTCCTGCGGCTTTTTTTGTGCATATAATGAAAACGCGGTTTCGTAATTAGCAAATCCATTCTCAGGATCGGCTTTTAGCACTTCTGCATACTTTTCAATGGCCTCTGCATATTTACCCTGATTATGCAGTTTTGTGCCCTGCACCATTAAGGTGTCTAAATTGGCTTTATTGTTTTGCGCAAATATTGTTACCGAACAAAAAAGCAATAACAATGTTAAGATTGACTTGTGATAGGTTTGCATAATTTTAAGAGTAGGATTTATGTATTTTAAATTTAGCAACGTTATCAACTAAAACAATAAAAATGTTTAAAACTTTAATTTCAACGCGGGTTATATTTTGCAATTTTCGCAGTCGGTTACCGCGATAGTATATTATTTATGAAATTATTGAAACAAAGCTTGTTTGCTTTTACTACTACCCTGCTTGTATTAGCATCATGCTCATCTACCCCCGGCGAAAACGGCGGCTCAGTTTTTAGCCCGGCCGAAAAAAGTAAACCCCTGGACATTAAAGCTTTGTTGGCCTATAACCCTAAAAATGCAGATAAACAGATAGATGCTTTTATGCAGCACCTGCACACAGCAGCGGGGTTTAACGGTAACGTACTGGTGGCAAAAAAAGGAAAGATAATTTACCAAAATGCTTTCGGCTGGGCTAACTATCCACACCAGGATAGCCTGACGCTCAACTCTCAGTTTGAACTGGCGTCCATCAGCAAAACTATGACGTCGACTGCCATTCTACAATTAATAGAGCGGGGCAAGCTGCGCCTTAACGACTCCGTGCAGCAGTTTTTCCCCAATTTCCCATATCATGGCGTAACTATCCGCATGCTGCTTACGCACCGTTCAGGCCTGCCCAATTATGTATATGCTATCGATGACGTTTTCCGCAAAGAACACCGCGACCAGAAGAAAGGTGTTACCAACCAGCAAATGATGGACTTACTGGCTCAGTACAAACCTGCACGTTATAACGTGCCCGACAAAGGTTATCATTATAACAACTCCAACTTTATGGTGCTGGGCTCTATTATAGAGAAGGCTACACATATGTCGTATGCCGATTATATGATGCAGAACGTTTTTCTGCCGGCCGGCATGAAACATACCAATGTTTATTCCAAGGCCACTTACGATAAAATACCTACCAAGGTATTGGGGCACGATCGTAACAGTTGGCGGTACTCGGTAGCGCAAAACTACCTGGACGGGCCTGTTGGCGATAAAGGTATATATAGTACCGTGGGCGATCTTTTCCTATACGATCGTGCGCTGCGTGCCGGAAAGCTCATTAAACAGGTCACGCAGGATTCAGCTTATACCAATCGTGTGCCGTTAAAAAATGGTCATTTCGGGTATGGTTATGGCTGGCATTTGTTTGAGGCGCCTAACGAAAAAGTGGTTTACCATACCGGCTGGTGGCATGGCTTTCGCCATAACTTTCTGCGCGATATGAAGGAAGATGTAGTGATTATATTGCTGGATAATATGACTAACGGCAGCCTGCTGCACCTTGATGATCTGTTTAAAATGACCGGAATGCCCGTAATACGCGCAGGGGCTTACGGCCGTAGCGGCGAGGAAGAGGATGAACAAGCACAGGCCCCTACCGTAGAAAAGAAAAGGCAGCCCGTTAAAAAACAGAAGAAAGAACCGGTAGCCAAACACAGCGCCGTTAAAAAGCACAAAGCGCATAAACACTAAGCTGTAAATACTGTTCTATAAAAAGATAAAGGAGTTAACATGTTCGATAAACTATTTGAAGTACAGGCAAAGGCCGGCGAGGTAAAACAAAGGCTTGATAATATCACTGTAACCGGCGCAGCCGAGGGTGGTAAAATAAGCGTTAATGCTACCGGTAACAAGGTCATTCAATCTATAAACATTGATGCTGATTTTTTTAAAGATGCCGATAAGGAAGAGATAGAAGAGTTGCTGGTAATAGCCATTAACAAAGCCATGGAGCAGGCCGATAACGTTAGCCAAAGCGAAATGGCTGCTGTTACCAAAGATATGTTTGGTGGCCTGGGCGGGATGTTTAACAAATAAAACTTAATGTTATGAAAACTACCTATTACGGGCAATCAACCATCATGATTGAAACCGGGGGCAAGAAGCTTTTGTTCGATCCCTTTATTACGCCTAACCCTGCGGCTAAGGATATTGATATCCATAGTTTAAAGCCTGATTATATCCTGGTATCGCACGGGCATGGCGACCATGTTGCCGACCTGGTTGCTATCCAAAAAAGCAGCGGTGCAAAAGTTATCTGCATTGCCGAGATAGCAAATTGGCTGGGTAAACAAGGCATCGAGGCGCATGGTATGAACATTGGCGGCGGGTTTAACTTTGAATTTGGCCGGGTTAAAATGGTTAATGCAGTACACTCAAGCACCATGCCTGACGGCGCAGCTGGTGGTAACCCTGCCGGGTTTGTGTTGTACGCGGAAGGTAAAAAAATCTACTACGCCGGCGATACCGCCCTAACCTATGACATGAAACTATTGGCGGATGAGAACCTGGACTGGGCGTTCCTGCCTATCGGCGACAACTATACTATGGGCGTTGATGATGCCATCAAATCAACCGATTTTTTTAACTGCAAAAACGTTATCGGGGTGCATTACGATACCTTCCCGGTTATTGAAATTGACGAAGACGAAGCGGTTGCTAAGTTTATTAAAGCAGGTATAAATATTAAGCTGCCGGCTATTGGAGAAGAGATTGTGTTGTAAAGGACATAATTGTCACCCTGAGCGTAGCGAAGGGTCTGCCATGCGGCGATTGCAAAGTTTGCAGATTCTTCGCTACGCTCAGAATGACAAATATAAAAAAAGCTCGCTGATTTCAGCGAGCCTTTTTTATGTAGAGACGCAAAAATTTCGCGTCTTATATTAAGCCAACTTGCGTTTAACTTCTACGTTTTCGTAAGCTTCAACAATGTCGCCTACTTCAATGTTATTAAAGTTTTGGATGTTCAATCCGCACTCGTAGTTGGCCGATACTTCTTTTACATCGTCTTTGAAACGTTTTAATGAAGCCAGTTCGCCGGTGTAAATAACAACACCTTCACGTACAATACGGATCTTGCTGTTACGGGTAATTTTACCATCTAACACCATACAACCTGCAATGGTACCTACCTTGCTGATCTTGAATGTTTCGCGGATCTCTACGTTAGCAACAATTTTCTCTTCGAATGTTGGCGCCAACATACCTTCCATCGCTGCCTTGATCTCGTTGATCGCATCATAGATGATAGAGTATAGGCGGATATCAATTTGTTCGGCCTCGGCCAGTTTACGGGCACCACCTGAAGGGCGTACCTGGAAACCAATGATGATCGCATCAGATGCTGATGCCAGCAATACGTCTGATTCTGAGATCTGACCAACTGCTTTTGATATCACGTTAACCTGGATCTGCTCGGTTGATAATTTCAATAACGAATCGGATAACGCTTCTATTGAACCATCCACGTCACCTTTAACAATAATGTTCAGCTCCTTAAAGTTACCAACCGCTAAACGACGGCCGATCTCATCAAGGGTGATGTGTTTTTGAGTACGTAAGCCCTGCTCGCGTTGTAATTGTAAGCGTTTGTTGGCAATTTCGCGTGCTTCAACCTCGGTCTCTAACACGTTAAATTTATCACCCGCTGTAGGCGCGCCCTGCATACCCAACACCTGTACCGGTGTTGACGGGCCTGCAGATTCAACCCTTTGGCCACGTTCGTTAGTTAACGCTTTTACGCGTCCGCTATAGCAACCGGCTAATATCGGGTCACCTACTTTTAAGCGGCCGGCTTGTACCAATATGGTGGTAACAATACCACGGCCTTTATCTAAAGCAGCCTCAATAACAGTACCTACGGCACGTTTATTAGGGTTAGCTTTCAGCTCCAACAATTCGGCCTCTAACAATACTTTTTCTAAAAGCAGTTCGATATTTAAGCCTGTTTTTGCTGAGATCTCTTGTGTTTGATATTTACCACCCCACTCTTCAACCAAAATATTCATGGCTGATAGTTGCTCACGCACCTTATCTGCGTTAGCGCCCGGGCGGTCAATCTTATTGAATGCGAAGATAATTGGTGCACCGGCAGCCTGCGCGTGGTTTATGGCCTCGCGGGTTTGCGGCATCACGCTATCGTCAGCAGCAATAACAATAATTACAATATCTGTTACCTGTGCACCCCTGGCACGCATAGCGGTAAACGCTTCGTGTCCCGGTGTATCCAGGAATGTTATTTTTCCTTTGTTATCAGGTAAAGTTACTTCGTAGGCACCAATGTGCTGGGTTATACCACCTGCTTCACCACCTATTACGTTGGTTTTGCGGATAAAATCAAGCAATGATGTTTTACCATGATCTACGTGCCCCATGATAGTTACTATCGGTGCACGGGGAACCAGATCTTCCGGAGCATCCGGCTGATCAAGGATAAACTCTTCATCCTGTGGTTTAACAAACTCAACCTGGTAACCAAACTCGTCAGCAACAATGCTTAGTGTTTCGGCATCCAAACGCTGGTTGATAGATACGAACATACCAAGGCTCATGCAGGTTGAGATGATCTGCGTAACAGATACATCCATCATTATAGCTAACTCATTAGCCGTAACAAACTCTGTAACCTTTAATACTTTTGATTGTGCATCCTGCTCCATTGCCAGTTCATCGGCAGTAGCAGCAACGTCATCACGTTTTTGACGACGGAACTTGGCACGCTGAGCAAATTTACCAGACTTACCAGCGCCGCTTAAACGGGCAAGGGTAGCCTTAATTTGATCTTGTATATCCTTTTCAGATGGTTCTTCTTTAGGGCCGGTATTTGCCGGTGTATTACGGTTAAAGTTATTATTAGGGCGATTGCCCTGGTAACCACTACCGGTATTGTTCGGACGGTTCCTGAAATCAGGGCGGTTGGCGTTATTGGCGCCACCACCACCTTGCGGCGCGTTACCACCAGCGGCAGGATTAGTACCTTGCTGTTGGTTAGGTGTATTATTACCACCCGGCCCCTGGCCTGGTCCGTCTTTACGTTTACGTTTGCGTTTATGATCGGCGTTGGTGTTTGATGATGACGCTACCGGGTTACGTTTTGGTGTAACAGGTAAAGTTATCTTACCAATAATGTTAGGGCCGCTTAAACGCTCGGCTTTAGCTCTTATCACATCCGGGTCGCCACCTTCTTCATCACCTGTACCAGCAGCTGGTGTTGGTACGGCAGGAGGGGAGGCTACTACAGGTGCTTTCACTTCTTCGACTTTTGGGGCTTCAGGAGCAACTTCTTTTTTAACTTCGGCAACTGGTTCGGGTGCTTTTACCTCTTCGGCTTTTGGCGCTTCAGGAACAACTTCTTTTTTAACCTCGGCAACTGGCTCTGGCTTCGGAGCTTCCTCTTTAGCCTTTTCAGCCGGTTTGCCACCTAAATTGTTAAGGTCTATTTTACCTACAATTTTCACGCCCGGAAGCGAATCACCGCTATTCTCCTCAACCTTTGCAGGTGTTGGAGCCGGGGCAGGAGCTGGTTCCGGCTTCGGTGTTTCAACCGCAGCTGGCGTTGGCGTTGGTGGCGCGGTAAAGTTACCGGCGTTCTTTATCAGGATCTCTTCGTTCTCGAAATCCCTTGAACGGCGGGTCTCAGCCGGCCTGTCAGGAATAGCCGTAGCTTCTTCTTTACGTATCTTGCCGATACTGATCTGCTTGGCTTCTTCCTTAATGCTTTTATCAACAGCAAATTCCTTTAACAAGGCACTGTACATGTCGTTATCCAGCTTCGCCATAGGTTGTTTATCAACCTTATAGCCTTTCGTAGCTAAAAAATCAACAATGGTACCCATACCAATGTTAAGCTCTTTTACTGCTTTTATTAATTTTATTGATTTGTCTTCTGACATTTATTATAACTTTCTCTGCTTATTTATGCAAAAATACGATTTTAATTTTGCTTAATTCCTTTTATTCAAATTCTGCCTGCAATATTGATAGCACTTCTTTTACTGTTTCCTCTTCTAAATCTGTACGTTTAACCAGTTCGCCTACGGTTAATGCTAAAACTGATTTTGCTGTATCTAAACCAATACGCTTAAATTCGTCAAGGATCCAGCTTTCAATTTCGTCAGAAAATTCTTCAATATCCACATCCTCATCGTGCTCATCTGCCTCGCGGTAAACATCAATTTCGTAACCGGTCAATTTACCTGCCAGCTTAATGTTATGGCCACCACGGCCAATAGCTAATGATACCTGGTCGGGCTTTAAGTATACTGCAGCTGTTTTTTTCTCATCGTCTAACTTAATAGAGGTGATCTTAGCCGGCGATAAAGCACGTTGTATGTATAACTGGATATTGTTGGTATAGTTTATAACATCTATATTTTCATTCTTCAATTCGCGTACGATACCGTGGATACGTGATCCTTTCATACCTACGCAGGCACCTACCGGGTCAATACGGTCATCGTATGATTCTACAGCTACCTTGGCTCTTTCGCCCGGCTCGCGTACAATCTTCTTGATCGTGATCAAACCATCAAATATCTCCGGAACTTCAAGTTCAAATAAACGCTGTAAAAATTCAGGGGCGGTACGTGATATAATGATCTTAGGGTTGCTGTTCAGCATATCTACTTTGTAAACAATAGCTTTTACGCTATCACCTTTTTTAAAGTAATCAGCCGGGATCTGCTCTGTTTTCGGTAATAAAAGCTCGTTGCCTTCATCATCCAAAACCAAAGTTTCTTTTTTCCAAACCTGGTAAACCTCACCGGTAACAATCTCGCCAACGCGGTCTTTATATTTTTTGAAGATCTCGTCTTTCTCTAATTCCAGAATTTTAGATACCAGTGTCTGGCGTGCGGCTAAAATTGCACGGCGGCCAAAGCTCTCTAAAGTAATCAGCTCGATATAATCATCGCCAACTTCCAGGTCCGGATCAAGCGTTTTTGCTTCTTTTAACTCAATCTCCAGGTCATCATCCTCACTAAACCCATCTTCCATTACCACACGTGTGCGCCAAATCTCCAAGTCACCATTGTCGGTGTTTACAATTACGTCACAGTTTTCGTCAGTTCCGTATTTTTTACGGATCATGCTTCTGAAAACGTCTTCCAGCACGCTCATCATCGTTGGACGATCGATGTTTTTGAAATCTTTGAATTCCTGGAAAGAATCAATTAAATTAATATTGCTCATTTTTCATTGAAATTAATTGTTTTTATAAAGGTAATGAAGCTATCATGGGCTTAATTTTTATTGAGCGGCCCATGATGGTTCTTACTTAAATGATATTACAACTTTTGTTTCTGTTATTTGCTCTATCGGGATAACGCTTTCAATAACTGTAGCCTTTTTCCCTTTTTCTTTTATTGTTTCGTCAATCATAACGGCGTCTTCTGTTATTGCCGTTAAAGTACCTTCGCGTTTGCTGCCATCCGTCATTTTAATGGCCAGGTCGCGCCCTATGTTTTTGGTGTACTGCCTTGTCATGCTCAGCTGGAAATCAATCCCCGGCGATGAAACCTCAAGGTTATAGGCTGTTTTTATCACATCCTCTTCTTCCAGCTTAAAACCTACATAACGGCTTATCTGCGCGCACTCGGCTATTCCAATTCCGTTATCACCATCAACCAGTATCATCAGTTTTCCGTTAGGCAATAATTTAGCACTAACTAAAAACAGGTCGGGCCGCTCTATCTCAGCGATCTTCTCTTCAACCAGTTCAACAACCCTTTTTTCAATATTCATATCCGCCTCTATTTTTCCGTTACCGGAATGTCCCGATGGCTATCGGGAGGAAACTAAAAGAGGGGGCAAATGGCCCCCTCAGTCTTAATTTGATGCAAATATAGTGAATATTATGAAATCCTCAAAGCCTTTATTGCTTAAAAATCAAATCGGTATAATGTAATTGCCCTTTGGTGGTTTTACCCCGTATATAGTCCCAGATACTTTTATTGCCGGCATAATTATAATAGCGCATAAAATAGGTTTGTTGCTTTACAAAAGCCGTATCGGGTGTAAACACTACAGCGCTGTCTTTGAGCTGATATTGGCCGGGTTGGATAGGCTGATAATCCTTTGCATCCGTATCTGCCGGCAGGCGATAGATTGCGAAAAGGCTTTGCCAGTTTTTAATGGTATCGCGGTTAATGTCATTTAATATTAACGGGTCGATGCCGGTTATTTTTAGGGATTTGTTGCTGTCTGTAAGACTGATATGCACGAGTGTTGCAGACGGTGTAGGCCTGCAACCGAAACAAAACGCGAGTAAAAGCACGCCATATTTTGCCCATTCCCGGGGTGATCCAGGGTGATCCACTTTTAGTGATCCACCCTTAAAAAATTGATAAAAAATGGTCATTTTTCAGTTGCTTGATTATCAATATATTAATTAAAAAATATACTTAAAAAACCTGACGAATAAGAGTGATCCAAAGTGATCCGATCAAAACCCTAAATTATTAATTTACAGATATTTAGTCAAAAATGGTGATCCAGGTGATCCGCTTTTTAAAATGGATCACTTTGCCTTTAAATTTTGCTCAAACAACTTATAGATGCGCTTGTACTCATCTGTCCAACTGCTTGGCTGTACAAACCCGTGGTCTTCTACCGGGTATGATGCCAGCTCCCAATTATCTTTGTGCAGCTCTATCAGTTTTTGAGTAAGACGGATGATATCCTGGTAGTTTACATTCTGATCGATCATGCCATGCAGCATTAACAAATTGCCTTTTAAGCCATCGGCAAAGTAAATGGGCGAACTTAGGCGATACGCTTTCTCGTCATTATATGGCTCATTCAGGATATTGTCGGTATAGCCATGGTTATAATGCGCCCAGTCGGTTACCGACCGGATAGCGCCGCCGGCTGCAAATACATCAGGTTCGGTAAACAAGGCCATCAAGGTTATAAAGCCACCGTACGAGCCGCCATATAGACCCACATGTTTAGGATTGACACCATATTTCTCAACCAGCATTTTTACACCATCAACCTGGTCGGTTAGGTCCTTGCCACCCATATGGCGATAGATAGCGGTGCGCCAGTCGCGGCCATAACCTGCGCTGCCCGAGTAATCAACATCTAATACGGTATACCCATTGTCGGCCAGCATGTTGTTAAACATATACTCGCGGAAATAGCTGCTGCTCCAGCCATAGGTTACATTTTGCAGGTAGCCCGCGCCATGCACAAACACCACTGCAGGCTTAGCCGGATCTGGTTTTGCAGGCAGGTATAAATGCGCGTAAACATCGCTGCCATAACGGTTTTTAAAGGTGATCAGTTGCGGGTCCTTCCATGGGTATGATTTAAACTCTTCGGTTGTCGAGTTAGTAACCTGTACCGGTGCCGCGCCGGCTTTATTGGCTTGCACGTACAGTTCGCCCGGTTTGTTGGCATACGAGTAATTGACAGCCAGCCATTTTTCATCAGGCGATAGGGCAACCACATTGCCGCCTTTCATTGAGGTTAATTTAACAGGCACGCCACCTGTAACCGGCAGGCGGTAAAAGTGCGTTATACCCGGATGCTCGACATTGGCAGTAATGTAGAACGTCTTTTTGTCGTTTGATAATTGCAGGGTTTGTACCTCCCAATTGCCGGTGGTAAGTTGCTTTTTGCTGCCATCGGTTACATCGGCTACATATATATGAGCATAGCCACTGGCCTCGCTTTCATAATAAAAGTGCGTATTATCCAACCACCCAAAATTGCGCGACCCTGCGCCGCCCACCCACGCATCGTTATGCTCGCGGTCCAGTATAGCTAAAGCTCCGGTTGTTGGGTCAAGTTTCATTATCCAGCGGTCCTTGTTATCCTGAGCGCTTATTACTACCACCGCATACTTCCCATCCTCGTTCCAATAGGTTGATCGCATAAACACTTTCCTGTCTTCGTTAAGCTTTGTGCGGCGCTCCAGTTCTTTAGGGTAATCTTTAAAATATGCGGGGATATCCTTGATACCCGGAATGGTACTTGTGTTTATTTTATAAACCGTATCGCGCTGCGTATCAAATACGAACGATTCATAGCTATCCTGCGCCACACCAACTTTGGTGCGGTTAAGGATATCCTCTGTAAAACCAGAAGCGGTTACATAATTTGGTACAATTGCGCTCTTAACATCGGTAGCTGGCTTTACTAAGGTATAGGTTATAAAACGGCCATCGGGGCTTAGTGTCACGCTGTTAACCTGCTGGTCGCCTACCGCTATGTCTTTTAGCCGTTTAACCTCAAGATCCTTGCGGGCGGCCGAGTCCAGCTTGCGGTTTTTGTCATTTACTTTTATGATATCGAATAGTTCCAGTTGTTGTGCCCTTAACCACCTATCCTGCGCATTGCCGGTTGATTGCACACGTGCGCCGGCTGCAGCGCCTTGTCCACCACCGCCACGCCTTCCGGCCGGAGGGCCAACTATAACAGCAGGAGCAACGCCTGCTGCGGCATGCGTAAAGTTGGTTAGCTGCACCAGTTCGCCGCCGTTTAATTTAAGCGAGTACAAGTTATCGCCCCGCGTAAACAGCACCTTGCTTTCGTCGCCGTTGAACGTTGCGCCGCCTTCAATTTCGACCGTGTTGGTTAGCTGTTGTGTTTTATTAGTTTTAATATCGGTAAGATAGATGTCACCGTTTTTGGCGTAGAGTATGGCAGTATGCTTTTTATTCCAGGTAGCCCGCTCAGGTGTAATATTACGCTGATCGGCTATGCTGACCTTCCCGGGCTTGGTGTTCGTAGGCGTTATGGTATATAGTTCATCACGATCTGCGCCGGTAGGGTTCCAGTTAAAATAAATGTTCCTGCTGTCATTGCTCCAGCGGATAGCCGATGGGGCCACGCCCATCCATTTTGGATCGCGCATTATTTTTTCGACAGTAAGGGTCTCCAGCTTTTGAGCGAAGGTAACCGAGCAAACAGGGATCAGCAAAAGGGTAAAAAGTACTTTCATTGTGTTGGGAATAGTTTAGTGCAATTTAAGAGTTTATAGCGAATTTATGGTATGGAGGTTTTGCCGGGAGGCCTGTTCAAAAACTATTATTAAAACAAAAGATATAAAGTTTAAATTTATATCCTATGCTATCCTTACTAACTGCCCAACAGATCCGCGAAGCGGATGCCCATACTATTGCTAACGAGCCTATAAGTTCTGTAAACTTAATGGAGCGTGCATCAAAGGCGTTTGTGGGTTGGTTCATCAATCATTTCCCGGATAAGAATTTAGCTATCAGTGTTTATTGCGGCACAGGCAATAATGGCGGCGATGGTTTGGCCATTGCCCGCATGCTGTATGGCCACAAATACTTTAATATCGATATTAAGATAGCGCGGTTCTCAGAAAAGTCTTCGCCTGATTTTGAAGCTAATCTTGCGCGCATTAAACACATGGGTTTAGACTTCCGCGAGCTTAAACCTGATGGTTTATTCCCTGCCGAAAAAAGTGAAATTATTATTGATGCACTATTAGGCAGTGGCTTAAATAAGCCTTTAGCGGGAGACTATAAAAGATTAGCCGAATTTATAAACGAAGCTAACAAAACAGTAGTGGCAGTTGATGTGCCGACAGGCTTTTTTACCGATGGCGAAATGGAAAAAGACGCGACCGCTATAAAGGCCGACCTGGTTATCACCTTTCAGCAACCAAAGATCAATTTTTTACTGCCCGAATCTGCACCGCATATTAAATGCTGGGAGGTAGTAAATATTAATTTGGATGAGCAATTTATACAAGGATTGAAGTCGCCTTATCAATTTGTAACGGATAAGGATATTAAAAAATTAGTGAAACCTCGCGGCCATTTCAGCAATAAAGGGACTTACGGACATGCTTTGATCATAGCCGGCCAACGCGAAACGATGGGCGCCGCGCTGTTAAGTTCGGCCGGCAGTGTATATGCCGGTGCCGGGTTAACTACCGCTTGTGTCCCCGAAAGCGGGCTTACGGCTTTAAACTCTTACCTGCCCGAAATTATGGCGATAGTTAGAAAAGGCGATGAACCACCTAAGGTTGAATGGGATAAATTTACCGCCATAGCTATAGGGCCTGGTTTAGGTAAAGATAAAACCACATTAGCTTTGCTGACAGAAGCTTTTGATAATTATAAAAGCCCAATGGTTATTGATGCTGATGCTTTAAACGTATTAGCCGAAAACCCCGCGCTTTGGAAAAAGGTGCCGGCCGGCAGCATATTAACGCCACATATGAAAGAATTTGACCGCCTGTTTGGTAAACATGCAAACTGGTGGCAAAGGCTGCAACGTAGTATTGAAATGGCTAAGAAGCATAATATTTATATCGTTTTAAAAAATGATTATACGTTGGTGGCTACCCCCGGAGGAAAGGTCTGCTTTAATTCTACAAGTAACCCTGCAATGGCAACAGGCGGCATGGGCGATGTGCTGACCGGGATTATCGCTTCGTTGCTAGCTCAAAAATATACATCCGAGGAGGCTTGTATTATTGGCGTATATCTACACGGTAAAGCAGGCGACGAATTAGCGCTATCACATAGAATGAACGTAGTTTTGCCGGGGCAGCTTGCCAAACAATTACCCATAACAATGGCAAAATTACTAGCATAAAAAAAGAGGCCGCAAGTATTATACGGCCTCTTTTTAATTAACTTATTAACTGATCTTATAAAGAACTAATACTTGCTTTGTTTTCTATAAGACGTATGTGGGTATCGATTAGTTACAATGTATAATGTTAAATTTTGTTAAAATTGCCCAATAAGCATCATTTCGTTCATGGTTGGGTTAACGCTGCCGCCTCTCGGTTCGCGGGTTACGGCGAAAGCTTGGGCTAAGGCAATAGGTTTCATCTGCTTCATATCCAGCGTGTCGTTGTCTAATTTATCAAATACGCCCAGGTCAACCGGCTTGCCACCAACTAATGCCCATAACTGGTATTGATGTTCTTTATCATTGACCGGCATATCCAACGATTTTAGGTCAAGCATTACTTTCTTTTTAGCAGGGCTCCAGGCAACTAATACATTGCCTGCAGGCAGGTTTTTGGTTCCTTTTAATCTTAATACTTTATAGCTGGTATCCCTAAAAATGCTTAATTGCTCATCCATGTAACCAACAGTTTTGCTAAAGCGTTGGTTTTGGGTATTCATAGCTACTAATTCCTCTTTTTTCTGTTGCAGTTGGGTGTTTAAACTATATAACGCAATAGTGCTGGCTATTAACAGGGCCACGCTTGCGGCAAAAGCATATTTGTAAAAATTGTTAGTTTGTTGTGCCGGCATAGCTACAACGGTAGCTTCTTCTTTTTTAGATTTAAAAGTACTATCGTCGGCTAAGTTAGTAACCAGGCTGTTTAATATTTTACCGCGTTGATTTTCTGAAGGTTGCATTGCATTGGCTAATGCGTACGATTCCAGCGCCTTTTCCATCTCCTCTAATTCTGCCCCCACAACCGGATGTTTTTGAACCATCACCTCAACCTGCTGTTTTTCTGCCGGAGTGATGTCCCCCAGAACGTAAAGTTCCAAGATCCCTGATTCAATAAATGTTTTTATGTCGTCCACTTCGGCTCTCAATTAAAATTCTTCCTAAGTTCAATTATTGCCATCCGCAAGCGTGTTTTAATGGTGCCAAGCGGTATGCCGAGTTCGTCGGCGGCTTCCACATGGGTGTAACCTTTAAAATATACCAGATCAAGGATGGATTTTTGCTCGGGCTTAAGTTTCTGCACCAGATCCTTTATTCCCAATAACTCAGGCTTGTATACTGTGTTTCTTTGTTCGTCTATGAAAGTTACGTTGTTTTCCAGCTCTTGGTTTTTGTTTTGATTCCTAAAATCCTTCGATCTTAGTTTATCTATTGATAGGTTACGCGCTATGTTTACCATCCAGGTAAACAAGCGGCCCTTGTCGGCACTATAACTTGGAAAGGAGTGCCAGATCTTTACGAAGGTTTCCTGTAAAACATCTTCAGATGTAGCCTCATCAATAACAATGCGCGATATTACACCAAATAGCGATGCCGAATACATATCGTACAACGCTTCAACCGCTATTTTTTCGCGGTTTTTTAGCGCAAGCACCAGCTCTTCTTCTGAAAGGGTTATTTTTTTCTTACTCAAGTTGGTGAAGATATAAAGGAATTATTGGAATTCAAATAAGTGTTTTTCAGCATGATATGATGAACGCACCAGCGGCCCGCTCTCAACATACTTAAAACCCTTATCAAGGCCAATTTGTTTGTAAAAAGCAAATTGATCCGGATGAATCCAATCCACCACCGGGTGATGACTGCGTGTTGGCTGTAAATATTGGCCTAATGTCAATATATGTACACCCGCTGCAAACAGGTCATCCATTGCTTCTAAAACATCTTCTTCTTTCTCGCCCAGTCCCAACATAATACCCGATTTTGTACGTAAACCTGCCGCTGATACCTGCTTTAATGCCTCCAGACTGCGGTCGTATTTTGCCTGTATGCGTACCTCTTTGGTAAGGCGCCTTACCGTTTCCAAATTATGCGATACTACTTCAGGGCGGGTCTCTAATACCCGGGCAAGATTATCCCATTGTCCCCTAAAATCTGGCAGTAAGGTTTCTAAAGTAGTTTCGGGGCTTTCCGTGCGGATAGCATTAATAGTTTCGGCCCAGATAATAGAACCGCCGTCTTTCAGGTCATCACGATCAACCGAGGTTATTACGCAATGCTTAACCTGCATTAACTTAACAGAATTAGCTACGCGATTGGGCTCGTCCATATCAACAGCCAATGGCCTGCCGGTTGCGACAGCGCAAAACGAGCATGAGCGGGTGCAGATATTACCCAATATCATGAAAGTAGCTGTACCTGCGCCCCAGCACTCGCCCATATTAGGGCAATTACCGCTTTCGCAAATGGTATGCAGCTTATGCGTATCAACCAAACCACGCACATGGGCATACTCTTTCCCTACAGGAAGCTTTACCCTAAGCCAATCAGGCTTGCGTTGTTTTTGTTCAACAGGTACTACCGGCAATTCAATCATGAAACAAAAGTAATAATATTTGGTGATTAGAGGTTAGTGATTAGTAATCGAGATTTACTGATAGTCATCAACCTAATCTCTAATTACCGATTAACTAATCTCTAATAAAGTCTCATCCACAGAGATCTCGCCGTGCGATTGGTCAAGTATGCACTCGCCGTCTTTAATTAATAATAATTGGGGTGATTCGTGGTGCACCTGGAATGTTTGTGCCACCTGGCTTGATATATCACGGTGCTGTATCAGGTCTAAAAAATACAAGGGCATTTCTTCGGGAAGGTTCTCCCAGTCTAACTCAAATCGCCTTTTGGCCATCATGCTGATGGAGCAACGGGTGCTGTGTTTAAAAATTAAGCTATAGCCGGGTTGTTGTTTAATATTATTCAGCTGCTCTGCCGACTCTAATTGTATCCACGTCATCATACTGCAAAGATAAGAATGCCAATTGCCTTCTAAGTAATTACAAAGTCAAACAAATAATTGTTTCAAGAAAGCCCGAAAAAAAGATGGATTATCTGCCTCCTTTTGGATAAGAGCTATAAGCAGGACAAATTTTACTTGAGCATGAAGAGATGACGCTACCCAGGGTTAATGCCAGAAGTGCTATATATATTGCTTTTCTCATTTTACTAATATCTATATTATTTCTAATTATACGAAAATTAACCTTTTAAAGTTTTAGCAAGATCGGCCATTTTTATGGCTGTTATCGCTGCTTCGTCGCCCTTGTTGCCATGTTTGCCACCGGCCCTGTCAACAGCCTGTTGCTGATTGTCGGTAGTTAATACACCAAATATAACAGGTTTTGAATACTTTATAGCAACATTACTTAATCCGTTAGCTACTGCGTCGCAAATAAAATCAAAATGCCTCGTTTCTCCCTGTATAACGCAGCCTAAGCAAATTATTGCATCAAACCCGCCATTTTTTAAAAGCAGGTCAGCGCCTGACGTTAGTTCAAAGCTGCCGGGCACCGCGTAGGTATGGATATTGTAAGCAAGGGCACCATGTGCTAAAAGGCTTTTATGGGCACCTTCATATAATGCACCGGTTATCTCGGTGTTCCATTCGGCAACCACAATGCCAAAGCTATATGGCGCAGCCGAGGGGATGGTTATAGCCGAAAAGTCTGATAAGTTTTTAAGCTGAGTTGCCATTTTTGAGTGATTAGAGATAAGTGATCAGAGGTTAGTTACTATCAATTAATTACTAATCTCTAATCACTAACCTCTGGTCTCTAATTTATAATTTTGCTTCTACACGAGCAATGTACTCTTCTATATTTTGAGCTTCAGCGCTGGTTGGGTAGTCTGTTTTGATAGATTTATAAGCGTCGGCGGCAGATTTGTTGTCGTTTTGTGCCTCGTAAACCAAGCCTAATTTCTTTAAGTATAATGGCGATAAAAAGTTGTTGCTTGCTTTATCAACCGCCTTTTTGAAATATGACGCGGCATTGCCGTAATCTTTTAACTCAACGTAAGCATCACCTGTACTGCCAAAAGCTTCAGCTGCAGCCATTGCATCATCGCCACGGTAGTTGTTAAGGTTCTCTATAGCTTTACGGTATTCGCCTTTGTTTAAGTAGGCAACACCTAAGTAAAAACAAGCCAGGTTTGCAGATTTTGTATTGCTGTATTCGGTAACTATTTTTTCAAAGCCAGGATAGCCGGCATCGCCTTTAATGGCTTTGTCCCAATCTTTCTTTGCCCAAAAATCTTGCGCCATGGCCATTTGGTCGGCAGCTTTAGCTTCTCTCGGCGCTAAATATAATTTTTGGTAAAGTACATAAACTAATATCATCGCAACTATAGCCGAAGCTATAAATATTAAGCTTTTTTGATTCTCGCGTGTAAATTTACTTACTTGTGCAAGGTTGTCGTCTTTTACCTGTACAGTAGTAGCTTCGGGTGTTTTTGACATTTCTATTCTAAATTAAAGGTTGCAAAACTACACTTTTTATAAAGTTTTAGCAACAGGTTTTTTTACTAATAAATGACACCGATTTTTTTAATGTGTTATAAGCTTAAAAAGCATTAGGGTAATTGCTAAATTTGGTGCATCCTTATGTATCTTAAACAACTGTCAGTAATTAATTTCAAGAACTATGAAGAAGCCGAACTATCTTTTAGCGAAGGGGTAAACGCTTTTTTGGGTAATAATGGCGCTGGTAAAACTAATTTGCTTGATGCTATCCATTACCTGTCGTTATGCAAAAGTTATTTTAACCCCATTGATAGCCAGCAGATAAAACAAGGCACCGACTTTTTCATCATCACCGGGCAATTTAGCAAGAACGAACAGCAGGAAGCTGTGGCTTGCTCGGTAAAGCGCAATCAAAAAAAACAATTTAAACGCAATAAGAAAGATTATCAGCGCCTGGCCGATCATATTGGTTTACTGCCGCTGGTTATGGTATCGCCATACGATATTAGTATTATTATAGAAGGCAGTGAAGAGCGGCGCAAGTTTATTGATAATGTTATATCGCAAACGGATAACCACTATCTTGATGAACTGATAATATATAATAAGGTATTAACCAATCGCAATGCGCTTTTAAAGCTAATTGCTGATACGGGGCGATATGACCCCAGTTTGCTGGAGGTTTTGGACGAACAGCTGATGGTATCAGGTAACCGCATATTTAATAAGCGCCGTGCCTTTATGGAAACCTTCACTACTATATTTAATAAACACTACCAGTTTTTAAGCGATAATGCCGAGCAGGTGGAGTTTATATATGAGTCGCAATTGCTTAATGACGATTTTGCCACGTTGCTTAAAAAGAGCATGGAGCGCGACCGCGTGCTGGAACGTACCACAATGGGGATACATAAGGATGAGCTGCAGTTTACTATCCACGGCATGCCCATGAAAAAGTTTGGATCGCAGGGGCAGCAAAAATCTTTTTTAATTGCCCTTAAGCTTGCTCAGTATAGTTTTCTTGATCAGCAAAAAGGATTTAAACCCTTGTTGTTGCTTGATGATATTTTTGATAAGCTTGACGATAAACGCGTTACCAAGCTCATGCAAATGGTATCAAATAATGATTTTGGGCAGGTGTTTATTACAGATACCAGCGATGCGCGTGTAAGAAATATTTTTGACGGTATGAATGTACCTATCCGTATATTTAAAGTAATAGAGGGAGCAATAGATGCGTAAAGCTAATGATAAATCGCTTAAAGAGGCGATAGAGCAAATGATGCAGGTTTATAAAATTAAACGCAAGTTTGATGAAACGGGTATTTTAGCGCAATGGCCCCAACTTGTGGGGAAATCGGTAGCCAATCGTACTAAGGAATTATTTATACACGATAAGAAACTTTTTCTACGTATTGAGTCGTCGGTAATAAAAAACGAACTCACAATGATCCGCTCGCAGATAATCGAGAAAATTAATAATGAAGCTAAAAGCGTATTAATTGAAGAGATTATCTTCCTCTAGCCGTGCGCAACGTAGGCTTCTTATAGAAATCATCACGAATAATTGAATAGCCAATTAAAGTAATACCCGGCGTTAAAAACGCAAGTTGTACTTCTGGCGGGTGATGAATAAAAAATAAGGCATGAACCAATACCACTACCGCTATAATAAAAATGTAAAGTAATAATTTGAGTATCGGTTTCATCTTTGTTTTGTTTGATTGCAAATAAGTAAGGCAACTATCGTACCATCCTAACGGCATCATAATGTAAAACTATTAATTAATTAGCTGGATGCAAGCGTAAAACAAAAAAAGTTTCTAAAAATCCGAAAAAATCGAAACTTTTAGAAACCGTTTTTCGTATGGAGAAATTTTTAAACTCTCTCGAAAGCTGAGAAGTAAAAATTTCCTTCAATTTCAGCATTTTCGTCAGAGTCTGACCCGTGAACCGCGTTTGCATCAATTGATTTTGCAAACAGGTTGCGGATAGTTCCCGGCTCTGCTTTAGACGGATCGGTAGCGCCAATCAACTTACGGAAATCTTCGATAGCGTTTTCTTTCTCTAATATAGCTGCCACAATAGGGCCTGATGACATAAAAGAAACCAGGTCATTGTAAAATCCACGCTCTTTGTGTACTGCATAAAATTCGCCTGCTTTTTCGGCGCTTAACGACGTAAGTTTTAAAGCAACTATTTTAAATCCGTTTTTGGTGATCTTATCTAAAATTGCACCGATGTGGCCATTGGCAACAGCATCGGGTTTAATCATTGTAAATGTTCTATTACTTGCCATTTGTGTTTTTATTTGGGGTTTTATCCCGTTTTGGGGCATATGTATGATCCCCATTTTGTAAAATATTGTGCAAAAGTAGGGTTTTGCAACCGAACGCTAAAGCTTTTTTCATTAATTTATGAATGCTTTAATATTTATTTACATAGCTTTGCAACTCTTTTTTAAAAATTGATGTTGGATATTACCGCGCTTAATAATCTTTTAGCAACACCCCAAAAAATAGTTATCACAACCCATCATAAACCTGATGGGGATGCTATGGGTTCGTCATTAGGCTTATATAATTATTTAATACAGCAAGGGCATCATACCACCGTAATTACCCCGACAGATTATCCCGACTTTTTGAGTTGGATGCCGGGTAACCAGGAGGTTATGATCTATACCGATAAAAAAGAAGAAGCAGCCATATTAATTGCTGATGCTGATCTGATTTTTTGCCTCGACTTTAATAACCTGAGCCGCATTAATGACATGGGCGAATTGGTACGCGCGGCAAAAGCCTATAAAATAATGATAGATCATCACCTCGAACCTGAGGATTTTGATGATTACCGCCATTGGGATATAAACGCCTGCGCTGCTGCGCAATTGGTATATAGCTTTATTGTGGACATTCTTAATAACAAAGCGCTTATAAATAAAGATGTAGCTACCTGCCTGTATACCGGTATAATGACAGATTCTGCATCATTCAGGCTGCCTAATACTACATCAACCGTACACAGGGTTGTTGCCGATTTGATTGATGCCGGCGCTCCTAATTCACGCATACATGAGCTGGTATATAATAGCGCGTCCGAAAACCGGCTGCGCTTTTTGGGCCATTGCCTGACTAATTGCCTTGAAGTGCTGCCTGAATTTAATACCGCAGTTATTACCGTTAATAAACAAGATATTGAAAAATACGACGTTAATACCGGCGATACAGAAGGCATAGTTAATTACGCGTTATCAATTGCAAGCATACGGTTAGCTGCCTTTATAGTTGAAAGAGATGATAAGGTAAAACTTTCCTTACGATCAAAGGGCGATTTTCCTGCAAATGAGATTTGTAAATTGTACTTTAGCGGCGGCGGCCACAGAAATGCAGCCGGAGGACAATCTTCGGCAAGCTTGCAAGAGGTTGTAAATCAATTTAAACTAATTTTACCCAAATATAAAAAACTGTTAATTCAATAATAAAAAATGAAAAGAAAACTGATGTGTTTAACGCTTGTCGCTATAGGACTGGCAAGCTGTAATGGTGGATACAAAAAGGGCGATAACGGATTGTTATATAATATATATACAGACAAATCCGGTCCAAAAATTAAAGAAGGTGATTTTGTGTTGGCTAACCTTGTAATTAAAAATGATGCCGACTCCGTGTTATTAAGTACTTATGACCAAGGCCGCCCAAGCCCTATGATCTTGCCTAAACCACAATTTAAAGGTGATATTTTTGACGGCGTAAAATTATTAACCGAAGGCGATAGCGCTTCTATTAAACTTTCTGCTGATACCATATTTAAAAGACAGCCAAAACCACCGGGCTTTAAAGGTAAATTTATTATATACGATGTAAAGATCATTAAAGTAATACCTAAAGGTACCATGACTGATGCTGTTTTTCAGTCGACGATTACAAAGTATATGACAGACCTTACTACGGCTGAAAAAACCCTTGAGCCGGTTAAGATCAAAAATTATATTGCCGACAAGAAATTGAACGTTACAAAAACCGACTCTGGCCTATACTATGTTATAAATAAACCCGGAGCAGGCCCGTTAACTCAAAATGGAGATACAGTAGTTGTAAATTACACAGGCAGTTTGCTTAACGGAAAAGTTTTTGATACCAGTGTTAAAGAAGAGGCAGCAAAAGCTAAGCTTCCTGGTTTGGAGCAACGCCCATATGCACCTATGCGTGTGGCTGTTGGTGCCAAAAGAGTTATACCGGGTATGGATCAAAGCTTCCTGTTGGTAAATAAAGGCACAAAATATACTATCATTGTTCCGTCAAGCCTTGCTTATGGCGCTACAGGTGGCGGCCCTATACCAGGCTATGCAGCAACCAGATTTGATTTGGAAGTTATAGACATTATACACCCTAAAGGAGGAACCGCAGCACCCGCAACTGCTGCAAAAAAATAATATAAATTAACTTTATACAGCCTTCCTTGCTACAAGGAAGGCTTTTTTAATTATGAAAAAATACTTTTTATATATTTTAATTACGGTATTAGCAGTTAAAGCTAACGCGCAGGATGGTTTTAAGCCCAGCGTAAAAGGCACACAGTACAAAATACTTGCAAATAATACCGGCGACAAGATAAAAATAGGCGATGTTATCACTTTCCACGTAACACAGAAAACCGATAAGGACTCGTTACTATCCAGCACCTACCAAACTGGCCGGCCGGCGCAGGCGCAGGTGCAGGCACAGGGCGATTTGATGGATATTTTCCCGTTACTGGCTTTAAATGATAGTGTATTGGTTAAAGTACCAACTGATACCATTTTTAAAGCACAGGAAGATCATCGCCCCCCTTTTTTACCTAAAGGCAGTAACCTGCTTATTTTAATTAAAATAATTAAGGTGCAATCTTTAACCGAAGCTATGGCCGACCGGGACAAGGCTATGGCTGCAGCAAAAGAAGAAGCTGCGAAAATAGAAGCGCAGGAAGCCGTTATTGCTGATAAATATGTTGCAGATCATAAACTGGCGGTAACTACCACTGCATCCGGTTTAAAGTATAAAATTACAAAAATGGGTACTAAACCTAAACCTGCTGTGGGCGATACGGTAGTTGTAAACTATGTTGGGCATACACTTGCAGGTAAAGTGTTTGATAGCAGTATAGAAGCTGTTGCTAAAGCGGGTGGTTTACAGCAGCCGGGCCGTGTTTATGAACCATTAACTTTTGTAATTGGAAGCCAGGGTATAATTGCCGGCTGGCAGGAGGGATTACAGTTGATAAACGAAGGGGGTAAAGCTATGCTTATTATACCGTCAAAGTTAGCTTATGGCCCTGACCCTTCCGGTCCGGATTTGCCGGGTTTTAGCACTTTGGTATTTGATGTTGAATTGGTAAAAGTTAACCGCGTTAAAACAAGTGCGGTAAGCAGTAAACCTGTTGCATCAACAGCCAAGAAACCGGTTGCAAAAAAGGCAGTTGCTAAAAAGCCTGTTGCAACAAAAAAGAAACAATAACTAATAGGAGATATAATAGAGAGCCTTTCGGATAAACCGAAAGGCTTTTTTAATTTTGTAGCATGATACTTACGGATACGCACACCCATTTATACTACCAGGGCGACGATGTTAAACGTGCCGAACTGATACAGCGTTGTATTGATAATGATGTTAAGCGATTGTTTTTACCAAATGTTGATGCAGCCTCCGTGCCGCAGGTTTTTGGTTTGGTTAATCAATATCCCGGTATGTGCTACCCCATGTTAGGAATGCACCCCTGCTCGGTTAAAGAGGGGTGGGAGGAAGAACTGGCCATTATCCGCGCCAGCAAAAAAAACAATACCATATACGCCATTGGCGAAATTGGGATTGACCTGTATTGGGATAAAACCACTTTAGATATACAGATAAAAGCTTTTATAGAGCAAATCAACTGGGCAAAATCATTAAAGCTACCTATTGTTATACACTGCCGCGCGGCTTTTGATGAAGTATTTAAGGTGTTGGAAGAAGAAAATGATGATGACCTGCACGGGATATTCCATTGCTTTACGGGTAATGCGGAACAAGCACAACGTGCCATTGATCTGGGTTTTTATTTAGGCATAGGCGGTGTAGTGACTTATAAAAACGCCGGGCTGGACAAAATTTTACCCCAATTTGATTTAAGCCATATCGTTTTAGAAACAGATTCTCCGTATCTTGCCCCCGTTCCACATAGAGGAAAACCTAACGAAAGTTCGTATTTGATTTATATCGCACAAAAAGTAGCCGAACTGTATCAAACAGATGTAGCTACCGTGGCCGATATAACCACAGCGAACTCGAAGAAAATTTTCGGTGTATAAACCAGTTTAATATTAGCAGCAATATCCAATTAATGAGCCAAATACTTATCATCTACACAGGCGGTACAATTGGTATGATGAGCGACCCGGTAACCAAGGTGCTTAAACCCATTAACTTTGAACAGATAATGGATAATGTGCCCGAACTGGAGAAGCTTAATTGTAAAATTAAAGTCCATTCGTTCGAAGAGATCATCGACTCATCAAACATGAACCCCGGGATCTGGAGCGAGCTGGCTGGTTTAATTGAATCTAATTATGATGAGGTTGATGGTTTTGTGATCCTGCATGGCTCGGACACCATGGCTTACACCGCGTCAGCCTTAAGCTTTATGCTGGAGAACCTGGCTAAACCCGTGATATTTACCGGCTCGCAATTACCAATTAGCGCTATCCGTACAGATGCGAAGGAAAACCTGATGACGGCTATCGAGATCGCTAAATCTAAAAAGAACGACCGTGCGCGCGTCCCCGAAGTTTGTATCTATTTTGATTATAAACTTTTCCGTGGTAACCGCTCGTTTAAATATAACTCATCAAAGTTTGAAGCTTTCCGTTCGCCTAACTGCCCCATACTGGCCGAGTCGGGCGTGCACCTGCGCTTTAGTGCCAATGATATAAGACAACCTGCCGATGCTCCGCTATTGCTGCATAAAAACCTGGTTAACGAAGTAGCCGTATTGAAATTATACCCGGGCATTCATCCTAAGGTGGTTGAAGCTACTTTAAATGCCGATATCCGTGGCGTAGTAATGGAAACCTTTGGCGCGGGCAACACAACAACCGACCAGTGGTTTATAGACCTGCTTAAAGGCGCTATAGACAGCGGCAAAGTTATTCTTGACATATCGCAATGTAAGGTAGGCACGGTTGAGCTTGGCCGTTACGAAACCAGCAAGCAGCTAAAAGATATCGGCGTAGCCAACGGGTATGATATGACCTTTGAGGCGGCCGTAACCAAAATGATGTACCTGCTTGGCCAGTTAGATGACCCTAAAGAAGTGAAACGCTTGTTAGAGGTTGATTTAAGGGGCGAGTTGACCGTATCGTAATTTTAATAGGTGTTCCATTTTGCGAAAGCGGAACACCCGGAACGGTGTGGAACACCCCGGAACACCATAATAGTTAAAATTATTAACTTAAAATCTGGTGACAAAATCATTGACGGTATAGCCCCCTCCATTTTTCATTTTAATGCCTAAAGTCCACGACTGGTTCCAGGTTTAACGTTGTTTGTAACTTTCACAAAAGTTCTCCGTCAAATACCCAAACCTATCCTGATGCAATACTTTGAAGAAATTCTGATAATACTGGTAATGAGCTTCCGGTATATATTTTTTGGCGATGGCTATACCTGAAATTTATTAAGGATTACCGCAAACGGCAAATAGCTACGTGGGGTTCAACCATTTTAACAGCACCGCTTATATACAGAGGGGCTATTTATCTTTTATTATTTTGGATGTTTTATTATCAGGCAGTTGATTTCGAGAAACAAAGGTGGGTTGCGCGTCCTGGAAAACGTTACGAAATGTCTGCCAATATCATCAAAAGCCATATGCTGATAGGGAAGACCAAAGATCAGGTTAAAGCATTATTGGGCAAGGATGATAGTAATAGCAATAATAGCCACAGCAATACCTGGTTTTATTACCTTGGTATAATACCCGGTTTTGCAATTGATCCTGACATGCTTTATATAGAATTTAACAATGGCAAGGTTGCTAAAGTAAGACAGGATCCCGGGTAAACTACTTACCCTCTAAATGCTACCGGCGCCACCGAAGTTTGTTTCTTGAAGAAATTAGAAAAGTGTGCTATATCATCAAACCCCAGCGTGTATGATATTTCAGCGATGTTC
This sequence comes from Mucilaginibacter sp. UYCu711, assembly GCF_050433825.1. Classification (NCBI taxonomy): domain Bacteria; kingdom Pseudomonadati; phylum Bacteroidota; class Sphingobacteriia; order Sphingobacteriales; family Sphingobacteriaceae; genus Mucilaginibacter; species Mucilaginibacter sp. UYCu711. The sequence goes on along the minus strand of NZ_JBNPWM010000008.1, from coordinate 93,787 downwards.
CAGTTGGTTTGTTTAAGCAGGATCTTGGCTTCCTGTATAACGCGGTTAGCGATGATCTGCGTGGTAGTACTGCCCGTAACCTCTTTTAATACTTTGTTTAAATGATTAACGTGAACAGCCAGCCGGTCGGCGTAGTCTTTGGCAGCACGCAGCTTTAAGCGTTGATGTTGTGACTCCACCGGGAATTGCCGCTCCAATAGCTCGATAAATAATGACGAGATCCGCTCGGAGGCATTGTGGGCTGGCTCAACGGCCAGCACAGGCTGCAATTTTTGACCGTAGTGAATCAGCTCCAGCACCAGGTTACGCAACAGGTCATATTTATACCGATAATCAGAGGCTATCTCCCGGTGCATCTTTTTAAAGATGTATGCTATCTCCTTAACCTCCTCGGGATTTAATTGAAATATTGGTACCTGTCCCGGTTGAAACAACGGCAGGTCATCCAGATCGACCCCGGCCTTTCCCGGAGCCAGGAAATCAGCCGTAAAAATGCAGAACATCCCGGTTTGATTACCCGTCTCCGGTACCCAGTTATAAGGTATTTTAGGCGTTGCAAAAAGCAGGGCGCTTTCCGGGATATCAATAGTTTTATCCGCGTATTCGGCCCTGCTTTTTCCTCTTATCCAGCTTATTTTATAATACTCCCTGCGGCTGTAGGGCATCTCGCGGGCACCTGTCTTTTTATCAAACAGGGTTTCGGTAACAAACACATTAAAGTGGCCTATCTCTTTTGCAATACCGCTTGGCAGCTGCGCCGAACTTTCTTCGTAAAAGCCTTCTAAAGATGTTTTGCCTATCATATTATTATTTTGATTACACCGATTGATTTTGATTTCACCGGTTTTCTGGTTTGCGCAGATCAATCGATTGAATCTAAACTAAATTAATAAATCACCCTGAATAATCTGCGAAATCAAACCAAAATCTGTGAAATCTTTTTACAATAACATGCCGCCCGATACTTCAATGCGTTGGCCGTTGATCCACCTGGCATCGTCGGTACATAAAAAGGCAACTACACCGCCAATATCTTCCGCTTCGCCCGGGCGACCCAATGCTGTTAGGCTGCTTACCATTTGGTTCATTTGCTCATCATCACGGACACGGCCTCCGCCAAAGTCGGTAGCTATTGCGCCTGGTGCAACTATGTTGGCGCGGATCTTTTTTGATCCCAGTTCTTTTGCCAGGTAGCGGGTAAATACTTCGATAGCGCCTTTCATTGAAGCATAGGCAGATGCGCCCGGCATGCTGAAACGGGCCAAACCTGATGAAATATTAACGATACCACCGCCATCATTCAGGATGGGTAACATTTTTTGTGTCAGGAAGTAAACGCCTTTAAAATGAACATTCATCAACTCATCAAAAGCTTCTTCGGTGGTTTGGTCGATAGGTGAATGGTGACCAAAGCCGGCATTATTGATTAAGAAATCTAAATGATCCGCACCGAATGTATCACTTAAAGCACTTTTTAAATTTTCAACAAACGCACCGAAGCTTTTGATATCGCCGGTGTTGAGTTGCAGCGTCGCGGCTTTTTGCCCAATCTCTTTTATTTGGGTTACTACTTCGTTTGCATCATCAGCTTTATTGTTGTAAGTAAGGATAACACCTATCCCTTTTTCGGCCAGCCTAAGCGCCATGTCTTTACCTAATCCGCGGCTGCCGCCTGTTACTAAAGCTATCTTATTTTTGTTTTCCATCTTTCTTTTAATTTATAACACAAAGATCGCTGCAATGTTGAAGCAGGTGTTTGGATAAATCAATCGGATGTTTGCGAAATTCAAATAATGAAGATGTGCGGATTTGCAGATATGCGAATGTGCAGATGTAAATGAGATGGTGCGTTACCCGGCCGCGCGCAATTGCGATGTGATTTGCATATTTATAAAGGAGGCTCCGCTGGAGCCTAAAAACTTGTAAGGATTTCTATAAACACGTTACTCCTCCGGAGTTAATAACTCTGCTTGCTTTGACTCCGGAGGAGTCTCGTGTTTATAGAAAAAAGAATTAATTGGTTTTGGCTCCGGAGGTGCCTCCTAAATGATCAGGGAACTATCAAACTCATAATCCCGCTCCACTTTACATATTCTCACTTTATAATTAGCATACCATTTTTCGCGGCCATATTTTTGGGCGATTGCATGATCCGTATTTGCTTTCCAGTTGCGGATAGCTTCGAGGGATTGCCAATACGATACCGTAATGCCAATTTCATTTCGGGCCGATTCGATACCTAAGTAACCTTCCTGTTGTTTAGCCAGCTCATCCATTGCATCTGCCATGGCGGCGTAGCCATTGTTGCCTTCGGTGCGGATGGAGGTAAATATTACGGCGTAGTAGGGAGTTGCTGGGGTTTGGGCTATCATGTTGTTAATTTATATGTCAAATAAAAAAGGCTCCGTTTTATGGGAGCCTTTACAAATTATCATGTTCCGTATTCCGGAGTTGTTACTTCGCTTTCTTCCAATTCGTACTCGCTTAACGGCGGGCATGAGCATATCAGCGTTCTGTCGCCATAGGTATCATTAACCCGGCCTACTGATGGCCAGAATTTATAAGCTGCTACATAAGGTAGCGGGAAGGCTGCTTTTTGGCGGCTGTATGAATGTTCCCACTCGTTACCAGTTATAACGCTAACCGTATGCGGCGCGTTTTTAAGCGGGTTGTCTGTTTTGTCTGATGCGCCTGCTTCAACAGCGGCTATCTCTTTACGGATAGCTACCATGGCATCGCAGAAACGGTCAAGCTCGTGCTTAGGCTCTGATTCCGTAGGCTCTATCATCACCGTACCCGCAACCGGGAACGATACTGTAGGGGCGTGGAAACCATAATCCATTAAACGTTTAGCAATATCTACCACCTCAATGCCTGCTGCTTTAAACGAGCGGCAATCTAATATCATCTCATGTGCGCAACGGCCATGCGAGCCGGTGTATAGCACCGGGTAATGGCTCTCTAACCTTGTTTTGATATAGTTGGCGTTAAGGATAGCGTATTTAGTGGCGTTGGTTAGCCCGTCGCCGCCCATCATGGCTACATAAGCGTGTGATATGATGAGGATAGATGCCGAACCCCAGGGGGCTGCAGATACCGCGTGGATAGCTTTGCCATTGTCTATATCAACAACAGCGTGTCCTGGTAAATAAGGCACCAGGTGTTTAGCTACGCCGATAGGGCCCATGCCCGGGCCGCCACCGCCATGCGGGATACAGAAGGTTTTATGTAAGTTTAAGTGGCAAACATCGGCACCAATAGTAGCAGGACTGGTTAAACCAACCTGCGCGTTCATGTTGGCGCCGTCCATATAAACCTGGCCGCCATTGTCATGAATGATCTGGCAGATATCAATGATCGACTCTTCAAATACACCGTGAGTTGAAGGATAAGTTACCATTAAGCAAGACAGATCGCCTTTATGCTCTTCGGCTTTTGCCTTCATGTCAGCAACGTCAATGTTACCGTTATCGTCGCATTTAACAATTACTATTTTCATGCCGGCCATTGCTGCTGATGCAGGGTTGGTACCGTGTGCCGATGATGGGATCAGCACCACATTACGGTGATGATCGCCACGATCTATATGATAAGCACGGATGACCATCAAACCTGCATACTCGCCTTGTGCGCCTGCATTTGGCTGCAGGCTCATGGCTGCAAAGCCGGTGATCTCGCTTAACCAGCGGTTTAGCTCATCAAACAACTGCATGTAACCGCCTGTTTGGTCGATTGGTGCAAAAGGGTGCATACGGCTAAACTCGGCCCAGGTAACAGGTACCATCTCGGTAGTCGCGTTTAGTTTCATGGTACATGAGCCTAAAGCAATCATGGAGTGGCAAAGCGAAAGATCTTTTGTCTCTAATGATTTGATATAACGCAGCATTTCGTGTTCTGAATGGTGCGAGTTAAAGAGCCCATGCGTTAAGTAAGCCGATGTGCGTTGCAGATCAGCAGGAATAACAGTAGTTAGATTAGCCTGTAATCCGTCAAAATCAACATCATTTATAGTTTTGCCTTTTACTTTGGCAAACAGGCGCACCAGGGTTTTAATATCATCCGGCGATGTAGTTTCATCAACAGAAATAGTTACTATCGAACCATTGTAATTTAAGTTAACCTCGTTATTTAACGCCTCCGAATGGATAGGGCCAACCAAATCGCCCAGGTCAAATTTAACGGTATCAAAATAAGCCTCGTTTAATTGCTTAAACCCTAATGCGGTTAAGCTTTGGCTTAACAGGATAGCTAAACCATGTACACGTTCGGCAATCAACTTTACACCTTTAGGTCCATGATAAACTGCATACATACCGGCCATGATAGCCAATAAAGCCTGCGCGGTACAGATATTTGAGGTTGCTTTGTCTCTGCGGATATGCTGCTCGCGGGTTTGCAGGGCCATACGTAAAGCGTAGTTGCCCGCGCTATCAATAGTAACACCAATTATACGGCCCGGGATAGAGCGTTTGTATTCTTCTTTAGTTGCAAAATAGGCAGCATGCGGACCGCCAAAACCCATCGGTACACCAAAGCGTTGGGTGGTACCAACTACTATGTCAGCACCCCATTCGCCCGGAGGGGTTAGGAGCACCAGGCTTATCAAATCGGCAACTACGGTTAGCTTAATCCCTTTTTCGTGCCCTTTAGCCGCAAAGTCGGCATAGTTATAAACCGCGCCATGGCCGGCAGGGTATTGCACTATGGCGCCAAACATATCGTCGGTTAATTCAACGGTGCGGTGGTCGCCTATTTGCAGGGTAATGCCATAAGGCTCGGCCCTGGTTTTTAAAATATCTATAGTTTGCGGGAAAACTTCTTCTGATACAAAGAAGGTTTTAGCGCTGTCTTTTTTACGCAGGGTATATTGCATAAACATCGCTTCGGCTGCCGCGGTGCCCTCGTCTAATAACGATGCATTGGCAATTTCCATCCCGGTTAAATCAATAACCATTGTCTGGAAGTTTAACAGCGCCTGTAAACGTCCCTGGGCAATCTCGGCCTGGTAGGGGGTGTACTGAGTATACCATCCGGGATTTTCAAGAATATTACGTTGGATAACGCCGGGCACTATTACATCATAATAGCCCTGGCCAATATAGCTGCGGTAAACTTTGTTTTTTGATGCCGTTTGTTTAAGGTCTTTGAGGTAAGTAAACTCACTTTTTGCTGCAGGCAGATTAAGCGGATTTTTCAACCGGATTTTTGCCGGTACAGTTTGTGCTATCAACTCGTCAAGCGTAGTAACGCCTGTAGCCTTAAGCATTTCTGCGGTGTCTGCCTTATTGGGTGCGATGTGCCTTCCCTCAAATTTTTCCTCGTAAGCGGTGTTTAATTTCATGAAATAAGTATCAGTTATTTGAAGGTGTAAAGGTACAATTTTAGCCGTTGACTATCAATCGATAAACACAATCGTCAACATAAAATTACAGGGGAAATTTAATTTGTTTAAGCGATTAAAAAGCAGAATAATATCGGCTTTTTTAAGCGATTTAAACTATATTAAACTAACTGGCGCAAATACATTTGTATGGTGTTTTCCAACCCATAATATAAGGCATCGGTTATCAGCGCGTGGCCTATGCTTACCTCGTCTAAAGCCGGAATGTTTTCTGCAAAATATTTTAGGTTGTTCAGGTCAAGATCATGCCCTGCATTAATGCCTAAACCCGCTTTATGTGCTGCTTCTGCCGCTTTTACATAGGGTGCAATGGCGGCGGCTTTATCCTGGTGATATTGATGCGCGTAGGCTTCGGTGTATAGCTCAATTCTGTCGGTGCCGGTTGTGGCGGCAGCTTCAACCATTTCAATCAACGGGTCAACAAAAATAGAAACACGGATCCCTGCATTTTTAAATACAGCGATCATGTCTTTTAAATACTGCTGATTTTTGATCGTATCCCAACCGTGGTTTGAGGTGATCTGCCCCAACACATCGGGCACCAGGGTAACCTGCTCGGGTTTGTTGGCCAATACCAGGTCTATAAACTTTTGCTCCTGGCAGTTGCCTTCTATATTAAATTCGGTGGTGACTATTTTTTTTAGCTCGAAAACATCATTGTAGCGGATATGCCGCTCATCAGGTCGTGGATGTACGGTTATACCCTGGGCGCCAAAACGTTCGCAATCTTTGGCTACCTGTATTAAATTGGGATTGTTACCTCCGCGCGAGTTACGTAAGGTCGCAATTTTATTGATGTTAACAGATAGTCGGGTCATGGTATAACGTGTTTTAAAGCGCAAATATCATTATTACTTATTAATAGTCTCAAACAATTTGATAGTTATTTAGTTGCATGGTAGCGAAAACTGATGAATAACTGCTTGTTTTATTTGGAGTTATATTTTGCAGGGATATATTATTAAATGTAACAATCATAGTATTATTAAATCAATAGGCATTAATAATGTAACAATACTATTAAGGTTAATTATTAAACGTAATATAAATTGAACCTTTGCATCTAAATAATTCCTGTATTAAATATTATTAATATCAGCGCATTAAATTTTTATGAAATATATATACATAACCTTAATCTTAGCACTTTTATTTGCCGGCAAATCTAATGCGCAAACAGGCCGGGGCGTAAGCGGGCAGTTAATAGATTCGACCAAACAATCATTACCCGGCAGTGCGGTGAAATTAGTGACCGACCTGGGCGACAGTACTACAATTGCTACCGATATCGACGGTAAGTTCAATTTCTCTAATATAAAAGGCTCAAAAATTACGCTTTATATATCATCTTTTGGTTTCCAGGGTATTATAAAACACTATACATTTTCGCCTACAGATAATGCGGCGTTTGTTATCCCTCCAATTGTTTTAAAGGGCGAAAGCAGGCAGTTGAAAGAAGTTGTTATTATTGGCGTGAATCCTATTAAGTTTAAAGAAGACACAATCGATTATAAAATCGCAGCATACCCCGTGCGCGAAAATGCCCCGGTTGAGGACGTACTGAAAAAAATGCCGGGTGTTGATGTAGATAACAACGGTAACGTTACTGCACAGGGTAAAACTATTACCAAGGTACGTATCAATGGTAAGGACTATATGGGTGGCGATGTGCAGTCTGCCACAAAAAATATCCCTGCTGATATATTGGAAAGCGTACAGGTTATAGATGATTACGGCGACCAGGCCAACCTTACAGGTGTTAGAACCGGCGAGCCAAACAAGATTTTGAACTTTACTATCCGTAACGATAAAAACTACGGCTACTCATTACAGGCAAATGCCGGTGCAGGTAAGGATGCCTTACCTGCAGCACCAGGTATAACCAACGAGAACCGTTATATAGGTTCTGTTAACTTCTTTAATTTTAAAGGTAACAGGCAAATAACTGTTTTAGGCAATATTAACAACATTAACAGCAACACCTTTAATTTTGGCGGCGGCGGTGGTGGCCAGCGTGGCGGTGGCGCTCAACGCGGTGGCGGTAACAACGGATTAGCCAGTGTTAAGGATGGTATAACTATTGCCCGTGCAATTGGTACAAACTACCGCGACCAATGGGGTAAGGACATATCTGTATACGGCAGCTACAGCTTTTCTGATAACTCTACTTATACAAACAGTAACACAGAGCGTACAAATAATGGCGCAGGTACCAGGAATAGTAATCAAGCCACAGCTAATGATAACCCGATAAATCACAGGTTTAACTTCAATTTAGAGTGGAAACCCGATACAATTAATTACTTGAAAATATCCCCTTCATTTAGCTATGCAAGTACTAACTCTAACTCTATCGAGAATGTAACTTACCAGCAAAACGGTACAATAACCCAAGCTTATACAACTAACATCCGCAGCAACTCGACCGCGCCAAGCTTTGGTGGTAACTTATTGTTTAACCACCGTTTTGCTAAGCGGGGCCGTAACTTTAGCTTGTTCTTTAATATTAATTCGTCTGATTCAAAATCGGCCAGCAACCCTATTGTTAATTATACAATTGGTTCGCCAAACGTGCCGTTGAATCAGATTATCAATACCACAAATCATACAACAACATTCGGTGGTAATATATCATACTTAGAACCAATTGGTGCTATATCTTATTTAGAGTTAAATTATAACTATAATCATTCTTATACATCAAACGATAAAGAAACTGATACTTTATCATTAGCCAATACTTTAAATAACTATCAGCGTTTAAGCAATAATTACAACTATACATTTATAACCAACCGTGTAGGCTTAAATTACCGTGTTATTGATGTTAAGTATAACTATACAGTTGGTTTAGGTGTACAGCCGTCGGTCTTGGACGGACGTTCAATAACCAACAATATTACTACACATAAAAGCCAGTTAAACTATGTGCCTTCGGCCCGTTTCATTTATAATTTTTCAAGGAACCAATCATTAAGTTTTAACTATAATGGATCGAGTACTCAGCCATCATTTAATCAGCTACAGCCGGTTGTTGATCTTTCAAGTGCATCATACCCGGTACAAGGTAATCCTGATCTGAAACAAGCATTCAATAACAATATTTTCCTGCGCTATAATTCGTTTGGTATAGAGACTGGAAATATTTTGTTTATAAACGCATCATACAATACCATCGGCGATTATGTTGCAACCCGTACCACTACTTACCGTAACTTAAGCGCTACAGTAATAGCGGCAAACCCTGATCTGAAAAGCTTCAGGAATGCAACATTAACGCGGTATTTAAATGCTGACGGTTACTCTGCCGCAAACTTTGGAGGTTTTTACTCAAAACCATGGGATGAGCGTAAATATACCGTATCATTTAACGCCAATGTTAACTACGCTAAGTATCCATCGTTTGTTGATAGTGTTGACGTTAATAACGTAACATCGGCGACTTTAAAAAACATATCTAAAACATTAACATTCACCCCGGGTCTTCGTTTTAGGTTAGATATAAAGGATGTTATTGACGCCCAGGCAAGTGCAAACTATTCTATCAGCAAAACTGATAATTCATTATCAGGCAGTAGCTTATTTAGCCAGAACACTAATGTTAGGACAACAACATTAGGCCTTACCGGTAAAAATTATTTTGGTAACTGGACTTTAAGCTACGATTACAGCAAGCAAATTAATAAAGGATATAGCATACCTGTTACTAATCCTAATATCTTAAGTGCTTATATTGAGCGCAGGTTCCTGGCACAAAACAGGGCTACCGTACGTTTGGCGGCTGTCGATCTGTTTAATCAGAACACAGGATTTTCTGTTACCAGCGATGGTAGCAGTGTTACCCAAACCAGCGTAAACAGGTTGGGCCGTTATTATATGCTTACTTTCTCTTTACGCCTGCAAAAATTTGCGGGCCGTGCACCAACCCAGGAAGGTGATCGTCCGGGAGGTTTTCCAGGCGGCGGCCGTGGTCGAGATGGCGGTGGCGGTGGTGATCGTCAGCGTGGTGGCGGCGGCGGTAGTTTCGGCCAATAAAAATCAGCTCATATTTAAATCATTATATAAAAAAGAATCCCCGGCTGATAATCAGCCGGGGATTCTTTTTTATAATAGTGTTGTTTATGCAACGGTGCTTATAACGCGCTCCAACTCTTCCAGATCAAATGGCTTAGCTAAATAAGTTTCTGCGCCGGCATGGCTGGCCAATAACTGAATATCGCTGTTGGCAGAAAAATAAATGACCGGTATGTCTTTCAGATCTTCGGCTTTTTTAAGCGTTTGCGTAGCTATAATGCCACCCGCATCAGGGATCCAGTTATCCATCAATATTACATCAGGCATAATGCCCGATACCCTTTCGGTTATTGAATTGCAATCCGTAAAGGTGTGAACTTCCCAGCCCTTTTCTTCTAAAATATAATTACAGATAGACAGAATATCTTCGTCGTCATCAAAAATTATGATTTTACGTTTAGTATCAATACTCATAGGCTTTATAAAACTTCTGCTGTGAAGCTATATATATAACTATAATAAAAAACAAATGTTTTTGTTTGCCCTAAAGTATTAAAAAATAAACTCCTAAATTTTATGTGCGATCTCTCGGCCTATTTCCATAATATATCCTTAACAAAACTTATTGTAGGGCTATGCCTCCAGCTTAGGCTCTAAACGGGTGCTTATGCTTATCCGGTTCCACACGTTTATAACACTAATGGCTGTGATAACTTTAGCAAGGTAATGCTCATCCAATACACTTGCAGCTTGTTGATAAGTTTGGTCTGATACGCCTGCATGGCTTATTTGAGTTATTTCTTCGGTAAGGGCCAGTATGGCTTTTTCTTCTTCGGTAAAAAACGAGGTGTCGCGCCAGGCATTTAAAACGTAAATACGTTGCTCGGTTTCGCCGGCTTTGCGGGCATCGCGCGTATGCATATCCAGGCAGTAAGTACACCCGTTTATCTGCGAAGCGCGTATTTTTATTAGCTCCAAATGTGTTTTGCTGATACCGCTGTTTACAACATAGTTTTCTAAAACCATTATGGATTTGTAAACCTCGGGTTCTAATTGAAATATATTTATTCTTTTGCTCATGGCTGTATGTTTTATACAACAAAGGTGAGCATTAAATAAGTTCAAAAAATTAATCCTGATTAAGAAACGGCGCCCCCTCTAAAACTCCCCCGGTAGGGGAGGCTTACTTTTGTTTAGTAATATTTTTAGTCCTCCCTACCGGGGGGATTTAGGAGGGGCTACTTCTTCGCCCTGATCTTACTTAAAAATTGAGGCGTAAAGCCCAGGTACGATGCCAGCATATATTGCGGCACGCGTTGTATAAATCCCGGAAAATGTGTGCTGAAATAACGATAACGCTCTTCGTCAGTATAGCAGTATATAAATTCTATACGGCGCTGGGCAGCGGCATAGGCACGTTGTAAAACCTTACGGAAGTAAGTATCTAATTGTGGTATAGCATGGATTAATTCCTCCTGTGTCGCGGGTTCCCAGGCAATCACTTCGGTATCTTCTACTGCTTGTAAATATACGCGCGATGGTTGCTTACTGTCAAGGCTGCCAAAATCGGTTAACCACCAGCCCTCCAATCCAAAATGAGTGATTTGCTCATTCCCTTTTTGGTTAATGATATATAAGCGCAATAAGCCTTTACTTACAAAATAGTTAGCCTTGCAGATCTTGCCGGGAGTAAGCAAATATTCTTTCTTTTTGAATTGCAGCGATTTTAACTTAGAACAAATGAGCATACCCTCATCATCGGTTAACCCTACGTATTTACGGATATGTTGCAGCAGGGGGGTATACATTCGCCAAAAATACCTTAATTAATTTTTTAAGCCAATACGGTGATTGGTATAATCAACTAAAAATTCGTTATCCAGGAAAAAATTTATGCTTAAAATGGTCCGGTCATCACCCGAATACGACGGCTTTTGCACTGTAGTAAAATTATAATTACTTGCAGTAGCAAACTGGTAGCTAAAACCCGGCCCGGTAACAAAAGATACGGTTGTATTAGCAGGTAGCGCTGCAGTATTAGTTGTAGCGGTAGGGTCTTCAATAATATGGGTTGATGGCGTGCCGGTATCAAATAATATTTTGCCTGCTACATTTTTATTGTTGTAAGTTATAGTTGAAGCAATATTGGATGAGTAACCGCTTATGGCATTAAAAGCAAGCGGGTGCATAACAAAGCTTGAAGCATTCAGATCATTTGGGGTTAACCCTATGGTAAGCAAATTGGGCGTATAAGTGGCGCTATTGCCAAAATTTGAACTATTAAGCTTTGCCAAACGGAAACCACTGGCGACATTATCAGCCAATTTAAAATAACTAAGCGGGCTACCGATCTTTCTGCTGGTTGAGCTTACGCCAGGCCCCACGCCAAAAACATCAGCAGCATGTGCAGATAGCTGCTTGCCGGTATTATCAACAATTTTATAATATAAAAATATAGGTATGCGTGGTGTGGTAATATTACCGTTGCCATCGCCTATGGTAACAGCGGTATAAGCAAGGTTGCCATATTCACTTATAGAGCTGTTAACGCTGCCATAAGTTATTACAGCTTGTTGTGATGTAATAGTAATGCCGTTAACAACTACAGAGTCGCCGGGTATCACAAATCCGTTGGTAGTGATCATGGATGCTGGAATGATGCCATTAGCATCAATGGTTAATCCGGTAGATCCGGTGTCAAATACCAGTCCATAATTTACAGTAGCCTGGTCACCCAGTTTTGAGCAAGCTATAAATATGCGCCTGTTAATACCGCTTATTTGTTCATATAAGCCCAATCTTGCCAAATTGGACGGCTCGGTAACTATAGGGTTGACTTGAGGATCTTTTTTACAGGAAGCAATAAACAGGGTTGAAAATAATACGGCCGACAAGGCCGTGACACACATTAAGTAACTTTTTCTCATTCTAATATTTTACAATCACACAAACGTTACAATAATAAGCAATAACGGCCATTTAATACTTAACGGTATAATAAGCAATAAAAATAATTTATTAAATTTATAGAAAACCAATTAATAACCAGATTATTAACTATAGCTTAATACACCAACAGTTAACAAATTATTAACTGGTACGAATAAATAAATATGTTTATAATGTGTTTAAAGTTTTTTTAGCGTACTCTTTTTAGGAATTAAATTCTTAATTTTCGATAATTAAACCTATAAGCAATGCGGTTTAAAATGCGGCAGCCTAATAATGCCAATTTTAAGGTATCGCAGTGTAACATAGTTAATGGTTTTGCCGTTTTAAGGCTTACCTGTTAATTAACACTATTGATGTACTTTACAAGAACAACAAATGGATAATGCCATAAATAAAGCCGCTCCCGAAGTAAGACTCAGAGCATTTCGGGCAATTGATGAGCCCGAAACTTGCGCTTTATTTATTGAAGGACATACACACGTTTTAACCAATATAGGGGTCACTAAGGTATCCTACAGTAAAAATGAATGGGTAAATAACCCCGGCGCGTTTGTAATGGTGGTAGAATCATTAGATGGTAAACGCGTATTTGGCGGCGCGCGGGTTCACGTATCGGGCGGATCGGAACCATTGCCAATTGAAACGGCCACATGCGCCATAGATAGTAACATATATAACCTTGTATGGAAATATGCACAATATGGCACCGGCGAACTTTGCGGCTTATGGAACTCCCGGGAAATTGCAGGTTATGGCGTGGGTAGCATATTTTTAATCCGTGCCGCAGTGGCTATTGCCTATCAAATAGGTTTGCAATCGCTTTTTGCGTTATGTGCGCCGTATACAGTAAAACCTGTAGAGGCAGTGGGGATGGAACTTGAAACAAGTATCGGCAACAAAGGCACCTTTTATTATCCTAAGCTCGACCTTATAGCGACAACAATGTTGCTAAAGGATGTGCCAATATTAAGCAAGGCCCATCAAGAGGATAAAGACGCTATCTTACGGGTTAGAGAAAGTTGGAACACAATTAGAGTTGAAGAATTACGGGGGAAGAAAATTACCATCCATTACGAAATGCGGATCCCTAATCTTGACAAATGGGATCTGAAAAAAATCATAGCCAACGCAGAAAAAAATATGATGATGCCGCACGATAGTAATAAAGACTGGGACTTTATTTAACAACCAAACCCGATAATTGTATCTGTGTAAACAGATATTTAAATAAAAATGAAAAATATAGAAAGGTTAGTAGCAAGTTCAGAACAACTGAAAGAAGTTTATATGCCGGTTATCCTGCGGTTAAGTAACGCTTTTGATAAGAAGTCGCTCGATCAGTTAATACAAAACGGCGACGTGTTGTTTGTGCAGGATGAAATTTATGGGCAATTGCAGGAATTGGTTAAATGCGAGCGTCCCTCCATCAAAATTAAAGAGGAAGAATATGCCGAACTAATTGCTAACCACCTTGCAGGTAAAGATATTAATGAATATGGGGTTTGGGTTTATTATCCGTGGAGCAAACGCCTGGTACATTTACTTGATGAAGATGAATTTGTTGAGGTACGCACAAATCGAAATAGAAATAAAATTACGCGCGAAGAGCAACAAGTATTAAAAAGTAAGACAATTGGCGTGGTGGGATTGTCTGTGGGTCAATCTATAGCATTAACTTTAGCAATGGAACGCATTTGCGGCGAATTGCGCCTGGCAGATTTTGACACAGCCGAATTAAGTAATCTAAACAGGATCCGCACGGGGTCGCATAACCTTGGGTTAGCTAAAACGGTAATTGCAGCAAGGGAGATTGTTGAAATAGACCCTTTTATTAAGGTTAAATTATTTAGCGATGGGTTACACCAGGGTAATATGGACGATTTTTTTACCGGTGGTGGTAAGCTTGACCTGTTTGTTGAGGTTTGCGATGGTATTGACATTAAATTAGACAGCCGCTTTAAGGCTAAAGAGTTACAAATACCTGTGGTTATGGATACTAATGACCGCGGGATGCTGGACATAGAACGTTTTGATCTGGAAAACGACCGCGGTATAATGCATGGGCTGTTGGATGCATTTATAGATGATAATGCAATTGTGGTAACTGATGAGAACCGCCGGGGAATCTTAATGTCTATCCTGTCTTTTGATTCATTGTCAGAACGGATGAAACTATCTATGGCCGAAATTGGAAAGACTATAAATACCTGGCCGCAACTGGCATCGTCTGTAGTGCTTGGCGGTGCAATTACAACAGATATAGCCCGGCGTATTTTGCTGGGAGAGCATCAGCAATCAGGCCGCTATTATGTTGACCTGGATGCCATTTTTAATGAAGAACCTATTTAACATATCTTAATTATATAGAACCCCATTAATGCACTATTTAAATAAACCGGCCTTAATTATCTTATTTTTATTAGTAAGCAGTTTTTTGCATGCGCAAAATATTGTGCGGGTTAAAAGCACACTACAGCAAGAATACTTTGGTAATAATGTTTATTTATACCAGGATACCAGCAATAAGTTAAATTTTGAAAAAATCAGCAAATCGCCTGCTTTGTTTAAAGCGAGCAAATTGGCGGTGCCTAACCTGGGCATAAGCCCGTTTAACAACTGGATAAAATTCAGGTTAGTTAATGACTCTGAATTTGACAAGGTTATCTTAGACATCCCTAACCCTATAATTGATGAGGCTGATCTGTATACAATTAATGGCCAGCATATAGATAGCATTAAAAATTCTAATTATGAGCCGTTAAGGAATAGAGAATATAACCACCAGTTTTATTTGTTAAACATTTCACTAAAAAAAGGAGACACGGTTGATTGTTACCTGCGGTTAAAAAGCAACCAGCAGATTATGGCTCCACTGAGTTTGAAAACTGCAAAAACAATAGTCCCCGAAATTAGCAATACCGATACCCGTACCGGTATTTACTTGGGTATAATGTTGGTAATGTTACTGTATAACCTATTTATTTACTTTACGACAAAAGACCGGGATTATATAGTTTATTGTCATTACATTTTTTGGGTAGCATTAACGCAGATGAGCTTGACGGGTTATTCGCACCGCTTTCTGTGGACCGATAATTTATGGCTGTCAAAAAACATGGTTATTTTTTGCGGGGCGATGTCTGGCCTGGCTACTATAATGTTTGCCAAATCGTTTTTACATACCCGCCAAATCGTTCGTAAGCTTGATATCGCTCTTAATGTAACAGTCGGTTTATATACTATTGCATTAATTTTACTGTTTACGGGTAATGGGGTTATCGCGTTCCAGGTAGTAAATCTTAACGCTGCAATAGTATCTATATTGATCATGATCGTGGCGTTTGCGGTTTATCGTAAAAAACAGGCGTCAGCAAAGTTTTTTCTAATTAGCTGGAGCATCTTTTTCACCAGTATACTAATATTTGTGTTTAAGGATTATAACATCGTCCCTTATAACCTGTTCACTGTGCATTCTGTAGAAATAGGATCGGCATTAGAGGCTATATTCCTGTCCTTCGCACTTGCCAATAAAATAAATATCCTTAAAGGCGAAAAAGAAGCATCACAGGCAGAAAGGTTGCTCGCGTTACAAGAGAACGCGCGTATTATCCGCGAACAAAATGTGGTGTTAGAGACAAAGGTTAATGAACGCACCCACGAATTGAATGAATCACTTCACGACTTAAAGCAAGCTCAATCGCAATTGGTCGAATCGGAAAAAATGGCGTCGCTGGGTCAGCTAACTGCGGGTATAGCGCACGAAATAAACAACCCTATCAATTTTGTAACATCAAATATAAACCCGCTAAAACGCGATGTTGAAATGATATTGGAGGTTATGAGTACGATCGAAAATGTAAGCCAGTCTGATGCCTCGGATGCAGATAAGCGACAAAAGATTGCTGATTATAAAGAAGAAATTGATTTTGATTACCTGGTGGTTGAGATCAGGCACCTAATAAAGGGAATCCACGAAGGTGCATCGCGAACAGCCGAAATAGTTAAGGGCCTTAAAATATTTTCGCGCCTGGATGAAGACGATCTGAAAAAGACAGATATCAACGAAGGGATGGAATCGACACTTATTATAGCCAATAATTTATTAAATAGTAATATAAAAGTTATTACAGAATATGGGGGGCTGCCCCTGGTTGAATGTTATGCAGGTAAATTAAACCAGGTTTTTTTAAATATTTTATCAAACGCCATTTATGCAGTTAACAAACAATTTGGAAATAACCCCGGTGGCGAAATAAAGATCAGCACTGCTAACGACGGCGAGAATGTAGTTATAACTATAACTGATAACGGAACGGGCATGTCCGAAGAAGCCAAGAAAAAAATATTTGAACCATTTTTTACGACCAAAGAGGTAGGCGAAGGCACAGGCCTGGGGATGAGTATTGCTTACAACACTATTAAAAAACATAACGGTCAAATATTGCTTAATTCTGTATTGGGCGAGGGCACTGAGTTTGTATTAAAAATACCAATCGTACACGATATAAAAGCCGCATCATAACGTAAATAAACTAACCTACACGATAACTGGAAAATAAATACACAGCAATGGCAGAGAAAATTAAAATACTTTACCTGGATGATGAGATAGATAATCTCACGGGTTTTAAAGCCACACTAAGGCTTGATTACCAGGTATTCACGGCAGTAAATATACAGGGTGCCATGGAGCACCTTGAGAAACATCCTGATATCAGGGTAATATTTAGCGATCAGCGGATGCCGGGTAAAACCGGGGTCGAGTTTTTTGAAAGCATTCGCAGTACACACCCCCTGCCTATGCGGATACTGATAACTGCATATACCGATATTGACTCGGTAATTGACTCAATAAACAGGGGTAACATCTTCAGATTTGTTAAAAAACCGTGGGTAGAGGCAGAGGTGATTTCGGCTATCGAGGAAGCCAATAAGTTTTACCAGGCCAACTCCATGCTGTCCATTAAAAATGATGAGTTGCAACGTGCTTATAGTGAGCTGGACAAGTTTGCTTATAGTGTAAGCCATGATATCCGCGGGCCTTTATCGGGAATATTGGGGGCTATAAATGTAGCGCGTGATATGCATGATATTTCCGAAATGAAGGAAATGCTTTTTTTAATGGAGAAATCATTAAAAAAACTGGATACCTACATCCTGAGTATGCATGATTATTATAGCCTGCAGCGCGGCGAATTACATATTGGCGATATTGACTTTAAAAAGATGATAGATGAGTTTAAAGACATTTATAAGGTTTTTGCCAGTACCGCCAATATCGACTTTAAAGTAAACATAAACCAGCGCGAACCCTTTAGAAGCGATACGGTTCCGCTTAAGTTGATCCTTAATAACCTGTTGTCGAACGCGTTTAAGTATCAGAATAAAAACAACGACGCAAAAATGGTTGAATTAAATATTGAGGTGTACAAAGGTGTAGCCACAATACAGGTGGCAGATACTGGTATAGGTATTTTGGGCAATCACCTGGGCGAGATATTTAACTTGTTTTATAGGGCAAGTTCGCAGGAAGCCGGCTCTGGCTTTGGTTTATATAACGTAAAAAGTGCCCTGTTAAAGTTAAATGGACAGATAGAGGTTAACTCCGTTTTAAATAAAGGCACTACTTTTAAAGTAACTATTCCTACCAAATAAGCGCTGCATGGAATTGTCATTTATAATTATTGATGATACAGAGCTTGACCACTTTATTGCCCGTAAAATGATCACTAATGCAAATAACGCTTTTAAGGTTAAGAGCTTTTTAGATGCATCGCAGGCTTTAGAGTATATAGTGGCTGATAACCACGATGCCGGTATTAAAATTATCCTTGTTTTTTTAGATATCTATATGCCTTTAATGAATGGTTTTGAATTTGTTGAAGAGTTTGAGAAATTAGATAAAGCCATACAAGATAAATATTACATTGTAGCCCTTACCTCATCTATTGAAACGTCTGATATTAACCGTATCCGTTCGTATCCGGCGGTTAGGGGAAAAATAACAAAACCCTTACTGGCCGAAGATATCAGCGCGCTGCTAAACAACATAAAGGCCCGTTTTAATCTCAAAATTGACTAAAACCTTTTTACGATAATAGCTTCTGCCTCAATAAAAATTCCAGCTGATCATTTGATGTGCCCAGCTTTTCATTTTCTTCTTTAAGTTTCAGCTTTTCTAAATAGGCATCGTAAGCACGTGTTATGGTTATGTCCAACTCTTCTTCGTTCCAGGGTTTGCTCAAATAATGGAATATTTTGCCCTTATTAACGGCATCAACAACAGCACCCATATCGGCATAGCCGGTTAGCAATAACCTGATCGGATCGGGAAATATCGGGATAACTTTTTCTAAAAACTCAACGCCCGTCATGCCCGGCATACGTTGGTCCGTAATGATAATATGTACCGGTTTTTCGTTTAGTATTTTAAAAGCTTCATCACCGCTGATGGCAGTGTAAATCTGATATTTTAAACGAAATGCCGCTTTAAAAGAAAACAGGTTGTTTTCTTCGTCATCTACATAGAGTATTGTTATTTTTTTATCGGCCATGAGGGGGGGATATTAATATAACGTTTATAAACCGGCTTATTATTAGGCTTTTTTAGGCGGTTAATAACGTCGGTTTATACAATTTAAATATAAATATCGAAAAAATATGAGTAATTAAAATATAATTTTTCCGGTTGCTGTTACGAGCGATGCTATGCGGATGGCATCAAATATGCGTTCTTCACTGGTGCCGAGCTTTATAAGTGAATCTTCGTGCGCGTTAACGCACATTTCGCAGCCATTTACTGCAGATATAGTTAAGCTCATTAATTCAAAAAACTCCTTGCCGGTTACGGGCTTCATCATGATCTGCATACGGATACGCGCCGGTATCTGGGTATACTTTTCCTTCTGTGTAAAATGCCTGAAACGGTAAAATATATTGTTTGATGCCAATAATGACGCACATGCTGCGGCTTCTGAAATCTCGGCATCAGTTGCTCCCTGCTCTGTAGCATATTCGGTATAGTAATTTGTAAGCGGCAGATTGTTGTTATTAATGGCTACACTTAAACCCAATAAGGCGCATTCTTTAGTGCTCAGCTGCTCTGAGGTTAGTGTGCTGGTAAAGTTTAATTTCAAATCGCGTAAATAGCGCGACTCGCCTTGTTCCAACAAAGTAAGGCTGGCGGTCCGGTAAGCAGTATCAACGCCAATACTTTGTAGTAATTCGTTTATAGTTTCTGTGCTTTCGCTCATGGTATTTGCATAATTTATGATAATAAAAAAATCCCCGTTTTGGCGGGGATTTAAAGTTTAAGCAGTTAATGTCTCCTGTCCTTTTTCCCAGTTACATGGGCAAAGCTCGTCGGTTTGTAAACCATCTAATACACGTAATACTTCTTTAACGTTACGGCCAACGCTTAAATCGTTAACACATACCCAACGTACAATACCGGTAGGGTCAATTATAAAAGTAGCACGGTAAGCAATTTTTTCGGTAGGTTCTAATATACCCAGCTCTTCGGCTAATGATTTTGAAGTATCGGCCAACATCGGGAATTTCAAATCGCGCAGATCATCATGGTGGGTTCTCCAGGCGGCGTGCACAAATTCAGAATCAGTTGATGCACCAATTAAACGGGTCTCGCGGTCGCGGAACTCGCGATAGTTTTTGTTAAACTCGGCAATTTCTGTAGGGCAAACAAAGGTGAAATCCTTTGGCCACCAAAACATTACGGTCCAAACATTATCATCATTAACTAAATAATCAGAAGTTAATGTTTCAAATTCTTTTCCTTTTTCTAAACTTACTACGGCTGTTTTAGAGAATGCCGGGAATTTTTGTCCTATGGTAATCATATATAAATTATGTGTTTTTAAATTTCACACAAATATACGCAATTTGAAGGAGGAGGTGTATTGCAAGTTTAAATAGGCTATAGTTTATATCTATATATATATGTTTTTATATAGTATTTATAAATATGATTTAATGGATTGACCTGGCATTAAAAATGGCTATTACATCTGCAAAAAATAACGCTTGCTATTTTAAAACCGACTACTTATCTTAACGCAACCAATATTCCTAAAAATAAGCTTTTTATGAAAATCATCACCCGCATAGCCGTTGCGCTTGTATGTTGCGCTGTTATTTCTTTTACCATATCATGGAGGCCGTATGCACGGATAGCTCGTCAAGCAAGCGCGGCTTCATCGTTAATGAACGGGCGATACTTGTTTGTAGCGGCACCCGGTATCCGGGATTATTTGGGCTACGGTGGCCACGGATTGATGGTATTTGATATTGATCATGGCCATAAGTTTGTAAAGCGGATCCCGTTAAACGGTTTGCATCCCAAAAATGGCTTGCCATCAAATGTTAAGGGTATAGGGGTAAGTCTGCCGCTGCATAGTGTGTATGTAACCACGCTTGAAGGGCTGCAGCGTATTGATATTGTAACTGGTAAACTTATTTGGGAAAAACCTATCCCCGACGGGTGCGACCGCTTATCAGTTTCTCCGGATGGTAAAACTATGTACCTGCCATCGTTAGAGAGCCATTACTGGAACGTGATAGACTGCGAAACCGGAAATATTATAAAACGGTTAGATGGTTTTAACGCGTCGCATAATACTATTTACGCTTTATCGGGCAAACATGCTTACCTGGCCGATATAAAAAATACTATGGTAAAAATTGCCGATACCAAAACCAACGAAGTTACTGCCCAGGTTGGCCCATTTGTCAATTTTGTGCGACCATTTACCATCAACAGAAAAGAGACCCGCATTTTTGTTAATTGTAATGATTTGTTAGGATTTGAAGTAGGCGACATTACAACCGGTAAAAAAATAGCACATAAGGAAGTTGAAGGCTGGACAACAGGCCCCGTTAGGCGGCACTCGTGCCCAAGCCATGGTATAGGCTTAACTCCTGATGAAAAAGAAGTATGGCTATGCGACGGATTTAACATGCGCATGCATGTTTTTAGTGCTGTGGCACCCTATCAGCAGTTAACAACAATACTCTTGCAGGATATGCCCGGCTGGATAACTTTTACTATTGATGGTAAATACGCCTATCCATCAAGCGGAGAAGTTATTGACGTTAAAACGCGCAAGATAATAACCGTGCTTCAAGACGAAAATTACAATAATGTAGCAAGCGAAAAAGTACTGGAGATAGACTTTAAAGATGGTAAACCTGTTAGGGCGGGCGATCAGTTTGGATTAGGCAGGGTGATGTAGCAAGAAATTGCTGTAACCTAAAACTAATTCCGGTAGTCTGAGTTTCCATGAAACTTAAACTATCCTTTGGCTATATAATTGCTTTTTTATTGCTCACACTGGTAATGCTTGAATTGCATGAAACAGTACACATCACAATCGGGCGCATTATCTGCGGCGGCTGGGGCAGCAGGGACTTTAATGTTTGGAATTTATGTAAAGATTGCAGCGTACATCACCCTAACTCGTGGCTGGCAACTTTAGCTGGTCCGTTGTTTTCATTTACGCTGATGTGGGCAGGGATGTTTTTGTTATACTCGGCCAACAATAATTATAAAGCTATTGGATTTGCTTTAATATTTGCCAATATCCCTTTTGGCCGCATTACGCAGGCGATGATGGGTAGCGGCGATGAAATGATAGTTACCAGGGAATTGCTTAAAGACAGTTTAAACCATAATCAATTGGTTTTAACGTGTTCATTTATTCTGGTATTAATAGGGCTGCCGCCAATCATAAAAGCATATCGAACCCTTAAAAATAAAATGGCGTGGTTGTATATAGCCGGCTTCTTAACCCTGCCGCTGGTGTTTATATTAACGTATGTACTTACCGCTTTAAACACGCTGCTAAATAAGGGATTTTTAAATGCCCCGTGGATAATGGGCACAGCGTTATTAATTACATTACACACATTTATCGCCCTTTTTTTACTGGCGCGTTTTTATAAAAGACTGCTGCCTATTGGTCAGGAATAAATAGCTGTTGACCTCTTAAATTCATTCATCTATACAAACCTATCATTCGGCGATACATTTTTGACCCGCAAGCAACTTTAACTATATTTGATTAGTATCACAGGAATAGCGTGTGCGATTGCTGTTTGTGAAATTGAACTTGTCCGGGACTATGTATAGTGAGTACAGTAAACCTTATAAAGAAATATAGTTTAGTTACTTTAGTTGTGGCGCTGCTTGTAGGTTTACCTGCTACAAGTTATGCGCAGCTATGTTCCGGCAGTTTGGGCGATGCGGTTGTAAAGCTTGATTTTGGAGCCGGCAGTTCAGTGCACGCAGGGGCATTACCTGCAGGTACTACAAGCTATACCTACAGCCCTAATGATTTTCCCGGCGACGGATCATACACGGTCGAAAATACCACCGCGGGTTCAGGCAACGTTTGGTGGAGCACTAAAGACCATACCGGCAATACTGGTGGTTATATGATGGTTGTAAATGCCAGCTCATTAAAAACAGATTATTTTTATAAAACTACGATTAGCGGCTTATGTTCGGGCACCACGTTCGAGTTTGCGGCCTGGGCTGCAAATCTGATAAGAACTACGGACGTTAGTCCACCAGACCTCACTTTTACTATATTTAAAACGGATGGAGTTTCTGTGCTTGCAACGTTTAATACGGGCATTATTCCTGTAACGCCGGGTGGTTTAACCTGGAAACAATATGGAACAAGTTTTAAAATGCCGGTAGGAGAGTCGGATGTTATAGTACAAATAACAAATAACTCACCTGGCGGCATACCAGGCAATGACCTGGTTTTAGATGATATAACTTTTCGACCCTGTGGCCCTAATGTTAGCTCAAGCTTTATCGTGGATAATTTTCAGCCTACCGTGCAAAATGCCTGTACCGGTACAAAACAAAGCTATACGTTAAGCTCTACAGTGGTAAATAACGCCTACGCTAATCCATCGTACCAGTGGCAGGTAAGTGTCGGGTCGTCCTGGGCAAATATTGCCGGAGCAAACACAACAACCTATACGGTAAATCAGCCGACCGTTGCAGGCACTTATCAATACCGTATGGTAACTTCAGAAGCTGCTAATAGTGGCTCCGCATCCTGCCAGGTATCATCAAACGTATTAACACTTACGGTGGGTAGCTCACCGGCTGCATCATTTGTAGCTGCTAATAATGCGAATTGCCTGCTTAAAACAATCGACTTCAAAGATAAATCAGCTCCCAACGGCACTCCTATAACCAGCTGGAAATGGGATTTTGGCGATGGTGAAACGAGTGTTGATTCCAACCCGTCGCATACCTATGAAACTCCAGGCGATTACCCTGTAACACTTACGGTTGCAAACAGCACGGGTTGTGCATCCAGCTCTCAGCAAATAGTACACGTAACACCAAAGGTAGTGGCAAATTTTGATGCAACTGTATCGCTATGCCCCAATTCGCCGGTTACTTTTACTGATAAATCTACAAGTATCGACCCCATAGTAAAATGGCATTGGAGTTTTGATGACGGTACACCCGCGCTTGTTTTAACAAGTGGCGCGCCTTTTACTCATACCTTTGCCACCACCGGAGATCATAAAGTATCTTTAGAGGTAACAACATCTAAAAGTTGTGTAAGCGATATATTTTCAAAAATGGTTGCGGCTGCAGCAGCGAATTTTACCATATGCCCCGGAGATGTTACCCAGTTTACTGATGTAACTGTAAAGCCGGGTACCCCCGGTTTTACCTTTAGCTGGGATTTTGGTGACGGGGCTGCAACAACAGCTAACCCAAATACATCATCACTGCAAAACCCCACCCATAAATATGTAAATCCGGGTAACTATACAATAACCTTAACAGTTTCGGCACAAAACGGATGCCCACCTAGCATACAGCAAAAAACATTTACAGCAACCGGAGTGCCCATAGCCAATTTTGAGATAGAAAATAAAGCCAACCTTTGTAGCAGCGATAGCGTTACTTTTATTGATAAAACGGATGTTGGCAGTAATATAAAAAGATTGGTTTGGTTTTATGATGTTGATAATCATCCAACAGATAGCGTAGTAATTACTCAGGCTAAAATGCGCAGCGATAATAAGTATCGTTATTTTTACGGGGTAAATAATACCGCAACGCCACAAATTTATCACGCGCTTCTAATAGCCCGCATTGGAGGCCCATGCCCTGATCCGACATTTAAACAGGACGTAATTATTAACCCTGATCCGGTGGCCGTTTTATCAGTAAACGGTACCACGCTTGTAAGTCCGTTTGTTTTATGCCAGGATGCCGGGCCAATAAATATTAAAACGTCGGCCAATATAGCAGGCAAACCAACATTTACGGGGGAGGGTATAACTGCCGATGGGGTATTTGACCCGAAAATTTCAGGTTTCGGCACATTTACTATTAAGTATTTGTATACTGCAGATAATACCGGGTGCACTTACACCACAACTTTTAAAATTACGGTGAGCCCTTTACCGGTAATAACGCTGGCCCCAACAGCCGTGGCGTTAGAAGGCCAGCAAACAACTTTAAACCCAGCTGTAAGTGGTGGCGGTAATTTAAAATATTCCTGGACGCCTGTTACCGGCGTTAGCGACCCTACTATGCTTAATGCGTTTTTTAGCCCAGGTGCCGATACCAAATATACACTTACTGTAACCTCAGCACAAGGTTGTAGTTCGTCGGCTCAAGTATTGGTTTCGGTTTTAAAAACCCCGGTTGTACCTAACACATTCACCCCCAATAATGATGGCATAAACGATACCTGGAACATCAAATATTTAGATGCTTATCCTACAGCCATTATAGAGGTGTTTAACAGGAATGGATCGAAAGTATTTAGTTCAAACAACTATACTGTGCCGTGGGATGGTAAGCATAACGGAACAGTACTGCCGTTTGGTGTATATTACTATATTATAGATACCAAAAGCGGGCGCAAGCCCATAACGGGGAGTTTAACAATTATAAAATGATGCGTGTAATCAATATATTTATGAGTAATAATTTTTTTACAGATGCACCGCTCTAAGCTAACCGGTTTTATTATACATGCGGCGGGCTGGCTAATGTTCCTGGGTTTTCCGCTGCTGTTTATGAACCGTACGCAGGATAACGTTAGCAGTACCTACTTCGTTATATCATCGCCTTACTACTGGCTATTTTGTCTCACCTATATTTTTATGTTTTACCTGAACGCCTGGTACCTGGTACCGCAATTTGTATTCAGGAAAAAGTATTTTGTATATGGTGTAATTGTACTGCTCCTATCAGGTTCGGTTTATTATTTGCAGCCTTTTGATAACCTGTTGCGACATAATTTACGCGAAAGCCCCAAACCCAAAAACATTGGCTTACCAAATGCGGAAAGCATAGGCCCCAACACCAAAAGCCTGCCCTTTGGCCCGCTGCCCCACCAGGATATGCGGATGCAGGACCCAAAGCCAAAGCCATCAAACGGCATTGTAATTATACACCAGGCGGGTAACATTGATATGGTGGGCCTGTTTATATTTATTGTGATTATGGGGCTGAGTATTGCCGTAAGCACTGTGCAAAAATGGCAGTTTACAGAGCAACGCATGGTAAAAGCGGAAGCCGAAAAAGCAACTGCCGAACTATCCTTTTTAAAAGCACAGATAAATCCGCATTTTTTGTTCAATACGCTAAATAATATCTACGCCTTGTCTGTTACGGGTAGCGAGCACACATCGGCAAGTATCATGAAGCTATCAAATATTATGCGGTATGTTACTGACGAGGTAGAAGAAGACGAGGTGTCATTACAACATGAGTGGGACTGCATTAACGATTATATCGATTTGCAACGGTTGCGGTTAGGTAAAAAAACCAAGCTTAATTTTGAACTGGCCGGCACTATAGGTTACCAGCGTATTGCCCCATTAATTTTGATGACATTTATTGAGAATGTATTTAAATATGGTATCAGTAAACATGAAGCTACCAACATAACAATCAAGTTAACTGTCGAGGCCGACAAATTATCGTTTTTTAGCCAGAACAGCATTATAGAGAATGGCTCAAAGCTTAATCGTACAGGTATCGGCATCAAAAATACCCGGCAACGATTAAATCATATTTATCCGGGCAAGCACCGGTTGGATATCAATACAGAGAATAACTTGTTTACCGTACATTTAGAAATAGATTGTTAATCCCCTTATTATGCAATTAAAATGTGTCGCTATTGACGATGAGCCCCTGGCGCTGGAGATCATCAAGAAATATATCTCGCAGGTTCCGGCTTTGCAGCTGTTTCATACGTTTGAGGACGCGATATCGGGCGCCGAGTTTTTGAAAAAGAACAAGATCGACCTGCTATTCATCGACATCAATATGCCCGATATTTCCGGCGTTGACCTGGTGCGGGCATTGGGCGACGATAAACCTATGGTGATATTTACCACCGCCTACAAAAACTTTGCTTACGAGGGCTTTGAGCTGCAGGCTTTGGATTACCTGCTTAAGCCGATAGATCAAAAACGTTTTGCCGCCGCCGTTGAAAAGGCCATAGGATACTATGAATACAAATCTGGCGAAAGCAGTGTTGAGGACGAAGCCATATATGTACACTCAGAATATCGCACCATAAAAATAAACCTAAAGGAGATTGAATATTTGGAAAGTATGCAGGACTATGTTAAAATCTACCTGTTAGGAAATTCAAAACCTATACTTACCCTGCAAACCCTTAAATCGCTTTTAGAGAAGCTGCCTGAAAAGCAGTTCGTCCGGATTCACCGCAGTTATGCTATTTCGTTAAAACAGGTTAAGTCGATACATAACCGAAAAGTGCAATTGCATGCTATTGAGCTGCCGGTAGGTACCAGCTATATCGATACGATAAAGGGCTGGTCGGCATAGGCAAAGGTTTTTTATTTCGCACCGGCTTTTTGCTTATTGACTGTGGCACTTTATAACGGGAGTGCTGTACTGTACCAGGCACAGGTGTAACACCTGGCACGGGTGGTACACCCTGGCACACCATAAGAGTTACGAAAACATTATTATACAGATCTGCGTTTTACCTAAACCATTATTGCTTTTTAGCGTCATAGAAATAAATTCAGATACATGAAACCATATCTTACTGCTGTCATTATTGGCCTTTCGGCCATAATTGCATTTGCCATAATTGGTGGCGCCTACAAATACCGCTCCACCACCATGGAAACTATTGTTGTTACCGGCCTGGCCGAAAAAGATTTTAACAGCAACTTAATAGTTTGGAATGGCACTTACTCGCGTAAATCGGATGATTTAAAAAGTGCTTACGCGGCGCTTAAAGGTGATGAAAACACCATTCGCCAATATCTTTTAAAAAAGGGTATCAACAATGCCGAAATGGTTTTTTCAGCAGTAACCATAAACAAAGAGTTTGGGCCAATGCTTGATGGGAGTGGCAGAAACATCGGCCAAAAATTTACCGGCTATAGCCTGGTGCAAGCTGTAAAGGTAGAATCGACCGAGATAGACAAGGTTGACAAGATCTCGCGTGAGGCAACAGAACTGATAGAAACCGGCATAGAGTTAAATTCGTCATCGCCTTTTTTTTATAACACCAAACTTAACGAGGTTAAAATGGAACTGCTGGGCAAGGCCAGCGCCGATGCTAAAGAAAGAGCCGAAACCATTGCAAAAAATGCAGGCAGCTCTTTAGGTAAATTAAAAAAAGCTACTATGGGTGTTTTTCAAATAACAGGGAAAAACAGCAACGAAGACTATAGCTATGGCGGCTCATTCAACACGTCAAGCAGGCGCAAAACCGGCTCTATTACAATCAGGATGGAGTTCCAGGCTAATTAGATTAGTATTGCTTTAAGGCTTACGAAGCTTTTGAAAGCTTCGTAAGTTTGGCATAATACCATAGGGCCTTTATAAATTAAGTTTGATCATTTATGGATATCCAAACAATTTCGGATAATCAAAAACAACAACTCATTAACATCATTCCATCGGATGGTGATGGAATGTATTATTATCCATGTCAAATAAAATTAAAAAGTAGACTTATCATCGACAACGTATATTTAGCTGAACTGGGGAGTTATTTAAGAACGTGGGGAGTAATGCCCGATCAAGATGCAGGAAAACAATATATTTTAATAGAAAACGTAGATGTAATTAAAGACAGTCCGAATAGACTACCCCCAAATTTTGCTAATAAACTTTACAAAGCAGCCGAATCTGGTATGGGCTATTGCCTTTTTAAAATCCTATTTGATAACGGTACTTCGTCAAATTCACTAACAGGCAACGCGGTAGATTTTGTTACATTACCAATGGGACTAAGCACAAAAAACATAGTTGATGTAGTACCCAATCAAGGCTCTCGTACTAACTATGAACCTGCTCAAAAATATTGGTGGTGTTTATACCAAGATAATTAACAAAAAAGGCTTGATCCTAAAATCAAGCCCTTTTGCTTTTATAAATAGCGATGGTTTTAAACCCATCGCTATAGTTATTAGTAACGATAATACTCCGGTTTAAACGGACCTTCAACAGTTACGCCGATATATTCAGCCTGATCCTGGTCAAGTACTTCCAGCTCAACACCAATTTTAGCAAGGTGTAAACGGGCAACTTTCTCGTCTAAGTGTTTTGGTAAAGTGTAAACAAGGTTTTCGTAAGCGCCACTGTTTGTCCAAAGTTCAAGCTGCGCTAAAGTTTGGTTGGTGAAGCTGTTACTCATTACAAAGCTTGGGTGGCCTGTAGCACAACCTAAGTTTACTAAACGACCTTCAGCTAATACAATTACGTCGCTGCCGTTAATGGTATATTTATCAACCTGTGGCTTAATTTCGATTTTGGTATTGCCATAAGCACTGTTTAACCAGGCCATGTCAATCTCGTTATCAAAGTGGCCAATGTTACAAACGATGGCTTTATCTTTCAATGCACGGAAATGCTCTTCGCGAACAATGTTTTTGTTACCTGTAGCAGTTACAACAATATCAGCCTCGGTAATAGCGGTGCCTAATTTTTTAACCTCGAAGCCTTCCATAGCTGCCTGTAAAGCGCAGATAGGATCAATCTCGGTAACAATAACACGTACACCGGCGTTACGTAATGAATCTGCTGATCCTTTACCTACGTCGCCATAACCACAAACAACACCTACCTTACCGGCCATCATAACGTCGGTAGCGCGACGGATCGCGTCAACCAATGATTCGCGGCAACCGTATTTGTTATCAAATTTTGATTTGGTTACAGAGTCGTTGATGTTGATAGCAGGGATTGGTAATGTACCGGCTTTAACACGCTCATATAAGCGGTGTACACCGGTGGTGGTTTCTTCTGATAAACCTTTAATACCGGCAACTAATTCAGGATAACGGTCAAATACCATATTGGTTAAATCGCCACCATCATCAAGGATCATGTTTAGCGGTTTACGATCTTCGCCAAAGAACAATGTTTGTTCGATGCACCAATCAAAATCAACTTCGTTTAAACCTTTCCAGGCATAAACAGAAACACCTGCAGCGGCAACTGCAGCAGCGGCATGATCCTGAGTTGAAAAAATGTTACATGATGACCAGGTAACTTCGGCACCCAATGCAACCAGTGTTTCAATTAACACAGCTGTTTGGATGGTCATGTGCAGGCAACCTGCAATGCGCGCACCTTTTAATGGTTGTGCAGCACCAAACTCATGGCGAAGCGCCATTAAGCCCGGCATTTCTGCTTCGGCTAATCCGATCTCTTTCCGGCCCCATTCGGCTAACGAAAAGTCTTTTACTTTGTACTTGGTGTAAGCGGTCTCTACTGATGACATAGCGTTTTAATTTTTTTTTGAAATGCAAAAATAACACATTTCGCGGTCAAAGTGAAATTGTAAAGTATTCATTTTGCGATTATTGCATGATGGTGATAACCAGCCCCGAAGAGTTCCTATCGGGATGAGTTGGCACATCAGCAATAATCAATTAACCTATCCAAACAAAAAATTAAAAATCCTCGTTGTTTGTTGGTAATATTACAGCATGAAACAATACGGGTTGATCGGCTTTCCGCTTTCACATTCTTTTTCAAAAAAATACTTTACCCAAAAGTTTTTAGATGAGGATATTAAAGATGCTGTATATGATCTTTATACGCTTGAGCACATTAAAGATCTGCAGGACCTTTTGGATGCTAATCCCAACTTATGCGGGTTAAATGTAACTGTTCCGCATAAAAAAAATGTGTTAAGATATTTAGACTGGATAGAACATGATGCCCGTAAAGCAGGCGCGGTAAATTGTATCCGCATTACCAAAGAAAGCCCGGTACTTGCCGCATTTAATGGCGAAGTTGGAGTGGGCGGACACGATTTCAGGCTGGAAGGCTTTAATACCGATCTGTATGGGTTTGAAATGTCATTACGCCCGCTTTTAAAGGACCGCCATACCGACGCGTTAATTTTAGGCGATGGGGGCGCGGCACAAGCGGTTAAATGTGTATTACAAAACTTAGATATCAGCTTCCGGATTGTTACCCGCAAACCACATGGCGAAAATTTGTTGTTTAAGGATCTTAAACCCCGCCACATTAAGGGCCATAATTTAATTATCAATACTACCCCGTTAGGCACTGCGCCTGATATCCACGAGTTTCCGCCCATCCCGTACGATGCTATAACCGACGATCATTTACTTTACGACCTGATCTACAACCCTCCTGAAACAGAATTTTTAAGAAAAGGCGCCGAGCGTGGCGCGACCCCTAAAAATGGTTACGAGATGCTGATACTGCAAGCCGAAAAATCATGGGAGATCTGGAACTCAAAAGAAAAACATCCATGAGGATATTTGCAATTTTAATAGTAGCGGTGCTATTTTTTTCGGCCTGTGGCAGTAATAATGATTATTCGCCTAAGCCAAGGGGATATTTCAGGATCGAGTTTCCTAAAAAAGAATATAAAGAGTTTGTATCAGGTTACCCGTTCTCATTCCAATACCCGGTATATGCCCGGATAGAAAAAGATACGCAAACCCGCATTGGTCCAAAGCTGATCAACATGAACCACCTGTTAAATATGCAGTTCCCGCAGTTTAACGGTACGCTGCATTTAAGTTATGAAACTATAACATCAAAGGATGTATTTCGTCAATTAACAGAAGATGCGAGGAAGTTTGCCTTTAAAAATACTGTAAAAGCTACGGCTATTGACCAGGGGAACATCAGCGTACCCGAGCATAAAGTTTACGGCCTTTACTATACTATTGGCGGCAACTCGGCATCATCAGTACAGTTTTTTTTAACCGATAGTGTAAAAAACTATATGCGTGGAGCTTTATATTTTAATAACGAACCCCGGCTTGATTCCATCCAGCCTGTACTTAATTTTGTTAAGCAGGATATTAATGTGATGATAAAAAGCTTTAAGTGGAAATAGCAACGTTTGACGTTGTACGTATTACGTTATACGTTTTTAAAGTTTGATATAAATAATTCGCTATAACGTACTACGTAAAACGTACAACATAACATGGCTTCAGTAAAAGTACTCTCCAACAATCCTTTCCAGGAAAACACTTATATTTTATATGATGAAACCGGCGAATGCGCCATCATTGACCCCGGTATGGACAATGCCGCCGAGCAAAACGCCGTGGTAAATTTTATAAGGGATAATAACTTAAAACCTGTATTGCTATTAAACACGCATTGCCATATAGACCACGTTTTAGGCAATAAATTTGTGTTTGATATGTATGGCCTAAAGCCGCAATTTAACAAAGGCGAATTGCCGGTGCTGGAAGCAGTTGCAGGTTATGCCCCACAATTTGGAATCCGCTATGAGCCATCACCAATGCCCGATACTTTTTTGGGCGAAACCGGTACCGTAACCTTTGGTAACACTACTTTAAGTTTAATATATGCGCCCGGCCACTCGCCCGCGCATCTATGCTTTCATGATGAGGAAGCTAACCTGTTGATTGGCGGCGATGTGCTGTTTAGGGGCAGTATTGGCCGCACCGACTTGCCCGGCGGTGATTTTAAAACGCTGATAGCTAACATTGAACAAAAACTATTAACCCTGCCAGATAGCTGCACCATCTATCCCGGCCACGGCCCCGAAACGACTATCGGCTTTGAGAAATTGCATAATCCTTTTTTAACGTAGCGTTATGTTGTACGTTTAACGTTATACGTTTTACGTACTTTTACGCCATGAAAAGGTATAACGTAACGTACAACATAATTGAACACGTCCATCTACATAGCTAAGCGGTACCTGTTTTCTACCAAGAAAATGCATGCTATCAATATCATATCCGGGATATCTATGCTGGGGATCTTAATTGGTACCGGGGCATTGATCATACTGCTGTCTGTATTTAATGGGTTGGAGTCGACCATATTAAACATGTACAGCAACTTCTCGCCCGAGATAAGGATAGCGCCAAAGTTGGGTAAAACTTTCGACCCGAATACATCGCAATTTAAAGCGATACATCAGGATTCCCGGGTATTCTCGTACACCGAAGTGTTGGAGGATAAGGTAGTAGTGCAGTATAACGGCAAAACTTTTATAGCCAACATACGGGGTGTTAGCGAAGAATTTTTAAAGAACCCGCGCCTGGATAGTATTATACAGGACGGCTCATTTACCCTACACCTTGACAGCAGGCCCTTAGCGGTTATGGGGGCCACAGTAAAAAATAATTTATCCGTTAATATTCATGACGAGATGCGGTCGTTACGGATCTATGCGCCAAGGCGCGGTAACGGCATATCGTTAAACCCGGGCGATGAATTCATCTCGCGCAATATTAACACAGCCGGTGCCTTTGCCGTACAGCAGGAATTTGACGACCTGGTTATCGTACCTATCGAGTTTACGCGCGATTTGTTTGAAGAACCTGCTGGCGTATCCTACATCGATCTGAATTATAAACCGGGCACCGACCTTGACGCCATACAAAGCGATATAGAAAGTAAACTTGGCAGCCAGTTTACAGTAAAGAGCCGCAGGCAGCAAAACACGGCATTGTATCAAACCCTTAACTTCGAAAAATGGGCTATGTTTATGATATTGGCCTTTGTGGTAATAATAGCCGCTTTTAATATTGTTGGGTCGTTAACCATGTTAGTGATGGAGAAGCGCAAGGATATTGCCATACTTACCAGCCTGGGTGCTAACAAGCAATTAATACAACGCATCTTCTTTTTTGAAGGCTTAATGATATCACTTATTGGCTGCGCAATTGGTATTGTGCTTGGTTTGGTATTTTGTATATTGCAGCAACACTACGGCTTAGTAAAAGTTAATGAAACCCTGGGGGTGGCCAATAATGCTTACCCTATTGATATTAGGTACGGCGATTTTATAGAAGTATTTTTAACGGTGATGTTTATATCGGTTATTGCATCGGGGATAAGTGCGGGGCTTAGCGTTAAGAGTTTGGATGATATTAAACAGGATTTATAATTTGAGCTATGCGTTTAGTTGTGAGATATGTTTTTGTAGGGTTGCTTATCGTAACAGGTATGTTAGCCTGTAAACACAAGGCTGATAAAAAAGAAACCCGGACCCCGAATGTTTTCAAAGGATTATACAGTTTTGAACCCGGGGCCAAAACCTTCCGGCCCTGCGGTACCCAAACCGATTTTTGGGTTGCCGATAGTTGTGCACAATTAGAGCTTAAATACACGCAATTAATTAGCTTTGAAAAAAACGGTGAGCAGGTATATATTGAAGCAGAAGGTAAGAAAATAAAATCGGGTGCCGGTGTAGCTTTTGACAGTACTTTGGTGGTAACTAAATTAATAAACATCACAAAGGATATACCTGCTAATTGCAGGTAAACTGTCTTAATATTAATTTGTTAATTTTAAAATTGAAACTCATTTGCCTGTTTGGCGTTAATTAAATAATTATGGAATCAAAGCGTCAACAAAAATTTGCCGGAGTAATACAAGAGGACCTTGCTGCTATATTTCAACGCGAAGGGATGAATTATTTACCAAATACTATGGTAACCATAACCAAAGTAAGGGTTACACCCGACCTGGCAATTGCAAGGGTGTTTTTAAGCTTTTTTAATACAGCCAATAACGCTCAGGCGCTGCAAACTGTAAAGCTGCATGCCTCAGAGATTCGTTATAAACTGGGCAGCCGCATCAAGGACCAGGTAAGGGTAATACCCCAACTTGAGTTTTTTATCGATGATACCAGCGAATACGTTGATCGTATGGATAAAATCTTTGATAAAATACACAGGGAAGAGAAACAGCCGGATACAGAGTAATTTTTGATGAATTCGTCTGATAGACTAACCGCCTACCTTAAAGCAAACCCAACTGCTATTGGCAAGGTAGTTGATTATAACGAGGCCAAAGATAAACTCTATGCTTTCGATTTCACCGCAGCCAATACCGGGCTGGATCTTGATACCGTTACCGATAGCCAAAAGTTTAGCAAATGGATCAACAATAAACTTGCCGCATGTAATTACCGCTATGGCATTGGTGGTTATATGGAACATCGCACAATCTATGCCCGCAGCGAGCACTTTGACACTGACGGCGAACCACGACGCTTGCACTTAGGTGTTGATATCTGGGGCGATGCCGGTACACCGGTTTATGCACCGCTGGATGCAACTATTCACAGCTTTCAGGACAATGACAATTTCGGCGATTACGGCCCGACGATAATTTTGCAGCATGATCTCGACGGGCTGCAATTGTTTAGCCTTTATGGGCATTTATCACGCGTTAGCTTTCATGGCTTAAGCGCCGGGCAATTCATAGGCAAAAATCAACAGATAGCAACTTTAGGGGATATTAAAGAAAATGGCCACTGGCCCCCTCACCTGCATTTCCAACTAATGTTTGATATGGAAGGTAAAACCGGCGATTATCCGGGCGTGGCCCGTTTTTCTGAAAAGGACAAATGGTTAGAAAATATTCCTGATCCTAATTTGATATTAGGATTTCCACAATAAAAAATAGCGATAGGTTTTAAACCCATCGCTATTGATACCCGGCGTTGCCTGCTATACTAATTAGCCACAGCCGCTTTATGCGCCAACTCAAAAGGTACAATCACCTTAAAACTTATATTGCGGCCCATATTAAATATGCCGCGTTGCACACCCGGTGCAGTTTCAGCGTTATCAAAATATTTTAAGCGGCTCATGTTCGATTGGTAATTTACGTTAGCCAGGTTAGTGCCTTCGATAAATAATTCAATTACCTTCCTGCCTGCCGCGTTAACCAGGTTGCCGCCTATGCCTGCGCTTAACAGGTTATATCCAGCGGTATAGGTTTCTGTTCCGTATGCCGAAAAGAAACGATCCTGCGCGCTGTAATGATCCAGGCCGATAAATGCATAAACATTCTTAAATTTTGAAAATCCTTTAGCAAACGTACCGCGCAATTCAGAATGCGAATGCAACGGCGGAATAAACGGCAGGTATTTCAAGCTGTCGGCAACCGGGCCGCCATTGCCTAAATTTTTGCCATAAGTCAGGGCCAGGTTGTTTTCAATATGCAGCCATGATGTCGGGTGGATATCCAGGCTAACCTCGCCGCCATTAATGCGTGCTTTACTTTGGGTATAAGTAAATATGGTATACTGCGGATAGTTAGGATTAATAGCCGCGCTACCATCAGGGTTTAAAACCTGTTGCTGATAAATGTAATTCTGGATATCATTATTAAACAATTCCACACTCGCCGATACATTGGGCAAGGTTAAGAAAGCGCCGATATCTTCCTGCACGCTAAACTCGGGTTTAAAGGAGCTGTTACCGGTATGATAGATCTGCGAACCAGGATCAGGCCCGTTAGCCGAAAGCTCTGAAATACTTGGCGCCCTGAAACCGCGCGATATGTTCGCTTTTAAAAAGAAGCGGTCGGTTGCATTATAGGTTGCGCCAAAGCTGCCCGAGAACCCGGTAAAGCTTTTGCTTAAAGCATCAAACTGTTTAATAACACCAGTAGTGGATGTGTTCCCAACCGTATATAACTGCGGATATTTGGCACTTAAAGTATCGATATAAGCCGCTTGTCCGTTAAACGACCGGTAATCATACCGCGCACCGGCGGATAGGTCCAGCTTGCCAAAACTCTTTTTAATAACCGCGAATGGCCCTATATCAAACTGGTGATATGCAGGTATCGGGAAATCAGTAGCGCCACCGATTGTATTGTTTTGGTATTGCCCGTTTAAACCGAAGGTTGTTTCATAATCGTCGCCAAAAGTTTGGTTGTATTTAAAGTCGTAAGTATAAGTGGTTAAATGCAGGTTAAGGCCCGCAGTTGTCGCATCTTCCGGGTGGGTATATTCCCGCCGGTGGCTAAGCTGGTAACCTAAATTCACAAATAAGTTTGCACCATTATTAAGGATGAAATTACTGTTGTTATAAATGCGATAAAGCTGCACATGCTGGTGCAATGCAGGGATGCTGTACGAGTTTAATTCGGACGGAGAAACAATAGGCCTGAATGCATCACCCTCTGTAACCTGCTTGGTAAACTGGCGGGTTGCATCATCTCGGCTGCCATCGGGGATAGCCTGCTGGTCATCAAATAACGACGCGTTGAAATAAGAGTATCCCCAGGCTTTGTTAAGGCCAATCATAGCCCGTGCATCTTTTTCTTTAAAACCGGTAGCGAATACGCGGCCATCGTGCTGGTTCTGGTAGGCTTTACCTTCTTTGGCCGACAGGATCGTCCCCCATACCAAACCATTATTATGGCCCTGCAACCGTAATGAATTATTAAACAACCCCTGGTTGGTACCATATGTCCCCATTACAGATCCTGAAATAGTTCCTTCAGGCACCGGCGGCGGCGATATTAAATTCACCACACCACCAATAGCATCCGACCCGTAAGTTAAACTTGCGGGGCCTTTTATTACTTCCACACGGTCTATCGAGTTTTGGTCGACCTCCACCCCATGCTCATCACCCCATTGCTGGCCTTCCTGGCGAATGCCGTCCATCAGCGTAATAACCCGGTTATAACCCAAACCATGAATGAAAGGCTTAGAAATATTAGGGCCTGTAGTTACCGCGCTTACGCCCGGCAGACTTGCTATCATATCAATTACGTTGCCGGATGCGGCGTGCTGATCGATATACAATTTACCTACAGCAGCCATTGGTATAGGGCTGCGTTTTAATTCGGTAGCGCGGCTTACGCCGGTGATAATTACTTCGCCGGCTTCTATGAACGAGGTTTGCAGCTGTACATTTAATACTGTCGCTTTCGAAAAATCTACCCGTTGGGTAACACTGGAATAGCCCACATAGCTAACCTGGACAATATAGATCCCTTTTGATAAATGACTTAAAGTGTATTTCCCGTTAGCATCGGTAACAGTGCCGGTTTTTAGGTCGGGGACGCTTACAGTGGCACCTATAATGGGCGAGCCATCTTTCTTATCAGTTACCGTACCTGTTATTGTTCCCGGTTCCGGTTCTTCCGCTTTGGTAAGTGTAGTATTTGCCAGCAGGATAAACAGCAGGCCTATTAATTTTATATGGAATTTCATTGTGAAGTTATGTTTTGAGTACAGCACTCTTTTAATAGAATTGCGTACTTGTTGCGCTTAAATTTGTTAGGGTACTTTTTGAACGATAAAACAATCGTCAAATTATAATTTAGCAGGATGCTAAAACCGGCGGAGCGCGCCCGGCTGATAATACTAAGGCAATACTTACAAAATCGTAGTTATAAACCCTGTAAAAATGCTTTGTAACAATATTGGGATTAAAGTAAGTAACGTGGTTAATTACCGCGGTTGTATGGTGCATAGCATCGCATACCGAACATTTTTCCTGAACTATGGTGCGCGATAGGTTTTTAGCTACGCCATGCGATTTAGAACTTTGGCTGGCATTAATTTTATGCTGGTGAGTATAAACAGTATATTGCCCCGCTATAAAGCAGGCCAATAACAGCCACGAGTAAAATATATTTGCCTTGTTCCTTTTCAAAATAAGCAGGTGCTTTTTTAAATCTACCGCAAAATTAAGCATTAAAATGTAAAATCAATAAGCAAAAGCAATAATGTTGCAATACCAATTGCATTTTGTCTATAAATAGCACCGCCGGCAATGTATATTTGCCGGTATGACACCGGCAGAGATCAACAAGAAATGGAGTGAGTTACAGCAGCGCATAGCTGAGGATTTTGACAGCGATATACCCGATGTTAAGGTAATGCTATTTTTAATTGGCGTGCAGGAGTTGGGGCAGGGCCCGCGCAAGTTTAGCAAGCGCCAAAAAGAAGAACTGATGCATATTGCAAACTGCAAATTATTTAGCATGATGGGCTTTTATGAGCTGGAAGGTTTGGACCAGGATGGCTGGCCGCACTGGAAACTGGTAAAAGTAATCCCTAACTACACATTATTAGAGCAGGAAATGGTACTAAAATCACTAATAATTAACTATTTTGAGGACGAAATTAATTAACGATATGAAAAGATTTTTTACGCTTGTATTTATACTATTTACGGTAACCGCTTTTGCCAAACCGCCCAAGAATCAATACGTAAAAATAAGCACCGCTAATGGTGCAGTGATCATCCGTTTATATAACGAAACCCCGCAGCACCGCGATAATTTTATAAAGCTGGCCAAAAAAGGTTTTTATAACGGCACGCTGTTCCACAGAGTGATACAAAACTTTATGATCCAGGGCGGCGACCCCGATTCGCGCGACACGAGCAAAAACAAACCCGGTGCCGAGTTAGGTAACGGCGATGTTGGCTATACCGTACCGTCCGAGTTTTATGAGTCGCTTTTCCACAAACGCGGGGCATTAGCAGCCGCGCGCGATGACAACCCAACTAAGGCATCAAGCGGCTGCCAGTTTTATATTGTAGAAGGCAAACGCTTTACCGATGAGGACCTGGATAAGCTGATTGCAGGACGCTTAAAAGGCCGGGTAATACCTGCCGCACAACGTGAAATTTATAAAACCGTCGGCGGCGCGCCACATCTTGACCAAAATTACACCGTTTATGGCGAAGTAGTTACCAGCGTTGATATGGTCGACCGTATAGCTGCCGTTAAAAAAGATGGGCACGATCGTCCCTTAGAAAATGTGCCGATGACAGTTACCGTGCTATCAAAAGGTGAGTGTAAGGATTTGGATAAGCTTTTGGGGCTGTAGATTTTATTTCGAATTTCGGATGTTCGATTTCGGAATTAAAATAGCCAAATCACAACGACATGAAAATAATAGTTCAGGGGCTTGATTTAACAATCTCTAATGCTAACCAGATTTTAAATATGGGTGGGCCGTGGATAGGCGACATTTCTTTGGGAACAGACTTTATTTCAAAAAATTGTATAGTGGACAACTTCGTTTATCAAGAAAACACTAGTCGGCTATTCTTTGTGAAATACAATAACGTTTCAAAATATAGCTGGTATTTTAGTATTAACTTTTACAATTTAAAGTCTAAAACTATTTTCGAATTTGACAGGGTGTTTGACATGGTGCATTTAGGCCGATTTACTAACGATGTTAAACTTGAAATCTACCCAGCCTTTCATAATCAATTTGAAGACAAAAAAGAAATTTTCAATCTTGATGAAGAAGACTTTAGCACAATAACTTAAATCCGAAAGAACATCCGAAATCCTAAATCACACCGACATGAAGATAATCACCTACAACGTTAATGGTATCCGCTCTGCGATAAATAAAAACTGGCTGGCCTGGGTACAGGCTACTGATGCCGACGTAATTTGCCTGCAGGAAATTAAGGCTACGCCTGATGTATTGACCGACCTGCACCTGGTTGAGGCTTTAGGCTACGAGCACTACTGGTTCCCGGCCGAAAAGAAAGGTTATAGCGGTACCGCCATTTTAACCAAACGCACACCAAACCATATCGAGTACGGCTGCGGCATTCCCGATTTCGACCGCGAGGGCCGCAACATTCGTGTTGATTTTGATGAGATATCGGTAATGAGTGTCTACTTCCCATCAGGCTCAAGCGGCGAGGAAAGACAGGCATTTAAGTTTCGTTTTCTGGATGAGTTTGGAAGATATCTTACCCTGTTAAAAGTCACTCATCCGCGCCTGGTTATCTGCGGCGATTATAATATTTGCCATCGTCCTATTGATATCCATAACCCAAAGTCAAACGCTAACTCATCCGGCTTCTTACCCGAAGAACGCGAATGGATGGAGAATTTTATCGAGTCGGGCTACGTGGATACCTTCCGCCATGTAAACAAAGAGCCGCACAACTATACCTGGTGGAGTTTCCGCTTTAACGCCCGCGCTAAAAACTTAGGCTGGCGCATTGATTATGCTATGGCGAGTAAGGAATTGGAAGATAATATTAAACGGGTAGCAATTTTACCGGAAGCAAAGCATTCTGATCATTGCCCGATGTTGCTGGAGTTGGAGTTTAGCCCCTAACCCCTGAAGGGCAACAATAGCGGAAGCCTTATGCTCTTTTTGTCATTCTGATTTCTATAGAGCAAGTTCTATCGCAGGATCCCAAAACACGGTTTTAAAATCCTGTACCTGATCGTCTTTAACCGTTACACCTTCAGCTTCCAACAGCTGCTGCATGGTATCGCCGCCAAAATGGAACTTGGCAGTCAATAATCCCTGGCGGTTAACAACCCGGTGCGCTGGCACGGGCGGCTTGGCATTGCCGCAGGCTTGCATAGCATAGCCCACCATCCTTGACGATCCTTTTGTACCCAAATAACTGGCGATAGCACCGTATGATGTTACGCGGCCCGCAGGGATCTGGCGGGCTACGTCGTAAACGTTATCATAAAAGTTATAATCGGGCATAACGGCTTATTCAAATGAGAATTTAAGATAGTTAATATTCTTATTATCCTTTAAATATTTCTTTTCGTAGTAGGTTTTGATGGATAATACCTCGTCAGCATATTCAGACTTGTACAGGTCGGCCGTGTTAACGTGTTCCTTTAAGTTTAACTCTTTTATTTTTTCGGCAGTATACTCGTAAAAACCATCGTTATCTGTTTTAAGGTTAACGCAGCCACCCGGTTTCAACACCTCGATATACATATTCAAAAATCTTGGTGAAGTCAGCCGCTTTTTCTCACGGCTCAGTTGTGGTTGCGGATCGGGAAAGGTTATCCAGATCTCATCAACCTCGCCAGGCGCAAAAAATTCAGTAAGTGTTTCTATCTGCATCCTTATAAAGGCTACATTATTTACCCCATCCTCTATAGCCGTTTTGGCACCGCGCCAAATGCGGTTGCCTTTATAATCTATCCCAATAAAATTTTTATCCGGAAACATCACGGCAAGGTTTACGGTATACTCGCCTTTACCACAGGCCAGCTCCAACACCACCGGGTTATCGTTCTTAAAAAAGTTGTTGCTCCATTGGCCCTTATAAGGCTTCCCTGCATCCAGTTGTAAAACGTTGTCGAACGTTTCTATCTCGGCAAAGTGTCTTAGTTTATCTTTTCCCACAATTCAAAAAATATGTCATTTCCGAACAGAATGGAGAAATCTTAAGCGCCACGCTAATTGTAGCTCATACAAGATTTCTCCCTGTACTCGTTCGAAATGAAAGAATGTATTATACTTGTTGTTATTTTATCCCGTAATGGTCAGCCATCAAGCCTTCAAACACACCTATCGGTAATACTTTCTTTAAAGTAACTGCAATGGTTTGGCCAATAGCGCCAACCAGGTATTGGTGTGCGGGGTTTGATTTAGCTACTATTTTAACCAGTTGTTTACCAATAGCAATTGGGTCGGCACCGGCATTCTCGTCTTTTTCAATGCTAGCTATGGCTACATCGTAATTAGCTTTTAGTTTTTCGTTATCAACCGTAAAAGGTATCTTTTCGCGGCTGCCGGTAAACTCGGTTTTAAAATCGCCCGGGTTAATAGTGGTAATTTTTATACCGGTTTTTTTTAATTCCATGCGCATGCTTTCAGAGTATCCCTCTACAGCGTATTTTGATGCTACATACATGCTTTGGTAAGGCAAACCAAATAAGCCTGCTAAGCTGCTTATGTTTATCACAATACCGCTGTTGTTCTTCAACATTTCGGGTATAACTGCGCTGCACATACGTACCACACCAAAAAAGTTAACTTCAAATTGTTGCTTGGCTTTATCAACCGGCATGGCGTAAGCAGGGCCGGCAATACCGTTACCGGCATTGTTTACCAGCACGTCAATCCTTCCTTCGGCTTTTACTATTTTATCAACAGCAGCCTTAGCCGAAGCATCGTCTGTTACGTCCAGTTCAATTAAATTGAAGGGTACGTTTACCTTTTTTGCAAGGTTACGGGTAGTGCCATAAACGGTGTGTCCGGCTTCATGTAATGCGGTGGCGCTGGCTAAGCCAATGCCCGATGAAGCCCCTGTTACCAAAATTACTTTTTTCATTTGCTGTTGTTGATATAAATTAAATGCCTGAAGGTTAAAGTGCTTCCAAATATAAATAATGCGGTGTAAATGAGGTGATTTTTATTGCAGAATGTTGTTTTGAGTTAATATATGGTTATACCAGGTTTACGAAATGTTCAAAGTTTTGCAACCCTTCAATGCCCAGCATCCGGCCTATCTCACCATAAACATCCCCGGCGCTTTTACCCTCATCGCGTAAATACTTTATAGAAGTAGCCCCGGCAGATTTGGATAGCTTTTTATCGCCTCCTGCCATTAATAAAGGGTGATGATGAAAGGTGATGTCTTTAAAGCTATCCTGCTGCAATACTTCTGCTAAATAATGCTGAGCTATAGTGGAGGGATAAAGATCTTTACCACGCACTACCAGGTCCACGCCAAAGTGCAGATCATCAATTAACGAAGCCAGCTGATATGACGGGAAATCGTCTTTCTTTTTCACCACAAAATCTTTTAGGTTATCTGCTAACCGTGCTTTTATAATACCTTTATTGAGGGCTT
The DNA here is from genome assembly GCF_050433825.1 of Mucilaginibacter sp. UYCu711. NCBI lineage: Bacteria > Pseudomonadati > Bacteroidota > Sphingobacteriia > Sphingobacteriales > Sphingobacteriaceae > Mucilaginibacter > Mucilaginibacter sp. UYCu711. The sequence continues at coordinate 50,520 of NZ_JBNPWM010000008.1, read as the reverse complement.
TAATAACCAACTCTTTTTCGTCGGTATATAAGCGCCAGGCAATGTCGGGTGTGTCTAAGGGGATAGAACGGTTACGGCAACTGCCGGGATAAATGCCATCCTGCAATTGCGCCCTTGAGCATTGGCAGGCAAATATTTCGCGCTGATCGGCTAATTGCTCCAATGCTTCTTTATATAACTCCATCCGGTGCAACTGCGACCAGCCGGCATTATAATCATTCAGATCACGCGGCCCTTCATCCCAGGGGATGTTTAAGAAGCGTAGGGTATCAAAAATATCTTGTAGGTAATTTAGGTTTACGCGCTGCTGGTCCAGATCGTCTATCCGGAGTAAAATTTTTGCTCCCGATTTGCGAGCCAAGGCTGCGGTTAATGCAAACGACAGTGCGTTACCTAAATGTAAATATCCGCTTGGCGTAGGGGCTATGCGCGTTCTGGTAAAATAGATGGGGTTGGTTTGCATTAGCGCCAAATTAGGTTAAATGATGCTAAATAAAAAGGCTCCCGAATTTTCGGGAGCCTTAGCATTATATAGAGATCAGTTTTTTAATTAATGCCGGTGGCCTTTGCAACTTGTTCGAAATTATTTAGGTTAAGCCCCGGGTTATGCAACATCAAATTGGTTAGTGATGTACCAGCTATTATAACTACCCTTATATCTAAGCCGGGTGATGTAAAGTTTGCTTTCAGATCTATATATCCAACCCCATAGGCCAATAAATTTAAGGTATTGCCAGATTCGTTATAGGGTAATGGGTTCCAGGATGTTGTGGTGCCGGTGTTTCTGAAGTATACTAAAACTATGCCCTGATTTACAATTGCCTGGGTAATTGCAGGTACCAAGAAGCGCGTGTTGCCTACTAAAAATACAGTTTGGTTGGTAAATAAATAATTAGCTACTGATGTAGATGGCCCCGTTGCTCCTGTAGCCCCGGTTGCGCCGGTAGCCCCGTCACTTCCATTTGCACCTGTTGCCCCGGTTGCTCCTGTTACGCCCGTAGCCCCGGTTGCGCCTACCGTACCATTTGTGCCATTTGCCCCTGTGGCTCCCGTAGCCCCGGCTACACCTTGCGGGCCACCGGGCCCTGCAGCACCTGCTGCGCCGGTAGCCCCGGTTGCTCCTGCCGGCCCTGTGGCACCGGTAGCCCCTGCCGGGCCCGGATCACTTGAACTTTTGCAAGCATTTAAGCTAATTATAACAAACAAAAAAAAGGGTAATATATAGCTGACCTTCATGATATAGTATGCGGAATAGTGACGTTTTTTACGCAAGATAAACCATTTTAGTTTCAATGATTGTGCCGACGGTAAATTATTTTCTTTTTGTTATATAAAATTAACATGCGCGATTAAGCAATAGTTAACATCTGTTTATAATTGAGGCTTTTTTGTTAAAACATACTTTCTTTTTTTTCGTTTGTTAAGAAACATTTAACCCATGAATAATATACGCACCTTGCACGCAAAAGTGCATAATTGGATAGATACCATTGGTTTCAGGCTAAATGCATCGCAAACCGATAAAAGAAATAAGGTTACAACTAACCATTATTTTTTTGAAACATTTAATTTTTTTGAAAGAAACAAAGACGGCGACACTAAAAGTTCAAAGTTTTTATGTTTTGATATGTATGGCGAAAAAGTGAGTGTGCACTCATTGCTTGATTTGCAAGCAGCTTTTTTTGAAAACATAAGCCAGCTTAAATAACGGCGTTTAAATTCTGCGTTTCAAAGTAAGCATTACATTTTGATATTTTTTGTTTCGAAAAATACCCAGGATAAGAATGCGCCCGTCTGATGATCTGAAGAGCTCATCAATTTGTTGCATGGATAAAGGCGAGACGGGCTTGAAATTTATCGCCACAATTTCATCGTCAGGTTGTAAACCGGCTGCTTCACCTGCTGACCCTGGATCTACCTGGTATATGATGATATGTTGCAGGTCATCCAGTACATCAGCAAAATAAACCAAACCGCTCATATCATGCTCTTCATTTTTCCTGTAATTGGGCCCAGGCTTTAAATAGATCACGCTATCAGGGTAATCAATTATCAGGTCAAACTTTTTAAGCAGGCCAATGCCTAAGTTTCCGTCGCGTGGTACACTTAAAGCACGGGTGCGTGCCTCATCCTCCGGAAAAGCTGCTATGACATTTTTAACCTTATAGTTTCCTAACGCAACTTCTTTTATCCTGCTTAATGTGCCGCTTATAAGGCCGTTTATGCCCATTCCCAAATTAGCATTAACAAACCTTTTTTGGATGGTAGCTTTATTTGCAACATTTTCCAGCGAGATAAAATGCCCGGCCCCCAGGTCAACTATTAATTTGCTTTGCTTTTCTGATCCGTCTGCAAAAACTACTTTAGTTGTAAAGTAGGGCTTTTTATCTTCAATGCTTATGGGGATTTTGGTAGCCCGCCTGTAAAAGCGCATATTTTTAGGTAACGATACGCGCATGGTACTATCAGTAAAACTAATTTTAACCGCCAGGCGGCTAAAAAACTCAAACCCTATTAAACCGTGTATGGGCCTGCCAGAATAGTTGGACAGGCCAAACGCGTCTTTCTTAAATATTGCAGCGCTTACGTTATTGCTTACCAAGCCGTCGATATCAACTTTTAACTCAGGGGTTAGATAGGCTTCAAACCCCGGCCCGTCGCCAAAGCCATTTACTTTTATGCTGCGTTTATTGGGGATGTTAATCGAGTCTAATAAGGCAGGGTCGGTTATCAGCATAAAGCCTACGCCGGTATCTAAAGCAAAATTATATGGCCCTTTATTGTTGATACTTACTTTTATCACTATCAAATTGCGTACAAGCTCAAAAGGGATAGTTTTGCTCCGGCCGCCATCAAGCGTAAAATATTGAGCATTGGCTGTAAGGCAAAAAAAGCATAGCATGCCTGTTAACCCTGCAATACAATAGCACTTAATATTTTTTAGCGGTTGGTGCAAAATTTTATAATTGGATACTAAAATTAAAAAATTATTACGGTTATGTTAGCGTAATAATTTTTTTAAGTAGCCAATTAAGTCTTTTCGGGCGTTTCAAGCTCTCCCTTAATATCTGGATTTTGCGGGGGCAGGACTTTTACAACATGTTCAACTTCTGTTTGTATTACAAATACCGCATATTCTGCCGGCTCTATTTTACAGCCGATAGCTTCGGCATATACTTCTGTAAACTCTGCCCCGATATACAATATTGCTGCGGTATAATAGATCCAAAGTAAAAGCAGAATAAGGGAACCTGCAGCGCCATAGGCTGATGTCTGGGCCTCATATTGCAGGTATAGGCTAATTAAATATTGCCCAAGCATAAACAAAAGCGCGGTAAATACAGCGCCTATACGTACATCTCTCCACCTTATTTTAACATCAGGCAGTACCTTAAATATGATAGCAAATAAAGTAGAGATCACAACCAGCGTAATGCCAAGGTTTATGCCTTTTAATAACAGATTAGTAACATATGGTAAAAAGTGCACCAGCTTTTTGCTTAAGGCGTCCATCAAGAAATTAATCACTAACGAAACCAGCAATAAAAATCCCAAACTTACAATAAGTGAGAATGACAAAAACCTGTTTTGAAGCAATTTAAGCCATCCTTTTTTTGGTTTAGCTTTTACCCGCCAAATAATATTGATTGAATCCTGTATCTCAACAAATATACTGCTGGCACCTATTAATAAAGTGACAACACCGATTATTACAGCGATACCTGTTTTGCCCGAAAAGGCCAGGCTCTTTAACATTTCCTGTATCTGTGAAGCCGCAGTCGGTCCAACATATTGGGCAATTTGTGGATACACACGGTTAGCAGCAGCGTCATTTCCAAAAAAAAGACCGGCTAAAGATATCACCAAAATTAACAGTGGCGCTAAAGAAAAAACAGTATAGTAAGCCAGTGAGGCACTTAATTTCAAGCCATTGTCGTCAATAAAACCACTAAATGTAGCTGCTAAAATTTTCCAGATCTTTTTAAGGTAGGCTTTCCTGAAAATTCTTATCATAAATTAAAATATATTTGTAATGTACGGTTTAAATAGCCCCGCGCATATTGCCATGAAACAATTAAATGCTTTTAACGGCTTTTTTAAATTAATATTAACGGTATTACTACTTAGCAATTTTAGTGCCCGTGCACAAAAAACCAATATATTTATTGTTAGGATTGCCGAACAAAGCGAGGCCGTGCTGGCAGCCAACAATACTTCTCCAGGCCTGTCAAACCTAGGGCATGATCGCGCCGAAGCTTTATTAAAGGTATTAAAACACGAAAAAATACAGACAATTTATATACCGGCAGGTAAAGCGGCCGGGCAAACAGTGGAGCCGCTATCGGCAAAAGCTAAGATACTGGCCCGGGTTTATACGGATAGCGTTAGCGCGTTTATAAAAAAGATAACCCGCAATTTTCAGGGCACTAATGTATTGATAGTAGCACAGTATAAAGATATTATGCCAATTATAAGCGAACTGGGCGTTACGCCGCCTTTTACAGAATTAACCGAAGATGATTATGACCTGCTGTTTTCTATCACCATAAATGAAAACGATAGCCGTGAGATTTTTGTAAACAACTACGGCAAAAAACACCACGATACCGAAATACCACAACAGTATATCATCCAGAAATTCTATCCGTCGTTCGTACCGCCGATGAACAGCCATTAAATTTAGTGTTTACCGGCGGTAAAAATGATTTATTTCATTGCAAGTTCTTTGGTGTCAGATTCAACAACTTTTTTGAAAAAGGTATTAAACTCGGCTACTTTATCAACCGGGATATGATCTTGTTTTAACTTAAAGCTACGAGTTATAACCAGTTTGTTATTTTGCATTTTGGGTAACAGGCTATACTCCATCATGTCGCATGTTAAATTTACGGCTACTGGCGTCTCGACAATTGTTTTTCCGGCTGGTAAATTAAGGGTTATGGTTTCTGTTTCGCTATCCATACTAAACAATTGGCTTACATCAATACCACTGGTACGTGGTGATGCAACCTGGAAAAGCGCTGCTGAAAATTTGTCGGACCATGGCAATGAAAATATCGACATGCCTGCAATTTCTTTGGCTGTATTTTTTATTTCATAATTTAATTTAACATAAACTGTATCTGCAGTCGGGTTATCAATATTTTTAAATTTCAATTCATTCACTTCATTATCCGGATATAGACTTGAGAACGCTTCTTTGGTTTTTTTAACCTGATCATTAGGCGATAGGTCCCTATAAAACGCTTTAAGAATGGCGGCCATAGCAGCTGTTTCTATAGCATTTTCATTAACTATCATATCCTTACCCCTGAAAGTTACATCAGAGAACCTGATAATATTATTTCTTTTACGGTTAGCAGGATTAAGATAGCTAATACCTGATGAGGTTGGTGCGTTGCCAATATCAAGCATTGATGAGTTTAACGACTGACTGTATATAGACTGGAATGGTAAATATTTAGAAGTTAGTTCTATATAATAATCCTGGTTGTCTAGGTTTACTTTGGCTATGCAATGGTTAAAATCAATGTTTGGCAATACCATACTGTTAAGCCCATATTGGCGGGTTTTAACTAATACAAGCTGGGCTTTGATACCAGCCTCTTTACACATAGTAACGAAAAGAGTTGATACATCCTTACAATCGCCTATACGGGTATTAATTACATCAGCCGGGTTTTGAGGTATTAAACCACTTTGCCTGAATGATACAGAACTGTAACTAATATTACCAGTTATATAGTTATATATTTTTTCGATTTTTTGCAGGTCGGTTAATTTAGCCTTATCGCCAAACAAATCATTCATCACTGCTTTCACCTCGTAATTGGTCCGCGCTTTCGCGGATGCAAGGTCATTATACCAGTTTGAGATATATTTCCAATCAGGTATCGAAGTAATGTACAGCACATTGGCAACATCACCAAACGCGGGCATTTTATCTTCGGGCTTTATACTTTTAACATTATTGGTTTTCCAGGTATATAACTCAAATTCATCAACAGTTTTTTTCTCAGGCTCAATAGCTGTTCCGGAAAATTTATAACTAAATGGCTTGCTTTTATCAATTAACAGCGAGTAGTTTAAATTAACCGACGGGCATCCTTTGGTAAAATAAAAAGAGTCCCAAAAATGTGATGATAGCGTACCTTTATAATAGTTTCCGGTTTTGTATCTTATATTAATCACATCGCCTATTTCAAGGTTAGTAAACACAAGGTTATTATCATTCTTTTCTGCCGGTACTTTAGTGCCGTTAGCTTTTATAACCTCAGCAACCTCAATAGTATAACTTTGTTCATTGTCTGTGTCCACGGAATATTCTTTCCATGTTTCAATACCCTTTTGATTAAATATTTTGATAACCACATATCTTTTGTCTTCCGATCCGCCATTTTCATACACAACCCTTTGTATTTCCTGGTCCAGTATGGCATAATTGTCATCCGGATAGTCTGATGCTTTTGGAGCGTTCTTTACCATCGCATTTATATCCGGCTCTTTGAAATAACTAAACACTTCGGCTTTCCCGCTTAATTTTCTTAACAGTTTAATCGATTCATATTGAGTAGGATCTAATTGCAAGGATTTTTGATAATATTGTATTGCTTTTTCTTTTTGATTAGTGGCCTCATATATTTTGGCAAGCGCCGTATAATATTTGCCTGTAGTTGATGATATGCCCAGGCAGCTTAAGTATTTTTCTTCGGCCTTGGCATATAATTGTTGTTTGTAGTATTGGTCGGCAAGTGTTGCGTAGATACCAACGCCAATAGGGTCAAAGGCGATCTCGTCTAAATAAACCTTAAATCCTGCGGCTGCCTTACCCATATTAAAATAGGCATCCGCCAAATCTTCGGCGTCCGAGTAAGCATCATTATTATCTACATATTTTTTTATTACTTCGATAGCTTTTGGTACGTCTTTATTAAGGTTTGTTTCAATAAGATACTTGTATCTCATAAAATTATGGTTGTCAGGATATTTTACATATCCGGCCTCGGCAAGTTTTATAACCTCGGCTTGCGTAGCATTATTATTATCGGCAATACTTAACCTTGCTGATAAAATAAACTCATCCCGGTAAGGATAAAGTTTTTCAATCTGATTAATAATTTCGGTTGCTTTTGCATAATCTTTCTGATCAAATAATTCATTATATCGTAAAGTTAATGCGATACTGCTTTCAGGATCGGCCATTTTGATGGTTTCTTTTACAGTTTCTTGTCCGGTTCTGTTTTTGATTTTGGCAAAAAGCTCTAAAAGCATCCCGTTTAAAAAAGTACTGTTAGGGAATTTTTTTGATAGCGGCTCAATTACCTGGCGAGCCTCAAATGTTTTATCTATTAACAGATAGGCCTGGGCCAATAGCAATTGCGAAAGATAGTCGTTAGGGTTCTTTTTAAGCTGTTCTTCAAAATAAGCTATGGCAAATTGTTCTGATTTTTGCGATATATACTTCTCCTCTTTTGTATAAGGCTGACATTTAGCGGTAGAAACCATATTTGGCAGTGCATGTCCGCTCTTATCAGTTATGCGTACTAAAAAATTAGATCGGTCTGCATAGCTCTCACCTATTTGCACAAGCACCCTGTTGTAGCCACTATGCAGCTTAATTGATTGTATGTAGGTATCAATGTCGTTATTCCTCTCTTCGGCTTCGGTTATAATCAGCTGGTCATTTACCCAAACTTTTAATGAACCAGATACACCTATACGTAATTGTGCTTCTTGTTCGGTGTCAGATTTAACGAAAGTTTGTGCAAATACAATGGCGCTGTAAGCATCGGTATAATAAGTAAAATCAAACCATTTGTCATGGCGTAAGTAGGGTACAGTATGCCATGGTATATTAACTCCTTTTTTATTTTTAAACGATGCGTTATCTTCCGGATGCGTTAACGTTTCATAGGTTTTGTCAAAACCACTGGTTGAAATATTTTCAAAATTAGCACTTATGGCCCAGTTGTCTATCGAACCCACGTTACTAAATTCCTTATCTGCCAAAATAGCTTGTTTACTGTTTTGATAATGATTACCTATCATGGAGTAAGCCATGGCAGTAATAGTTCCGTCAAAATCTTTACGTTGAGTTAGCGCGCGTAAAAAATCCAGTTGATCAGCTGTTTTTTTGCCATACGACTCGTTGACCGAAGGTGTGGTCCACAGCGCAAAAATATATGGCTGGGGATTGGTGCTTTGGCTGTAAAACTTTTTAAAATATCCAAAGGATTCTGCCGATGGTTTGTCCATTTGTGCCAAAAGACTTAATGCCAAATAGGCTTCGCCGGCGGTTTCTTGTTGGGCCGAGGCTGTGGTAAATAATGCCCGGGCGTTTGTTCGGTTATTGTCAAAAAAAGCCTGCCAGGCATTTTGTAAAGTAGTTTGTGCAAAAAGTTGATTGCAGAAAAAAAGTAAAAACAGTAAAACTGCAGATTTTAAGGGAGTAAAAATTTTCATAAAAGGGTTTAGTGGTGTGATACGATTAACAGGTCAAGGTCTTTGCTGGGTAATTGAAACCGTTCGGCCAGATGCTTGTTGGTTAAATGGCCCTGGTAAATATATACAGCTTCGCGGATACCTGCTTTTTGCCAGATAACATTCTTGATGCCGCCATGCTCGCCAATTTCTAATAATATAGGTGCAAAAATATTGGTTAATGCATAAGTGGCCGTACGCGCTACGCGCGATGCTATGTTAGGCACACAATAATGTATCACGTCATATTTCCTGAATACCGGGTGGGTATGGTTAGTTATCTCTGATGTTTCAAAGCAACCGCCCTGGTCAATACTCACATCAATAATTACCGAGTTCGGTTTCATTTTGCTCACGGTAGTTTCGGTTACAATACACGGGCTTCGGCCATCCTCGGCACGCATGGCGCCAATGGCAACATCGCAGGTGGTGATGGCTTTTTCTAACACAATGGGCTGCACTACCGACGTAAATACCCTTGCGCCAATATTATTTTGCAAACGGCGCAGTTTATAAATTGATGGATCGAAAACTTTTACTTCGGCACCCAATGATATGGCGGTGCGCGCGGCATATTCGCCAACCGTACCTGCGCCTAAAATTACAATTTCGGTTGGCGGCACGCCGGTTATACCTCCCAGCATCAGTCCCTTGCCATCAAAAACATTGCTCAGGTATTCGGCAGCTATTAGTATAGATGTTGCGCCTACAATCTCGCTCATGGCGCGTACTACTGATAATGAGTTGCCTTCGTCGCGCAGGTGCTCAAAACACAAGGCCGTTATTTTTTTATTTAACAGCGCGTGCAGGCATTCGGGTTTTAACGTTGAAACCTGCAGGGCCGATATTAATAGCTGCCCCGGCTTCATCATCGCTATCTCCTCTAAAGTAGGCGGAGCAATTTTTATAATGATATCGGCTTCGTAAACTTTTTTGGTATCAAATACAATTTGAGCGCCTTGTTCGGCATAATCCTTATCTAAAAACTTGGCGGCTTTACCTGCATTGCTTTCCAGCATTACCTGGTGGCCATTATTAACCAATAAAGCAACTGATAAGGGGGTGAGGGGGATACGGTTTTCCTGAAACGAGACCTCCTTTGGGATACCAATATAAAGCTGGTTCTTTTTGTTTTTAACCTCGAGCATCGACTCCTGGGGCTGCATCATTGCCTGCTTTGCAATGTCCGAAAACCCACTGTATTTCCCTGAACTCATACTTGTTTTTTATGGACTATGAAGATAAGAAAAATACATTAAATTTTTTCAATTGTTATTTCGCGGCTATTGTCATTTAAAACCTTTAGACTTACGTTGATACAATGCAGCGGCAACATATCTGAGATCTTTTCGGGCCACTCAATAAAGCAGTAATTGCCCGAGTAAAAATACTCCTCGGCGCCCATGTCCAAAGCCTCGGTTTGGTTTTTAAGGCGATAAAAATCGAAGTGATAAATTTTAATATCCGCGCCGCGATATTCATTTACTATAGCAAACGTAGGGCTGGTAACAGCTTCTTTAACACCTAATGCTTCGCAAAGCGATTTGATGAAACTGGTTTTGCCCGCGCCCATATCACCGTTAAAAAGGAATATTTTTTCGGCACCGGCAAAAGTTACCAATTGCGATGCGGCGGCAGGGAGGTCTGAAAGGGTGGTAGCTTTAATTGTCATTTTAACTATGTCATTGCACAGTGGCTGTGCAATGACAAAAATATAAAAATCTTATTTAGGCCCATAAGTTACAATTGGGATGATCATTTCTTCTAACGATATACCGCCGTGCTGGAAGGTCTCATTATAAAAATTCACAAAGTGATTGTAGTTGTTGGGGTAAACAAAGTAAGTATCCTCCTTGGCAAATACAAAGCTTGAGCTTACGTGCAGGCGCGGCAGCATGGCATCATGCGGGTTGCGGATATGGAACACATCCTTAGGGTTAAAGTTTAAGTTACGGCCCTGTTTGTAGCGTAAGTTGGTATTGGTATTACGGTCGCCAATTATTTTACTTGGCTTTTTAACGCGGATGGTACCATGGTCGGTAGTGATAACCACACGTACTTGTTTTTGCGCCAAAAACTTAAGCAGATCAAACAATGGTGAGTGCTCAAACCACGACAACGTTAATGAGCGGTAGGCAGCATCGTCGCTTGCCAGCTCGCGGATCATTTGCATATCTGTGCGTGCATGCGACAGCATATCCACAAAGTTATATACTACCACGTTCAGATCATTCTTCATCAGGTTGCTTACCGAATCGTTCAGTGCGCGGCCCTCATCAATATTTAATATTTTATGGTACGAATGCTTAATATCCTTACGATAAACGCGGCTGATCTGGTCGGCAATGAAATCAGACTCAAACAGGTTCTTGCCGCCTTCGTCCTCATCATTCTGCCACATTTCGGGGTAACGTTTTTCCATCTCTAAAGGCATCAGGCCCGAGAAGATAGCGTTACGTGCATATTGCGTAGCGGTAGGTAAAATACTATAATAAGTATCTTCTTCTTCCAGTTTAAAATATTGCGATATAATAGGGTTAATGATCTTAAACTGGTCATACCTTAAATTATCAATCAAAATAAAAAATACAGGTAAGTTACTTTCCAACTTAGGGAATACCTTCTTTTTAAATAACTGTGGCGAACTGGTTGGCGCGGTATCCGGGTTCTTGATCCAGTCCAGGTAATTACGCTCAACAAACTTGCAGAATTGTGTATTTGCCTCGGCTTTTTGCAAGGTCAGGATCTCGTGCATGCCGGCATCTTCCAGTTGTTGAAGCTCAAGCTCCCAATAAATCAGCTTTTTATATACATCAACCCATTCCTGGTGGTTAAGGTTGTCATTCAGCGTTATGCCCAGCGTCCTGAAATCCTGCTGGTAGGCCATGGTTGTTTTTTCGGTAACCAGGCGCTTGTTCTCGGTCAGTTTTTTTATGGTAAGCAATATTTGCTTCGGGTGAACGGGCTTTATCAGGTAGTCGCCAATTTTTGAACCAATGGCATCCTCCATCAAATATTCTTCCTCGTTCTTGGTTATCATTACTATAGGCACATCGTTATTAATGTTCTTGATCTGCGCCAGTGTTTCAATCCCGGTTAGGCCGGGCATGTTTTCGTCCAAAAAAACCAGGTCGAAATAGTTATTTTTGAAGGCTTCAACGGCGTCGTTACCGTTAGTTACGGTAGTTACTTTGTAACCTTTTTCGTTTAAGAAAAGTATATGTGGTTTTAACAGGTCAATCTCGTCATCAGCCCATAATATTGTGGTATCCTGCATGGTGTTTTTTTATAATATCGGTAATTAAATATCGTTCAGTAATTCGGCCTGTTAAAGCATAATTTAGACCAAACATAGGCATATAACCTTTAACAGAACGTTTTGTTACATACTATGACGCAGTATTAACATAAATTAACAAATATAAAATACAATGTTTATCATAATTTAACACTTTTGCAGCGCATAAACTACACATTGAATAAAAAGAAAATAATAAACGACCCGGTTTACGGATTTATAAGTATACCTACCGAGTTGATGTTCGATCTGATCGAGCATCCTTACTTCCAGCGGTTACGTTATATTAAGCAATTGGGCATGACGCACCTGGTTTATCCCGGCGCGCTGCATACCCGTTTCCATCACGCTTTAGGTGCCATGCACCTGATGAAGATGACCATTGAAACCTTGCGCAGCAAGGGCCACGAAATTACTGTCGAAGAAGAGCAGGGTTTAACCATTGCCATTTTATTGCATGATATTGGCCACGGGCCGTTCTCGCACGCGTTAGAGCATACTATAGTTAATGGCGTATCGCACGAAGATATCTCTATCCTGTTAATGGATAAACTGAACCAACAGTTTAACGGGCAACTAACTACCGCTATAAGTATCTTTAAAAATACTTACGCAAAGCGATTTTTGCACGAGCTGGTATCAAGCCAACTGGATATGGACCGGCTGGATTATTTGAACCGCGATAGCTTTTTTACAGGTGTTTCTGAAGGGGTTATCAGTTCGGACCGCATCATCAAGATGTTGAATGTAGTAGATGACCATATTGTTATTGAAGAGAAAGGGATCTATTCGGTAGAGAAGTTTATCATTGCCCGCCGGTTAATGTACTGGCAGGTGTACCTGCATAAAACGGTTATAGCAGCCGAGCAATTGCTGGTTAAGATCCTGGAGCGCAGTCGCGAGTTGGTGTTAAAAGGCGAGAAGCTTTTTGCTACACCGGCTCTTAGTCATTTCCTGAACAATGAATTAACCCGCGAGGCGTTTATAAAAGATGGACATTTAGAAATATTTACTCGGCTGGATGATACAGACATCCTGTCGGCAGTAAAGGTTTGGGCCACTAATGATGATTTTGTATTGTCTAAACTATGTACTGATTTTGTGCACCGTAAAGTGTTTCATGTAGATATTACCAATGAACCACCAAGCCGGCAATTAGTGACCGATTTAAGCAATAAGGCAATAGCCAAATACGGCATTACTGAAAAGGAAGTGCCTTATTTTGTTTTTACCGATTCCATACAAAATAATGCCTATCGCGTAGGCGACGGCAACATAGGTATCTTAATGAAGGACGGCACCGTAAAAGACATTGCCACCGCCAGCGATTACTCAAACCTTGAAGCATTAGCTAAAACGATAGAGAAGTATATACTTTGTTATAGTAAAGATTTGATGACAGAGATTAATTAACCAGAGGTTAGTGATTAGTTGCATTCGCGCTAATCAATGGCTTATGATTTAACAGTAACCTAATCTCTAATTAACTAATCTCTAATCACTAATATTTAATTAAATTTGCGCCCATGCAATTTACCGCTCAGCAAATAGCTTCATTACTCAACGGCACCGTTGAGGGCGATCCGTCTGTGGCGGTTAACCAATTGGCTAAGATAGAGGAGGCTACCCCGGGTACGCTTTCGTTTTTAGCTAACCCTAAGTACGAGCCTTTTCTGTATACCACCAACGCATCTATAGTTATTGTTAATAACGACCAGGTTTTAGCCGAAGCAGTTAAAGCAACTTTAATAAGGGTAGAGAACGCGTACAGCTCGTTTTCTGTATTGCTTGAAGCGTATAACACCATACAATTAGATAAAAGCGGTATAGAGCAGCCTTGCTTTATCCATCCATCTGCACAAATTGGCGAGAACGTTTATATAGGCGCGTTTGCTTATATTGGTCCGGGTGTAAAGCTGGGCGACAAAAGCAAGGTTTACCCAAATACTTATATAGGCGATAATGTAACCATCGGCCAAAATACTACGCTGTTTGCGGGTGTTAAGGTTTATTTTGATTGTGTTTTGGGTGATAACGTGATTGTCCATTCGGGAGCTATAATAGGCAGCGATGGTTTTGGTTTCGCGCCAAACCCTGATGGTACCTACAATAAGATCAGCCAGATAGGTAATGTTATCCTGGAAGATAATGTGGAAGTGGGCTCAAATACAACTATCGACCGCGCTACAATGGGGTCGACCGTTGTACATAAAGGAGCCAAGCTGGATAACTTATTGCAGATAGCCCATAATGTCGAAATTGGATCGAACACCGTAATTGCCGCACAAACCGGCATATCGGGCAGCACTAAAGTTGGCGACAACTGTGTAGTTGGCGGCCAGGTAGGTATGGTTGGCCATATCAGCATTGCTAATGGCAGCCAGATCATGGCCAAATCGGGCATCAACAAAAATATTGTTGAGGAAGGTAAAAAGTGGGGTGGTATCCCATTCTTCGCGCCTTATATGGAAAACCTGCGGATCGAGTCGGCAGCATCGCGTTTACCTGCATTAGAAAAAAAAGTAATAGAATTAGAAAAAATAATTGCTGAACTGCGAAATAGTTAATTAGTCATTGGTCATTTGTTAATTGGGCTTTAATAGCCAGCCATACTAATGACCAATGACCAAATGACCAATGACCAATGACCAATGAACTAAGTAAAGAATGAATATCAAACAAAGAACTATTAAGGCACCCGTTTCTGTTTCGGGATCAGGCTTACATACCGGCGAGAAGGTTACCATGACATTTAACCCGGCGGCAGAGAATCATGGCTATAAATTCAGGAGGATAGATATTGAGGGTATGCCTATTATTGATGCCGATGTAGATAATGTTACTGATACTTCTCGCGGCACCACTATATCACAAAACGGCGCCAGTGTAAGCACCATAGAGCATGTTTTAGCCGCTTTGGTTGGTTTGGAGATAGATAACGTGCTGATAGATATGGATGGCCCTGAGACGCCTATAATGGATGGTAGTTCTATACAATTTGTTGAAGCTATTCGCAGTGCCGGTTTAGCCGAACAGGAAGCCGACCGCGAGTATTACCATATACCGTATAACATTCACTATTCAGAACCCGACCGTAAGGTAGAGATGGTGGCAATGCCTCTGGATGACGATTACCGGTTTACCTGTATGGTTGACTATAACTCGCAGGTACTGGGTAGCCAGCACGCAAGTATATCATCCATTACCGAATTTGTTGATGATATTGCTTCATGCCGTACCTTTTGCTTTTTGCATGAACTGGAAATGTTGTTAAAGCACGACCTGATAAAAGGCGGTGACCTTAACAATGCCATTGTGGTAGTTGACAAGGATGTTGACCAGGAAGAACTTGACCACCTGGCCAAGTTGTTTAACCGCAAGGATATCAGCGTAGCGCCGCAAGGTATTTTAAATAACATCGAACTTCGCCACCAAAACGAGCCGGCAAGACATAAATTGCTGGACATGATTGGCGATCTGGCGCTGGTAGGCGTTCCGTTGCGCGGACACATTATGGCTGCAAGGCCGGGCCACGCGGCAAACGTGGCGTTCGCTAAAAAAATAAAAACACTGATAAAAAAAGAGCGCAGCCGTAAACACTTTAAGGTTTACGACCCCAACATGAAACCGGTTTATGATACCGTGCAGATCATGGATATTTTGCCGCACCGCTACCCGATGTTAATGATCGATAAGATCCTTGAACTTACCAAGAGCCATGTGGTAGGGTTAAAGAATGTGACCATGAACGAAGGACTCTTTATGGGCCACTTCCCCGGCGCGCCGTTGTTCCCCGGTGTGTTGCAGATAGAAGCTATGGCACAAACAGGCGGGATATTGGTATTAAATACTGTCCCGGATCCGCAGAATTATATCACCCTGTTTTTAAAGATAGAGAACGCCCGTTTTAAGGATAAAGTTATCCCCGGCGATACTATAATATTCCATTGTAATTTAATTGCGCCTATCCGTCGCGGCATAGCCCAGATGAAGGGTGTTGGTATGGTAGGCGAACGTGTTGTTGTTGAGGCCGAGCTAATGGCACAAATAGTTAAAAAAACAAAAACTGACGAAGCATGATCCAGCCTTTAGCATATATACACCCACAGGCTAAAATAGCCGACAACGTAGTGATTGAGCCATTTGTAACCATCCATAAGGATGTTGAAGTTGGCGAAGGCACCTGGATCGGGTCAAACTCGGTAATTATGGATGGCGCGCGCATTGGTAAAAATTGCCGCATTTTTCCAGGCGCTGTTGTATCGGCCCCGCCACAAGACCTAAAATATAAAGGCGAACCAAGCACAGTAACTATTGGCGATAACACCGTTATCCGCGAATGCGTAACCCTTAACCGCGGTACCGCTTTAGATAAAAATACAACCACTATCGGCAACAATTGTTTATTGATGGCCTATGTGCACGTTGCGCACGATTGCGTCATAGGCGACAATGTAATCATCGCCAACTCGGTGCAGCTGGCGGGCCACATTAATGTATATGATTTTGCTTTTATAGGTGGCGGATCATTGGTGCACCAGTTTGTTGAGATAGGCGCGCATAGCATGATATCAGGCGGATCATTGGTGCGTAAAGATGTACCGCCGTTTACCAAGGCCGGCCGCGAGCCGGTATCGTATATCGGTATTAATTCGGTGGGCCTGCGCCGTCGTGGTTTTTCAAACGAAACCATTAATGAGATCCAGGAGATCTACCGGATCATTTTCCTGAAACGGTACAACATGACCAAAGCTTTAGATATTATTGAAGCTGAATTTAACCCAACCATAGAGCGCGACGAGATCATCAACTTTGTACAAAACTCGCAGCGCGGTATCATGAAGGGGTTTGGCAATCCATAAAAAACAAAAAAGAGCATTGTCATACTGAGCTCCGTCGAAGCATCGTGCGGGGGCCATTGCGCCCACCCTTCGAGGGCCTCAGGGTGACAGCCCCCACACATTAAACACTATAGTAGCAAATGCAAATCACCCTCCAAAATATAGGCCGCCGCTTTAACCGCGACTGGATTTTCCGGGGGGTAGATCATACATTTATCAGCGGCGAAAGCTATGCGATACTGGGAGCTAACGGATCGGGCAAATCAACCTTATTAGCCGTGTTAAACGGCAGTCTTTCGCCATCGGCCGGCACAATCAATTATTTTTTTGAGGATAAAGAGGTGGAGGTTGAACAGGTCTTTCAATACCTTAGCCTTGCCGCGCCGTATTTGGAACTGATAGAGGAGTTTTCGCTGGAGGAAATGATCGACTTTCATTTCAAGTTTAAAACCTATAAAACGGGGATAGATAAAGCGGTGATAATTGACCTGCTTAATTTACCGGGCAGTGCAAATAAGCTGATCCGCTATTTTTCATCAGGTATGAAACAGCGGCTAAAACTGGCGCTGGCCTTTTGTGCTGACACCCCAATATTGATGCTTGATGAACCTACCTCAAATTTAGATGCCCAGGGCGTGGAGTGGTATTTAAGTTTAGTGCAGCAGTTTGCTAAGGATCGTTTGACCATCGTCTGCTCCAACCAGGAGCACGAATATAGTTTTTGCACCCATAGGTTAAGCATAGCCGACTATAAACAATGATATTTTATTATAGCGTAACCGTAACTGTATTTGGGGTAGCCTTGATGATATATCTGCTGCTTAACCTTAGGCAGATAAAACAACTAAAAGCACAATCAATTATTACCGAAGAACCCGCACTAGCCATAATTGTAGCGGTACGCAACGAGGAAGAGGATCTGGAAAAAGCCTTACAAAGCCTATGTAATATTAGCTATAACAACCATCGCCTTATAGTTGTAAATGATAGGTCGACCGACCGTACTGCCGAGATATTGCAGGAATTTGATCACCCTAAACTCGAAATAATTACCATTGATACTTTGCCTGATGGCTGGCTGGGTAAAAACAATGCACTATATCGGGGTTATTTGGCAAGCACCGAAGAGTGGCTGTTATTTACAGATGCCGATGTAGTGTTTCACCCGGACGCTATTAGCAGGGCATTTGGTTATGTAGCAAAACAAGAACTGGACCACCTGAGTATATTACCCGATGTCAGGTCAAGATCGATCCTGTTAAATAGTGTGCTGGCAACATTCAGCCTGATGTTAATGCTGGTTATCCGCCCCTGGGATGCCAGGAAACCCAAAAGAAGCGGCTTTATAGGTGTAGGCGCTTTTAACCTGGTTAAGCGTGCCGCTTACGAAAAAGCAGGCACTCACGAAAAAATAAGGTTGCGGCCGGATGATGACCTAAAGCTGGGGCAAAACATTAAACGCGCCGGCTTGCGTCAGGATGTATTAAGCGGCGAGAGCCTTATTTGTTTAGAATGGTATAAAACTGTAAAACAGTTTAGAGATGGGTTAATGAAAAATAGCTTCGCGGTTGGCAACTATAATATATTCAGGTCAGTTGCCGACGTTTTGGGAGCTTTACTATTCGTTGCGCTGCCTCTGCCCGTAATGGTGATATTTGGTAATACCGATATCCGTTTAATGGCCTGTTTGCTTTTTGGCGTGCAGTTTTTTTATATGGCTGTAGTAACACATACCAAATGGTGGTATGCGTTGATGATACCGTATGCAGGATTTTTGATGAGCTATATTGTAGCCCGGTCCGCATTTATTACCCTAAAACAAGGCGGCATTTATTGGCGGGATAGCTTTTATTCGCTGGCTATGCTGCGGGGTGAGGAAGAGTAATTTAAACCCACTTATATCGCCTGATATAAATTTCAGCTATTATAGCATGCAAGGTAAAGCCTATCCAGAACGCATACCCGAAAAATTGGTGCGGGCCAAGGTTTGAAAATCCAAAGAAAAGCCCTATAATCGGGCGTACTGTCGCGATAGCTAAACCAATAGCAAACATCCTTATCATCCACTTACGATGAATCGACACCTGTTTTTGTTTGATATGGTACACTGCTTTAAACAGCGCGAATAAGAAATATAAAGCAAACGTTACTGTCGCCGCAGTTTCAATAACACCACCTATCGCCATATTAAAGCTCATTACCAAAGCCGTTATGCCGATGATAAATGCGCAGGAGGCAACTATCCATCCCATTACACGATGGATTTGAATATTGCGCCCGCGCAGCTTTTTTGAAAATTGAAACGGTGTTAAAACCAGGAACAACACGCCCGGAATAATATGCAGGAAAGTTAAAAAAGGATATACAACAAAACCGCTGTCAAAAGCCCCGAATTTGGGGTTGACATAAGGTTTTATTATCCCGCCCAACGTTAGCATTCTTCGGCTGGCAACAACTATCGCTATTAAAACCAATAATGTTATTACTATATTCCTGGTGCGGAATAACCAAACCGGTGGCCTATTATTTTTCAATGTGTTGCGTTTACAATTTAAAGCTAACCATCTTAAAAATAAAAATTTAAGAAAGTAGACTTACGTCGCTATTATCCCGACCAACCGCTGAGATTGTCCTATCAACTGTTACAGGTGTTACAAGGGTTTCAGGTGGCACACCTGTTTCTGTAACAGTGTAACAAACTATATTATTACTGTCCCCTCAGGGTGTCTTGAAACCCTGAGGAAATAAATGTGATGTCCCAGGGACCCATCCAAACCTGGTACACCATTATAATTATTGCACAAGTAGGACAATCATGGCAAAACAAAATCCCATCACTTTGCTTGTTTATTGTATAAACAAAACTACTTATGATACCAGTAAAAGGATACGCGGCGCAAACGCCGACAACAGATCTTGCCCCGTGGGATTTTGAAAGACGTGACGTTGGCCCGCACGATGTACAATTTGATATTTTATTTTGCGGTGTTTGCCACTCTGATTTGCACCAGATAAAAAATGATTGGTTCCCGGGGATCTTCCCGATGGTGCCGGGCCACGAAATTGTTGGCCGCGTAGTTAAAGTTGGCGACCATGTAAAGAAATTTAAGGTTGGCCAACTGGCGGGTACCGGCTGTATGGTCGAATCGTGCCGTGTTTGCGAAAATTGTAAAGAAGGCCTGGAGCAATACTGTATCCCGGGCAGCTCGCAAACCTACAACGGTTTAGAGCAGGATAAGAAAACACCTACCTACGGTGGCTACTCAAACAGCATTGTGGTTAACGAGGATTTTGTGTTACATATATCAGAGGATGTTGACCTGGCTGCAACCGCGCCCTTATTATGTGCGGGGATAACTACCTACTCGCCACTGCGCCACTGGAAAGTTGGTAAAGGCCACAAACTGGCCGTTTTAGGTTTAGGCGGATTGGGCCACATGGGCGTTAAATTTGGTGTTGCTTTTGGTGCCGAGGTTACGGTGTTAAGCACATCGCCAAACAAAGAGGCTGATGCTAAAGCCCTGGGTGCACATCATTTTGTAGTAACTACCGACCCTGCACAATTGGAAGCTGCTAAAAATACTTTTGATTTTATATTGGATACCGTCTCAGCACCACACGATTTTAACATGTACCTGGGTTTACTAAGAATCAATGGCGTACACATCTGCGTAGGCGTACCACCAGAGCCGGCAAGCATTGAAGCCTTTAGCTTAATGGGCGGACGTAGAAGTTTAGCCGGATCTGGTATCGGCGGTATAGCCGAAACCCAGGAAATGCTGGATTTCTGTGCAGAGCATAAGATCGTTTCAGATATAGAAATGATCGATATCAAAGATATCCACGCAGCTTATGACCGCATGGTTAAAGGCGATGTGCGTTACAGGTTTGTGATTGATATGGCAACCTTATAAAGCTGTTAGATTAAAGGCGAAAGGTAAAAGGTTAAGGGTGATATAATCCTTGAAAAGCCTTTGACCTTTTGCCTTTAAGCTTTTACCTCCAAACTTGCAACTTTCCGCATAACTCCCTAAGTTTGCCCTTCAATAATATTACTATGTCTAAAGCATCCGAAGTAAAAAATGGTAACATTCTGCGCTTTAATGGCGAACTGTTACAGGTAGAAGAATTTTTACACCGTACACCGGGTAACCTGCGCGCTTTTTACCAGGCGCGTATGCGTAACGTTAAAAGCGGTAAGCTTGTTGAATATCGTTTCCGTACAGACGAGGATGTAACTATTGCCCGTGTTGAAACCAACAATTACCAATATTTATATGACGATGGCACAGGCCTGGTGATCATGGATAACGATACTTACGACCAGCATACGGTACCCAAGGCTTTATTTGGACCGGCAGTAAAGTTTTTAAAAGAAGGCATGAACGTTATAGTAGCCTTTGAAAGCGAAGAGCCTATAATGGGCAGCATCCCCGCGTCAGCTGAGCTGGAAATAACCTACACAGAGCCGGCCGTAAAAGGCGACACCTCAACCGGCGCGATGAAAAAAGCTACCGTTGAAACCGGCGCAGAAATTAATGTTCCCCTGTTCATTAACATTGGTGATAAGGTTAAGGTTGACACAGCTAATGGTACTTATGTGGAGCGGGTGAAAGGGTAGCCCCCGGCCCCCTGAAGGGAGAGTGATAGCATAATCGAATAAGCCTCCTCCAATTGTGGGAGGCTTAATTGTTTCATGACCGTTCCTGTTAACATAAACATAACATAGTTATTTGTAGCGTTTTATTTCAGATACTCGTATTATCTATAAAATTAAGACCACATGAAAAATTTTGTCTATCGTTTAAGTATGTTATGTGTTGGCATAGTGTCGTTAGCCTCGTGCAATAATAAACAAGGTAACCCCGAGCCGGGATTAACTAATTGCAAAGATTGCCAGTTCCTGTTTTCAGAGAGTGCTGATATTGCTATTCCGGGTTACAATTTAATTAGCGGTAGTTACCGTCTTTTTTGGAGTGAAACTAAAAAAAGTGTAGTTACCCAAAAAATGTTCATCAAAGCACCTATGCAAGGCAATAGCTTTACGTTAACTAAAGCGGATATTATTGCGGGTAAAGTAGTAGTATTGGATATATGCCCTAGCTGTGATTTAATTGGTGTGAAGCCTGTTGATGGTTTTGTAAAAGGAGAGAATACCACCCCCACGTCACGCGGCGATAAATCCCGCTGGCTTATTGAAGCAAAAATAATACGCGAACCTGTAGGCGTTGCTAATATTAAATACCGTGATACTATTTATATCAAACAATACTTTGAGCCTAATTTTATGCTGAATTAAAGGTCCCTCTTAATAATCTTTTTTGTTATCCTGGGCATAGCGAACGATCTTATACATAATGCTTATTGCTTTTAGAAGATTCTTCGCTATACTCAGGATTTACAGTTTAATTGATCGGTCTCAAAACCCTGTTCCACCTAACCCTGTTAAATATATTCTGGGTAGAATCTGTACTGAACCAGGTAAGCACGGCTTTGCCAATGATATGGTCTTCAGGCACATATCCCCAAAAACGCGAGTCTAACGAATCATGGCGGTTATCACCCATCATCCAGTAGTAGTCCATTTTAAAAGTATAGCTATCGGCTTTCTTGGCGTTGATAAAGATATCCTTGCCGTTTACAGCCACTTTATTGTTTTCGTATACTTCTATCGCGCGGCGGTATAAAGTAAGTGTAGAGTCGTTTAATGGGGTTGTCCAGCCTTTTTTAGGCAGGCGGATGGGCCCGAAATTATCCAGGTTCCATTTAAAATTTTCGTTATGCGGGAAGATCTGGGCATCATAGGCGCCTGCCGGTGCAACAATCGGCGTTACACTTTTTACGTTCGAGAATGTTTTAAGCGTTGCGGCCGCTTCTGCCGACATCACCATCTCAAAAGTATTTGGCGGCATGTGGTTTTGGATAGTTATATGTTGCTCTTGCAAAATCTCCGGGTTTATATCCAATCCGTTGGTTACAACATCGTATGATGTTTGCTGTTTGGGTGCATTTGGGGCAGGTTTACCATTGATATAAACCTGCGCGTTAACAATGGTCAATACATCGCCGGGGATAGCCTGGCAGCGTTTAATCAAACAGGTGCGCTCATCAACCGGCAGGTTGTACTCCGGGCCGGCTTCATCAGGTTTGTTAAAAACAACAATATCCCGGTTCTTGATATGGGTAAATCCCGGCAGCCTGAAATAAGGTAGCTGTAAACCATCCCAATAAGTTTTGACACCATACAGCGTAGGCTCGGTAAACGGAATTGCAAATGGTGTATTAGCCATACGCGGGCCATAGCTTATCTTGCTTACAAATAAATAATCGCCGGTAAGCTGCGTGCCTTCCATTGATCCGGAAGGAATGGCGTACGCAGAAAATAATAAACCACGCACAACAGTTGAAACCACAACTGCAAACACAATGGCATCAACCCATTCGCGGGTTTTAGATTTCTTTGCTTTTACAGCGGTAGGGTCTTTCTTAAAAAACTTCCAATTCATGAGGCTAAGTTTTGATTACAAAACTTAGATAGTTGAAAAAGCAAATTGTTACAGGAGAATTTTATTCTTCGGGAGGTGACGGAGGTGCTTGTTTGGTAACTCCCGCTTTAAACCGCGGCGTAAATCCTATTTTAGGTTTATCCTCGTCAGCTTCTTCTTCTTTCTCTTCGGATGGTGTTTCAACAGGTTTGGTCACACCTGCTTTAAAGCGTGGGGTGAAACCTACTTTAGGTTTATCTCCAATCGGTGCTTCTTCTACTTTTTCTTCGGATGGTGCTTCAACAGGTTTAGTGACTCCGGCTTTAAATCGTGGCGTGAACCCAACTTTAGGTTTATCGTCAACCGGGGATTCTTCCTTTTTCTCTTCGGATAGTGTTTCGACAGGTTTAGTAACACCTGCTTTAAATCGTGGTGTAAAACCAACTTTGGGTGCCGTTTCGGCTGCAACGCCTTCTTTCTTTTCTTCCTGGGTTTCCTCAACAGTTTTTGGCGGAACGGCTGCTTTAAACCTCGGCGTAAAACCAACCTTTGGTGCGGGGGCTGCCATTTCGCTTAAACTTTCGTTTACGGTTTGCTCGGCCAGTTGGTTTTCTATTTGTGGCTTCTCGGTGTTAATCTCGGGTGGTAAGTTATATATAAGGCGAATTTTATTGAACCAATATTTCTTGGTATGGTCAAAACTCTTTTCGCCCATTTGTTCGTAGTGTAATTTAAATTCGGCAAATAGGGCCGGTTCGCCTTGTTGTAAGGCTGCCAGGTCTATCCGCTTCTTTTTAAAAAACTCTTCGAAAGTCATTGTTTTATTTGATAATTTGAAGATGTGCTGATTTGAAAATATCGTTTGATTTTCAAATGTTCAAATTGACACTTCCTCAAATGGATATATCCAGATCCAATTTATTAAAATGTATTCCTTTATCAGTCTGTACCCAATCCTCTCGCTCTTCATCGGTTGCGTTGTTTAATTTTGGGAACCACTCTAACGGAAAAACTTGTTGTTTGCCGCCCTCCTTTTCAACCAACAGGAGGCCATTGTTAAACATTACTTTAACTTTCTTTTCCTGCTTACGTGAATATAATAGTGCCATGATTAATTGATTTGAAAATTTGAAGATGTGCTGATTTGAAAATTTCTCTGCATTTTCAAATTCTCAAATTACCGCATCATCAAATTACTCTGCCATATTATGATACACCGCCTGTACATCATCATCTTCCTCTAAGCGGTCTATCAGTTTTAATACATCAACAGCTTGTTCCTCGGTAACGTCTTTAAATGACTGCCCAATGCGCTCTAACTTTGCCGACCTTACTTCTATACCCAACTCCTCTAAAGCCTTCTGCATCTTACCAAAATCCTCAAAAGCGGTATGCAGCACCGCTATATCGTTTCCTTCTTCATCAGCCTCAACAAACAGATCCTCTAAACCGGCATCTATCAGTTCAAATTCCAGCTCTTCCAAATCGCGGTCGCCGGGAACAAATGTAAATACCGCTTTACGTGTAAATATAAAATCAAGCGACCCGGTTTTACCCAGCGCGCCATTGTATTTAGTAAAGTAGCTGCGCACGTTGGCTACCGTACGGTTAATATTATCAGTAGCGGTTTCAACCAATACAGCTACACCATGGGCGGCATAACCTTCGTAAACCAGTTCTTCGTAATCTTTCTCATCGCGGCTGGTAGCTCTTTTTATGGCAGCTTCCACACGGTCCTTAGGCATGTTAACAGCCTTCGAGTTTTGTACCGCTGTGCGCAAACGCGAATTGGTATTAATATCACCACCGCCGGCTTTTACAGCCATCACTATCTCTTTACCCAAACGGGTAAACTGTACGGCCATTTTGGCCCAACGCTTAAATTTTCTCTCTTTACGGAATTCGAATGCTCTTCCCATAGTGTAATAAACAACCCCTTTTAGGTAGGGTTTTGAGGTGCAAATATAATGTTTATTGCTATGCAATAGAAACAAGAGTTAAGAGCCAAGACAAACGTTATTTAAGGTCTTGAATCCTGATTCTTGTTTCTTGACTCTAAGAAAATTTACTTTTTCAGGTTCTCCAACATATCAGCAGTCATGCTGCCCAGGTCAAATTTTTGTTTCCAGCCCCAATCTTTTTGGGCGTAGGTGTCGTCAATGCTCTTCGGCCAGCTATCGGCTATGGCCTGGCGCGGGTCAAAATCAGCATAAGTTATTTTAAAATCGGGCAGGTGTTTTTTTATTTCTGCGGATAACTGGGCAGGTGTAAAACTAATGCCGCCTAAATTATACGATGAACGGATGGTTAATTTATACGCCGGCGCTTCCATCAGCTCCAGGGTGGCGCGTATGGCATCTTCCATATACATCATCGGCAAAGCGGTATCGGCAGATAGGAAACTTTCATACTCGCCTTTAGCCAATGCCTGGTGAAAAATATCGACCGCGTAATCTGTAGTGCCGCCGCCTGGTTCAGACCGCCAGCCTATTAGGCCGGGGTACCGGATGCTGCGTACATCCAAACCATATTTAACATAATAATACTCGCACCAGCGTTCACCGGCCAATTTACTAAAGCCGTAAACCGAATTCGGGTCCATTATACAAAATTGCGGCGTATGCTCGCGAGGCGAGTGCGGACCGAAAACAGCAATAGAGCTTGGCCAGAAAACTTTAGCCGTTTTAAACTCGACAGCCAGGTCCAGTATATGTATCAGCCCGTTCATGTTCAGGTCCCAGGCCAGTTTTGGTTTTTGTTCGCCTACGGCAGATAGTATGGCGGCTAATAAATAGATCTGTGTGGGGCGGTGTTTCTCAAACAGTTTATACAGGATATCTTTATCCAGCACATTAACCAGCTCAAACGGTCCCGCGTTTATAACAGCATTATCAGTATTGCGGATATCAGATGCTACCACCTGGCCGTTACCATATTTGGCACGTAAATTCATCACCAGTTCGGTGCCAATTTGGCCGTTAGAGCCAATTACAATTATCTTTTCGGTCATAAAGAGTATCAGTTGCAGCAAAGGTAAAAATTTGGGCGAAATGATTAGCTTTTTGACATGATGGATACAAAATATCACCTATCAATTACATAAAGTGTAGTCAGTCAATAAAAAAATGCCGATATTTACCGTCCATAAATAATTATTAATTAACAATTTAAAGTAACAATGAAAATCGCAGTTGTAGGCGCCACAGGATTAGTTGGCACTAAAATGTTGCAGGTTCTTGAAGAACGCAACTTCCCCATTACAGAACTATTATTAGTCGCATCAGAGAAAAGTGTTGGTAAGGAAATCACTTTCAAGGGTAAGGCTATAAAGGTTATTTCTGTTGAGGATGCGATAAAACAGAAGGCTGACATCGCCCTATTTTCGGCAGGTGGCAGCACATCATTGGTACAGGCTCCGCTTTTCGCGGCAGCAGGTACTACGGTAATTGATAATTCATCAGCCTGGCGTATGGACCCAACCAAGAAACTGGTTGTGCCCGAAGTTAATGCCGATGTATTAACTCCCGAAGATAAGATAATTGCCAATCCAAACTGCTCGACCATACAAATGGTAGTGGCCTTAAAACCATTGCACGACAGGTATAAAATTAAACGCGTGGTTGTTTCAACCTATCAATCAGTAACAGGTACCGGCGTTAAGGCGGTAGACCAGTTAATGAACGAGCGCGCGGGCATTGAAGGCCCAATGGCATACCCATATAAAATTGATTTAAACGTTTTGCCTCATATTGATGTATTTACCGAGAACGGCTACACCAAAGAGGAAATGAAAATGGTTAAAGAAACCAACAAAATTATGGGCGACGACAGTATCCGTGTTACGGCTACTACTGTCCGCATCCCGGTTATGGGTGGTCACTCAGAGTCTGTAAACATTGAGTTTGCCAATGATTTTGATCTGGCCGAAGTAAGAGACATATTAAGCAAAGCGCCGGGTATTATTGTTACCGACGATGTCGCCAACCTTAAATACCCAATGCCGCTTGACGCGCACGATAAAGACGAGGTATTTGTAGGCCGGATCCGCCGTGATGAGAGCCAGGCAAACACTTTAAACTGCTGGATAGTGAGCGACAACCTGCGCAAAGGAGCTGCAACCAATGCGGTACAAATTGCCGAGTACCTGGTAGCTAATCATTTGGTAGGGCAGGCTGTAGAAGCTTAAGCCCCCTAACCCCCTGAAGGGGGAATAAATAAGAAAGTTAAAAGGGATAACCGGTTGGTTGTCCCTTTTTTTGCTGTAAGACCACTTGCTTTATTAAATTTGTACCATGTCCTCAAAAAAAGCTGTAGTTATTGGTGCAGGTATAGCCGGAATTGCAACGGCTATACGCTTAGCTATAAAAGGCTACGAGGTTGAGGTTTTTGAGGCGAATGCTACGCCTGGTGGTAAACTGGCCGAGGTAACGAATGATAAATTCAGGTTTGATGCCGGGCCAAGCCTGCTTACCATGCCGCAATATATTGATGAACTATTTGCATTGGCGGGAAAAGATGCAGGTAAATATTTCCAATATCAAAAGCTGAACGTTATCTGCAAATATTTTTACGAAGACGGAACCAGGCTAACTGCTTACGCAGATAAAGAAAAGTTTGAAAAGGAAATAACTACCCATACTGGCGAATCTGCCGAAGCGCTGCAAAGACAAGCAGCAAACAGTGCGCAGATCTTTGAACTAACTAACCCGGTTTTTCTGGAACGTGCATTTAAAGGTTTCAAGGAGATTTTTACCAAAGATGGTTTCAAGGCATTTTTAAATTTAAAGAAACTGGATACTGGGCGCATCATGCACCAGGCTAACCAAGGTATTTTTAAAGATGAGCGGATAGTGCAGTTTTATGACCGGTATGCTACCTATAACGGCTCGAACCCATATGCCGCGCCTGCAACGTTAAATATCATTCCGCATTTGGAGCAAGAGTTGGGTGCTTATTTCCCAACAGGGGGCATGTATAGCATTGTCACCAGCCTGGTTGACCTGGCAACCATGGTTGGCGTGAAATTTAACTATAATTCGCCGGTTGACGAGATCGTTTTAAATGGTAAAAAGGCAACGGGCATAAAAGTTAAAGGCGAGGTTATTAATGCCGACATTATGGTGTCTAATATGGATATCTGGTTTACCTACAATAAATTG
Organism: Mucilaginibacter sp. UYCu711; assembly: GCF_050433825.1. Lineage (NCBI taxonomy): Bacteria > Pseudomonadati > Bacteroidota > Sphingobacteriia > Sphingobacteriales > Sphingobacteriaceae > Mucilaginibacter > Mucilaginibacter sp. UYCu711. Next base: position 22,256 of record NZ_JBNPWM010000008.1, on the reverse strand, counting down.
TTAAAGGACTATCCAAAGCTTCACCCCAAAAAAATATTGGCGCAGGAACGCAGCAGTTCTGCATTGGTGTTTTATTGGGGGATAAATAAAAAGTTTGCCAAGCTTGATCTGCATAACATATTTTTCAGCGCCGATTATAAAGCCGAGTTCGACCAGATCTGGAAAGAAAAAACAATCTATCACGATCCAACCGTTTACGTTAATATTACCTCCAAATTAAAACCCAAAGATGCCCCGCCAGAATGCGAGAACTGGTTTGTAATGATAAACGTCCCCGCCAATACCGGGCAGGATTGGGATACGTTAATAGCAGATGCCCGAAAAAATATCCTGGTCAAGCTAGCCAGCTTGCTTAATGAAAATATCAGCAAGCTTATCATCAGGGAAACAGTGCTCGATCCGCGCGATATCGAAAGTAAAACCTCGTCCTACCAGGGATCAATTTATGGCACAAGCTCAAATAATAAGTACGCCGCGTTTAACCGCCATGCTAATCAATCGGCAATAAAAAACCTGTATTTTGTGGGAGGAAGTGTACACCCGGGTGGTGGGATACCTTTGTGTTTGTTGTCGGCCAAGATTGTGGCAGAGGAAGTTAACTAACAAAAAACGGCTGTCAAGCTGAGGTGCTCAAGCATGCGGGCAAAGGCCTTTACGCGCACCCTTCGAGTGCCTCAGGGTGACACCCCTGTTAATCAAGTATATTTATTAAGCTAATTGAACTTTGCCAGCCTTCACATTAACCGGCTGCGGTACTTTAACATAATACCCGGTGCCATCATAAACACGTTTGCGGGGATGCTCTTTACAGGCATCACTACAGCAACCTTCCATGGCAGTGCCGCACTCGTCGCATTGGGTAAAGTGCTCGTTGCACTCGGGATTGGCGCAGTTTATCATTTTCTCGGTTGTTTTGCCGCAATTGTAGCAGGCAGATATCACCACCGGGTTAACCGTATTTACTTCGACAGATAAGCGGTTATCAAACACATAGCATTTGCCTTCAAAATCCTCGCCACCGGCTTCCTTACCATATTTTATGATCCCGCCGTGCAGTTGATAAACATCGGTAAAGCCTTCGTGCAGTAAAAGGGCCGATGCTTTCTCGCATTTAATACCGCCGGTGCAGTAGGTAATTATTTTCTTGTCTTTGTATTGGGCAAGCTCGTTGATCTTATCCGGGAAATCGCGGAAATTTTCGATATCAAGTGTTATGGCGTTTTTAAACTTGCCCAGGTTATGTTCGTAGTTCGAGCGTACGTCCAGAATCACTACGTCCTCGCTGTTTTTCAGTTCCAAAAACTCTTTAGGCGCTAAATGCTTGCCGGTTTTTTGCTGCGGATTAATGATGTTTGGATCGCGCAGTCCCGAGTGTACGATCTCATCTTTATAACGCACGTGCATTTTAACAAACGACGGCGTATCCACTTCATCAACTTTAAAGTCGATAGCTGCAAAACGCTCATCGGCATGTAAAGTATCCATATAAATCTTGCAGGATTCAGCCGAACCGGAAACGGTGCCATTCAAGCCCTCGTTAGCCACAATAATACGGCCGGTAAGATTAAGCGATTTGCAAAATTTTAAATGATCGGCAGCAAATTGCTCCGCATCTGCTATTGTTGAATAACAATAGTAAAGTAGTGTGTTGTATTGTCCCATAAAATCATTGATGCCGCTGCAAACGGTGTTAAATGAAGTGCAAAGATAAGTTTTTGAGCTGAAAGCTAAAAGACTAAAGCAGAAAGAACGAAATTTAATCAGCTTTCTGCTTTTGCCTTTCAGCTTATCTTATACCATAGAATATTCTTATCCCCTGCAGATACTTTTTATTGCCTGCATAGGACACGCCATAATCAATCCTGAAAACTAACCGCTGTAAACCAACATATACCTCAGAGTAGTTCGGGTTATTTTTTTCTGTCAGGTAATTAGCACCTATTACTTCTTCCAGTTTTAATTTACCCACCCATGGCAGTCGCCTTAATAGCGATCCGGAAAAATTATGCTGGTAATGTGCCTCTAAGTAGGCTCCACTGGCACTGTAAGTGTAAAACGGCAGGAAATGGAAGCTACCCACATAGGTAGGATCGAAGGTAGTACCCTGGTTGCCTAAAAAATGGTTATAATCCATATAATACAAGGCTTTATGAGTAAAGAAATCGCCGGCCGATAATTTGAAGGCAGAATATCCCATAAGGCCCAGGCGGATATGATCTTTTGATACATCCACCGAAGCAAAATCATAATTGGCATCTGATCCAAAAACTCCGGCTATTGCTTTGCGATAATTTAGAGTTACTGTTGGATATTTCGGCGCTAAATAAACCACACCGCTTGGGCGTGTAATATATTCCTGGGCAAATGTGAATTTAACTGATGTGTTGAACGTAAAAGCCTGGTGCTGCGGAAACAAAGTTGACATATCATTAGCCGGTGTGCCCGCGGGCGCCAGTGGGTTGTTCGAGGTAAATTCGCGGGTGGCGTTGTTGAAAATATGATTGTAGGAGTTGTTATACAACTGTGTACGATTGGCATATGATAAACTGGCCCGCCACAAAATACCGTTGGATAGCTCGCGCATGTAACCCAGGCTGCCAAACTCGTTACGGTAATATTTAACGTAGTTGTTTTCGCTTAACAGCGTACTTAAGGTATTAAAATATAAAGATCGGGTGCCTACGTTATTAAGGTCCTGTACATCCGTTCCAAAATCGGCAAAAAACTCTCCCGCATGAAAAGGATCATAAGTGTAGGCGGTGTGCAGGTTTGCACTAAACAATTTATTAGCGAAACCATACCTTATAGCCGGTGTGAAGCTGAGCGTTTTAAAATCGTCGGACGTTTTAGAATATCGCGCCTTTAAATTTATACCCCAACCTTCAACCGTATTGTAAAAAACAGTTTGTAAAAAAGGGTACACATATAATGAGTCTTTGTTGTCGCGGCTGGTTGCAGTATATCCAACCACTATATAGGGGATCGGCGATATTTTGTTTTTGGTTTTTTGCAGCGAATCGAGATAAGGCTTGGTTTTTTGCAATCGCGCAATGCTGTCTTTTTTCTGGTAATCGCGGGTTTCCAGCGCAGTTAATGGCACTGGCCTGTTTTTAAACCAGTAACCGGCATCTTTTAAGTTTGCGTTGGTATCAATTCTTAATATCTCGCCATTAAAAAAGCCTTTGGGGTGCTCTGTGTTAATTTTATAATTGTTGTAAACGCCTATATAATATCCCGCGAATTTAAACCCCAATACATCACCGTTATAATCATACTGTATAGATGCCGGCATCCACGTACTGTCAACCACTGCCACATATTGCTGGCTTATGGTCATGGTGTCAACCAAATTAAGCTTGTTGCTGCGCTTGGTTAAGCGCAGATTTACGCTATAAATGCGCCAGTCGCCCTCAACTATATAAATATCGCCTTCAAAGGCGTGGTCGCCCAGGCCACGGGCCAATAGTTGGATCTTATCAATAGTGCGCCCGTTGGTAACTGTTTGCCCGATCAACTTATAACGATAATATGAAAAAGCATCTTCAGCAATAGGCGATACAAAACCATTAGCACTTAATCCATTAATCACAAAAACATTATTATAAAAGTTTGCCTGCAGGTCCGACGCTTTGTTGTAACTAAAGGTTGGCGTAATACCTGCGGCACGTGATGCTATAGTAATTTCCTTAACCTTATTCGGGCGCTCGTAGTTAAAGCTTGATAAGGTTTCCGACTGGGATAAGATCCCACGGCCGTTGCTATCCAAATCCAATACTTTTGATACCCCGCTTTTTAATAATGATTTAGGCGCGCTAACCAGTTTTTGCACACCCTTTACATAAATAGCGCACGAGTATGATTGGATCTCGTTTAAATAATATTCGCGCTTAGCAATAACCTTGCGCATAATTATATTGGCCGCGGTATCTATGCCGTCCTTATCCCTGATAGTTACAGTTTTTAGCTGGTATATTTCGTCTTCTAATTGTATGTTACGGCGTTCGGCCTGGTCGTTAATAGTTACTTTTTCAATACGCTCCTTATAACCTACGTAACGGTAAACCAAATCGTAAGTGCCGGGGCTGATATTGAATTTATAAATTCCTTCTTCGTTGGTAGTTGTACCGTAGGTAGAGTTGCGGATGTAAACCGATACGTAGGAGATAGGATTGCCTTTAGCATCGGTTATTTTGCCCGACAAAACATATTGCTGCGCCGATGCCTTCAAAACGAGAGCACTTAAAAATATAAAAACCGGTAGTAAAAATCTTTTCATATAGTTCACAAATAAGCGTTTAAAGGCATAAATGTTTGCACAGGCACCCATTATTATTAAAAATGCAAGGTTTTGAAGCTAAATGACCTATAATGCTTAATTTTGTAAAAATTAACTGTCAACATGTACAATACACTACAACCGGTTTTACAACAGGAACTTGCGGCTATAGAAGAAGCAGGCCTTTATAAAAAAGAACGCATTATAACCTCGGCGCAAGGTGCCGATATTACGGTTGCCGGCGGCCAGGAAGTAATAAACTTTTGCGCCAACAATTACCTGGGCCTAAGCGGCGATAAAAGAGTTATCGAAGCCGCTAAAAAAGCGATGGATACCCATGGTTATGGCCTGTCGTCGGTGCGTTTTATTTGCGGTACACAGGATATCCACAAGGAACTTGAAAAGAAGATAGCCGAATTTTTAGGCACCGAAGATACCATACTTTACGCTGCTGCATTTGATGCCAACGGCGGTGTGTTTGAACCATTGTTTGATGCGCAGGACGCCATCATATCTGATGAACTGAACCATGCGTCAATTATAGATGGTGTGCGTTTATGCAAAGCCCAGCGGTACCGTTACAAGCACGATGACATGGCCGACCTTGAAGCCAAGCTACAGGAAACTGCCGGCTTACGTCACCGTATTATTGTTACCGATGGCGCGTTCTCTATGGATGGTACAATCGCCCAACTGGATAAAGTATGCGCTTTAGCCGAAAAGTATAATGCTTTAGTGATGATTGATGAAAGCCACTGCTCGGGTTTTATGGGTAAAACAGGAAGAGGCACACACGAGCATCATAACGTCATGGGTAAAATAGATATCATTACCGGTACGTTAGGTAAGGCGTTGGGCGGTGCTTCGGGCGGGTTTACATCAGGCAGGAAAGAAATTATTGATATGCTGCGCCAGCGTTCAAGGCCGTATTTGTTCTCGAACACGTTGGCCCCGGCAATTACCGGCGCATCAATAGCCGTACTAGATATGCTGAGCGAAACCACCCAACTGCGCGATAAACTGGAAAGCAATACCCAATATTTCCGCAAAGCGATGACCGATGCAGGGTTTGATATCAAACCGGGTGTGCACCCTATAGTGCCGGTGATGTTGTATGATGCCAAGCTGGCGCAGGAGTTTGCCGCTAAGATGCTTGAGGAAGGTATTTATGTTATCGGGTTTTATTACCCGGTTGTTCCGCAGGGCAAGGCCCGTATCCGTGTACAGATTTCTGCTGCGCATGACAGGGAGCATTTGGATAAAGCAATAGCAGCGTTTACCAAGGTGGGTAAGGAATTGAAGGTGATAAATTAATCTTAAATTTGCATCAGTAACAATAAATAAAGATGAAAAGGAGACTGACATTAGATTTACCGCCAGAGATTGTCAATGGAATAAAATTGATAGCTAAGCAAAGAAATATGACAGTCTCTCATTTTGTTGAAAGCCTCTTTTTGAAGTACATCGTAGAAGAAGAGTCCCAAACTAAACTTAAGAAAGTAGTATAATGCAAGAAAAAATAGATCAATACACTGCCGAGATCAATGCCTTTTCACCAGCTAGCGTGGATGAACTGGAAACATTCCGTATAAAATTTTTAGGTACCAAGGGATTGATAAAAGACCTTTTTGAAGACTTTAAAACTGTTGGCCTTGAAGAGAAACGTACGTTTGGCAAAGTATTGAACCAGTTTAAACAACTGGCTGAGGCGAAGTATGCTGAGTTAAAAGAAACTCATAACTCAGAACCCACAACTCAACACTCAGATATCGATTTAACCTTACCCGGCGATAACTTCCAGGTAGGCTCGCGCCACCCTCTGTCGTTAGTAAGGAATGAGATCATTGATATATTTAAACGCCTTGGCTTTAATGTAGCCGAGGGACCGGAAATAGAGGACGACTGGCATAACTTCTCGGCCCTAAACTTTCCGGAAGAGCATCCCGCGCGCGATATGCAGGATACTTTTTTCATTAAGAAAAATGCCGGTAAGGATGATATCGCTTTGCGTACCCATACCTCGTCGGTACAGGTAAGGATGATGGAGAATGGCAAACCGCCGTTCCGCGCTATAATGCCGGGCCGTGTTTACCGTAATGAGGCTATCTCTGCACGTGCGCACTGCTTTTTTCACCAGGTTGAAGGTTTGTATATCGATGAGAATGTATCATTTGCCGATCTGAAGCAAACGCTTTACCACTTTGTACAGGAGCTTTACGGCGAGGGTACACAAGTGCGTTTCCGTCCTTCATACTTCCCGTTCACCGAGCCATCTGCCGAGATGGATGTATCATGCACCATTTGTAAAGGCGCTGGCTGTAATATGTGTAAATACAGTGGCTGGGTTGAGATACTGGGCTGCGGCATGGTTGACCCTAACGTGTTAGAAAATTGCGGTATAGACAGTAAGAAATTTACCGGCTTCGCGTTTGGCATGGGTATGGAACGTATAGCCAACTTAAAATATGTTATACGTGATCTGCGTTTATTTAGTGAGAACGACGAACGTTTCCTAAAACAGTTCCAGACTGAAATTATATAGCATGATCAAAAAGTTAGGGATAATAACAGCGCTTATATTAAGCTGCCTTGCCTGTGGTAAAACCGGCGACTATGTCCCTAATGTATCTGTAAATTTCCAGATGGCTTTGGCAAACCCGGCGCTAAATACTTTACATAATCCCGGTGGCGCGGTAATCATTAATGGTTATGGCGTTTCCGGGCTTATTATTTTCCGCCGGTCGGGTGGTGGTTATGCAGCTTATGATAGGTGCAGCCCTTATTTACCTCAAAATAAATCGGCTATAATGTTAGATAATCCGTCTTTAACGTGTACAGATCCGGCAAGTGGTGCTAAATGGTTGTTGGAGGATGGCAGCCCCGTTAAGGCCCCTGCTGTTAAATCTCTTAAAGAATATTCAGTTAATATCAGTAATTTTGAGATATTTGTGTCTAACTGATACATGGAAGCCGACAAAATAAAAGATAGCATTAAACGTGCAGCGCAAGAACTGTTTCGAAAATTCGGGTACCATAAAACCAGTGTTAACGAGATTGCCAAGCGCGCCAAGATAGCTAAAGCTACTATTTATAAATATTTTGACAGCAAAGAGCACGTGCTGCATACCCTGTTGATGGATTATATCCGCGTAAGCGTTGATGACCTGATAGCGGCCAACGCGCCCGAAATGGATGAAGAAACCCACCTGGGCAATTTGATTATGAAAACCTGCCGCTTAAGCTATACTGTTTGTAACGAGTTCATCGGTTGGGATTTCATCCGCGAAAGCGCCAACTCGCAGGATTTTTTAAAGAATTTGAGTAATGAGCTGGAGGACCTGCTAATGGCCTCGTTTACCCGTATCACTGCCATTCGCAAAACGGATAATTACCAGCAACGCATGCGTTTCCTCATCAAATGCAGCAAAAGCATTGTGTTTAGCTTCGCATTCACTTCAGTAAGCGATAGCGACGTGCGCAAAAATTTTGTATCCTTCCAGAAAGAGATCCTGCCCTATTTGGTTAAGGCGGCCATCACTATTTAATGGCGGCAGATGCCCCCAAACTCGTCAATATCAGGTATTTGAAGTTTCTGACATTGGACAGGGATCATATTTCACTGTTTTTTGCACCCAAACAAAACTATTTACCAATAGTTAACTACCTCGCCGTCAAAACATTATGGTTAAAAACAATCGATAATATTTGGGTAGATGTGCGTAAGTTTAAATGTTAAATACCGGTTTTTCAAAACAAAAGGTATTTGCTATACGTTTAAAGATACAGACTAAAGAACTTACAAACAAAGTCGTAAATCATAACCCCCTTAAAATTATGAAAGCGTTAAAAATTATTTTAATTGCACCGCTATTGTTATTTGCCATTTCATGTAAAAAAACAACCGTCACCAGTGCAGTGACTACCGACGAAGCCGCAGATATGGCTGCCAGCGCGGTAGCGACAAATTCGTTTGGTTTTGCGTCAGTAACTGATAATGTTGGCCTTAACGCGCAAACACTTAACAATTCGGTTAGTGCAGGTGGCCAACAGGTAAATGCAATCGGCTCATCGCGCCAGGCTTGCGGCACTACACTTGCAGATAGCCTTACTATTAGCTCGGCTGCTAATTCATCTGTTACGTTTAGTGCCTTTTACAAATACGTACGCACGTTAAACTGCAACACCAGCAGCCAGCCAGATAATCTGGTGAATACCATAACCTTTAAAGGCAACTTTGACGGCCCGCGCCTAACATCAACCGATGCGGGTACATCAAGTATTACCATTGCCGGTTTAACTGCAAACGCAACTAACTTTATTATTAATGGTACTTATAACCGTAAAGGGTCTTTCACATCAAAAGTAGGCGGCAAACCAAGTGGTAGCAGTAACGTTACTATAACGGCAACCAATGTATTGCTAAGTAAACCCGGCCGCGAAATACTAAGCGGATCGGCCACTATTACCATATCGGGCAGTGCCGCGGCAGGTACATTTAATTATACCGGCATATTGATATTTAAAGGAAGCAACCAGGCTACTTTAACCGTGGGCACGACAGTTTATTTAATAAACCTGCTTACCGGTACATATACCAAGCAATAATATCAATGTATTAATATAAGTAAAGGCTCCTGCATAAGGGGCCTTTGTTGTTTTTGGTAAGTTTAAAAAAGTAGTATCGGCTAATTGGTGCTCAGTTTTACGGCAAATGGCTTTTGGGTATCAATCAAATCGCATACATCAACCTCAAACACTTCGGCAATTTCAAAGATCCTTTGCAGGTTAATGTTTGAAAGCCCCAACTCAATTTTACTATACGCGTTCTGCGAGATTTTTAGCCTTATACCAAGGTACTCCTGCGAGTAGTTCCTGTGCATCCTTGCACTCTTGATATTGGCGGCTATTACACTTTTATTATACATAACAATTTTATAAATAGGTATACTTAATCTACGAAGGTTTGCAGAAGGTGGTTTTTGATTAATTATCATCGCCACAAAATGACAATTCGATTAAAAATCAACAAAACCAATCTGCACATCCGCACATTTGCACATCCGCACATCTAAACTTACCTTTGCGGCAATGAGTAAGATACCGTATAACCACATTTTTGAAGACGTTGCCGTTATTGATATTGCCGAAGAAGGTAAGGGTGTAGGCAAGGCCGATGAATTTGTGCTGTTTATTGAAAAAGCCGTACCCGGCGACATTGCCGATGTGCAGGTTTACCGAAGTAAAAAAAGCTTTGGCGAAGCCAAGATCATCAATATAAAAAAACCGAGCGAGCATAGGGTAACGCCATTTTGCCCGCATTTTGGCACCTGCGGGGGCTGCAAATGGCAACACATGACGTATGGGGCGCAATTACAGTTCAAACAAAAGTCGGTAGCCGATGCATTGAGCCGTTTAGGCAAGATAGATGTAACCGGTATCATGCCGATAGTACCGTCGCCTGCCGACAGGTATTACCGCAATAAGCTGGAGTTTACCTTCAGCAACAAACGCTGGTTATATGACGGCGAAAGCCGCGATGATGAAACCTTAAACATGAACGCGCTGGGTTTTCATATCCCCGGCCGTTTTGATAAGATATTGGATGTTCAACACTGCTATTTGCAGGCCGACCCAAGTAACGGTATCCGCAATAAAATAGATGATTTTGCCAAGGCTAACAGCTATAGCTATTACGATATTCGTAACCATACCGGCAATTTGCGTAACCTGATTATCCGCACGTCGTCAACCGGCGAGCTGATGGTAATTGTTGTTTTCGCTTACGCGGACGAGATGGAAGTAAACAAGCTGATGACCTTTGTTGAGACTGAGTTCCCGGAGATAACGTCATTGCTTTATATCCTTAACGAAAAGAAAAACGATACCATTTTTGACCAGGAAGTATTTGCCTGGAAAGGGCCCGAATATATTCATGAAGAAATGCTGGGTATCAAGTTCCGCATTGGTCCAAAATCATTTTACCAAACCAACAGTATCCAGGCCCTGCGCCTATACGAAATAACCCGTGATTTTGCCGAATTTAAAGGCGATGAGCTGGTTTATGACTTATACACTGGCGCAGGCACCATTGCCAATTTTGTGGCAGCCAATGTAAAAGAAGTTGTGGGGGTAGAGTATGTACCCAGTGCTATTGAAGACGCCAAAATAAACAGCGCCATCAATCAGATCACCAATACTAAGTTTTATGCGGGTGATATGAAAGATGTACTATCTGCCGAATTTGTGGCCGAGCATGGCAAGCCCGACGTGATCATAACCGACCCGCCGCGCGCAGGCATGCACGCGGATGTGGTAGCGAGGCTGATGGAGATAGAAGCCGAAAAGATCGTCTACGTTAGCTGTAATGCCGCCACACAGGCCCGCGACCTGCTGGTGCTGAAAGAGAAATATGATACGGTTAAGATACAGCCGGTAGATATGTTCCCGCATACGCAGCATGTGGAGAACGTGGTGCTGTTGAAATTAAGGAGTATTTAGTAGCAAGACAAGAATATGGAACCGGAAGAATTGCTTAATGAAAACCGTGGCGAACAACCAAAGCCTGCAGCTGATAGTCCGCTGGTTAGTTTGCGCAGGGATTTGAAAATGTTCAGCGAATCGTTGTATGAGGTAGCTGTTGAGATAATGGTAGAAGGATTATCTAAGTACCCCATCTTCATAGCCCATCAGCATGAATTAAAATTAGGCGAGCTGATATTGGACCGCTTCGAGTTGGGCACCGAATGGAGTATCCACGCCTCTACAATGGAAGAGTTTATAGAAGTAGGCGTAATAAAACCCGAACTAAAACAGCGTTTTATTGATACCTACAAAAGCGCCAAAGAGTTTATGTGCGTGTTTGTGGTAGTACCCGAAGGTGCAAACTTTGTGTTTGTGCCGTATGAGTAGGGATAAACATATTTAATATATTTACAAAAGCATTGGCCAGTGCGATTCCCCTCTTGAGAGGGGGGAGGGTGTGTCCTTTAAAGCGCATAACACACCCCTGCCATCCCGCAGGCCTGCTGCACCCCCTCTCAAGAGGGGAGCTTAATATTTAAGGCAATGGAAAACAAAAAACTACTCATACTAAACCAACAGCAAATACAGCAAAAGATAGATCGTATTGCCTACCAGATATTGGAAGATAATTTTGATGAGCAGGAAATTATCATTGCCGGTATGTTGCCGCGTGGTGGTTTTTTGGCTGCGCGATTAAAAAAAGTGCTGGATGGAATAGCTCCGTTTAAGAGTACATTGATCACCATTGATCTTGACAGATTTGGCACTAAACTAAATGCGTCTACAGATGCCGATATCCAGATCTGTAATGATAAAGTGGTTATTTTGGTAGATGACGTGCTGAACAGTGGTAAATCATTAGCCTATGGTTTTGGTGTTTTCCTTGACGTTCCACTTAAAAAGCTGCGTACAGTTGTACTGGTAGATCGTAACCATAAAAACTTCCCGGTAACGACTGATTACTCCGGCATCGCGCTATCAACCATCATCAAACAACATATTGATGTGGTGTTGAGTGAGACCGGCGAAGAGGATGCTGTTTATTTGAGGTAGAATTATTAAATTTGTTTAAAGGAGAATGAAGCCATGTCAATAGCTGAAATTAAACAAACTAAATCAAACTTGATCGCCTGGATCGAGCAACTTTCAGATACGAATATGTTATCTTTTTTAGAGAGTTTAAAAGACTCTAAAACGAGCGGTGATTGGTGGGATGATCTTTCAGAAGCCCAACGACAGAATATTGATGAGGGAATAAAAGATTTAGAAGAAGGGCGCACCATATCTTCTGCAGAATTTTGGCATAAATTGAAAAATGGCTGAAGAAATATTGCCCGTAATTTATTCAGATCGCGCTGTTGCAAACGCTCTAACTATAAAAAACTTCTTACTGTTTAAATTTACCCCAAGGGAAGTAAAAAACTTCTATAAAATGCTCGAAAAATTTGAGAAAATTGTTTCTGCATTCCCTGAAATTTATCCTAAAAGCATAATAAACTCAAAAGCCCGGCGAGCGGTTTTAAGCAAACAGTTATCTGTTTTTTTATATTGTTTATGAGAAAAAGGTTTCAGTTGTAGGCATGGTTGATAATCGCATGGATTATAACAAATGGCCCCAATAATTAAGGCTAACCTCTCGATTAGCCTTAATTATTACACTGTCAATTTCTTATACTTTATCCGCTTCGGCCCAACATCACCTAAACGTTTTTTACGGTTCTCTTCATAATCGGTGTAGTTACCTTCGAAGAAATAAACCTGCGAGTTACCCTCGAACGCCAGGATATGCGTACAGATCCGGTCAAGGAACCAGCGGTCGTGACTGATGATTACCGCGCAACCACCAAAGTTTTCTAAAGCTTCTTCTAATGCACGCAGCGTATTTACGTCGATATCATTGGTAGGCTCATCCAGCAATAATACGTTACTGCCTTTTTTAAGGGTGATAGATAAATGTACCCGGTTACGCTCGCCACCAGATAATACCCCAACCTTTTTCTGCTGATCGGCACCGTTAAAGTTAAAGCGCGATACATAGGCACGCGAGTTTAACGGGCGGTTACCCACCATAATGGTTTCCAGTCCGCCGGTTACGTTTTCCCAGACAGATTTGTTAGGGTCAAGGTCGTCATGCATCTGGTCGACATAGCCTAAGTGCACCGTTTCACCAACCCGGAAAGTACCTGAATCAGGTGTGTCCTGACCGGTAATTAAACGGAACAATGTAGTTTTACCGGCACCATTCGGACCGATAATACCAACTATACCGGCGGGTGGTAAAGAGAAGTTCAAGTTATCAAACAATAACTTATCGCCATAGCTTTTGCTTACGCCATTAGCCTCTATAACCACGTTACCCAAACGCGGGCCGGGCGGGATAAACAGCTCCAGTTTTTCTTCGCGTTCCTTGGTTTCTTCGGATGCCAGTTTCTCGTAATTTGATAAACGTGCTTTTGATTTGGTGTGGCGCCCCTTAGGGCCCATACGTACCCATTCCAGCTCGCGCTCCAATGCTTTTTGGCGCTTGCCTTCGGTTTTATCTTCCTGGGCCAGGCGTTTTGATTTTTGATCAAGCCATGACGAGTAATTGCCTTTCCATGGCAACCCTTCACCGCGATCCAATTCCAGGATCCAGCCGGCCACATTGTCAAGGAAATACCTGTCGTGCGTTACAGCTATAACGGTACCTTTATATTGTTTTAAGTGTTGCTCCAGCCAATCGATAGATTCGGCATCCAAGTGGTTGGTAGGCTCGTCCAGTAACAATACATCAGGTTCTTTTAACAGCAACCGGCATAAAGCCACACGGCGGCGCTCGCCACCCGATAGTACCGAGATCCTGGTATCAGGTTCGGGGCAGCGCAGGGCATCCATGGCACGCTCTAATTTGGTATCCAGTTCCCACGCGTTAACGGCATCAATCTGGTCCTGCAGTTCGCCCTGGCGGGTCATTAGCTTATCCATTTTATCGGCGTCGCTGTAGTATTCTTCAAGACCAAATTTCTCGTTGATCTCTTCGTATTCTTTAAGCAGGGCGGTGGTTTCGCTTACGCCTTCCTCTACAATTTCGCGTACGGTTTTGTTGGGGTCGAGCTCGGGCTCCTGGCTCAGGTAGCCTACGGTATAGCCCGGCGAAAATACAACCTCGCCGATATTGGTTTTATCAATACCTGCAATAATTTTTAGCAGGGATGATTTACCCGAACCATTTAAACCGATAACGCCAATTTTAGCGCCGTAAAAAAAGCTGAGGTATATGTTTTTTAATACTGTTTTTTGCGGGGGGTAAACCTTACTAACCCCGGCCATTGAAAAAATTATTTTTTCGTCTGCCATGTATGGTAATTATTGATTGAGTGAATTACTGATTGATTGAATTTTTTGATAGGTAAATATCAGTGCAAATATGGGCATTAGCAAAGTTAAGTGCAAGCGCCAAATTCTAACCCATTACCGCTTTTTACTAAATGTATGTTGTAGTGGAGGGCAATTTATAAGCAACTTAGTGTTACTGCCAGGGCGCCGATATGTTAAGCAATGTTAAATTACGTTAAAAACATCTAACTGTGCCTTAATGAAGGCTTTGATTTAATATTATTTTGTTTATCATTGGGGTAGATACCCCAATCTAAGCCTCACAAACCAAAATGAACCTCATTTCTGTATTTAAAAAACTAACTGTTTTTGTATGCCTGCTTTTTGGTGCAGAATCTACTGTCCTCGCTCAAAAAGTTATTAAAGTTGATTCCAGTCATGTAATGACCTTGCGTGTCGATCCTTCAAATGCCATGGGTGGTAACGCTTCTGACTTTTTTACCGAAGTAAATTACATCCCCCTGGAAACTACTGACCAAAGTTTGTTTGGCAGTATTAATAAGCTGGTGGTTACTGACGACTATTTCATCATTCTTGATCGTAACACCCGTTCGATACTCATCTTTAATAAGAACGGAAAGTTTCACGCTAAAATAAAGGGTACAGATAACTTGCCGATATGGGACTTTTCTGTTAACCGGTTTGCTAAAGAGATCAGATACAGCAGGGATCAATATAAGACCTATACTTTTTGCGATTTTGACGGGAAAACGTTACGTACTATTAAAACCGGCGGCGAACTGGCCAAAGACGAGGTTAACGACGGCAACATGCGTTATTTTGCCGCTGATAAAGGCGTTTCCTATTCATTCCCCAATAATGTAGATTCGACCTCAAAGTACTATAAAGTTTACTCAAGGTCGCTCATAATGTACTCAGACGAAAAAAACAAAGTATATGCCCACGGCCTGGGTTTCGATAAAAAAGAAGGCGAGGACCTTAATATCATATCGACAGGTATCTGGCCCTTTAACAGTGTTGGCGATACCGCGTTTTATTATTCAAAGCCCTACTATACCAATATTTATACGATAAAGCCCGACGCTATAAATCTATCTTACAAGTTTATTTTTCCATTCTACGTTTCGATCCCCGGTGATTTTGCCACCAACCCGGATTATAAGAAGAAACAAATAGAATACATACAAAAGCATCCTAAAGCTATCTATTGTATCACTAATTTTTACCAGATGAAAAATAATCTGGTATTCAGGACGGCCACCTGGGGTTGGGATAACAAGGAAGATAATTTGATATATAATTTGAAGACAGGGACGCTGATTGCTTACAAACATATCCTGCAAGATGAAAGATCGAATTTCCTGCCCATTTATGACGATTCAAACGGGGGCAATACTTTTAATAATAGCGGCATATTGGCTTGTACCGGTGGTTACTTGTACACTTCGGCGTCATCATTAGGCATGTTTCAATACCGTGAAAAATATGCCGACCAAAAAGCAAAATATCCGCCCGCGCTTGATAACTATTTCAAAAAAGGATCTAGAAAAGACAACCCGGTAATTATGCAGCTTAAGCTCAAAGACGAGTTATAGATCAGTTATTAAACAAAATTCTTAGATCAACCTAAACCCTCTTCGCCACGTGAATAAATATGTAAAACTTGTAGTAGTGTGCTTCTTTTGTATGCTGCTGGTTAAACCTGCCAAAGCGCAAACCCCTCAAAAAGATACCGTTAATATAGGCGCCGTTATCGGCGCATTGCGCGATAGTGTACATAACTACGTTATGCAATCTGCTACGGTGGCTATTTATAAAACACATGGCAATGAGCTGGTGAGTTACCAGTTAACCAATAATTTTGGCCGCTACCAATTTAAAGACATGCCTGTGGGCGTGCGGTTGTATATGGTGGCTACACATGTTGGGTATCAATCAAACCGGAAGGATTTTTTAATATCGCCCAAAACAAAAAATATCGACCTCAAGACCATGAACATGGAGCGGATAGACCTTTCATTAAAAGAGGTTGTGATAAAGGGAGAGCAGGCACCTATGCAAATGCGTGGCGATACCCTTGAATTTAATGCCAGCGCTTTTAAACTGGATAGCAACGCTGTAGTTGGCGACCTGTTGCGTAACCTGCCTGGGGTAACCGTTTGGGCGGATGGTGTGATTACCGTTAACGGAAAAAAAATAAACCAATTATTGGTTAATGGCAAGGACTTTTTTGGAGGTGACAATAGAATTGCGCTGGACAACCTTCCTAAAAACTCGGTGCAAAAGATCCAGGTTTACCAGGATAAGAATGATAAGGACCCGGTAAACCCTAAAACCGACATGAATATTGTGTTGAAGAAAGATAAGCAGGACGGCATGTTTGGGAAATTTGGTTTTGGATATGGCAGCCACGGGCGTTACGCGGGTGATGGAATGCTCACTTATTTTTCGCCAAAAACACAGGTAAGTTTGGTGGGGGCCTTTAATAATGTGAACAAGACCGCTTATGATGTTAACACACTAATGCGCTTTAACTCATTTAAAGGCGCAGGTATAAATGATGATTATCATAGCGATTTCAGGAAGACCGGGGTAAACGTGTTTAGAGGCGGCGGCGGAACGTTCTCGCAGGATTTTAGTAAAGATTCTGACCCTCGGCAGTCGTATTTTAAAACCAACCAACTTAAAGGTGAGGTTTTTAGCAGTGACTTGGATAACAAGACCTTAACACAAAGCCAAACTCAAATTTCGCTGGCAGACAATGCGCACTTAAACCAAACATCTGACGATACGAGGCACAGCAATGATCTCAACCTTCGCACAAACGGCAGTTATCAAAAACGGACCGAGCATGATTACGTTAATGCACAATATAACGTTAATAACTCGCGAAGCACATCAGAGGCTACGCAGAACAGCACATCTGTAAATGACCAGACACAGGATAAAAGCCAAAATTTTGCCCAACAAAACACTACGCGTAATACTACCAATGCCAGTGGGTCTGTCGGCTTCAATACAAGTAGGTGGTATGATTTCAGCAAGCAGAAAAGCAGGTCGATAGAAGCTGAATTTAAGTATACATTTGATCTGAACCATAGTAGCGAGGATAGCAAGAACATTACTGATTTTACGGCCACGGATGTTACGCAAAACAAATATTTTAACCGGCAATATTTAAAAGATATAGATGGTGGCACGCACACCTTTGTTACTAATTTTAAAAACATCACGCAGATGTTTCAGCGGCGCGGAAATCAATTTTTACAGATCGACATTAATAACTCCTTAAGTCTGCACAACGAAAACGAAAATGATAATGTAGGCGACCTGATATCCGGCGGGTCTGCATACATGCCTAATACGGGCCTTACTAATATCAGCCACTATAAAACCATTAATGAAAAGCCGGGCGTGGTCTTCTCAAAAAACTTTTACAAATCGCTTGATAATCGTTTTTACAAATCATGGCGGGTATTTATCAATGCGCAGCAGCAAATATTTTCTCAGAAGAACGATGCATTGCAGACCTTTCAAAATATAGACCGGTCATATAGTTATTTTATACCAGCTACTGACTTTACTTATTATAATAACCAGTACGGCGAATACAATAAAAGGTATAGCTTCGGATATTACACATCGGTAAATTACCCGGGCGTTTATCAGTTAGCACCATTGATTGATAATGCCAATGTTTACAGTGTCACTATTGGTAACATGAGTTTGAAGCCGGCTTATAAACATGACCTGTATGCAAACTATTCTTATTACGATCAGAAAAAGAAAAACCCAATAAATTATGGCATTTCTCTTTCTGCCAACCTGATAAAAAACAATATAACCGATAGCTCTCGCTATGACGAACTGGGCCGTTCAGTACATCGTTTTGTTAATTTGGGTAATAGAAGATCAGCCAATTACAATGGCTGGGTAAACAAAGCATTTAATTTAAAAGATCACCAATTTCAACTTTCAGGTAACTCAGAGTATGGATATTCAGAATATACAATCAATCAAAACGCGAATGATTACCGGACCCAGGCACATTCGCTCGATGTGTCGGCCACACTGACATATACATATAGGGCCATCTGGAAGGCCGATATTGGCGAGGGTTTTGAAGGTTCAAAAACCAACCAAATAGGACTGAACCGGTATACTAATTATAAATGGGGAACCAATTTGGGTTTAGGCCTCGCTTTTCCTAAAAGTATATTCTTTAACACCCGTGTAGACTTTAATAATAATAAAACTTCGGCAGCTGATCATAATATTTATTACACTATATGGAACGCAGACATCGGGTACCGTTTCCTGAAGGGGGCAGAAGGCGAGGTCAAGTTTTCTATGCTCGATATCCTGCACCAAAACAGATCATTAGAGAACTATATCAGCGCGAATAGGCTTACTACTACTACGGCCAATGTGTTACAGCAGTATTTTATGCTTACGTTGGCTTATTACCCGCGTAAATTTGGTTTGAAGAAGTAGCAAGCCGCAGTGGCAGTAGCAGTTAGATCAATACTTACTGCTACTGCCACTGCAACTGCTACACAACACCATGCCGTAATGTCATCATTGGCGCATTAACCTGCCTTTTTTTCCACAGTTGTTAATTTTACTCCTTAATCAACTAAACTATTGTACTTTACGTATATCAAATAAGCAGTAACTACGTTATCAAAGTAAAAATCAGTCATCACACATTAATTTTTACTGATAAATGTTGCATAAAGTTTAACTTTTGATAGATTGCACATCATAATAATGTCTGTTTATTGGTAAGTGGTAAACTTGGCAACAATATTGTTGATAATTTAAAAAAACAAGGCGTTCCAAGTATAGAAACAAATTAATATATTAGGACGTACAATAGGAGAATATATGGAAGCAAAATTTTCGCCACGGGTTAAGGATGTGATACAATACAGCAGGGAAGAGGCATTACGCCTTGGACATGACTATATTGGAACAGAACACCTTTTACTTGGCCTTATCCGTGATGGAGACGGTGTAGCTATAAAACTGCTTAGGGAACTGGCGGTTGATACAGCAAGATTGCGCAGGTCTGTTGAAGACGCTGTGAAGGGAACTATTGGAACTAACGTACATATTGGCAGCATACCATTAACAAAACAAGCCGAAAAAGTATTGAAGATAACTTACCTTGAAGCAAAAATATTTAAAAGCGATGTAATAGGTACCGAGCATTTATTGCTATCTATTTTGCGCGATGAAGATAATATAGCATCGCAGATACTGATGCAGTTTAATGTTAATTACGAGGTGTTTAAAGGCGAAGTAGAATCGCATAAAAATAACATTACCGACGAGATGCCTGGCTCATCAACCGGCGGGGATGATGATTTTAAGGAAGAAGAAGCATTTAATCAGCCTAAAAAAGTATCAGACATTAAATCAAAAACACCGGTACTGGACAACTTTGGCCGCGATTTAACCCGCGCCGCCGAAGACGGTAAACTGGACCCGATAGTGGGCCGCGAGAAAGAGATTGAGCGGGTATCGCAAATTTTATCGCGTCGTAAAAAAAATAACCCGATATTAATTGGTGAGCCCGGTGTTGGTAAATCTGCCATTGCAGAGGGTTTGGCATTGCGTATCGTACAGCGTAAAGTATCGCGCGTGTTGTTTAACAAACGTGTAGTTACTTTAGATCTGGCATCACTGGTAGCAGGTACAAAATACCGCGGCCAGTTTGAAGAGCGGATGAAAGCCGTAATGAATGAGCTGGAAAAATCGCCGGATGTAATTTTATTTATTGATGAGATCCACACCATAGTTGGTGCTGGTGGTGCCTCAGGTTCGCTTGACGCATCAAATATGTTTAAACCGGCTTTGGCAAGGGGAGAGATCCAATGCATTGGCGCAACTACTTTAGATGAATATCGCCAATACATTGAGAAAGATGGCGCTTTAGACCGTCGTTTCCAAAAAGTAATGGTTGAACCGGCTACGCCTGAAGAAACTGTTGAGATATTAACCCGTATTAAAGACAAATACGAAGAGCATCATGGTGTAACTTATACAGATGAAGCCATTGCTGCCTGCGTTGCTTTAACTACAAGATATATCACCGACCGCTTTTTACCGGATAAAGCTATTGACGCTTTAGACGAATCAGGATCGCGGGTTCACTTAACCAATATCCATGTTCCGCAGGATATATTGGATATAGAGAACAAGATAGAGCTGATAAAGGTTGAGAAAAACAAAGTAGTACGCAGCCAGAAATACGAAGAGGCCGCTAAACTACGCGATACCGAAAAGCATTTGTTGGAAGAGTTAGAGCAGGCCAAAGCAGTTTGGGAAGCCGAAACAAAATCAAAACGCTATACAGTTACTGAGGATAATGTTGCCGAGGTAGTATCTATGATGACCGGTATCCCGGTACAGAAAGTGGGCCAGGCAGATAGCCAGAAATTGCTGCACATGTCTGAAAAGATAGGTGAGAAAATTATTGGCCAGGACGACGCGGTTAAGAAATTAGCCCGTGCTATCCAGCGTACCCGCGCCGGGCTAAAAGATCCTAAAAAGCCAATTGGTTCGTTTATCTTCTTAGGCCCTACAGGTGTTGGTAAAACAGAGTTAGCTAAAGAGCTTGCCCGCTTTATGTTTGATACCGAAGACGCGCTGATACAGATTGATATGAGCGAATACATGGAGAAATTCGCGGTATCCCGTTTAGTAGGAGCGCCTCCGGGCTACGTGGGTTACGAAGAAGGCGGACAGCTTACCGAGAAAGTACGCCGTAAACCATACGCTGTAGTATTGCTGGATGAGATAGAGAAAGCTCACCCGGATGTATTTAACATACTGTTACAGGTGTTGGATGAAGGACAGTTAACTGATTCATTAGGCCGTAAGGTTGATTTCAGGAACGCTATTATCATCATGACATCAAACATTGGTGCACGCCAGTTGAAAGATTTTGGACAGGGTGTAGGTTTTACTACGAACGCCAAGAGCACTCAAGCTGATTCACATTCGCGCGGTGTAATAGAGAATGCTTTAAAACGCGCTTTCGCTCCCGAGTTTTTGAATCGTGTTGATGATGTGATTGTATTTAACTCGTTAGGCGAGGAAGAGATCTTCAAGATCATTGATATTGAGTTAGCCGCTTTATTTGGCCGTGTTAACGCCTTAGGATATAAAATTGAATTAACAGTTGAAGCTAAAAAGTTCATTGCCGATAAAGGCTACGATTCGCAATTTGGTGCACGCCCGTTAAAACGTGCTATCCAGAAATACCTGGAAGACCCAATTGCCGAAGAGATACTAAAAGGCGAGCTGCATGAAGGCGATACCATGATGGTTGATTATAATAAAGAAGCCGAGGAGATAACCATATCTGCCAAAAAAGCTTCCACTAAAAAACCAAAGCAGGAAGAGCAAAATTAAGCTTATAATATCAAAGAGCCCCCGAAAACCGGGGGCACTTTTTTTATATACATTTCCCGGTTTTTAAAAAATAAAAAAAAAGTAAACTAAACATTAAACCTTTTCGTTCTACAAACATCTTACAGATGTATAAAACAACAATACCATGAAAAAAATATTATCTATCGCATGCCTGGCCCTTGTAGTGGCAGCATTTGCTTCTTGTAAAAAAGAATATATAACTAACGTGGCAAATGTGCCCAACAAGACGTTCATAACAAACCCGGCTATTCAGCCGGCAGATTGGAAACAAACTACTGATGGTAAATCAGACTCTGTTGATATCCCGCTACCACAAGGAATTGAGTTTTTTAGCAAGACAGATGCTACTTTAGTTTATTTCTCATTCTTTAGTAACGTATATGAGCAAATTCCGGAAGTTTTTAATGGCGTATCATACAGCTATTTTCACTATGTAAGCAACAATACTTTGCATATGGTGGTGTATTCGCAACCTGTTAATGGCGGTGTACCTGTTAAACCAACTTCGCCTATAACTATGAAACTGGTTTTGATCCCGTCTGAATAATAAGGCGTCAACATATAACAAAAAAGGCTAACCGTTATAGACTGCCCCCAAAAAGTTAGACACTATTTGGGGGCATTTTTATGAATAAGAAGCACGATGAAATTTTTAAAGGCAAGGTTGTTAAAGAATATT
>NZ_JBNPWM010000007.1:0-361931 GCF_050433825.1 Mucilaginibacter sp. UYCu711 | reverse complement strand
AACTAAATCTAAAAGGAATGAGCCCGTTAAAATACCGAGCTCATCATATTAATAATTAATTTAAATTCGTCTAACTTTTCGGGGGCACTTCATTAGGTTAGCCTTTTTTGTTATGCTTTGCTGTCATTCTGAGCATAGCGAAGAATCTGTGAACCATGCAACTCCGCCTGGCAGATGCTTCGTTCCTTAGCATGACAATCAATATTAATTTAACTATTTCTCCATCTGCTCAATAACAGCTTGCGTTACGCCGGTGAAAGAGAACCCGCCGTCATGGAAAAGATTTTGCATGGTAACCATTTTGGTAAGGTCAGAGAATAAGGTTACGCAGTAATCAGCACACTCATCGGCACTGGCATTACCAAGCGGACTCATTTTCTCAGCATAATTGATAAAGCCGTCAAAACCTTTAACGCCCGAGCCTGCAGTGGTGCGGGTTGGCGATTGCGATACGGTGTTGATCCGTACTTTCTTTTTAGTACCATAGTAGTAACCAAAGTTACGTGCGATGCTCTCTAATACAGCTTTATTATCGCTCATGTCGTTATAATCAGGGAATACACGTTGCGCGGCAATGTAAGTTAACGCGACAACCGATCCCCACTCGCTGATGGCATCCAGCTTCATGGCAGTTTGCAATACGCGGTGTAAGCTTAAAGCTGATATATCAAAACCCTTGTGGGTAAACTCGTAGTTGTTTTCGTAATAAGGGATGCCTTTACGCACGTTAATGCTCATGCCTATAGAGTGCAAAACAAAATCAACCGGACCGCCAAAATGCTCCATAGCCTGGGTGAACAAGTTTTCGATATCAGCAGCAACGGTAACGTCGGCAGGGATAACCGGGGCCTTAATTTCTTCGGCCAATTGATTTATTGCACCCATGCGTAAAGCGATAGGAGCATTGGTTAATACAATTTGAGCGCCTTCTGCATAACAATGCTGAGCGGTTTTCCAGGCGATAGAGTTCTCATCTAATGCGCCAAAAATTATTCCTTTTTTGCCTTTTAATAAATTATAAGCCATGTTTTGATTTTTGTTTATAATGCCTGCAAAGGTATGATTTTATTGAATTACAATTAAATATAAAAAGCGGCCCCCTCTAAATCTCCCCCGGTAGGGGGGGCTTTATAATTGCTTTTAAAGCCCTCCCTGCCGGGGAGGGTTGGGAGGGGCTTAATTCTGATAAACGATCAGCATCGTCAGATCCTCATTACCGGCAGGTTTAATACCATGGCTGCTGCCGGGTAGGGTTAATATGCCATCACCGCCGGTAACCGGGAAGCTTTTGCCGTTCATCTGCATTTCGCCATTGCCGCTGATGATATAATAGATCTCCTGCGACTCCTGCAGGTGATAACCAATTGATGAGCCGGGGTGCAGGATCCGTTTACGAAACGTAACCTTATTACCTTTAAACTTCCCGAAGAAAGGGTACGCCGTGCTTTTACCCCCGCCATTATGCGGGCCGACATCGTCTTTTGCAATATCCTTTTCGTGGTCAAGGATATAACCTTTGTCCTGCTGCACAAACGTAAATCCCGCCAGGGAAATTAAAGAGAACACTAACGCGGTGATGATGAAAGTAGGGAGGTGGAAGTTTATTTTCATGATGTCGTTTTTTTTATGGCTGTCAGCCTGAGCCCGTCGAAGGGTGAGCGTAAAGGCCCGCCCGCATGCTTCGAGAGCCTCAGCATGACACCCGGTTATTGTCCGAGAAGCTCCCTTGCATTCTGCAAGGCGCTCTCGCCCGGCTTATCGCCGCTTAGCATTTTCGCTATTTCTAAAATTCGCTCGTCGGCGTTTAATTGCTTAATCCGGGTGCGGGTGGTGTCAGCCTCATCATCTTTATAAACAAAGTAATGGCTCTGGCCCTTGCTGGCAATTTGCGGCAGGTGGGTTATGGTGATCACCTGTAAATTAGCGGCCAGCTGCTCCATGATCTGCCCCACTTTATTAGCTACCTCGCCGGATACACCTGTATCAATCTCATCAAAAATAATAGTAGGCAACGCGGTGTTTTTAGCGATGAGCGATTTAATACTCAGCATTAGCCTTGATAGCTCACCACCCGAGGCTACCTTGCTCATTTCGGCTAAGGCGTGGCCCTTGTTGGCGCTGAATAAAAACTTAACCTCGTCAGCCCCATTCTTTGTTAAATGATCTGACTTTCCGACTTCCTGACTTTCCGACTTCCGGACTTTCAACTCTATTTTTAAAGCCGAGTTACTCATACCCATTTCGGCCAGCGTTTGCAGTACCTGCGCCTCAATAACCGGGATAGCTTTTAACCTGTTTGCACTGAGTTGCCCTGCCAGTTGCTCTAATTCCTTTTTATCAGCGCTTAACTGCTGCTGTAGTTTTTCGATCATTTCGTCGCCAAAAACAGCCTGTTGGATCTTACCGGATAGTTCATCCTGCAAAGCGAGCAATTCGGCATTGGTATTTACCCGGTGCTTTTTCTGCAGGTTATAAATAATGCTGAGGCGTGTATTAACATCTGCCGCCCGAGCTTCATTAGTATGCGTGCGTTGTTCTATATTTTCAATTTCGGCTGCGATATCTTTCAGCTCGATGATGGTGCTGTTTAGCCGCTCCTGTAATTCTTCCAGCTGCGGATTAAATTTGATAAGCGATCCTAATTGCTGCCCTGCTTCGCGCAACTGCACTAAGGCGGCCGCATCGCTATCCTGCATTAAATAATTAGCGCCAAGCAGGTTGCGTTTTATTTCTTCGGCGTTGTTTAGGGCGTATAGCTCCTGTTCTAATTGTTCCTGCTCGTCGGGTGCAAGGCCGGCTTTTTCCAGCTCATCATATTGAAACTGGTAGTAATCCAGGTCGGCTTTGGCTTTATCGCTTTCCTCAATTAACTGTTGTAATTTGGAGGTTGATTTTTTATATGCGCGAAACCCGGTTTGATATTCAGCTAACAGGTCAGGATGTTTAGCTACCGAATCAACCACCAGCAACTGGAACTCCGGGTCGTTGATCTCCAGCGTAGCGTGCTGCGAGTGGATATCGATCAGCTTTTCGCCCAGCAGCTTCATCGCGTTTAAATTCACCGGCGTATCGTTTACAAACGAGCGCGACTTACCATCGGCAGAGATCTCGCGCCTTAATACGGTCTCGGCTTCGTAATCCAGGTCGTTATCCTCGAAGAAAGTCTTTAAATGGAAGTCGCCTATTTTAAAAGTGCCTTCAATAACACACTTTTTTTGCTGGTTAAAAAAGTACCTACTCTCTGCCCGCTGACCCAGTATCAATGATAACGCGCCCAAAATAATTGATTTACCCGCGCCGGTTTCGCCGGTAAGGATGTTTAACCCCGCATCAAAACTAATTTCAAGGTTATCAATTAAAGCGTAATTACTTATACTGAGTTTTTGAAGCATAAAAGTATCCTGTAGATTTAAGGATACTAAATTACAAAATAGCCGGGTAGTTTAAGGTTATCGTTATAATTTATCAGCCAATAAAAAAGCCATGCCTGCATAATGCGGGCCTGGCTTTTACTAATTTATAAACTGATCTTATTATGTAGGGGGCTTATAAAGGTATGTTATTACCTGTTGCTGTTGGTGTTTCCGGTTTTACTGCCGGCGGTGGTGGGGGTGGCAATTCCTTGTCCTTAACTTTTATTGGTTTTGGCGGTGGGGGTAACCTTTTACCATTTAACATTTTGGCCGGTTTTGGCGGCGGAGGCAGATCCCCTTTGGCCGGCCTTTGCAAACGGTGACTGCGGATAATAATGGTCGAGTCGTTATCCAGGTCGTCCATTTTCTTTTTCCACTCTGCGCTATCGTAATATTTGCCAATATCTTCGGCATTTTTTTCGATGTCCTTCAGTTGCTTTTTACCTTCAGGACTGTCATAATATTTGCCCATTTTTTCGGCACTTTTTTCAATGTCCTTCAAATACTTTTTGCCCTCAGGGCTGTCATAATATTTACCCATGTCCTCGCCGGCTTTGGCCATATCCTCAATTTGTTTTTTAAATTCAGGGCTGTCATAAAGTTTGGCCATGTCTCCACCGGCTGTAGCCATGTCTTTAACCTTTTTTTGCCATTCGTCGGTTTGAAACTGGCGGGCCATTTTTTGTCCCTGCAGGGCCATTATTTCAGTATGTTTTTTCCATTGCTTGTTGTCGGTAAACATTTTGGCCATCGCCAGTGATTTTTCAACCATCACTTTTTGCTGTTTCTTCCACTCGGGGCTGTTAAAATGTTTGGCCATAAGCATACCCTGTTTAGCCATCAGTTCTGATTGCTTCTTCCATTTGTCGCTGCTGTAAAGCTTGGCAATTTTAACGCGGATGGAGTCATTAAGCATATGGATCTCGCCATTGTTGGTAAAGTGGTCGCGGTCTTCGGCAGGCATATCGTTTATGCTGTTATATTCCTTTTTTACGCCGTTCTCGTCCTCAACTACAATTTTGTATTTCTTTTTAGTGGTATCGTTAAGGGCGGCTACTCTTGCGGTATCGCCCAAAAACTTTACGCTTAACTTCTTTTTATGCTTGCGCGGTGCAACAGGCTTTGGCGCATCTTCGGGCGTAGTAATGGCTGCTGTTATCATTCGTATGGCGGGGGCGTTTTTAATAATCACCTTGCCATTTTTAATTTCCGGGTTTAACCAGGCTATGCTGCTTATGCTGCAGGTAAGCGCCAGTACTGTAATTAGTACCGGGCGTATATTTACGGTGTGTGTTTTAGTTTTCATGATACGTTCAATTCGGTTTAACAATTCATACTTTTTGCCGGTGGCGGCCAGGGCCAGTTGCCAGCGTTGTTGTTTATTCTCCTCGAGTTTTAAAAGCGCCTGCGCATATAAAAACGGGCTGCCCGTAACCTGCACAACAACATCGTCGCAGCAGTTTTCGCGCTCTTCGTTAATTACATTGGCAACCAGTTTGCCGAACGGGTTAAAAAATAACAGGATCCCAATAACCTGCTGTATAAAGTTTAACAGGTAGTCGTTACGTTTAATGTGGGCCAGTTCGTGCAATAGTATCGCTTCAATCTCGTCGGTATTCAGGTAACAGGTAATAGCTACAGGTAGTAAAATAATAGGTTTAATAAAGCCGGTAATGCAGGGTACATCCACCCACTCGCTAAAAGCAGCTTGTACGGTTTTAGTAACGTCCAGCTTTTTAGAAAGGCGCTTAACTGTACCCTCGAACCCCGCGTCCTTAATGTTTTGGCGGATACGGTAAATACTGTTCCAGGCCAGCGCAAGCTTTAGCGTGTTAAATACAAGCCCTACAACATATACCATGGTTAAAAAAGGCATATACTGCGCAATGGTAAAGTAAAGGCGGTTTGCAGGCGCATCAGCCTCATGGAATATGGCAGGCAGCGTAAGCGGAGTAACCGGTAGGGCAGTGGTTGATAGCCAGTTGTATTGCCCCAGCTCTTTAAACAGCGTAACAATAAACCAGCCCAGCATGCCCACTAACGTTGCATAGCTGATACGGTATTTAACCACCGACGATACTGCCGGCATAGCCAGTAAAAACAGGCGCAGGGCTATATAAATAATTAACCCCTGCCACAACGAGTGGATAATGGTGATCCCTAAAACCTGGCTGATGTTATACAACAAATTATGCATGGCTTTTAATGTTTATTGTTTTACTTAAACTAACTATTAACTAAATACCCCACCCACTCATCACTCACTACTCAAAACTCTTCAGATACTTCCTGATCGCATCAATCTCGTCAGACGATGCGCGGTGCTGACCCAGTGCCTGTATCACCAGGTCGGCAGTCGACCCTTTGAAAACCGTGTCCAAAATTTTATCAAGCGCGGTGCCTTGTGCCTGCTCACGGCTTATCACTGCTTTATATAAGTGCGTTTTAGCATTAGTGTCGCGTTCAACTAATCCTTTGTCGGCCATTATCTGCATCAGTTTTAAGGTGGTGGTGTAACCGGCATCCTTGGTGCGGGTCAACTCCTCGTGCACATCGCGCACGGTGCATTGGCCCTTCTCCCAAATTACCTGTAAAATTTCTAACTCGCTCTCTGTTGGTTTCAATTCCATGTTCCTGTTTTATTACAATCTACGAAGATTGTCGTACAAAGATGTACGATAGATTTCGTATATGCAAATATATTTTAAATTTTTCTTGTTAAAATTTGTTAAATCGTTGAGGACTTATATACATAAGTCGTTTTAAAACGGGAAATGTTACAGAAGGGAAGTTTTTTTAGGGGAGGATACTCGATCCAAGTTAAGGCAAATTAAAAGCAGCTATTAAGGAAATAAAGTGGGTATAAATAGTTACGACTTGAAACCAGCGGAAACTAACTGAGATAAGTTTGATTTTATTAATTTTGCCGGATGAAAAATGAGATTCCTGGTGTAAATATGGACGACCTGCGACTAACGGGCTTCCGGGTGCACGGGCTTTCGCCTGCTATAGATACCCGGGAATTGCCGGTTTCGCGGGGGCGGCGAGATTTTTATAAGATGGGTTTGGTTGACGGACAGATGACGGTTGACTTTGGCGACCGAGTGGTGGAGATTGACGGCACGGTATTATTCTTTGTGAACCCGAGGGTGCCGCATACGGTGCAGCGTTCAGGGAGCCGGAATGGTTATGCTTGTTTGTTTACTGAAGCATTTATAAAAAGGACAGAGATTTTAAAGAGTTCGCCGTTGTACCAGGCTGGTGACAGCCCGGTCATTCCGCTCAATAATGAACAGGCTGCTTTTATGCGGGGGATCTTTCAAAAGATGTTAGCGGCATACAACGGTGATTATCCTTTTAAGGGTGATCTGATCCGGAATTGCATCGAAGTAATTTTGCATGAGGCTTTGCGGATTCAGCCTTCGCAGCATGCTATTCCGTTTAAGAACGCTGCGACGCGGGTCACGCATTTGTTTATGGACCTGTTGGAGCGACAGTTCCCTATAGAGCGGAGCAATGACCCGCTGCGGCTACGCAATGCGCAGGACTTTGCTTCGGCGCTTTCGGTGCATGTGAATTATTTGAACCGCTCGGTCAAGGAAATGACGGGTAAGCCAACTTCGGTGCAGATCGCGGAGCGGATAGCTATGGAAGCAAAAGCGCTGTTGCAGCATACCGACTGGAGCGTAGCGGATATCGCTTATGCCCTGGGTTTCGAGTATCCTACTTATTTCAATAATTATTTTAAGCGGGTAACCGGCACTACGCCGAAATCCTTTCGTTAGTTTGATAATCATACTTTTTGGTTTGAAATCCTTTAACCTGGCGCAATTTTTCGGCGGACCTTTGGGGTATGAAAATATTAGTTACAGGGGCTACCGGAAAGGTAGGCAGCAGATTTGTTCCACGACTCTTAGCCAAGGGCTATGATGTCCGTGTTTTAGTTCGCGATGCGGCCAGAGCCGAAGATTTAAAGGCCATAGGTGCCGAATTGGCGATCGGCGATTTGTTTGATGAAAGTACTTTAGCGCCGGCGGTAGCGGGTGTCGATGCGGTGATCCACCTGGCAGCGCTTTTCAGGACTTTTACGGATAATGAGGGTGTTATCAAAACTAACCATGCCGGAACCATCGCGCTGGCAGATGCCGCGATTGCCGCAAGTATCAAACGATTTATTTTTGCGAGCACCAGTAATGTTTATAGTAAGGGTTATGGGCATCCGGCGAAGGAAGATGATGTTGTAAATATTAATGATCCGAGGCCTTATTCCGCCAGCAAGATCGCGGCAGAACAGGAACTGCTTAAAAAGGATCTGGAAGTGACGGTGCTGCGTTTAGGTTTTGTGTATGGTGATAAGGATCCGCATATCGAAGAGATCATCCCATATTTAAAAATGATGAAAATGCATTCCGGGTCGCGGATGCACATGGTCCATCACCTGGATGTAGCACAAGCTTTGATCTTACTTTTGAAAGCCGATGGCTTGGCAGGCGAAATATTTAATATCGCCGATGATGCGCCGATCACGATGTATGAACTGGCAGAATCTGTAGGTAAGGCCGAGGGTGCTTTTGATCCGGAGGAGGGCGCATTGGCTGATCCATTCGCAGGTGTTATAGATATTTCAAAATTGCGGAGAATGTTGGGCTTCCGGCCATTGGTGCCGAGTTATTATGTGGCACGTGATCTGGATTTACTGTAGGTGACGTGGTGAGGAACGGGAGCCCACGTTAGGGGTAGTAGCGGATACCGGCCCTTTTTTGCAGTAGCAGTTTTAAGGGGCAGCAGCGGTTTGATTTGCAGGGTGGTTATTTACTTGCACCAACTGAGCCTAAGGCCTGCAGGCGTATAAGCGGATAACCCCGGCCGTAGGCAACGCCCTAAATTTCACTCGGCTAACTCTTTATCTACTTCGGCAGCTACATCTAACAAGGTTTTGGCTAATTTTTGTTTGTGCGCTTTGCGCTCGCGGAAGATATCGAGATAGTTAAACAGTTGGAACTGCACCGCCCTGTCTTTGAGCAACGGCGAAACGATGAAGTTTCCGTTATCGTCTATTGCGGCAACAGTGCCTATGTATTTATTAAAATCGTCGCTGCGGGTGGTGTAAAAGTGGGTGTCGGCGTCGCGTTCAAAAGGCATGATAACAGTATATAGCGTCACCAGTTGTTTCAACAGCGCCTCATTTTTTATCAGCCTTAGGTAGCCCGATGATTTAAATCCCTCAAAACGGCTGTTATCAAACACAAAATAACTGGTGTTGCGTAAGTGGCTGCTTGAGGTGTCTACATACTTCGCGTCAATTTTGCCGCTGCGTATCTGGGCCCAAACGTGGTCGTAATAATCAATAGTGGGCTGAAACTGCGTTACAGACAGCGTAAGGTTTTTGGAGCTCTGTTTCAAGTCGGCCGAGATGCCTTTTAAAAACTCGTGTTCTAACTTCTCTTCATGGCGCTCCTCGTTCCAGTTATGAAAAGCCAGTGTTATGCTAACAGCAATAATAATGATGACGATCTCGCCGACGAACTCTTTTGCTTTTTCCCAAAGTGTTGTTTTGTGGCCTAGCGCCGCCAGGGCTTTTTTTGTATGCTGTATTATCTTCTCTTCGGACATATTGGGAGTACCTGCGTGTAAAGTTTTGAACCGCCAAAATAGCCATTAAATTTTAAACGGCATAGGGCGGCTGCAGGCGCATTTGTGCGCAA
This sequence comes from Mucilaginibacter sp. UYCu711, assembly GCF_050433825.1. Classification (NCBI taxonomy): domain Bacteria; kingdom Pseudomonadati; phylum Bacteroidota; class Sphingobacteriia; order Sphingobacteriales; family Sphingobacteriaceae; genus Mucilaginibacter; species Mucilaginibacter sp. UYCu711. Next base: position 352,813 of record NZ_JBNPWM010000007.1, on the reverse strand, counting down.
AAAACCGTTAAGCCCCACCCCTCTACCGGCAAGCCTTAACGGTTCTGCAAAATAAGGTTCAGGAGGTGGCGCGAGCTTAGTGGGCCGCGGTTAGCCAGTAACTGTGCGCGGCATAGGCGTGCTGCTTGTAGCTTTTATGCACTGTGCCTAAGGTGTTGCCTTTGGCATCTACGATGGTGAGTTGGTCCTTCGCGCCATCTTTTACGGTTAAAATGGGTTCGCCTTTGGGGCCAACGTAAGCGCCGTTCTTTTTAACGGTCCCTAAGGCCTGGCCGCCGGCGGTGGTTACGTTGCCCGCCATGTCAACCGAGCATAGGCCGTGGCCGGTGTTGTCGCGCACAACATCGTTACGGTCAATGTAGCCCAGCTTTTTGCCGCTTGCATCTAACAGCCAGCCTTTGGCGTTAATGGTAATTTGTTGGGTGGCGGCCTTTTGGGCAAATGTGGTGGAAGGTTTTGTTGCGCTGATTGCAAACAGCATCAGCAAAAAAAGTGAGAACTTTTTCATGATTAAATATTTAGGGGTTAATATTAATTAGTATGAAGTTACGGTAAAATATTTTTTGTTTGCAACTGATTTTTAGATAGTTGTTGTTACTTGAATATACAGGTTGGTGAGCGGATTTAAAAGCAACAGTCTTGTGCGATCAGATAGCCATCGGATCCCTCCCCACGGTCTGCAGGAGTCCTATAGCCTAATACGGAATCAATAAAATAAACTAAAGTGCTTTATTAATATAAAATCCTGCAATCCTCGAATCCTTACTAATCATGGTTGAGACCATTCAGCCATCAAAAAGGCGAAAAATAACCTTTTTGCAATTGTTTGATTTTGAGTTGGATAAGATGTATTTAGGTTTAAGGTCACGGACTGATTGGTTGGTGGAAATTGGATGTGCGTTTAAACATGTTTTGTTTCTAACAACGCCCTTATTATCAACTGTTTACGCGCGAAATATTGTTTCATTTTGTTTCACTCAGTTTTCGCAAGTTGTTTACTGTCAAATAGTTAGGCCGAAATGTTGTTTCACTTGTTTAATTTGTTTCACACGCGCGTGAAACAGAACAGGGGCTTAGTTCTTCTGCAGTTCCTGGTACTTGATACCATTTGCCGGGTCGGCCTGGGTAAGGATATTCAACGCGTCGACACGTGGTTGCGCGTCGGTATGGGCGTAGATGGAAATCAGTTCGTCGCACTTGGCATTAAAGAATACTAAGGGCAGCATAGCGCCCAGGCGCTGCCGGTCTACCTGGGTAAGCACGGGCAACATGGCCGAGATGGCCTTGCGGGCGCGGGTGGGGTTGTCGGCCATTACATCAAGCCCGTTGCGGTGGTAGTCGTATAAAAACACGCGCAGGGGCTCGTAAACCTTATTGTTAAGGTTCTCTATAAGCCAGTAGCGGTTGGTATTGTTGTCAAACGCCTTCCACCCCTTATATGGGGATGACTGGGCGTTGGTAACTACCGATTGGGCAAGGGCGTAGTAGTTGGAGCCACTAAGGCGGGCGAAGCTATCGTTATCTATCCCTGCTATAATATAGGCATAAAACGCCATTACCGAGCCAAGGTTGGATTGGAAACTCTGGTCGGTATAGTCGATGGTCTGGCCCTCGGTGTAGCTAAACTCGAAGTCTTTATCATTGACACTCAGTAAAGTACTGTTATAGTTACTGTTAAACACAGGGCGTGACGACTGTACCTGCAGCTCGCCGGCGAACTTGCTGCCGCCGTCCCACTGGGTGATGTTGAGCACAAAGTTACAGTCCAGCCGCTCCTGGGGTTGTACGTTCCCGGTAAGCCACTTGTGGCCGTTCAGGAAGTCCTTCATAGCTGTCTCCAGCGACTGGAAGATACGCTTATTGGTAGTTTGGATCTTGGGGGCAAGTACAGTTATGCGGGCGTTAAGGTCCTGCGCCCGGGCGGCCACGGTGCACAATAACAACGCTATATAAATGCCTAACCGCTTCATTTTTTGAGTAATGCAGCTATTTTAGCACAGATGTCGGTAGCCACATCCTCCTTGCTTTTAAGGCCGAAGGTGGTTTTTTGTAAGTCGCGGTCTATAATGGTGATCTTGTTGGTATCGGTTTTAAACCCGGCGCCCGCATCACCCAACGAATTTAGCACAATAAAGTCAAGATTCTTACGCTGCAGCTTATCAATTGCGTTCTGCTCTTCGTTGTTGGTCTCCAAAGCAAAGCCTACCAGTAGCTGGCCATCCTGCTTGTTATCACCCATGAACTTAAGGATATCAGTAGTCTTCCTGGTTTCTATGGTAAGGCCGCCGTCCTGCTTCTTTATCTTTTGTGGTGCGATGGTAACCGGCGCGTAGTCGGCCACAGCAGCACTCATTACGCATACTTTAGCACCCGTGTAGTGCTGTTGGCAGGCTTCCAGCATTTCGGCAGCGGTGGTAACGTCTATACGCTTAACCGCGCGTTGCTTACTCACCTGTGCTGATGGGCCTGAGATCAACACCACATCGGCCCCCAACCTTGCCAGCTCATCCGCAATAGCAAACCCCATCTTACCCGACGAATGGTTGCCTATGAAACGGACAGGGTCAATAGCCTCATAAGTAGGGCCGGCAGTTACCAGTACCTTAGTATTAACTAATGGAAGTTTCTTTTTTATATCGGCAGACAGGAAGGCGATAATGTCCTCGGGTTCGGCCATGCGGCCCTCGCCATGTAAACCACTGGCCAGTTCGCCGGTGCCGGGGGCTATCATGATGTTACCGAAGGATTGTAGCGTTTCGATGTTGGCGGTGGTGGCTGGGTGCTTCCACATATCCAGGTCCATAGCCGGTGCGAAGTAAACCGGGCATTTGGCCGATAGATAAACAGCGGTAAGCAGGTTATCAACCAGCCCTGTAGCCATCTTCGCGATGGTATTGGCGCTTGCGGGTGCAATCACCATTAAATCGCCCCATAAACCTAATTCTACATGGTTATGCCATTCGCCGGTTTCGGCAACAAAATAATCAGAGAATACCGGGTTTTTGGATAGGGTAGCAAGCGTTAGGGGGGTAATGAAATTAGTGGCATCGGGTGTCATTACTACCTGCACGTTAGCCCCGGCCTTAACCAACAGCCTAACCAGCAATGCCGATTTATAAGCAGCAATGCTTCCGCATACACCTAATACTACATTTTTACCCTCAAGCATAAGCCCCCTAACCCCCTGAAGAGGGTATATATTTAGTAAAATTAGAAAAAAGCACAGACAAAAAAACTCCCAAAAGGGAGTTTTAATATCATTAGTCCATTACTCCTTTTTGGGAGTAGGGGCTTATGCTTCTTTTATCGGGTTGCGATAGTAAACTTTACCATCTAAAAATTCCTGAACTGCAACCAATGATGGTTTAGGCAATTTCTCGTAATATTTAGAGATCTCAATTTGCTCACGATTCTCGAAGATCTCTTCAAGGTTATCATTTGATGAAGCAAACTCAGATAGTTTTGCATGCAACTCTTCTTTTACATTGTTTGAAATCTGGTTTGCCCTTTTTGACATAATTACCAGCGACTCATAGATGTTTCCTGTCTCTACGTCCAGTTCGCGCAAATCGCGGGTTACTGTGCTGCTTGCAATTGCAGGTTTTGCAGGTACTACTGCCGGGTTGTTATTATTGTTATTACTCATATCTTTTTTTGATTATGGCTGTTTTTTATGAATGTCCTGGGTCTCTGACCGTAAGGGTGTAAATAATGAATCTTTTCTGGCTAATTTGCGTGCAAGCTTTTCGTTATTGGCTGCTTCTGCTAGTACCCTTTTAACATCTATTATGCCTGCCTGGCTGTCTTTCTTTAGTTTTTGAGCCTCGGCAGTATAAAGGCTTTTTGGATATTTGTCAAAAAAAGCATCGGCAAAAGTTATAGCCTGGGTATAGCGTTCTTCCTGCCTGTATTCGCGGCTTTGGTGCGCATATTCATACTGTGCCTTTATAGTTAAGTATTCTAACTCTTCGGCATATTTAGTATCCGGGTAATCGCGTAGTGTATTACCAAATGCAATAACTGCCGATTGGTTTTCGCCTATTATTAAATACAACTTAGCGTTCGAGTATGATTTTAACTCCAATCTGTCGCGCAGGTCTTGTATCAACTTACTTGCTTCGGCAACCCTGTCGCTTTTTGGATAAAGGTTGATAAAGAGTTGCAGCTTATCAATACACTTATAAGTACTCTCCTGATCTAACGAAAACACAGGGGCATCAAGATAATAACAATAAGCTGTTAAAAACCTTGCCTCCTCAGCTCTTGGGTCAGACGGGTAAGAAGTAGCGAACTCATTAAAATGGTAAGCAGCAGCTGTGTAATCTTTCAGCTTGTAGTTAGCCATTGCATTTAAGTAAAATAAATCTGTTGCCCCATCAGTACCGCGATACCGCGATAGCAGGGTTTCAAATAAACCTAATGCTTTGGCGTACTCTTTCTTGTCATACAGCCTCTTGCCTTCCTGGAATTTTTTAGCATTATCATTACTTGCTTTTAGCTTTTCGTACTTGCTTTTACAGCTAACAACGCTAAAAAGTAATACTATTAATAAGCCAACAAATAATGGTAGTTGTTTTTTAAACATTTTGCAAAGATAAAGAATATTATAATTCAGTCAATTTTTTATTTAGAGGGCTAATATATAAGGTGTTTTTTACTATATATATATATAGGTATGCTTTTTAACATCTTTTAACCTTTAATATTGTGTAGCAGATATTCAAAACTATAAACAGGCTTATAATTAAAGTATCGCGTGGCTTTATCGCAAATATATACACGATCTATACTTTTAGGGAACCGCCAGCCATTGGCTTTATAAATTTCTGCTGCCGCAGGACAATGCTTTAAGATCACAGGTTCGGGGTTTTGTTTGATTGCATGTAATTCTGTTTCATCAAAAGGCGATCCACCTGATATATTAAAGATTTCAAAGTTTTTAAATTCGACACCTAAAGCCAGGCGCAACGCTTCTGCACCGTCGCGTTCATCAAGGCCACGATATAAACGATGGTTCAGGCGTAGGTTATCAGTCTCGGGTAAAAAACGTGCCACTCTATATACAGAGGTTTGCAGCCCTTCTTTATAAAAGAAGTCTTTACATAATTGTTCGGCTGTTTGTTTAGTTATATCATATATATCACGTGGTCGCTCTGCCAATAGCTCGTCAACCCAAACTGCCTTTTCAAGATCAACCATCGCGTCACCATATATAGAAGTAGTACTGGTATACAAAAAACAGGAGATGCCGTTTTTTATACAAGCGTTCAATAAATTTAATGTGCCCGTGATATTAACACTTATAAAAGCGTCGCGCGGATAGCCTGATTCATAATGTTTGCCATGTAGTGCTGCAGTATGTATCACAGCGTCAAAGCCCCGGCAGGTTGTCATTACGCTATCCGGATTGGTAATATCGATCAGTTCATCAGTTGTGCCTGACGGGACAATATCTAAACCATATGCTATATGACCACGTTTTTTAAGATGTTTTACGGTTGCTGATCCTAATTTCCCGGACGACTCTGTTACTAATACTTTCATGCCGGACAAATTTATAAATACAGTATCAAGCTATTGTTTTATTTGTAGTGATATTTTTTAAGGCTGATTTGCAGTGTGTTAATAATACACTCTCATTTTTTCTTACAAACTATTTGCATCAATCAAAACAAAACGTACCTTTGCAGCCCGCTAAAGAGATAAGGCGATTGTTCTAAAACACATCAAAAATACAAGCAAAAAACTATTTTAAAATATAATTTGCAGATGTCAAAAAGGTTCGTACCTTTGCAATCCCAAAACAAACGGGACAAAAATTAGAAGAGTTACCGAAAGCGATTTTCGGATACGAAAATGAAAAGAGTTACAACAATAAGTAACCAATAAAATTGAAAAATTTAGCCAACGCAAGAAGGCCAAAATTATAAATCTGAACCGCGAGGCAAAGAGAAAAGTTCTTTTAGGAAATAGAAAATCATGTAGTAAAGCGGGCCGGACTGAAGTAGGCAGCTTGATAGTAGAGAGGATGTGGTTAGTAATAGCTGATGACTCAAAACTCGGAGCTCAACACGAAGATACGGTTTGCAGGAACAAGAGGAATAGGTTAGGGTATTGTATAAAGATATATAATACAGATTAACAGATTCTATTTTAATAATAGGGTCAGAGCAATCAAACATAACATTTTACAATGGAGAGTTTGATCCTGGCTCAGGATGAACGCTAGCGGCAGGCCTAATACATGCAAGTCGGACGGGATTGGAGAGCTTGCTTTCCATGAGAGTGGCGCACGGGTGCGTAACACGTATGTAACCTACCTTCGTCAGGGGGATAGCCTCTCGAAAGAGAGATTAAGACCGCATAACATTATTGAATAGCATTATTTAATAATCAAATATTTATAGGACGAAGATGGGCATGCGGAACATTAGCTAGTTGGTAAGGTAACGGCTTACCAAGGCTACGATGTTTAGGGGATCTGAGAGGATGGCCCCCCACACTGGTACTGAGACACGGACCAGACTCCTACGGGAGGCAGCAGTAAGGAATATTGGTCAATGGACGGAAGTCTGAACCAGCCATGCCGCGTGCAGGAAGACGGCCCTACGGGTTGTAAACTGCTTTTGCAGGGGAATAAACCTCATTACGTGTAATGAGCTGAATGTACTCTGAGAATAAGGATCGGCTAACTCCGTGCCAGCAGCCGCGGTAATACGGAGGATCCAAGCGTTATCCGGATTTATTGGGTTTAAAGGGTGCGTAGGTGGCCTGTTAAGTCAGGGGTGAAAGACGGTAGCTTAACTATCGCAGTGCCCTTGATACTGATGGGCTTGAATAAACTAGAGGTAGGCGGAATGTGACAAGTAGCGGTGAAATGCATAGATATGTCACAGAACACCAATTGCGAAGGCAGCTTACTATGGTTTTATTGACACTGAGGCACGAAAGCGTGGGGATCAAACAGGATTAGATACCCTGGTAGTCCACGCCCTAAACGATGAATACTCGATGTTGGCGATATACGGTCAGCGTCTAAGCGAAAGCGTTAAGTATTCCACCTGGGGAGTACGCCCGCAAGGGTGAAACTCAAAGGAATTGACGGGGGCCCGCACAAGCGGAGGAGCATGTGGTTTAATTCGATGATACGCGAGGAACCTTACCCGGGCTTGAAAGTTAGTGAATAAAGCAGAGACGCTTTAGTCCTTCGGGACACGAAACTAGGTGCTGCATGGCTGTCGTCAGCTCGTGCCGTGAGGTGTTGGGTTAAGTCCCGCAACGAGCGCAACCCCTATGTTTAGTTGCCAGCACGTTAAGGTGGGGACTCTAAACAGACTGCCTATGCAAATAGAGAGGAAGGAGGGGACGACGTCAAGTCATCATGGCCCTTACGTCCGGGGCTACACACGTGCTACAATGGTCAGTACAGAGGGCAGCTACCTGGCAACAGGATGCCAATCTCACAAAGCTGATCACAGTTCGGATCGGGGTCTGCAACTCGACCCCGTGAAGTTGGATTCGCTAGTAATCGCATATCAGCAATGATGCGGTGAATACGTTCCCGGGCCTTGTACACACCGCCCGTCAAGCCATGGAAGCTGGAAGTGCCTGAAGTGCGTAACCGTAAGGAGCGTCCTAGGGTAAAGTCGGTAACTGGGGCTAAGTCGTAACAAGGTAGCCGTACCGGAAGGTGTGGCTGGAATACCTCCTTTCTGGAGCAATACCTTACCTCCTTTTAAAGTAGTGCAAAACTGTTTTCTACATGATTATTTTCTAAAATAGATGTTAGTGATTAGAGATTGGTGATTAGAGATTAGTTGAATAGCGATATTCACGATCAATAATTCATTAATTCAATAACTCATTAATTATATCTATTAAACGTAAACCCAAAGATGAAGCCATCAGTGGTTGTAACCGAAAGGGAGCAGGGACACGGTTGGCAGTAGCAGTCGGAAGTCGGAGTCGTAAAGACTCAGCACTCAAGACTCAGAACTGCGAACTAAATCAAATAGTCCTGTAGCTCAGCTTGGTTAGAGCACTACACTGATAATGTAGGGGTCAGCAGTTCAAATCTGCTCGGGACTACAATAAAGGCAATGACTGAAGGAAAGAATTATTGAATTATTGAATTGTTAACCATTCACTAATTCAGTCACTCACTAATTCATACATGAATCTTTCGGGGGATTAGCTCAGCTGGCTAGAGCACCTGCCTTGCACGCAGGGGGTCAACGGTTCGAATCCGTTATTCTCCACCATACCCACCATAACCCTACCAAGGGATGGATATTGATAAAGGAACTGTTTTAGGACAGTCCGGGGTAAACGTTCTTTGACATATTGGAAGAAGTAAAATAAAGAGAAGACAACAGTATAGAGGACTGTTGAGGCTCTGAAAGAGATATTTACGAAAATAGAGAGGATAGGCTTCGGTCTTGATACTTGATACTAAGTACTTTGATCTGACGGACGCAACAAGAATCAAAAAGCATACATACCGAGCAAAAGGCGGTATAGTAGAAGAAAGTAAGAAAGGGTACACGGGGGATGCCTTGGCTCTCAGAGGCGATGAAAGACGTGATAAGCTGCGATAAGCTACGGGGATCAGCAAATATGAATTGATCCGTAGATTTCTGAATGGGGAAACCTAACTATTTGAAGAATAGTTGCATAAATGCGCGAACCTGCTGAACTGAAACATCTAAGTAAGCAGAGGAAGAGAAAATAATAATGATTTCCTGAGTAGTGGCGAGCGAAAGGGAAAGAGCCCAAACCGGCTATGTTACGGCATAACCGGGGTTGTAGGACCACAACATGAATATCAAAATGAATTAGAACAGGGTGGGAAACCTGGCCATAGAGCATGAGAGCTGCGTATAAGTAAGTAATGATAGGATAGTGGTATCCTGAGTACCGCGAGGTCGGAGACGCCTTGTGGGAATCTGCCAGCACCATCTGGTAAGGCTAAATACTCCTGAGAGACCGATAGTGAACCAGTACCGTGAGGGAAAGGTGAAAAGAACCCCGAACAGGGGAGTGAAATAGAACCTGAAACCGTGTACTTACAAGCGGTCGGAGCGGACTTGTTCCGTGACGGCGTGCCTTTTGCATAATGAGCCTACGAGTTACTCCTCTCTGGCAAGGTTAAGTGTTTAAGACACGGATCCGAAGCGAAAGCGAGTCTGAATAGGGCGTATAGTCAGAGGGGGTAGACGCGAAACCTTGTGATCTACCCATGGACAGGTTGAAGGTGCCGTAACAGGTACTGGAGGACCGAACCGATAAACGTTGAAAAGTTTCCGGATGATCTGTGGGTAGGGGTGAAAGGCTAATCAAACTGGGAAATAGCTCGTACTCCCCGAAATGTTTTTAGGAACAGCCTGGCGGTTGAGTTAATAAGAGGTAGAGCTACTAATTGGGTGCGGGGGAGTCAAATCCTACCAAATCCAGATAAACTCCGAATGCTTATTAATATACGCTGGAGTGAGGCTATGGGTGCTAAGGTCCATGGCCGAGAGGGAAAGAACCCAGACCATCAGCTAAGGTCCCCAAATTACTGCTAAGTTGAACTAACGAGGTCCGATTGCACAGACAGCTAGGATGTTGGCTTGGAAGCAGCCATTCATTTAAAGAGTGCGTAACAGCTCACTAGTCGAGCGATCGGGCATGGATAATAAACGGGCATTAAGCAGTATACCGAAGCTATGGATTTGCAGTAATGCATCTGGTAGGGGAGCATTCTATTACCGGTGAAGCAGGAGGATAACCGACTGTGGAGGGAATAGAAAAGCAAATGTAGGCATAAGTAACGATAAGGCGGGAGAGAAACCCGCCCACCGAAAGACTAAGGTTTCCTGATCAACGCTAATCGGATCAGGGTTAGTCGGGGCCTAAGGTGAAGCCGAAGGGCGTAGCCGATGGATAACTGGTTAATATTCCAGTACGTTTTATAACTGCGATGCAGTGACGGAGTAGTGAAACTGACGCGAACTGACGGAATAGTTCGTTAAAGGCCGTAGGTATAGGTTTGGTAGTTAAGTACGCCAGATTTGCTGAAAGCTGATAGTACCTTGAGCCTTCGGGTAAGAGGATAGTTCAGGTAATCAGACTTCCAAGAAAACCTGCTAAGCTTCAGGTTATAAAACCCCGTACCGTAAACCGACACAGGTAGTCGAGGAGAGAATCCTAAGGTGCTCGAGTGAATCATGGCTAAGGAACTCGGCAAAATGGCCCTGTAACTTCGGGAGAAGGGGCGCTGGCAGCAATGTCAGCCGCAGTGAAAAGGCCCAGGCGACTGTTTAACAAAAACACATGGCTATGCAAAATCGAAAGATGACGTATATGGCCTGACACCTGCCCGGTGCCGGAAGGTTAAGAGGGGATGTTAGGGTTAAACCGAAGCATTGAATCGAAGCCCCGGTAAACGGCGGCCGTAACTATAACGGTCCTAAGGTAGCGAAATTCCTTGTCGGGTAAGTTCCGACCTGCACGAATGGTGTAACGATCTGGGCGCTGTCTCAGCCATGAGCTCGGTGAAATTGTGGTATCGGTGAAGACGCCGGTTACCCGCAACGGGACGGAAAGACCCCATGCACCTTCACTACAACTTAACATTGATATCGGATACAGGATGTGTAGGATAGGTGGGAGACTGTGATCCGGCTTCGCTAGGAGTCGGTTAGTCAACGTTGAAATACCACCCTTTCTGTATTTGGTGTCTAACCCTTCATTGAGGGGGACATTGTTTGGCGGGTAGTTTGACTGGGGTGGTCGCCTCCAAAAAGGTAACGGAGGCTTTCAAAGGTAAGCTCAGTACGCTTGGTAACCGTACGCGGAGTGCAATAGCATAAGCTTGCTTGACTGTGAGGCAGACAAGCCGAGCAGGGTCGAAAGACGGATATAGTGATCCGGTGGTTCTGCATGGAAGGGCCATCGCTCAAAGGATAAAAGGTACGCTGGGGATAACAGGCTGATCTCCCCCAAGAGCTCATATCGACGGGGAGGTTTGGCACCTCGATGTCGGCTCGTCACATCCTGGGGCTGGAGAAGGTCCCAAGGGTTGAGCTGTTCGCTCATTAAAGTGGCACGCGAGCTGGGTTCAGAACGTCGCGAGACAGTTCGGTCCCTATCTGTTGTGGGCGTTGGAAGTTTGAGTGGGGCTGACCTTAGTACGAGAGGACCGGGTTGGACTAACCTCTGGTGAATCTGTTATGGCGCCAGCTGTATTGCAGAGTAGCTACGTTGGGAATAGATAAGCGCTGAAAGCATCTAAGTGCGAAACTAGCCACAAGATGAGACTTCCATTGAGGGTCGTAGCAGACTACTACGTTGATAGGTTACAGATATAAAGGTGGTGACATCATAGTCGAGTAATACTAATCGCCCGAAGCTTTCTCATAGCAGGTAATTAGAGTGAGTGGTGAAATAAGTTGAATAGTGAGTAGTTGCAAAACTGCTATCCAAATCAACCACTCACTCAACAACTAAGTATTGTTGTTTTCTCTTAAACTTACTTCTTTCAATAATATGTCATTGTTTGGCTTAACGCTAAAAGACCAAAGCGTAAAGCTGAAAGTCTGAAGCAAAGCAAAACATATACTGAATTTATGAGGAATAGCTTTAAGCTTTATGCTTTTCGCTTTCACCTCAAAGATCTTCAGGTGCCTATATCGGCGGTGTCTACCTCTTCCCATTCCGAACAGAGAAGTCAAGCCCGCCAGAGCCGATGGTACTGCGGTAAAACGTGGGAGAGTAGGTCGGTGCCCAATTTTATAAAAGCCTTCATTCGAAAGAGTGAAGGCTTTTTTGCGCTTAGAAGCTTTTTTGTAAGTCGAGATATTTAATTACGACAAGTTCGTTTACTTACGAAATATTCGTAGATTAGAATAATGAAAGCATTTACACAAACTTTTATACTTATTGGTATATCACTAATTGCAGCTAAAAGCAATGCAGCATCCCTGGATACGCCGCAAACGCAGTATGTAATTATCGGACATCATAAATTATTTATGATGCAAAAGGGACCGGCGAAAGCCAGGTTTACTATTGTATTTGAGGCAGGTGGCGGAGGTTCGTCGCGCGATTGGGCGAAAGTAATGGCTTTATTGCCGGCAGATATACACGCAATAGCGTATGACCGCGCCGGTTACGGGAAAAGTGAAGCCGGCCCACTGCCCAGAACTATGGCGCAGGAAGTTTTTGAACTGCATGAATTGCTGAAAGCAACAAAAGTGAATGGGCCTATTATATTTGTCGGGCAATCATTGGGCGGGTTACTGATACGGTTATACACCAAAAATTACAGTAAAGATGTGGCAGGCCTGGTATTGGTAGATCCAGCTCATGAAGACGCTATGTTAGGTAGTATGAAATATGGCGGGTGGGTGCGCATACGTGAAAAAGCCACAGGAAAAACTATCCCCCAACCTCAAATAACGCTTGCTACCAGCCCGGGATATGATAGTACTGCCGATTATATGGCTGAGGAATTTCAGAATATGTACATCTCCGGTAAAAACGATCTTAAGAAACTGGAAAATCGACCATTAATAGTAATAGGAGCTGGTATTAGGAAACAGCCACCCGGCACACCCGATGAGCAGTGGAAAATGCTACGAGGCGAACGCGACAGCCAGGTTGAAAGCTTAACCGGTTTATCTGCTAACTCGAAGTTTATTTTGGATAGCACAAGCAGCCACCAAGTTCAAAATGATAATCCGGCTATCGTAGTGCAGGCTATTCAATCGGTTATTAAGGCTATTTTGTTGAAGACAAAGCTCTGATATTAATCGAGCAGTTTTTTATCTAACTCCACATCATCATTATGGGCTATCTTTTTAACATATAGCTCATCAACCAAAACAATTAATATTGCTAACAGTGGTACCGCCAATATTACCCCTAACGCTCCCGATGCTGTACCCATTATTAACTGACTGATAAGTGTTAATGCCGGCGGAAGGTTAATCATCTTCTTTTGAATAAGCGGTGTAATTATATTGGCGACAATAGTTTGCGCCACAATATATATTATGGCTACCAGTATGGCCATGTTGGTGCTTACGGTGAGCGCTAATAACACACCGGGTATCATAGCTATAAATGATCCTAAGCTGGGCACAATCTCTAACAAACCGGTTATTAAGGCTAATATCAACGCCACCGGCATACCTACAATACTTAGCGCGGTGCCTAATAATATCGTAATCAATAACATGGAGAACAAAGTGCCTTTTAGCCATCCTTTAAGCGACAGGCTGATCCTATCCATAATATGTTTACCTATCGCTTTTTTACTGCGTGGTACCAGGATCAATATCCCATCTTTATAGAGCGAGGGGTTTGAAGTAAAAAATATCCCCAGAAATAAAATAACATACATATCGCCCAGCACACCAAAGGTGGTACTGAAAAACCCCTGCACGGTGCTCATTAACTTTTGTGAGTTATCGCCCGATAAACTCTCCAATACCTTTTGGCCGGCAGCCGTTTGGGATAGTTTGGCTTTTGCATTATTAATGGTATGCGGCAGTGTATTGCTTAATTCGGCAACCTGCTGTTGTATTTTGGTGCCCATAAACCAAAATAAAGTCCCTAACAGGATGAGGGTGCCGATGGTGGATATCAACATTGCCGGCATGCGCTTTAGCTTTGTACGGCGTTGTATGGCATCGCCCAAGCCATGAAAGTACACGGCCATTAATGAGCCGGCAAGTACCATCAGTAAAATATCAAAGGCTACCCTTACTATTAATATAGTTACCACCAGTAAGGCTACAATGCCTACGGTTTGCCATACTTTTTCGGTATAGGATAGTGTTGCTTTCTCTTGCGATTGGTTTTTGTTGGTTGCCATATTGATTTACCTAACAACAATACGAGTAACCTGGCGAATTGTTTTAAATGTTTAGCTAAGCACAGTTAATGCTGTAAGAGTTTTCCCTAAAAATACTTGAAATAAACGATTTTAAAAAACAACAGCATCCGGTACGCCTGGATAAGCTCAAAAAAGCTGAACGCAATAATACAGCCTGTAATTACCGACCATACCATACTTGCTTTGTAAAACCTGCGACTGGCAATAGCAAAATAGCCACCTATTATTATCGCCGTCATTAAACTGCTAATATTATCAAAATCGGGCGAATATGGGATCTTGGTGAAGTAGTAAAAAGGAATGATTAGCAGGTAGATCTGTAAAAAGAAATAGCACAATATAAAGGCTACGAAGTGAGTTGCAAAGACAAGATGCTCAACAGCCAACCGCCTATACTTGATAAATAATAGCCAGCTTATTAAACCATACACCGGGATAAAGGCAAAAATATACCCCTTTGAATCAGAATGCATTTTAACATCAAAAACGCGGGTATATTCTGGCAAGGTAAGGTGCAATGTTTTTAGCTTTTCATGTATTATATGTTGCGTATTGTAATTGATAAAGGGATGATACGTTATATAGTTATACAAGGACAGGCTATACGGGTTAACTATAATCATCACCAAAAAAAAGAGCAAGTTAAGCACCAGGAAAAAAGCGATGGGTTTCATGTGCCGGGTTTGGCGCCCTTCTACATGATCTAATGACAACAGGCCCGGTTTGGTAAACAGCAGTTTTAATGATGATAGAAACTTATTGTCCAAATGGAGGAAGCCCTCAAAAGTTTCTTCGGTAAAATGCTTTACGGTAAGATTTTTTTTATCAAATCGTTTTTCGCCGCAATAGGGGCAAAAGTTTTCCTTAAGATTGTGTCCACAGTTGGTACAGGCCATAGTAGTTAAAGCTATAACCAAATATAATAATTTAACACGGTAAAAATAAGCAGGTTGTGGCTTGTGCCGCTGGCTTAATAAAGCTTATATAATATCCAATGATCGGTTTCGTAAGCTTTTTGCAGGGTAGAGTAGTTATTACCGGTTTGGAACATTACTGGGCTATACTTTGGATTTAATATGCTATAGCCATTTAATAAATTTTTTGAGTTTGCAATTAGTATATAGTTTACATATTGGCCCGGCGTTTCAATAGCACTCAAAAAGCTTTCCTGGTAAGGTAAAACCAGGTCGGCAATGTTATTGGTAAAGGCTACAATTGGATAGGCAATGCCATCATCTATCATTACTTTTGAACCATCTGGCAACCCGTTTATATAGTTCGCCATATCGCGGTTCTCTTCCTGCTGATCGTCGGGAGTGCGGTTTATTAACCGGGTGATGAAATTTTTCTCATCCTCAATTAACGAATGATTTAAAAAATAATAACCGGTATACAGTTGCACCAATATAAGTACACTTAAAACTGATTTGATCAGGATAGTATTTTTAACGGGTTGTGCCTTTATGAAAAAACACAGCAATGCCAGTATAAGGAATATCAAATAGTATTGATGTAATAAAAATACCTTGTCATACTTAATATGCAGGAACTCTACAAACGCAAAGGGCGTTAATAAAGTTAATATTTGATAGGGATGGCGCCTGAAAAGGAATATCGCAAATACAATTAGCGGGCAAAATATAATCATCCGGGCCGTAATTATTAATGATATTTCAGGGTTTTTAAAGTCGGGGTTTAGCGCTATTTTTTCGTATGATAGGCGCTCGGCTAAAACGTTCCAGTTGGAATAAGGGCTGCTTAAAAAATAATCCGCATCGTTGGCATTGGTTAGGTTAAGCATTTTATAGCAAACAATAGCTGTTATTGGCAAAATAAACAGGATAATGTAAAGCGCGAATGTTTTATTGATCAACTTACGCCTTAACGATGGGCTGTTAAAACTCTGGGTCATCCGGAATATGGATTCTTTCTCGGCAAGGTTTAATGATTGCAGCGATATTGAAAATATAAGCGGGATAAAAAACAGCGTAAGCCAGATAAATTTATAATCGCAAAACAGCAGCAGCACCAGGCAAATACTGGCTATAGATACATGGAAGGTGGTATTTGAGCTATAATATTTAAATATGTTTAAAAAGAACATATAAAAAAATATGAGCACCATATACGTTGCCTTGCCAGAGCAGGCTGTATATAACAACCCCGGATGGAACAAAAACAGGATGATAAGCAGCAGCAGGTAAAAATCGTCACTGGTTTTTTTTACTAAAGTGCTGGCCAATAAATAAAAAAGTGCAGCCGTGCCAATAGCAGATGCTATTACAGGCGCTAATAAGGAGCTGATACTGGTAAATGCCAATGTTGCAAAAAACGGAATCGGCGGTGACGTTAGGCCAATTACCTTTAGCTTGTAGCCAACCCCTTCAAATATAATCCTTACTTTTTCGACATAAAAAAGCGTTTCCTGGTTAAGGTAACCAAGGTCGTTTAAATAAATACCGCATACCAGGTAGTATATAGCTATTAACAGCGTAATAATTAACAGGGTTTGGCTGCGGCTTAGATTTATTTTAAACTTTAGTCTCATTCGCCCGCGGGTTGGTTATGAACTTTACTTAATCCATGGTTTGTTTTTTCCCAATAAAAAGGCTTAACAATTAACTGGTACAAACCCTTATAAGCCGCCCACGAGTGGAGTAACCAATATACGGGGTTGGCAATGGCAAACAATATCAACTCATAATAGCGGCGCTTAAATACGGCCATCATGTTTATGTATATCATTAAGATATTACCCACCATAAGGTTAATTATAGACATGAACAAAACCCAATCAGGAAAGAAGGACCGTATAGATGCCAAATCAAAAATGAGGTAGCATAAAAATATACCTAATAAAAGCGGGTACACTAAAAAGGTAACAGGTGTGGCACCAATAAAGAAGTTAAACCCTAAGAAGCCTTTCCAGCCAATTTTTCTCCAAAGCTTTACCGGGTTGCGCATATGTACCAGGTGGGTTTGCATATAACCCTTTATCCAGCGCGAGCGCTGGCGCACCCAGTTAAATATTTCGTTATTAGCTTCCTCATAAGTGGTAGAGTTGATGATAGCCACCTTATAACCCTTTGCATAGGCACGTACACCCAAATCGGCATCCTCTGTTACGTTAAACGGATCCCAGCCACCCAGCTCAATCAAAAACTCAAATTTAAAGTGGTTACTTGTACCACCTAACGGGATAGGGATATCAAATGTATCCAGCCCCGGCAGCATATAATCAAACCAGTAAGAATATTCCAGCGTAAACATCCGCGTAAGGAAGTTCTCGCCGCGGTTAAAGTAGTTTAAAGCGCATTGGATACATACATAGTTAGCGGGTAGTTTATCAAACAGTGCTACCACTTTTTTAAGCTGATCTGTATCCGGTACGTCCTCGGCATCATAAATTGTTAAGTATTGACCCCTTGAAAAGTGCAGGCCGTAGTTACAAGCTTTGGGTTTGGTTTTGGGCATATGAAAAGGCACTACAATAACTTCAAACACGGCAGGAAAATCTAAATTTCTAACCGCGTTCAGGGTTTTATCGTCGTCCTCTTCTATCAGTAGTTTTATATCCAGCTTTTCGCGCGGGTAGTCTAAACTCTGCAAGTTCCATATCAGCTTTTTTATCAGCTTATCTTCTTTATATACCGGTAAGTGTATAGTATAAATGGGTAGGTCGTCATCAACAACCTGGCGTACCTCTTCGCGGGTAATGGCCTGATGCAATTCAAACCTTGACCCCACCAGCGCCAGGAACAGCTTAAATATAATTGATATCAGGAAGAAAACGCTTAGCAACACATTGATGGCTATTGATGTATTTACAAAGCTTAGCATCAAACCAGAAACTACCAGTGCAATTAGCCCGAAGGTGAAAATGAGCTGTGGTGTGGTAAAGGTGGTTAATGCAGAACTATCCGGATCGCGGTTCAATAACTCAAAAACTGCCGACTTAACATATTTTTGCCCTAATAAAACGTGGCTCAGCCAGGTAATGTCAAGATCAGAAGCCAGGATAATTTCGGGCTCCATGTCATAAGTAAACCTGATATAATCTTTAAACAGCTCATCGCTTGGGTTGGCCATTAAGGTTACTATCCTGCCGTTTTCGGCACGTAAAGGCAGGGCTAAATGGGCGTCGGCAAATTTTAGTTCGGTTTTGGCTAATACGTCCAGGTCGTAATCTTCCTCACGAATCTGTTTAAACGCATAACCCGCGTTATTGAGCGACCGCTCATAATTTTTGCGGCTCAGGTAACCAAAATTCAATAATATTTTAATGTAGGATAGCCCAGACCTTTTTGAAAAATCATCGATCTTGTCCTGATCGGCCTGTGTGATGAAGCCGTCCTGGATCAAAAGCTCGGGTATGGATATCTGCATTATAAGTTAAATAAAATGTAAAGTGCAAAACAACTGGTGTACTACTATCGCTTTAAATATTGATCAGCACAATACATAAATACTGTTGTCGCAACAAATTACTCACTAAATATATCTGTTGATTTTTGAACCTTGGCTCGTATGTATAAGAATGACAGTAATATCAATACCAGCATACCTAACAAAATGTACAGGTTATAGCTTTCCCAGAAACGGGTAAGTACGCTCTTGGTATCAATATACTCCAGGTTCTCGCTTGATTTGCTGATGTTAAACAAATACTTATTGTTATTTACATCAGAAATAGCCACGTTACTTGACAGGGTTGACAGCTGCTCTGTAATTGACCGCGAAGCAGCTGTAAACGCGTTGGCCAGGTTTTTACCGGTAGCGGTAATAACCAACACCGCGTTGTTGCTACGCCCGTAAAAGATCTGTGCCAGGCCGTTTGATACCGAGTCGGACAGGGAGTACACTATTTTATTATTCTCGTTGTTATACAGTCTGAATTTTCGGTCGAATCTGATTGGCGCATCCGGGAAATCTCCCATCAGTGGGTCATCATGTGATAACAGGGCAATGATGTTGTTTTTCTTCAGATCGTTTGGATCAATGCTGTCAGAATACTCAAACTCAGGGAAGTTGTTAGCATTGATGTTATTGTTCAGCTCGAAAATAATTTCGCCCATTGCTGCCGAGGCATATGGCGCATATTTTTTACTTACTACAATACGGGTTGTACCGGCGTTAAATGTTTCAGGATATTGGTAGAAGCTCAAATCGCTGGTGATGAAAGGGTTTTTTGATTCAAGGTATGATTTGTCTACATCAACCTCGGCAAAAAAGCCGTTAAAGCTGGCAGAACAATTACCACCGCTTGAGTAGAACCTGAACTCGGTTTCGAGTGTATTGTATTTATGGTGCTGGTAACGGTTAATAGTTACAGATGTATTTAACTTACCGGATGCATCCAACTTTTCAGAACTGATCAGCATACCGTTAAGGTAGAGGTTTAAATAACCACGGTCACCCTGTGCCAAACTGCTGTAGTTGGCTATAACACGGATCTCCACTTCTTTTGGTGTAAAGCTAAAGTCAGAGTTTTTAAAGTTGTAAACGCTTTTTAAGTTACCAATACCCGACATAAAGTTGGTGGTGCCACCAATTTGCCTGAATGATAATTTTGAACGGTTCTCGTCAATGGTTTTAAAGAATTTGTTCTCGGCTTTGTCAATGATCAAATAATCGCCAAAGGTTGAGTTAAGGATGTTGATGTTACCTAATGCGGTAATGGTTTTTTCGTAACCAATATCATCACCACCGCTAACAAACAATATTTCAGACGGGGCGTCCGTTTCGGCCAATGATTTTACAGTTACTAACTTGCCTTTAACATTTACCAGCCTTGTAAGGGTATCAATGGTTCTTACTACCGCTTTATTTAAATAAAACAAGCCTTCGCCACGTTGTGGTATAACTTTTAACATTGCCCGCCTATCTGCATGCAGCGTTGATAAATTACCTACTACTATGTAATTTTTTACACTATCAGGCACGCGGCCCTCCTGGTAAACGGCAATGTTTTTAACATCAGCTTTCTTTAACCTTGAGTACGACCACGCCACCGCTTTTAAATCGTGCAGGGTTGGGTTGGCCGGATACACAATAGCTTTCATAGTTTCGAAGCAGTTGCCAATGTTTACGTTGGTAAAGAAATTGGTAGTGCTTTTTACTAACGATAAGTAGGAATAGCTTTTTATCTTCATCCACATTGCCGGGTTGTCCAGGTCTTTACATTTATCGTCGGTTACGGTACATAAGGTTTTAACCTGGATCTTCAGAAATTTGTCTGACGACATATCCTGCCTGCTTAAATTAAGCGTAATTGTCATAACAGAATCCTGTGATAGGCGGCTGCTAAATGCGGGCCTGTCATTTATAATTACGTTTATGTAGGATAAATTTTTAAGCAACGCCTGTGATGGCTGCACAAACAATACCAGCTTACTTCCATTCAACTCAATACTTGGGTCAACTTTTAAATAGTAAGCACTGCTGCCGCTCATACCTATAATAGCATCATCATCATGCCCCATGGCGTGGAATGAAACTATCCGCTGTGCAAAGCTTGAAGTACTTAATAAAAAGAAAAGGGCCAGTGCTGTAAAAAATTTGTTCATTGGTGCTGGTATTAGTTAATTACGTAAAATTCTACTCTAAAATAATTGCCGTTGTCGTCGCTGCGGTAAAATAGCTCGCCGCCCATTTCCTGGGTAATAAGCTTGGCTATTGATAGGCCTAACCCTAAGCGGCTTTCTTTACTTGTATTAGCTTCGTTTAAAGTTTTAAGCTTGTTAAACATCATGTCCAGTTCTTCCTGGCCAATAGCTATGCCTTCGTCAATGATTTCAAAAACAAACTTTTGACGCTGCAGGCTGGTAACCACCCGGATGTTGTTATTAGTTTGCGAAAACTTGATGGTGTTTGATAATAAGTTTTGGAATATTTGGCCGGCAAATACCTTGTCCAGTTTAGCATTTAAAGGCAATTTTAAAATATTATCAATTAAATGAATGTTCTTCATTTGGGCGGTTTCCATTAAACCACGGAATATCCGCCTAACCTCAACATTGATATCAAAGATCTCCAGGTTGAATTTCATCTCCGGCGATTCGATCTCTTTCACATCCATCAGCTTATTAAGCATATACTGCATCTTCTCGGCCGATTCGGTAATATAATCAGCAAATTCTTTTTGATCGGCACTTAAGCGGTAATCCTCCTCCTTTATCATGTTATTGCTCATGATGATAGAACCTATCAGGTTTTTAAGGTCGTGCCCGGCTATATTGATGAAGCTGTTTTTTTGTTCGTCCATTTTTAACAGGCGCTCATACTGAGTATCAATAATGGCGTTTTTTTCGACGATATCGTGGTTCTGATTTTTAAGCTGCTCGTTTGATTTTTCAATCAATAACTGCGATCGGGCCTCGCGTTCAATAACCTTAAAGCGTGCACTTGGTATAAGGCATGATATGGATGCAACTATAAAAAAGAACTGGCCCCCGTTGCTTATAAAATCATCAACCGAATAGTCGTTAAACGCGTTAAAAAATATGGTGAGCAATACTAAGGCTGCCAGCAACTGGATGATGGAGTGCACCGGCTCCCAAAATACCTGGATATTAAAGAACAATATAATGGCCGAGTACACCAGGAAATACACATTTAACTGTTGTATATTAACTATATTACATAATACTGCCGACGTGCATGAAAGCATGACAAACGTGATGTGCAATAATATGCGGTAATGAGTTTTTTTAGTTTTAAAGAAGGAGTATAAAATGTATATGATGATATCTGTTATAAGGCGTACAATTAAAAACTGTACCCAGATACCCGGATTGTAGATAACATCGATAATGGTGATCAAAGGGTATAAAAAAAGAATAGTCCAAATAATGTTATTCGTTTGGTACCATGCTTTTTTTAAAACTTCTTTCGAAAATTCTTCTTTAGTAATTTGAACAAACATTAATAGGTTTTAAATTATAAAAAGATTAGGCGATTTAATAAATAAACTTATAATTAAATAAGTGCAAAAAGTAATATTACACAATAATTCTGTAAGGCTAATAGTAAGTACTGTATTTGCAATACTGCTCATATTCGTGCACACTATAATAGCAAAAAGTAATCCAATAGTTTCGCCCGAACGCTTGTTGGCCTTTAAACGGGCCAAAAGCCTGGATAACGGAATTAGTATTTCATGGCTGGAGCAAACCTGGGCCAAAGATATATTAAATGATAATGCGGTTAAAAATACGGATTTGGCGCTGCTTAAAACCTTAGGTTTTAAAAGTATAAGGCTGCCCGTAGCGTTTAAATACTTTGAGTCGAAAAATATACCGGTTGCAGCTGTGCTTGCTAACATTGATAAAATGGTTAAACAATGCCATTTATATGGATTAAAGCTGATTATAGATTACCACTACGGCGAGTTAAACGATAATAATTATTTAACCGAAACGCCTGTAATTATAAAAAAATGGCTGCTGTTAACACAACATTACAGAAACGAAAGTGCTGACGACCTGTTTTTTGAGTTATACAACGAGCCTCCGCACATCAGCCCTGCTATCTGGAAGGACGCTGCCTATAACATTGTTACCGCCATACGTAAAACCGACAAAAAGCGCACCCTTATTGTAGGCGCTTCAAACTTTAACAGCATTTATGAGTTAAGCCGTACAGAGCGCCTTGCCGATGAGAATATCATCTACACCGTACATTTTTACGAGCCTTTTTTATTTACTCACCAGGGGGCAGCCTGGGTAGGCGACCAGGTATCAACCATCGGGGTAACATTTCCTTATAATGCGGAAACTTTTCCCACTATAAATCCTAAGGCAAAGGGCACCTGGGGCGAAACAAATTTTTACCAGTACCGCACCGACGGGAACGAACAATCCTTAACGGATAAATTATTGATAGCTAAAAAATGGGCCGCCAAATATGATGTACCGCTAATATGTACCGAGTACGGTGTATATAATAAATACGCCGATGCAGATAGCCGCTGCCGTTACATAAAGGCTATCCGCAAAACATTAAAAAAATTAAACATCCCCGGTGTGATGTGGGAATACAACAGCAATTTTTCTATTTTTAACGGGACGCCGTCCATCCGGAATTTGCCTGATTGTATGAAAGATGCTATAGGCTATTCCGGTAAAAAATGATATTTATTGAATGTTTAAATTATTACCTTTGTAAACTAATAAGTTACTATGATATTTTTTGAAGAAAAAAGGAAAGAAGTAATGGCGCATATTGAAAAATTCATGCTCGAAAAAATGCAGGAATATTTGAAGCCCATTGACACGATCTGGCAGCCATCTGATTTTTTACCCGATTCGACAAAGGATACTTTTTTTAGTGAGGTTAAGGAAATGCGCGAAACTGCCCAGGGTTTATCTTATGACCTGATGGCTGTTTTAATTGGTGATACCATCACCGAAGAAGCTTTGCCTACTTATGAATCATGGTTAACCATGGTTGAGGGCGTATCAAAGAACGAAGAAGGCGGCTGGATGAAATGGACCCGCCAGTGGACCGCCGAAGAGAACCGCCACGGCGATCTGTTAAACAAATACTTATATCTTTCGGGCCG
The DNA here is from genome assembly GCF_050433825.1 of Mucilaginibacter sp. UYCu711. Classification (NCBI taxonomy): domain Bacteria; kingdom Pseudomonadati; phylum Bacteroidota; class Sphingobacteriia; order Sphingobacteriales; family Sphingobacteriaceae; genus Mucilaginibacter; species Mucilaginibacter sp. UYCu711. The sequence continues at coordinate 329,369 of NZ_JBNPWM010000007.1, read as the reverse complement.
TGTGGATATGCGCGCCATGGAGGTATCAACCCAATATTTAATTGCAGATGGTTTTGATATTGGTACCGGTCATGACCCGTACCGTAACTTTATCTACACTTCTTTCCAGGAGCTGGCAACCAATGTATCGCACCGCAGGGTAGCGTCGCAGGCTAAAAAAGATGGCGATAACTTACTGTCAAAAATGTGCGGTGTTATCGCGTCAGACGAGATGCGTCATGCAAAAGCCTATAAGTATTTTATCGAAAAGATATTTGAGGTTGACCCTAACGAAGCGATGCTGGCGTTTGAGGATATGATGCGCAAAAAAATTGTAATGCCGGCCCACTTCCTGCGTGAAGTTGGTTTAAAGATAGGCCAAACTTTCGGGCACTTTACCGACGCGGCCGAACGCCTGGGTATTTATACCGCGGTGGATTATGTAGATATTTTAAAAGAACTGATTACCGACTGGCACATTGAAAGCATGACCGGCCTGACCGAAAGCGGCGAAAAAGCACGCGACTATGTGGTGGCCCTGCCTAACCGTTTGATCCGTATTGCGGAAAGAATGAAGAGCCCGTCGTTAGAATATAAATTTAGCTGGATAGCCGGATAGGCCCCACCCAACCCTCCCCGGTAGGGAGGGCTTAAAGCTGCTATTAAAGTCTCCCCTACCGGGGGAGATATTCACTACATTATTGTTTTTAGGTGTTCATGAAAGCTATGCCGTTTAGAGGGGGCCTATCCTTCTGTAACCAAATCAACGCCGCGGATATCGTCCGTCAAATCGTCAAACAAACTGTTTAGTATTGATTCGATAGTTAACGAATTTACATCGTCTACATGATGCTCATTGCGGGTTATTAAAAGCTGCAGGCCTTTAACGTCCAAATGAAAAAGCGCCCCGTCATACATTTTTTCCTGCAAAATATCCACCCCATCGCCGTTTTTAACCACTTGGAAAACTATCCTTTGCTGTCGCTGCTCCCAAAACAAAGGGTTTAGCTTTTGCTGGATATGATCATACAACTGGTCGGGGTCAATGCGGGTATGCAGGGTTATTGTTTTCATATTTAAATTACAACCTAAAGGCCAATATTGTTTAGTTTTGTTTAAATCACTTACAATATGAACTACAAATTACTTGGCCGCTCGGGCCTTAAAGTTTCAGAACTATGCCTGGGCACCATGGGCTTTGGTACCGAAGCCGGCTGGGGCGCCGATAAACAAACCAGCTTTGCCATAATGGATGCCTTCGCCAATGCCGGGGGTAATTTTTTAGATACCGCCAACGTATACAAACTGGGCACCAGCGAAAAAATTATTGGCGAATACGTACATAACCACGACCGCGATTACTTTGTGCTGGCTACCAAGTATGCTTTAAAAGATAACCTGACCAACCCCAACGCATCGGGCAATAGCCGCAAGAACATGATGCGCAGTGTAGAGGAAAGCCTGCGGCGATTAAAGACGGATTTTATTGATGTGCTGTATCTGCACATTTGGGATGACTTAACACCAATGGACGAGGTACTGCGCGGAATGGACGACCTGATCCGCCAGGGAAAAATAACTTATGCCGCCATAAGCGATACCCCGGCCTGGCAGGTAGCCAAGGGCAATACCCTTGCCGAACTAATGGGCTGGAGCCAGTTTATAGCCTTACAGGTTGAATATAGCCTGATACAGCGCACACCCGAGCGCGAGCTGATACCCATGGCCAAACACTTCGGTATGACGGTAACACCCTGGGCGCCTTTGGGTGGCGGCGTACTAAGCGGCAAATACCTGCGCGGCGAACAGGGCCGCATAAAACCCGAAAGCCGACGGTTAGATGACCGAAGCGTAAACATTACTAAAGCTGTTGTTGCTATCGCTGATGAACTGGGTGTATCAGCCAGTCATGTGGCGTTGCAATGGACAATGAGCCAGGGTTTTTCATCCATCCCAATTGTGGGTGCAACCAAGGTGAGCCAGTTAGAAGATAATTTAAAAACGATAAAAGTATCGCTCACAAAAGAACACCTGCAAAAGCTGGATGAAGTGTCGTCAATAGACCTGGGTTTCCCCGGTGAGTTTTTTAAAGAGGAAGGAGTAAGGATGAACTCGTTTGGCGGGTTTTATGATAGGGTGGAGAAACGGAACTAAAGAATATTGACATTCTGAGCAAAGCAAAGAATCTGCCGCGCGTCGAATGCAAAGTTTTGAGATTCTTCGCTTTGCTCAGAATGGCAATTGTTAAGTTATTACCCTCTGGCCATACGCTCCAACGCGTCAATAAACGTTGGTGCGTCATTCAGGCTTTCTACCAATTGCACATGCTCACCACCTAAGGCACGGAACTCGCCGCCGTACTCTTCGGTAACTTCGTAAACGGTTTCAAGGCAGTCGGCAACAAAGGCAGGGCAAAACACCAGCAGTCGTTTCTTGCCCTGGTGTGCCAGCTCCTCAATTACTTTACTGGTATAAGGCTGCACCCACGGGTCGTTACCCAGGCGCGATTGAAAGCAAACGGTATAGTTTTCTTTGGCGATGTTCATTTTTTCGGCAATTAAACGTGCCGTATCGTATGATTGTGCCGAATAGCAAAATTTATTGGTGTCGTTTAATGTATCGCAGCAGCCATCAACCTGCAGGCAGTAGCTGTGGGTATGGTCGCATTTTTTTATCTGGCGCTGTGGCAGGCCGTGAAAGCTGAACAGGATATGGTCGTAAGTTTCGGGCTGATGTTTCTTCGCATTATCGGCAAAGGTCTGGATCATCAGGTCGTCATCATGAAATGAATTGATGAAAGTGATATTGGGGATAGTTTGCCAGCCTTTAACCAGCTCCATCACCTTTTGCTGTACCGAACCCGTACTTGCCGAAGCGTATTGCGGGAACATCGGGATAACTTTAATATCGCTCACCAAATTGTCTTTTAAACGCGCTAATGCCGACTCGATAGAAGGGGTTTGGTAGCGCATGGCCAGCTCAACCTGGTACTCATCGCCTAAACGATCTTTTAATGCCTGGTGCTGCAGCTTGCTGTAATGTAATAAAGGCGAGCCTGTTTCCTGGCTCCAGATCTGCTGGTATAGCTTAGCCGATTTTGCTGACCTGAACGGTGTGATTATCCCACGCACCAAAACAGTACGCAAAACCGGGTTAACATCAATAACCCGCTCATCCATCAAAAACTCGTTTAGATATTTACGTACATCCGCAGTGCTTGGGCTATCAGGGGTACCCAGGTTAACCAGTAAAATTCCTTTTTTAGACATCGCTGCAAAAATAACAAAAAAATAGCCTTGGCTGATATGAGGATGATTTATTACATGAAGATTAAAAACAAGTGCCTCAGCGTGACACCCTACTTGCTTAAGATCGGCCTAAAACTTCTCCAGCTCCGCCTTAACTTCTTCCATTAACCACATTGGTGTAGAGGTAGCGCCGGCTATCCCAATGGTATCGCCCGGGGCAAACATGTCTTGCTTTAACTCGCTGCTTGATGATATAAAGAAAGTATTTGGGTTATGCTTGCGGCAAACCTCGAACAGCACCTTACCATTTGATGATTTTACACCTGATACGAAAACTACTTTATCAAAGCTTGTTGCAAATACTGGCAGGTCCTTATCGCGGTTTGATACCTGGCGGCAAATGGTGTCGTTAGCATTCAGGTTATAGCCGCGCTTGTTAAGTTCATCCTTTACCTGGTAAAACTTCTCCATGCTTTTGGTTGTTTGGCTATAAAGGGTGATGTTTTGCGGCAGTTCCACGTTATCCAGCTCGGCAATATCCTGGAAAACCAGTGCCTCGTTGTTAGTTTGCCCTTGCAAGCCAATTACCTCGGCGTGGCCATGTTTACCAAATATCAGGATCTTCTCTTTCTGGTCGAACGATGTTTTAATGCGGTTTTGCAGTTTTAAAACTACCGGGCACGATGCGTCAATCAGCGTAATATTGTTTTCTAAAGCAGTACGATAAGTTTCAGGTGCTTCACCATGCGCGCGGATCAGCACTTTTTCGCCATGCAGGTCTTTTAATGCCGAATGGTCGATAATGCGCAGGCCGAGGGCTTTTAGCCGTTCTACCTCTTCATCGTTATGCACAATATCGCCCAGGCAATACAGATAGCCATCTTCGGCTAAAATATCTTCGGCCATATCAATAGCATAGATAACTCCGAAACAAAATCCGGAATCCTTATCTATTGTAACCTGTAAGTTATATGAACCCATTGCCTGCAAATTTACGTAATTTTTATTTGAACGGTTGAAGATAATCATTAACGACTGGTGAATCGTTTTTAAAAACAGGAGGCTCCGATGGAGCCATTAAAATATCGATTGATATACTATAAACAGGTAGTTCCGCCGGAACTGTTGCTTTTTAAATACAGGACTCCGGAGGAGTCGCCTGTTTATAGAGAAAAATAAATACGTCTGAAGGCTCCGGAGGAGCCTCCTTGACGAAATGCTTTCCTGTTACTAACGTGGCTTAACCGTTTTTATTGGTTCGGCCGCAGGCGTTAGCACGGGCTGGGACAGTAGCGCGATAAAGAAGATAAACTGGCTTATCAGCAATACCACCCCAACAATACTTTGCTTTTTAAATCTTAAAAGCTCAAACACCAATAGTAATATCGCACCTAAAACAAACCAGCAGATATAATTATTAACAGGTACCACGCCATTGGCCCAATGCCAGTAATTATACTTGATAGCGGCGGGTTCTATCACCACGTCTAATAACACCAATAATAGCGCGCCTGATAACACCCTTAATGCAATATATTTGATACCACTGTATTGCAAGGTTACCCCCACGCTGTAAGCCAATAAAAACCAGTTTACGCCCATTATCAGCGGGATGCCATCAACGCCAAACCCCAATGTTGGGCCATAGGTATAACTGCCAAAAAGCTGCCCGGTATGTACACCCGCCCATTCTACCCCGAAACCTATGATAAACACCAACAAGAAGAACAATATGAACCTGGCGCCAAATCCATCATGCGTAAAAAACAATACCAGCGTCATCAGTAATAAATGATACGGTACCAGCATCAAAAAAAGTGGCTTGGTTTCGGCGATGGACAGGCCCGCAATCCCCACCAAATGAAATATAATGATGAGCCTTACCGACATAGTTGCTTTGAGGCTCTTTATATTTTCCGGCCTTTCCATATCATGGTTTTGGTTAGGTAGCGTTGTATGGCTAAAAAGGCAACCAGGGTCATGCTAAACATTTGCACCGGGTGCAGTAAAATATTGTACCAGGCATTTTGCCCTGCAGCCAGCGAAACCATTACCCGGGTAAGAGCAATCAGGCCGGCCATAAAAAATATCAACTGGAAATCAAGCGTCATGATCACAATCATGGGGCCGCCTATGATCAATAAAATATATATCAAAAACCACAGGATGTTATAATTAAATGCAGCCAGGAAATTTTTACTGAAGCCATTAATAGCCTCGTTATAGTTTTTGTACATCCGGCAGCTGATCATCCCGTTTGCCAGCAAAGCCTCGCCATTGCGCCCGGTTGATTTGATGAGCCGCATTATTTCTACATCCTCCACCACTTTATCCCTAACCTGTTTATGCCATTGATGGCGGCGGTAATCATCAGCATTAAATAGCATAAACTGGCCGCTGGCTGCCGCAACGGTATAGTTTTTAACCAGGTATATTAACCGCAGGGGCAGTAAGTTTAAAAGGATATAATGCATAAGTGGAACTACCAGCCGCTCGCCAATGGTTTGCATTTGCTGGTTGGCAAATAAGCTTAGCAGGCTTAGTTTGTTGGCGTGCATACGGTGTATGGCGCTGTTTATCAGCCCCACGCTTATTTGTTCATCGGCGTCAACAAATAAAAAGAAATTGCCCCGGGCCTCGTTAGCTAACTGGTGGCAGGCATGATTTTTACCCAGCCAGCCATGGGGTAATTTCTCGCCTTTTATTATCCGGAAGTTTGAATGCGTCGCGGCAAAACCGGCGCAAACTTTATAGGTGTTGTCTGTCGATTCATCATCCAGGATCAAAACCTCATAATTCTGATAATCTTGTTGGGTGATGGATTGCAGCAGCGATAGGATATTCCCCTCCTCGTTCCTGACCGGGATGAGGATAGAAACCAGATCCTCATAATGCCGGTTAACGCGGCGCAGTTTTGGGTCGGATATAAAATTAAACAGTGTTACCGCAAACCGCAGGATCATAAAGAAGAAGGTAACGGCTATAACGGTTATCACTATTTAACTATTTGTATTTGTTGTTGGCGGCCCTTGGTGTAATGTTGCTGGTAAGCCTCCTGCAAATCTAATATACTATTAAAACTATTAGCGACACCTGTTTTTAAAGATGTGTTGGCAACCGGTTTAAAATTGTCAAAATTTTCGATAAATGTAGCAGCCAAGATCAGCTGGAACTTACCGGCAGCCTTTTTTATCACCTGCATAATCCCTTTTTCAAATGGCACCTCGCTCACCATGTTAGAATAGATCCTTCCCTGCGGGAATATCAGCACCAGGTTGGCCGGATCATCTAAAAGCTTCGCTGCAAAATCAAGCGAGTGGATCATATCTTTTGATGTTTTATTGATCGAAAATGCGCCTGCATATTTTAAGAACGGCTCTTTTATAGCGGTACTCTCCAGAATCATTATATGAAACTCCTTTTTAAGCAGTTTCTGATTTATCCAGAATAAAATAATCGTATCCCAGGCGCTAAAATGGTTGGCTATTAATAATACCGACTTGTTCTTATCGACCTCTACGGAGTTAAAATTGATCTCCTTAAAATTGCGGCGGGCTAACCAGTATACATAAGCATAAATGCTCCATTTAAACAGGATATTTTTTTTAGGGTAGATCATTTAATGCTCTACATTTACCTGGTCTTTTAATGCCTGGGTATGAAAAGCGTTGATGTTTTCAACCAGGGTATCAAAAGGCACCTCGCCCGCTACGCCGCAGTCATACAGGTGGAAAAACACCGACGGCTTTAAGCTTTCAAAATAATCTATCAGCGCGCACGAGTACACTATCTGGCAGGGCCCTTTAATGTTTTTGATGAGGCGCTCGATGCCTTTTTCAACTAATATCTCGGTAGTATGGTTGGATATCAATTGCCCTTGCGGGAAAACAACTACCAGGTTCTCTTTATCGTTAAGCAAATTGGCGCCATATTGTAATGATTTGATCATTTCGCGCGATGTGCGGTTGATAGAGAAACCGCCGAAAAGGTTAAGCATCATCCGCTTGCGCAGGTGGTCTTCCTGCATCATGATGTAAAGTTTACGCTTAAGGTGCCAATAAGCCAGGTAATTACCCCATAAACCATCCCACCAGCTAAAATGATTGCACAGCAATAATATGGAGTGCCCTTCTTTCGGCTCAAATGGCATTACTACCAGCCGGTTAAAGTAGCTGCGCATTCTAAAACGCATGTAGTAAGCAAACCAGTTGCTAAATAAATTTACTCTGCGTGCGGGTATCATATCTCAAAATTAGCTAAATATTCGTCAAGAGCAGGTATAACCAGCCAATGCCCTAAAGGTAACTCATGCACCTCGGCATTGTTTAGTTTTTGTATAAAGGGCAGGGCAGCCGTTTTTGGGAACAAGTTATCGTGCTGCCCAAATATTAGCTTACATGGTATTTTATGCTGATTGATAAGCGCGGCAATTTTTTCGGTATCGGGCTTTAACAGCCTGATTAGGTTCAATGTATAATAAACATCCAGCCTTTTTTTTGGGGTGTCCATTTCGCTGTATCCAATTTGATGAAGGCTGGCATCAATAAAACCAATCTTCTTCAGCGTATTCAGTATGGTTGTAGCCAGCCAGCTGCTTTTAGTTACGTGTTTAAAAAGCCAGCGGCCAACCGGCCGGTGCATTAAAAAATGAAAGCCTTTATAAACAGATAAGCCGTCGGGTGCCATTAAAATTATTTCGTCTATCAGGTCGGCATACTCCTCCACTAATATAAGCGCCAGGTTGGCCCCGATAGAATAGCCCATTACCGAGAACCGTTGCCTGCCATAGATCTTGAACCATTCTTCCACATACGCCTTAACCATGGCCTTGGGCATACCGGTTATGATCTGCTGCTCGGTCCAGTCGGCTATCTTGCTTTCGTTATGAAAAAAATGGTCGAAACCATAAATGTGGTAACCCTTTAAAATAGATTTCTCCAGCACATGAAACTGCTTACCCGTCATGCCGTAGCCATGAAAGGCAAGCATTGGTTTTTGCCCTTTACCATATTCATGAAAATGTACTTTGCCTAAGCCGGCCAGGTGTAGAAAGCCCATTAAGGCAATTATAAGGATAAAGTAGAAATTTAGCTAAAGTTTCCTGCCTTGTTATTCATTCAGCATATACTTAGCTACGCCTTCGGCGGGTGCCCACTTATCCTTGGGCTCATAATAATGGTATAACAGGGCCGAGATTTTGCGGATCAGCTGCTCGGCTTCGTTATTAGGGGTCCAGGTCTGGTCTTTATTGTTTTTGGTGGCGATGCAAAAAACGTAATCGCCATGCGGGGCGTTTACCAATACGGTTTCAGACCTTGCCGCGTCTACCATACCCTGTTTGGATATGGTATGCACATACGGCGGTATTTGCGACAGTGCCCGCTCGTCCCAAAATATCCGTCCCAAAATACGGTACATCCGTTCGCTTGCGCCGGGGCTAACGGCTGTTCCATTGCGGATCATGGTAAACAATTTACACATTTCGTAAGGTGTTGTTACACCCCAGCCATACCGCTTTTGCATATCGCTGCGGCCGGGCGTACGGCTATTTACGCGGTAAGATTTAAACCCATTTTGATAAAGCCAGTTGTTAATATCGGTGCCACCACCGGCTAACTTTTGCAGCCACAAGCTGGCGGTATTATCGCTCATGGTTATCATCAACATGGCAACCTTGCTTAGCATAATGGTATCCTTATCTTTAAAAGATCCTAAAATATCACTGCCGGCATAAAGCAACGAATCGCGATAGCCCAGCTTTTGGTTATATTTCAATTCGCCTTTTTCAACTTTATCCATCAAGCCGCAAAGTATCGCCACCTTAACCATGCTGGCTGTCGGGAACAACGTATCGGCATTAATAGCGGCAGTTTTGCCTGTTTTTAAGTTTTGCACGTACACACCAATATCGCCTTTAAAGCCTTTAACAACATCCTGTAACCGGGTGGTTAGTTTTTTATCGGTCTGTGCAAAAACTGCCGGAGCAATTAATAATAGAAACAATAGTAATTTATAGCGCATAGGTATTTTGTTTAGCTAAATATACAAGATAAATTTTAGTTACCTAATGTCATCAGGTAGTACAGTTAATGCTTTCCTGTTCACTTTGTTCATTATTTTAAAGAGTTTAATATTTAAAAACAGACCGTTAACTTTAACTAACTTAAATCACCATGAACGTAGATGCACAATTAAAAGCCGTTGCCGGCAACATTAAAGAAAGACGTACCCGCCTTCGTTTATCGCAAAACCAAATGGCCCAAACGTTAAAAATAACACAGAACGCGTATAGTAAAATTGAAACGGCGAAGACAAAAATGTCGTTAGCTCGTTTATATGAAATTGCCGGCATATTAAACGTACAGCCAAAACAGCTAATTTGAACCAATGTAATTGCCATGCCTTCGCACAGGAAGGTTGGGCAGAATAACACATCATCGCCAATACTGACACCGCGACAAATAATAACACTACCACCAGGCCGGCAATCATTACTAATGGTTACCGGCCCGGCGGTTTTTTAGTGTGACGGTGCAAGGGGGCAATTTACATACATCAGCCAAAGCCAAACTAAAATATCAGACAGTGCATGATGGTTTTATGATCAAAAAACAACAGCTTTGAAATAACCAATTATACACCTATTTTACATTCTGTATGAGTTTTAAAAGGAGCACTTTCCTGCTGTTAGTTTTTGCTGCGATGCTGATAAATAAGATCGCGTTAGCCCAAACAAAAAAATACGACATAGCCGCCTTTTTATACCCTGCCTATGTTAATGACGACCCCCGCCTGCGCCCGTTCTGGCCAAAAGGTATTGGCGAGTGGGAGACCGTTACCAACGTGCAGGATAGGTTCCCGGGCTTTTACTGGAACCGCAAACCAACCTGGGGTACAATTAATGAGGCCGACCCGTCGATAATGGCCATGGAGATAAACGAGGCCACCAAACATGGGGTAAACGTTTTTATTTTTGATTGGTATTGGTATGATGGACGCCCGTTTATGGAGACGACCTTAAACAACGGTTTCCTGAAAGCTGATAACAAAGACAAAATGAAGTTTTACCTGATGTGGGCCAACCACGACGTGGTAAACACCTGGGATACCCGTATAAATAAGTTTAACGAGAACAACGTGATATGGCAGGGCCAGGTAAGCCGCGACGAGTTTGAAAAAATTGCCAAACGCACCATCGAAAAGTATTTTAAGCAGCCTAATTATTATAAGATAGATGGCAAGCCGGTTTACATGATCTATGATATCCCGCAGTTTATAACAGGTTTAGGAGGTATTGAGAAAGCCGCCGCCGCGCTGAAATGGTTTAAAGAAGAAACAAAACGCGCAGGCTTTCCGGGGCTGGAATTGCAATTAACCATGTGGGGCATTAACCTAAACTATAGCGGTTTTGATGGCAGCAAGACAGAAAAGCCGCAAAATGCCTTTGTAAAGCAACTGGGTTTTACCAGCAGCACCCATTACCAGTTTGCCCATTTTGTAAATGTTAACGATGATTATGTAAACATCCTTGCCAATGTTAAAAAGGAATGGGATCATATTGACGCTACTTTTGATATGCCTTACTACCCGCACATTAGTGTAGGGTGGGACAACAGCCCCCGCACCGGTAAAAGCGCGGTGGTACGCAACAACACACCCGAAAATTTTGAAAAGGGATTAAGAATGGCCAGGGCCTATGTTGACGCGCACCCCAAACAGGCCCCGCTCATTACCATTAACAGCTGGAACGAATGGACCGAAACCAGCTACCTGCAACCCGATAATGTTTATGGCTACGGTTACCTGGATGCTATTAAACATGTGTTTGTAGATAACAAATAGGCGAAACCAATATCCCCGTGGGGGCTACAACTTTGTGGAAAGCAAAGAATTAATTTGATTTGCTCCGTCGGGGCTACCCAATTCGCTAAATTAGCCGGGTGAAGCGTGTTACAAAATTATTGGTGTTGACAGTTATACTTGCAGGATGCCAACAGCAACCGGCCCCCACGGTTACCACACAGCAATTCATAGCGCCCCCGCCATTCACGGTCCCGCATTTTGCAGAGTGTGCGGATACGGTGGTTAACATGGGTAATTATACCTTGCATTATTCGTACGACCTTAAAGAACCTTTATACGTAACGTATAAGCTGAGCCATGGCGGCGGCGACTGCAACCGGGCGCATTATAAGTTTAAGGCCGATGGTGCGCTAACCGCCACTGCTGCCGACTACACGCATTCGGGTTACGACGAAGGCCACCTGGCCAACGCCGAAGACTTTGCCTACGATTGTAAGCTCGACAAAAAAACCTTTAGCTTTTACAATTGCCTACCCCAAAGCCCGCGACTTAACCGCGGCATCTGGAAGGTATACGAAACCCGCATCCGCACCTTATCGCAAACCAACACGCTTTATATTACTGCCGGTGGCATCTTTACCAACAAGCTCATTAAGCCTGGTAAACACGTTGCCGTGCCCGATTATTGTTATAAAGTGGTAATCGACTCGGCAAGCCGCCGAACGGTTTTTTGCCTGCTGTTCCCAAATGATACTACCGGTAAGGCTTGGGACTTGCCGCTTAATGTTTTGAAGGGGACATTGGGGTATGAGTTGACGGGTCTGGACCGTTGATGTCGTTGATTAATGGATTGCGTTGATGAGGGATTGTAAGGACTTGATTTTGTGCCCCTACTTTAAGCCTTTAATATAAAAAGAAGCAATGCCATCAATATAACTCTGAGGTGCCGAAAAGATCATATTTGTTAATACAATTACGGTGAGGTCATCATTGCGATAGATAAAAAATGCGGCCCGGCCGCCGCCGGTAGGCCCGGCAACCGGGTGCATTGGGCGCGACGAAACCGGCCAGCCTAAAGCATATCCATCCAGTATAGGGCTAAAACCGTGGTGGGTGCCATCTTTAAGTATGCCAGGCGCCCAAAGCGTTAGCAGGCTTTTTTTATTTAATAAGGTGCCGTCCTGAAGTTTGATGGTCCATTTTGCCAATTCATCGGCTGTGGTGTTTAGGCCCACCGCGGTCCAAAGGTAGGGCGGCCAGTCCAGGATGGCATTTTGCAGCGTGTCAGATACCTCTACTTGATGGTTAACAATATGCCTGTAAGTATAACTGCCCGACAGATGAGGTACAATGTTGTGGGCATCGCCAAACCCACTGGTGGTCATACCGGAGGGTTTAAATTGGCGCTGCCTTATGAATTCTGTAAAAGGCATGCCGCTAAGTTTGGTAATAACTTTACCCAGTAGGATATAATTGGTTTGAACATACTGAAATTTCTCTAACGGCTGTCCATTAAGCGGGGCTTTTAAAACCTTTTGCCACGCATAGTCTGCATCAATATCAATGGCAGTCGAATTACCATCCCAAATATCAGGCAAGCCCGAGGTATGTGTAAGCAGCTGCCTGATGGTAACAGGCTCCCAAGGAGAAGGCAGGCTATCTAAATAACGGGAAACAGGTGCATCAAGGTTGATCTTTCCGGCTTCTATTAATTGCATTATAGCTACACCCACAAACGCTTTGGTGATTGAATGAACCGGGAACAACGTCTGACTGGTAACCGGCACAGCGTTTTCTATATTGGCTATGCCAAAAGATTTTGAATAAACAATTTTACCGTATTGCACCACTACCACCTGCATACCGGGGATATGATGGAGTTTGATCTGTTCATCAATGAATTTGCTTACGTTAGCATCAACCGACTGCGCACTAACCGGCATTGTAAACATTAACGCTACTAGCAAAATGCTTACAGCGCGGGTTGTTAAGTTTTTAATCGCCATTGTTTTAATATCTATGCCATGTTTTCAGCTAATATTATGCGATTGTTGTAAGTTGCTAATGGTCAATTCATTCTAAAAATAAGTTGATTTTATATGCGCGGTTTCGATACAATAGTTGTTCAGTTTTGGTACAGATTATTGCAGGGTCAAAATGCCGGCCCGCGAGATTGTACTACATCCCTTTTTCAATTTCCTGTATGGTTTTATTCATCCAGTACGGCCCGTTAGCAACGTAGCTAACATAATGCAGGCGTACTTTGCCTTCCTTATCAATAACCACGTTGGTTGGGTACAGGTGGATATTAAATTGATGCGCATAATCATCGGCGTTGCTTACCAGCCTGTAGGCAAACGGGTTGGTTTTAACAAAATCTTCAACCTCGGTAACACCATCCAGCGCAAAGGCTACAAAAACCACATTCGGATCGTCCTTATATTTAAGGGCCAGCCGGTTTAACTCAGGTATTTCGGCGCGGCAGGGCGGGCAGCCAATAAACCAGTAATTAAATACCAGGGTTTTGCCGGCCCAGTCTTTAGCCTCCAGTTTTTTGCCGTTGATATCCCTGATTTTAAAAGGCTTGATAACCTGGCCGGTTTTAAAGTTGGTACTCTCGGCTGGTTTGGGCAAGCGCGCGAAGTAGGCGTTTTTTTGTTCCTCAGTATATTCCACCAATAAAAACGGGGTGTCTTGTTTTGATGGTTGAAGGGGCTTTAACCAGTAATCCCCGGTTTGCAGCATTCGTTGCCATAGGAAAGCGGGGTATTTCATGCCCGACGAATCAATAACAACCGAATTCATGGTGGGTTTAGGCGCCGCTGTTTGTGCCTGCACACAAAACGTTGCCGATAATAATAAAGCGAAGGATATGATCAGTTTTTTCATGATGCCGGTTAGGTTAAGGCTAGTACAAGATACAGGATAGGTGTTAATTATGCAAGGGCAATCCATTACCATTGCATTACCCTGATACCGATCTGCCCGTCAATGATCGCAAACTCCCTGGCTCCCCAGGGCCTCAGGTTAACTTTATCCAGATTAGGGTGCAGCAGCTCCGGGAACTGCGCGGCAACCTTTTTATAAACTTCTTCAATGTCGTTTGTTACCAGCCGCAATTCGGGGTGGTCATGCTTGGCCTGGGTCGGGTCCTGGAATATCATTACATCCAGGTTGTCTTTACTAACCACGCAAAAAGGCGTGGCCGCGCTCAACTCCTGGTGGCCCAGGGTAAATTCAAGGCAGTCCACAAAAGTTTTAAGGCCGATATTGATGTCGGTATAAAAAACGCTGGGTACAAGTTTGGTGAAATGCATGGGGTTTGATGGTCGAAAAATTTAAAAACTCACTACACTTTGATACGCCTTTTTTGGCTGTAAATTTTGATCGAACAGGAGCGGGTAATTTTTACGGCCAGGCACCGGGAAACTATCCAGCCAGCTATGGCGGTCGCTTAGGTTCCAGAAGGTAACCCCGGTTATATATTGTTTATTGTCCCTGAATACTTTAAAGATAGCGCCGTACCGTTCGGTTTGCTTTTGTTCGCGCTCTGGTGTATAACCGGTTGTATCCCTTCGGTCAGGTCCATAAACGGATATATCCAGTTCGGTTATCTGCACTTTAATACCTAACGACGTATATAACTTTATAGCATCGTTGATCTGCCCGGCACCTGGGTCGGTTAACGACCAGTGAGCTTGTAAGCCTACGCCATTAACCGGGGCGCCGGCATCAACCAGTTTTTTAAGCAGCTGGAAAACGCGGTCGCGTTTTTTGGGTTGCTCGGTGCCATATTCGTTATAAAACAGCACAGCGTCCGGGTCGGCTTCATGGGCGTATTGAAATGCTTTTAAAATATAATCGTCGCCGCAGATTTGGTACCATAACGAGTTGCGGTATAGCCGGTCATTTTCATCAGCAACGGCTTCGTTCACCACATCCCAGGCATATATCTTGCCTTTATACCGGCCAACAACCGCGTAAATATGTTGCTTTAGCCGCTCCAGCAAAACTTCTTTGGTAACCAGTTTGCCTTCTTTGTCGCGAAACATCCAGGCAGGTGTTTGGGTATGCCAGCATAAGTTATGCCCGCGCACCTTCAGCCCATGCTGCTGCGCGAAGTTGACAATAGCGTCGGCATCGTTCCAGTAATAACGGTTCTCTTCGGGATGGATGGGGCCCATCTTCATGGCGTTTTCGGGCGTCAGGCTGTTAAATTGTTGCAGTATCAATGCCTGCTGTGCCGGGTCGCGCAGTTGCGCGGGCGTTACAGCCACCCCTACAGGGAAATAGCCTTTATAAAAATCTTTAAGCCCTTTATCACTACCCGACTGAGCCACGGCAGCCGCACCCTTAAAAATGATGAGGAACAATAATAATCGTCCTTTTAAAATAACTTTTAACATACCCACAGCAAGTAAGCCACTAAGTTATAAAAATTAAACCCGTATGCTGTAGTTATAATGGTTTGAAGTTGGGAGACTTCGACCGGCGGAACCTTGTGCTCTGGATGGTAATAAACCTCTTCTGCGCGGCATTGCAGGGAACGAAGCAATCTCTATATAAGCTAATCAATTTGCATCATGATCGCCAACACCAAAAAGGCCCCGAACAAAAATCCGGGGCCTTTCAAATATCCCACCCCGGCGGCAACGTAGCTAACCGCAGGATGTTAAATATTAATTACCAATTGTTATGGCTTAATCTTTTTAAGCGTGTCCTTTTTAGTGGTGTCGCGCTTTACTGTGTCGTGCGTTTTCTTTTGTTTTTTAGTAGTGTCTTGCTGCATCCCGAAGGCAAATTCCTGTAAACCGAATGCCGATACGAGTGCCAGCATAATTAATCGCTTTTTCATAGTTTTTAATTTTAGATGTTTAATAAAATTGTCCGGATGCCAAGGCCTTTTTAGTAATAGGACCCGGCGGTTATCCGGATATATAACGACCCGTTTGCAGGCTTTATTTTCGTTGAACGATACCAAAAACAGCCAAATTATACTTGTGTATACATTTACTTGACTTTACAAGTCGCTGTATTTAATCAATAGTTAACTAAAGTAGAGTTGGTTAGGGAAATGGTTGGCGAGGTGCTGCCGGATGAAAAAAAGATGAAAAAAAATAGGTATTAGTGATTAGAGATTGGTTAATCAGAGATTAGGCCGGTCGCTTTCATTATTGGGATATTGATTATTTGAGAATGGTGGGGCCGTGCGATTCCCCTCTCGAGAGGGGCGGAGGGGTGTGTCCTTTCGCACGTTTAACACACCCCTGCAAGCCGCACAATCCCGCACGCCCTCTCGAGAGGGGGAATATTTTGGCTATCCACCGGCAACAAAAAAAGGGCCTTATAAAGGCCCTTAATACTTTTTAATTAAAGCGAATTACTTTTAAGGTTTTACTTTAACCCCGCTGCCAGTGCCGCCACCCTGGGGCTTGCCGGTGCCTACACCGCCATTACCGCCGTTGCCGGTTCCGTTACCACCAGTTCCGTTATTACCGCTTCCTCTTGCATCTGTACCGTCGCTAAGTGTTGCACTGCCTTTATTTAATGCAATGCTGTCGGCTTTGCGTGCCGCGCGTTTTGCCTTTTTTGTATGCCAGGTTGTATGTTTTTTGATGGTGTCTGTTACCATGCCTTTAGTGCCTGTTCCATTCGCGGTACCGGTAGTGCCTACTGCTACTGCAAATGTGCTGGTAATTGCAAATGCCAAAATCCAAGCTGTTAAATATGCTGCCTTTTTCATAGTCTTATTTTTTGTAAGAGGTAACAAACGGTATGCCAAAGGGAACGATTACGTTAAGGATTGCAGCGGATACCTGCCTGTGGCTAAGGCCTGTAGCCGTATGAGCGGAAAGCCTGACCCGCAGGGTAACGCCCTAATTACCCTACATCCTAAACAAATTCTCTCCACTCCTCAACGCCAACTGCTTCCCTTTCCAAACAAACACGCCGGTTGTTTTTGCAGGCAGTGTTAGCCTGATGCGCCAGGCGGTGCCTTGCTGCACATAGCTTACGGCTACTTTGCCGTTGGGGTGCGGTATTTCACCTTCGGCGGACTTAAGGGCGCCCAGGTGCGGCTCTATCTTTATTTTGGCGAAACCGGGGGCGTAGCTGTCAATGCCCAGGATAATGCGGTAAAATTCCACATTCGGACTGGCGCCCCAGGCGTGGCAGTCGCTGCGGCTGTTGGGCACGTCGCTCATTTCGGCCCAGGTGGTAAGGCCCAGGCGCATGTCCTCGCGCCACAGGTCAAGCCATTTCATATAGTCGTTGCCCAGGCCGGCGCGGGTTAGGGCCAGGTGCAGGTAGTATTTAAAGTAAATGGTGCATTGCGTAAGGCCGGCATCGGTAAGCATTTTTTGCGCTATGCCGGGCATAACGGTTTTACCGGCCAGCCCGGTAAGTATAGCCAGCGAGTTGGTATGCTGCGAGAATTTGTTCTTATCCTCGGTATCGGCATACAGGCCTTTACCGGCATCCCAATATTTTTGTTGTATGGTTTTGGCCAGCTGCGCGGCGTTGGCGGCATATAGTTTGGCAAAGGCAGGCATACCCAGTTTGGCTTCCATTTGCGCGGCCTGCTGGTAGGCGGTAAGCAATTGCAGGTCCAGCACCGCGCTGCCACCCTTGCTTCCCTTGGGCGGCATGCCGTTACCAAACCCTGCCGACCAATCAACAAACGTCCAGTAAGGCACGTTCTTCAGCGAGCCATCTGCCTGCTGGTAGTTGGCGAACCAGGCCAGTACGCCGCGCTCGCCCTGTAGCTTGCTCTTAATAAAAGTGCTGTCGGGCCGGTACATCCAGTAATCGTGCAGCACGCCAATGTACCATAACGAAAACGTAGAGATGATCTGCGGACTATAACTCGGGTGCCTGCTTAGCGTAATGCCTTCGCCCAGGCGGCTTTGGTCCATCAGGTTTATGGCGTTGCGCATCAGGCGGTCGTCGCCGCTGTTGTAGTAGCTTATCATGGCCTGTATGCGGGTATCGCCAATGTATTGCAGCTGTTCGTAATACGGGCAATCCATATAGGTTTCAATAGCGTCCATGCGGGCGGTGCGCCAGCCAATATCCAGCATCTGCTGCATTTCGGGGTTGTCGGTTTTTAGCCGCGCGTTCATTACAAACGGGTAGCCGGTGGCGGTGCCGTACAGGTCGGTTATCGTTAGCGGGTCGGCCTGGGTATGTATAATTAAACGGATATAGCGGTAGGTGCGCCAGTACAGGCTGGTAAAAGTTTGGTTGGCGCTGCCATCGGCCAGCAGGCTATCCTTGCGGCCGCCAATTTCCTTGCCCTCCACAGCGTTACGGTCGCCCTTGCGGATGCCGTATTTCTTCAGGTTATCAAACATCGACTCGGCATAGGTGAGCGAAATGCCCGCCCCCATGCCGCCGCTGAAGTTAATGGTAGGGTAGGCATTGGTTAAAAAGGTTTGGTCCAATATCAGCGTAGCCGTTGTATTAGCCGGGATGGTGAACGCCCTTTTAGCCGCCGGCCACCCCTGCGGAACGGTTACCCCCACTGCCTTACGCACCAAGGGGATCCGCTGGTAAACCCGCTCCATTTGCGGGATCTGCGATGGCACCAGCATCCAGCCGAACGCGTCGGCCATGCCTTTGGGTTTGCCGCGGTCCATATTGGCGGCGGCCGGCCAGGCGGTGTCGTTAAAGTCGGCAGCGGTGGCGTTCTTGATGATCTTGCTTTGGTCAACCAGTTCGCCCGGGCCGGCAACGTAATAAGCGCCATAGCCAAGCGATACGGCCAGCGGTTTATACCCCGGGTCGCGCATGGCTTTCCAGGTGTTGTTGGTGTTCAGCACTTCTTCGGCGGCGGTTGCGCCCTGTAAAATAAAGGCGGTGCGGAGGCTAATCTGTGCTTCGGGCCTTACCTCGGCCTCGTTCCAAACCTGCGCGGCAATCACGTTTTTACCTGCTGTTAGGTACGGTGCAAGGTCTACCTGCTCATAGTTCCAGTAATACGTATCGCCCCGCGCCGGTCCCAACGACACCAGCGTACCGTTAACATATAGCTTATACCGGTTATCGGCCGATACATTAATCCTAAACGTAGCCGGCTTCGCAGCCAGGTCAATTTGCTTGCGGAACCAGAACACCCCATAATCTCTGCCGGTTTCGCCACGGGCATTTATCCAGAAAGCGTTCCAGGGTTTATAAGACTCGGGGCCCTGGGCGCGCGCGGTGTTTTGTCCGTAGGACTCCTTCGGAGCAGGCAGTAAGCTGCCGATAAGCAGTAAAGCGATAATAATAGGTTTCATGCAGGTATATACAAGTTGGAAATTAAAGATAGGGATATTTTGGTGGAATGTGCATCCTGTACTGTCCTATTGGTTTTGGCGTTGCCTTCGGCCTACGCTGTACGCTCATACGCACACGAGGCGTTAGGCGCGGGGCCGGTATACGCTCCCATCGTTAACGCGGCCAGCGCAAAAGCCCGTATAGATTTTAACAAAAATGTGCTAAATAAAATTAGATTTGTAAATACTTGCCTGTAATCACGTAAATGGATAAAAAAACTTTATCGGAAAGGGATATCTGTACCAAGTTTATCACACCTGCGGTTGAAAAATCCGGTTGGAATAAACTAACGCAGCTGTTAGAAGAAGTTTCTTTTACTGATGGAAAGATATATGTGCGTGGTAAACTTACCGCCAGAGGCAAACAAAAAAGGGCGGACTACATTCTTTACTACAAACCCAATATACCTATTGCGATAATTGAGGCAAAGGATAATAAGCATTCTATTAGGTCGGGTATTCAGCAAGCATTAGATTATGGTAAAATATTAGATATACCGTGCGTGTTTTCCAGTAATGGCGATGGATTTCTATTTCATGATCGAACGGCAACCGATAATGTAGAAACAGAATTAGGTATAGACGATTTCCCTCCGCCCGAGGCATTATGGGAAAAGTATAAACAATACAAGGGAATTACCACTCCGGACGAAGAAAAAATAATTTCGCAGGAATACTTTTTTGACGGTACAAGCCGTAAGCCACGATATTACCAACAAATTGCTATTAACAGAACGGTAGAAGCTATTGCAAAAGGACAAAACCGATTACTGTTAGTTATGGCTACCGGTACCGGTAAAACTTATACTGCATTTCAAATAGCATATAGATTATGGAAGTCCGGTTTAAAAAAGAGAATACTTTTTTTGGCTGATAGAACAGCATTGATTGATCAAACCCGCCGCGGTGATTTCAAGCATTTCAAAGGTAAAATGACTGTCATACGAAAGAGGGTTGTTCAAACCCGTGACGGCAAAGAGGAATTAGTATCATCTAAAAAAAGAGGCATAGATTCCACTGACAAAGCATTTGAGGTTTTCCTGGGGTTGTATCAAGGGCTAAGTAATTACGAGCCTGGAATAGAAGATGCCTACAAAGATTTTTCGCCGGACTTTTTCGATTTGATTATAATAGACGAGTGTCACCGAGGAAGCGCAAAAGAAGATAGTACCTGGCGGGAGATATTATCCTATTTTAAAAACGCCTCGCATGTTGGTTTAACTGCAACACCAAAAGAAACAAAAGAAACCAGTAATACAGAATATTTTGGCGAACCGGTTTATACCTACTCTTTAAAACAAGGTATTGATGATGGGTTTCTTGCACCTTACCGGGTGATAAGAGTTGCTTTAAATATTGACGCTGAAGGCTGGCGACCGGAATATGGAAAAAAAGACAAAGAGGGATTTGAAGTTGAGGACAGGATATATAACCGTAAAGATTTCGATAAAACGCTAGTAGTTGATGAGCGTACTGAACTTGTTGCAAAAAAACTCACAGAGTTCTTAAAGGGCTATGACCGGTTTGCAAAAACCATAGTATTCTGTAGTGATATAGACCACGCCGAGCGAATGCGAACAGCATTGGCAAAACAAAACTCTGATTTGGTAGCCGCCAACTACAAGTATATAATGCAGATAACCGGTGATAATGAGGAAGGTAAACGGGAATTAGATAACTTCATAAATCCCGAAGAACCATACCCGGTAATTGCAACGACATCTGAATTAATGACAACCGGCGTAGATGCGCAAACCTGCAAAGTCATAGTATTAGATTCCAATATAGCTTCCCCGACTAAGTTTAAACAAATCATTGGCCGTGGTACCCGTATTAATGAAGAATTTGGCAAGCTGTATTTCACCATTTTAGATTTCAGAAATGCTACCGACTTATTCGCTGATGAAGATTTCGATGGCGATCCAATCCGTATTAAACCAGTATCCGAGGAAACTGATTTAGGCAATATCATTGAGGAAGAGGAAGAAGACACCACGCCGATAATAGATGATATTACTGGTACAGAAATAATAATAGAAGAGCCTGAAATAAGAGATTTAGTTGATGGGCCCCACGGTCATAAAAAACGGACAAAGGTATATGTTAATGGCGTGGATGTGTCGGTTTTAATAAGCCGCGAAATGTATTTCGACCAATTTGGTAAACCAATTACTATTAGCTTACAAGACCACACCAAGGAAATAATTAAACAACAATTTACTTCACTGGATGATTTTTTGAATAAATGGAATAATACCGAACGTAAGGAAGCTATTATCGCCGAATTACAAGAACAAGGCGTAATGGTTGAAGCATTATATAACGCTGTAAACAAGGAGGTTGACCTTTTTGATCTGATATGCCATGTAGCGTATGACCAACCACCGCTTACCCGGAAAGAGCGGGCAAATAATGTAAAGAAGCGTAACTACTTTACCAAATATGGCGACCAGGCAAAACAGGTTTTGGAAGCATTATTAGATAAATATGCAGGCGAAGGTATAGCCGATATCGAAAGCATGGAAATATTAAGGATAGCTCCCCTTGATGAATTTGGCTCGACATATGAAATAGTAAATGGTATTTTTGGCGGCAAACGCAATTATCAGGACGCGATTAAGGATTTAGAAAAGGAATTGTATCAAACAGCATGAGTAATATAGGAGGAGTAATAAAGAGTATCCAGAATATAATGTGGCAGGATACCGGGTTGAATGGCGATGCGCAACGTATTGAACAATTGGGGTGGATGTTGTTTCTGAAAATATTTTCTGATAAGGACAAAGAGCTTGAAATGAAGGACGATAAATATGTATCGCCTATCCCAGATAAGTTTCACTGGGTGAAAGAAAAAGGTAATTGGGCAGGTGACGATGAGGGCATGACTGGGGATGAACTATTAGAGTTTGTTGATCGTCAGTTATTTCCGGTTTTACGTAGCATAGATCTAAGTACCGGTAATAGACGCGCAATTATTGTACGCGAAGTATTTGACGGGAACAACAACTACATGAAAAGCGGCATCAACATTCGCAAAGTGTTGAACAAACTAAATGAAATAGATTTTAATATCGCTAAAGACCGTCATGCCTTTGGCGAATTGTACGAAACCATATTAAAAGAATTACAAAGTGCTGGTAAAAGTGGCGAGTTTTATACGCCACGTGCTATTACGCAATTTATTACCGATATTATAAACCCTCAACTCGGTGAAAAAATTCTGGATCCAGCGTGTGGGACCGGCGGGTATTTAACTTGCGCCATCGAACATTTGAAGAAACAAGTTAAAAACGTGGATGAACGGAAAAGCATTGAAGAAAACATTGCTGGTTGGGAATACAAACCATTACCTTATTTGTTAGCAACTACCAACTTAATACTTCATGATATTGAAGTGCCGAATATTCGATTCGGTGACGCTTTGGATCAGCCACTAAGTAACTTTACTGAAAAACATCGCGTTAATGTAATATTAGCCAATCCACCTTTCGGAGGAATCGTGGCCAATAATAACGAAACCAATTTTCCTCAAACTTATCGCACAAAAGAGAGCGCTGATCTGTTTTTGATATTAATGATGCAATTACTTAAACAAGGAGGGCGAGCAGGCATTGTATTACCTGATAGTAGTTTAACAGGTGATGGTATAAAGCAACGAGTTAGACAAAAACTATTAGAAGATTGCAATTTACACACTATAATTCGGCTACCAAGTTCTGTATTTCAGCCATATGCTACTGTTGCAACTAATTTACTATTTTTTGAAAAAGGCACATCTACCAAAGCTGTTTGGTATTATGAGCATAAAATGCCAGAAAACTATAAAGCTTATAGTAAAACACGCCCCATTCAACTAAAAGAATTCGAACCGATAAAATTATGGTGGAATAATCGGTATAAAAATGACTCTGCCTGGCAAGTAGATATTGATAGCATTATTGAGCGAGGTTATGATTTGGACATAAAAAATCCAACCAAAAAAGAAGAAAAGTACTCGCAGAACAGCACCGAGTTGATGGAGTTATTACGTGCGTCGATTGAGAAAAGTAATCTATTGCTAGAACAATTGAGGGAAGCGTTAAAATAATGGTAAAAACTTATATAGAGAATATTAAGCACACAGCTGTAAGGAGTAAAATTTTTTATTCTTTAGCTAAACATAAACACCAACCAATTTTCAAGGTTGTTAAATTTTCAAGTGGCGATTATTTGCCCAGTAGTGCAATGGTAGTAGGTGATTATTTTGTATACGGCGGCGGCGGTAAAACGAATAAAAGTCACAACGAATATAATATACACTCGAGAACGCTAGGTATAGGTCGCGTCGGCGCTAGATGCGGTTGTGTTTTTGAAATCCAGCCCAAATCATGGGTGACTGATAACGCGCTATTTGCAACAGATATATCTCCCGAATATAATATCAATTTCCTAATTGAGTATTTGAATTTTTGTGAAATTAACCAATTTGCGAACACATCTGCACAACCGGTTATAAGCCTAAAAAGGATATCAAATATTATGATCCCAATAATTGATTTGGATCAACAAAAAGAAATTGTTGATGTCTTAAAAACTTTTGAGCTTGAGAACTTTAATATTGGTAATGACAAATATGGGTTAAAACAAATAATAGCTTTAATGACTTCCAATGAATTGCTGGCAATTGAGCTTAATGATCAACTCGAAACATTAAAAAAACTACGTCAACAATTGTTACAGGATGCAATTCAAGGAAAATTAGTTGAGCAAGATCTTAACGATGAACCGGCTAATATTTTACTACAACAAATAAAACTTGAAAGGGAGCACCTAACAAGAAGCAAGAAGCTTAAAAACGGTAAGAAATTACTACCGTTTAATCAAAAAGATGTGCCCTTTGTAATCCCTAGTAATTGGGCTTGGTGCAGGTTGGGTGAAATTATTAATTATTGTGAAAATCTTGACATTCATAAAAAATTTAGTCCAGAAACTAATATTAACTATATAGACATCGATGCAATTGATAATAGTGAGCATATCATTAAAGAAATAAAAGTCAGAAAAGTTAGCGAGTTATCAACTCGTGCAAGAAGAGTGTTAGAACAAGGATACATACTTTATTCAACGGTTAGGCCCTATCTGAAAAACATGGCCTTTGTCAAAGTTGATAAACCTAATTTAATAGGGTCAACGGGTTTCAGCGTATTTAAAACCATTATAGCTTTTGACAAATATATTTTTAATTTTTTATTGTCTCCCGATCTAAATGAAAAATATAAAAAATTGATGGTAGGTTTTAATTCTCCAAGTATAACAAATGAACAGTTTGAAAATACATTTGTACCACTTCCTCCGCTTGCCGAGCAATATCGTATCGTACAGAAGGTAGAAGAACTGATGCAAATCTGCGATATTTTAGATGACAGCATAAGGATTAGTCAACAACAAAATCAGCAATTGCAACAGCAAGCATTAAGAGGATTATCGGATAATAAAACCTATAAAAAACATAACTTTTTGGTTCAACCAGACAACCAATATAAAACATTACTTCTTTCGGCTGAAATAGTATGGAAGTTAAGTCAAAAGCAAACACTTGGCCATGTTAAATTACAAAAGATGATTTATTTGTGTGATAGAGCGCAAAACATGAACCTCCCGGTTAAATTCTTACGGAGAGCCATGGGGCCTTATGACCGGGAACTGCAGTTATACATTGATAATGAATTAGAGGAACGAGAGTGGTTTAAGTACAATGAGGATGAACCGTTAAAATATAAAATGTTAAAAAATGCAGGCGGGCATAAACAAGATTTCAAAGAACTATTCCAAAATGATTTGGAAGCTATTTATCATTTGATAGATATTTTTGAAAACACAACATCAGCACGAATTGAAATAGTTGCAACACTTTATGCATGTTGGGAGAGAATGTTAGAAAAGAAACAACTAATTAACGATGCATCTTTAATTGCAGAGTTTTACGACTGGTCCGAACATAAAAGCAAATATACTAACGCGGAAATTATAGATGCACTCAGATGGATGGAAGTACAAGGAATCGTGCCGCGTTCGCGTTAGGGGTAGAAGCGGATACCGGCCTTTTCGCGCCTAAGGCCTGCAGGCGTATGAGCGGATAACCCGGCCGCAGGCAACGCCCTTGTTCAGTTTGCAGTTATGAGTTGGCAGTTAGCAACGCCCGAAGGATGACACTCCTGGTGTTTTCTTGCCAAAAATATTCCTCTTTATCTTCCCGGCATTACAAAGTACGGCAACCTGATTTAACAAAGTGGTGGCGCTGGTTTGTCAGGACAATTTACTTTTCAATTGCATGTTTAAACAATTAATATTTTTATTAATACCTTATTATCAATCGGTTAAAGCTGAATCTTGTTTCATTTTGTTTCATGAGTTTTTTGTAAAGCGTTAATTACCAATAAATTAAGTCGAAATGTTGTTTCACTTGTTTCATTTGTTTCACACACGCGTGAAACAACGCGCACCTAACCTAACTACAATTACCATTATATTTGCGCCATCCCCGGATAAAAACCGGGCAGCACCATGATAAAGGAAATAGAAATAGTATGCCCCCCCGGCCAGCAGGACGACCAGGAAGTTTTAAAACGACTATCCGCCGCGGCATTAAACATATCACCACAAAAAGTTACCGGGGTACAGGTATATAAACGCAGCATTGACGCGCGGGGCCGCCGCGTGGTTTACCGCATGCAGGTAAAGGTGTATATAGATGAGGCCCACCACCCCGAGACCTATACCCAACAATACCCTAACGTTAAAGACGGCAAGCCGGTGATCATAGTCGGTGCCGGCCCGGCCGGGCTGTTTGCCGCCCTGCAATGCATCGAAATGGGACTAAAACCCATCATCATAGAGCGTGGCAAAGCCGTAAAAGACCGCCGCCGCGACCTGGCCAACATCAACAAACAGGGCCTGGTTAACCCCGAGAGCAACTACTGCTTTGGCGAGGGCGGGGCAGGCACCTACTCGGACGGCAAGCTATACACCCGCAGCACCAAGCGCGGCGATGTGAACGCGGTGCTCAAAACCTTTGTGGCCCACGGCGCTACCGAAGATATCCTGGTTGATGCCCGCCCGCACATAGGTACCAACAAGCTGCCCCAGATCATCACCGCCATCCGCGAGACGATCCTGCAAGCCGGCGGCGAGGTGCTCTTCGACGCCAAAGTGACGGAGCTGCTGGTGCAGTTTGATAAGATCGGGGGTGTAAAGCTGGCATCGGGCGAGGTGCTGAAAGCTAACGCCGTTATACTGGCAACCGGGCACTCGGCCCGCGACGTGTTCGAAATGCTGCGCAGGCAGGGGATCCTGATGGAGGCCAAGCCGTTCGCGCTGGGTGTCCGCATAGAGCATCCGCAGGAGATCATAGACCGCGCCCAATACCATTGCGAAGTGCGCGACGAGGCGCTGCCGCCATCCTACTATAACCTGGTAGAACAGGTGGATGGCCGGGGGGTGTTCTCGTTCTGCATGTGCCCGGGCGGTATCATTGCCCCCTGCGCTACCGAAGCCGACGAGATCGTAGTGAACGGCTGGAGTCCGTCGAAACGGAACAACCCCTTCGCCAACTCGGGCACGGTGGTACAGATCAACATGGAAGATGTTAAAGGTGATAATGCCGACCCGTTCAAGATGCTGGACTTCCAGCATAGTATTGAACAGCTGGCCTTTAAAGCCGGCGGCGGTAAACTGGTTGCGCCCGCGCAGCGGATGGTTGACTTTGTGAACGGGAGGCTGTCTATAGACCTCCCCGAAAACTCGTACCTGCCCGGCACCAAAAGCATCGAGCTAAAAGAGGTGCTGCCCGACTGGATAAACGACAGGTTGCGCAATGCCCTGCCGATGTTCGGCAAGAAGATGAAGGGGTATTATACGAATGAGGCTATACTGGTGGGGGTGGAATCGCGCACCTCATCACCTATAAAAATACCAAGGGATAAGGAGACTTTCCAGCATCCGCAGATAGCTGGATTATTCCCCTGTGGCGAGGGCGCAGGCTACGCAGGTGGCATAATTTCTGCTGCTATTGATGGGATAAATTGTGCGGTAGCGGCAGGAAAAATAATTTAACAGACTATGACAACAAACGAAAAGCTAACCCTTGAATTAGAAAACACCCTATCGGGCCAACCTTGGTATGGTGACCCTATATATGACATCTTAGATAAGGTAACTTTTGAAAGCGCTTACGAGCGCGTGGGCCATGCCCATACTATAGCCGAACTCGTCCTGCACATGGTAAGCTGGACTGAAGAGGTGATGGACCGTATGAATGATAAGCCGGCTTCATTACCGGTAAGCGGCAACTGGCCGAATCCCGGCGATCCTGATGAAAATAAATGGCAACTTTGGATAGATGATTTTAAACTGGTTAACGTTAACCTGATCAAAACCATCCGGGATTTCCCCGAAGAAAAATGGGACGAACCAATAATTGATGAGCGTAACGACGAACCAGTCACTACTTATAAAGAATTACTATACGGCTTCGTCCAGCATCAAATTTACCACGCCGGGCAAATTGCGCTGTTGGTTAGGGCCATTATTGGGTAAACTTCTTCCTTAATCGTACGGCGAAATTTTTTTAATTATATATTAATCGTAATAAGTATGTTACAATTAATATATTTGTACGTAACTCGTGCAATCCCTAAAATGTCCACATTTCGCTCGCTTTCAGGTATTTCCGCTTATACCGGCACTTTCGATAAGGCAGAGCTGGTTCATTTATTAAAACGTACACTTTTTGGGGTAAGGACGGTTGATTTCCAAAATCAAAGCGGCAAATCATTAAGTGCTGTGGTTGATAACTTATTAACAGCCGCTGCAATACCTGCTCCTCCCATAAATAATTATAATGATAGCAGTTATACTGATGCCGGTGTTCCGGCGGGTCAAACTTGGGTAAATGCGCCCTATACAGATGGTACTGCCGACAGCCGCCGCGCTACAAGCTTAAAATCCTGGTGGGTGGGCCGCATGCTGGCCCAACAACAAACTATCGAAGAGAAAATGGTGCTTTTTTGGCATAACCATTTTTCGACACAAGTATCTGTAATTGGAGACGCGCGGTATGAATACAAGCATAATGCCTTGCTCCGCCAGTATGCTTTAGGCAACTTTAAACAGTTGGTTAAGCAAATTACGCTCGACCCGGCTATGCTGCGCTATTTAAACGGCCATCAAAATGTAAAGATATCGCCCAATGAAAATTATGGGCGCGAGTTGCAGGAACTATTTACCATAGGAAAAGGACCCAATTCAAAATACACCGAGGATGATGTGAAGGCCGCTGCGAAAGTACTTACCGGTTTTAACGTTAATGCAACCGCAATAACATCAACATTTGATGCTACAAAACACGATGTTACCAACAAGCAATTCTCGGCATTTTATAATAGCAAGGTAATTACCGGCAAAACGGGCGTGGCAGGTGCTACCGAGCTGGATGATATGCTGGATATGATATTTGGAATGCAGGAATGCGCGTTATTTATATGCCGAAAATTATATCGATTTTTTGTTTATTACGATATTGACGCGGCCACAGAAGCCAATGTTATAGCCCCGCTGGCAACTATTTTTAGAAATAATAATTACGAGATAAAACCTGTTTTAAAAGCGTTATTAACCAGCGATCATTTCTTTGACCCTGTAAACAAGGGCTGTATCATTAAAAGCCCTATTGATTTGTATGTTGGCGTTTGCCGCGATTTTGGAATAATGTTTCCGGCAGAGAGCGACTATGTGAACGCTTATTATATGTGGGACTATATTCGTGCACAGGCTGCTACCATTTCGCAAAACATTGGCGACCCGCCCAACGTTGCCGGCTGGCCCGCTTATTACCTTGAGCCGCAATATCACGAGCTTTGGATAAACACCGATACGCTGCCCAAACGCAACCAGTTTACCGATAATATGATCGCAAAGGGCTATACACGTAACGGTAAAACTATCGTAATAGACCCTATTGCTTTTACTGATACATTGCCTAACCCTGCAGATCCGAATGCACTGGTAGCCGATGCACTTGCACAGCTATACGTGGTTAACGTATCACAACAGGTTAAAGACTTTTTAAAATCGATACTCTTGTCGGCACAGCTGGCAGATCATTATTGGAGCGATGCCTGGTTTGCCTATAAATCATTACCTACCGACGCGACCAACAAAAAAATAGTTAGCACGCGGCTTACAGCGTTTTATAAATATATTATGGACCTTCCTGAATACCAGTTATCATGAAGAGACGGGATTTTTTAAAAACAGCAGGGCCGGCTGGTATAGTAATGCCCGCATTGATAAATGGCCATATGTTTAAAGCATTTGGCCCTTCATCGCTTATATCAGCATTAACTGCAGCGCCTACAGAGACAGACCATGTTTTGGTGATTATCCAAATGAATGGCGGTAATGATGGCTTAAACATGGTTGTTCCGTTTGATCAGTATGGAAACCTGGCCAACGCGCGTTCAAATATCATACTGCCTCAAAAGAAAATATTGGCACTTGATGGTACCAGTATGACAGGATTGCACCCGGCGATGACCGGACTACAAAGCCTTTATAATGAAGGCCTTGCAAAAATTGTACAATCGGTAGGCTATCCTAATCCTAATTTTTCACATTTCAGGGCGACAGATATCTGGCTTACCGGCGCAAATGCTGATGTAACCTTAGATACCGGCTGGGCCGGGCGCTACCTGAGCCAGGAATATTCTAATTATCCTGTGGGCTACCCCAACACCATAATGCCCGACCCACTGGCTATTCAAATTGGATCTACAGTATCGCCAGCTATGCAAGGCCCCGCTGTAAACATGGGTTTAGCTATAACAGATCCTAACAATTTTTATAATTTAATAAATGGCATACAGGATGTTGCCCCAAATACCAAAGCCGGTAAAGAATTAACTTATATACGCCAGGTATCGCAACAAACACAGCAATATGGAACGGTTATAAAAGCCGCCGCCGCAAAAGTTACTAAACAAGGAACTTACCCCACTAATAATACACTGGCAGATCAGCTTAAAATAGTGGCTCGCTTAATAGCCGGCGGATTAAAGACCCGTGTATATATGGTTAGTATAGGCAGTTTTGATACACACGCTACACAGGTTAATGCGGGTGCGACGGAAACCGGGACACATGCTAACCTGCTACTCCGGTTGTCAGACGCAGTTAAAGCTTTTATGGACGATCTGAAAGGCCTGGGTGCATCTAAGCGGGTAATGGGAATGACTTTTTCTGAATTTGGCCGCCGTATCAGGTCAAACGCCAGTGCGGGTACCGACCATGGTGCTGCTGCACCGCTATTTTTATTTGGCGATTATGTACAACCCGGTGTACTGGGTACCAGCCCGGTTATAAGTGCTACGGTTGGAGTTAATGATAACATACCGATGCAGTATGATTTCAGATCGGTTTATGCTTCGGTATTAAAAAATTGGTTCTGCGTGTCTGACGATGTTTTGAACAATATCATACTCAAAAATTTCCAGGAGTTGCCTTGTGTAAAAGATACCGCGCCATGTGCATCGGCAGTTAAAGATATCGCTAATGTTCAGGCCGGCACTAATCTCATCAGTAATTATCCCAATCCGTTTACCGGGTCAACTACAATAAATTTTCAATCGCAAGGCGGGCACGCGCTTATACAGGTGTTTGATGCGCAAGGCCATTTGGTAGGGACATTAACAGATGGAATTACAGAAAAAGGCAGCCATAAAGTTATTTTCAACAGCCAGGGCCATACTCCGGGACCTTACTATGCGCGGCTGCAAAATGGCAGCCTGCAACAAGTACGCACTATGATATTGGCCAGGTAATTTCTGTCCCTTTAAAAAGTAAAGAATTTTAATAAGCTAACTCCTCGCACTTAAACCCCGCGTTATTTAATAACGATTCAATATATCGCGGTGGCAGATCATGCGATACTACGCGCAGGATATTATCGCAATCTTCCAGGTCGAAGTTCCAGTCTTCAATAGCCTGCACCGAAGTTAGTATCGGCTGCACCTGTTCAACGTCCTCGGGTTTGTTTACACTTGTTGAGAATATAAGTATGTCCATAATAGTGTAGGTTTGTGAGTTTGTATTAAAACGGCAGTTACAGTAGCAAGTAGCAGTTGATAATTTACTGCTACCCGCCGCTGCTACTGCAACTAATTATTCTTGTGTTGCTTTCGGGGCCTCAGTATCAAACTGATCCCAGTCGCGGTTAAAAGGATGCTCGTGGCGTCCCCATGGGCCGCAATTAGCACGGTCGCGCATTTTTTGTTTAAATTTTTCTTTTTGTTCGGGCGTCATGGTTTTAAAGCGCTCTTCCATTTTGGCACGCATCCATGGTGCGCCGCCACGTCCGCCCCAGCCGCGGCCGCCTTTATGGCCAAAGCCAAACAGTATTTTGCATAGTATAAATATACCCATGGCCTGCCAGAAAGTTATGGTAGCTACGTGTAAAATATCAGGTAATAAATGGTTCCATAATTGCATCACTACAAAACTGATGGCTGATATAAAGGCCGCTGCCGCGATGGGTATAAATATAAACCGGCCCTTGTAAAATAGATTTTTCATGTTTTTAAATTTTAATATTGTGTAATCTCTTTGTATAACTGTTGTAACCTGTCGCGCAGATGCAGCACCGCGTACCGCTTGCGCGATACCAGCGTGTTAACATTAACACCCGTCAGTTCTGATATTTCCTGGAAGGTCATATCATCCATCTCCTGCCATATAAATACCTGCTTTTGTTCTTCGGGCAGCTCATCCAGCGCGCTAAATAGTTGCTCCCAAAAAATATTGCGCATGTACTCCGTTTCAGGTGTGCTCTCTTCGGGCATCAGCAGGTCCTTAAAGCTTGATGTATCATCGTCGCTTTCGTCGTTGCTGCTAAACAGGTCGTCAAGTAAGGTTTCTGATTTCTTTTTATGCTTGTCGGTGATCTTGTTCCTTGCCACTTTATACAGCCAGGCGCCTGTCTGTTCAATTGGTTCAGAATTTACCAGGTTGCTAAACTGGTACCACACATCCTGCAGGATATCTTCAGCATCAGCATCACTCTTAACCCGCTTACGGATAAAGCCAAGCAAATTTTTACCATAAGCCTTAATGGTGCTTATGATATGGCTTTCTCTTTCTTCGGGCATTAATGCTGTTATCAATTTATTACTTGTTTAAAGGTAAAGACGATTCACGTTTAAAAACATTTTAAATTTTTTTAATTATTTTATTGTGATGCTATTCTGACTGTCAAAACCGCGAAATATTACACCTTGGCGCAATATTTGACCCATTAGCATAATTATGTCTGATAAAAAAACTTTGATAATAGGCGCTACCCCAAACTCGGGCCGGTACGCTTACCTGGCCGCCAATAGATTGGTGAACCATGGCCACACTATAGTTAATGTAGGCTTAAAAAGCGGCGAGGTAGCCGGTGTGCCTATTGAAAAGCCCGAAAAGATCTATACCGATATAGATACCATCACTTTATACGTTGGCCCGCAAAACCAGCCACCCTTGTATGATTATATATTAGCCACCAAACCCAAGCGCATCATCTTTAATCCCGGAACGGAAAACAACGAGTTGCAACGCTTGGCCAATGCCGAGGGAATTGCTACGGAATATGCATGTACGTTGGTGTTGTTATCTATAGGAGAGTATTAAGCCCCCTAACCTCCTGAAGGGGGAACAATAATGGAAATGTAGAGACGCAATATTTGCGTCTTTTTTTGTTTACACCCCCAACGCCCCAAATATCTCCTTAATAGAAAACTTCGCCCCGCAAACAAACTCATCACTCGCACCATAATATATAGTCACCGTATCGCCATCAACAATATGGCCATTGGTAAATACCACGTTGCCAAAGAAACCGCTTAGCTCATATTGTTCGGTGGGTATCATAATAGGTGCATCTGTTCGGGCAATCACTTTTGACGGATCTTTCAGATCTAACAGGAAAGCGCCCAGGCAATATTGATGATCATAGTTGGCACCGTGATAGATCTCCAGCCAGCCCTTGTCGGTTTTGATAGGTGCGGCGCCGGCGCCTACGCGTTGGCAGTCCCAGTTATCCTTACGGGTTTTTACAATACATTTATGATTGCCCCAATGCACACCATCAGGCGATTGTGCCAGCCAGATGTAATTGCCACCAATATCCACGCTGCTTGGGCGGTGCAGGCAATAGTACAGTCCGTTTATCTTCTCTTCAAAAATAGCGCAGTCCTTATTATGCGGCGGGATGATCATGCCGTGATCCTCAAAAGTCTTCCAGTCGGTAGTAGTACGCATGCCCACACCAACACCATTGGCCGATACTGCGGTAAACGTAAGGTGATATTTGCCTTCCAAAAATGTCACTCTGCAATCCTCGATGCCAAATGATTCTAATTTACCTGTGCCGAATAACGCGCCATAGCCCTCCGGCTCGTAAAAATGTATGCCGTTATCACTGCAAAGCAGGCGCAGGTGCGATAGGGTAGTCAGGTAATCCAGCCCCATATAGCGTATAACCCGCGGATCAGTAGTTATCAGTTCCGGATGCTCGGACGGCAGTTCCATTATTTCGACTTTACCAAGCTCATTTATTATAGGGAAGAATATGGAACCTTCTTTTTGTATGGCATTCTCGGCCACCCGCAGGATGAGCCAGGTTTTACCCTCAAACCTAAATACACCCGGATTAAGCAGACAGATGATCTGCAGGCCGTCTTCGCTGCACTTAAGATCAATAGGAGATAATAAAGGATTTTCGGGAAAACGTTGGGCGATATCTTTCATACTATATATAGTGTCTGTTTTTTTAACAGTATATTATAGCATAAGGTTTGGAGAAAATTTATATAGGCCGATCGTGTAATCCCTACCTCGGCCCTTGCGACAGTATCCTCAACTCTTTGGGGTAGTAGTTATTAATACGATTAGGCAATAACTTGGCCCATCCCATGGCTTGTCCTTCAAAATTCATCAACGTCCAGCCTTTTTTAACTTCGTCCATAACCAAATTCTCGCGGCGCAGGTAAAGGATGGCTTGATCGTAATCTAACTCGATTTCGGCAACCATACCTTTATTAACTATGTTGCTTAACGCCAGGTCATGGTCGGGTATCAGATCGCGACCGGCCAATTTCCCAATCCGCACGCCCGACTTTTTGATATATAAATGGTGTTGCAGTAAGTTCAGGCTTTCTTTATGCTGATTGTTGATGGCTAACCAGTCGTCGTTCACTTTAAAAAAATAATAGTCTTCTGGTTTATTAATATAAGCTTTGATCTGTTCAAAGGCGGTATTATCTACTTTTTGATTACGGTTGTTTTTAAACGATAGCAAGGTGCCGCTGCTTTCTTTCTTTTTAAGTACCGATGCAAACAAACCCTCGCCCTTAACCTTGCCGGGATAAAACCGATATCCCCAAGCCTGTTTGGCCGGCGATTGTGTTTCAACAATACCCCACTCTTTATTAATAGGTATACGCACGGTTTCTAAATCAAATTCGGTGCAGAGCCAATCCAGGATCTCCTCGTTTTCCTGGTGCGAGTAAGAACAGGTACTATATATAAGGTATCCGTCCTCTGCCAGTGCCGGATAAATATCAGCCAATATCCGTTCCTGGCGTTGGTGGCAAAGGTTAACGTTTGCCTCGCTCCATTCGTCCATAGCTGCCGGGTCTTTCCTGAACATGCCCGAGCCGGAGCAGGGTGCGTCAACTAATATAATATCAAAGAAACCGGTTAGGCGGTTAAAATCTTTAGGGTCGTTATTAGTTACTATGGTATTGGCGGTACCCCAGCGGCTCAGGTTATCGGCCAGTATGGGTACACGGGTTTTAATAATTTCGTTGGCAACCAACAGGTCGTCGGGCGTCATGGCCGAGTTAAGCAAAGTACTTTTACCACCGGGCGCGGCGCATAGGTCCAACACTTTTACCGGGTCGGAAGGTTTTATTTGTTTTAATATATGGGCGATGAACATGGACGATGCCTCCTGCACGTAATACCTGCCGGCATGAAAAAGCGGGTCGAAAGTAAACGACGGGCGTACGTCTAAATAAAGGCCCTCGGCGCACCAGGGCACTTGTTCGCCGGTTTTTTGCGCCGATTTTTTAAATGGATTGATGCGAATTGACGTTGGGGAGGAATTATTTTGATGAACTTCAACAAAATTTTCGCGGTCAAAGCCCGGTTCGTTGTTTAACGATTCGAGGAAATTTGCTGGAAACTGGTGGTCTTGCATGTGATTTCAAATATACGAAATCCAAAATTGACTGAATGTTTGAGTGTAAGTGCAATTTATAATCGCTGTTTTCCAGCAGGTTATAAACATTGTTGAAAAAAGCGAAGAATTTCTTTGCCGGGCGGCAGATTATTTCTACCTTTGCAACCCGCTCAAGCAAAAAGAGCGGTTGTTTTTTGAAAAGAGGAGGTTTAAAATAAATATTAAAAAAGTGAAATAACACTTTGCAGATATCGATTTAAAATGTACCTTTGCAACCCGCAAACGAAGTAGCGGAAAGTTCTAAAACATATTGAAAAACCCTCCAAAATTATTTTAAAATATTTTTGGTAAAGATGAAAAAGGTTCGTACCTTTGCAATCCCAAAACGGGGTAGTCGAAAGGCGAAAAAATCGAAAGCGAATTTCGGTTAGCAAAATTGAAAAAGTCATCATCTTAGGATGAGAAACATAAATACAGGTTCACTGCGACAGTGTTACCGATAAAGTTCTTTTAGGAAATAGAAAATCATGTAGTAAAGCGGGCCGGACTGAAGTAGGCAGCTTGATAGTAGAGAGGATGTGGTTAGTAATAGCTGATGACTCAAAACTCGGAGCTCAACACGAAGATACGGTTTGCAGGAACAAGAGGAATAGGTTAGGGTATTGTATAAAGATATATAATACAGATTAACAGATTCTATTTTAATAATAGGGTCAGAGCAATCAAACATAACATTTTACAATGGAGAGTTTGATCCTGGCTCAGGATGAACGCTAGCGGCAGGCCTAATACATGCAAGTCGGACGGGATTGGAGAGCTTGCTTTCCATGAGAGTGGCGCACGGGTGCGTAACACGTATGTAACCTACCTTCGTCAGGGGGATAGCCTCTCGAAAGAGAGATTAAGACCGCATAACATTATTGAATAGCATTATTTAATAATCAAATATTTATAGGACGAAGATGGGCATGCGGAACATTAGCTAGTTGGTAAGGTAACGGCTTACCAAGGCTACGATGTTTAGGGGATCTGAGAGGATGGCCCCCCACACTGGTACTGAGACACGGACCAGACTCCTACGGGAGGCAGCAGTAAGGAATATTGGTCAATGGACGGAAGTCTGAACCAGCCATGCCGCGTGCAGGAAGACGGCCCTACGGGTTGTAAACTGCTTTTGCAGGGGAATAAACCTCATTACGTGTAATGAGCTGAATGTACTCTGAGAATAAGGATCGGCTAACTCCGTGCCAGCAGCCGCGGTAATACGGAGGATCCAAGCGTTATCCGGATTTATTGGGTTTAAAGGGTGCGTAGGTGGCCTGTTAAGTCAGGGGTGAAAGACGGTAGCTTAACTATCGCAGTGCCCTTGATACTGATGGGCTTGAATAAACTAGAGGTAGGCGGAATGTGACAAGTAGCGGTGAAATGCATAGATATGTCACAGAACACCAATTGCGAAGGCAGCTTACTATGGTTTTATTGACACTGAGGCACGAAAGCGTGGGGATCAAACAGGATTAGATACCCTGGTAGTCCACGCCCTAAACGATGAATACTCGATGTTGGCGATATACGGTCAGCGTCTAAGCGAAAGCGTTAAGTATTCCACCTGGGGAGTACGCCCGCAAGGGTGAAACTCAAAGGAATTGACGGGGGCCCGCACAAGCGGAGGAGCATGTGGTTTAATTCGATGATACGCGAGGAACCTTACCCGGGCTTGAAAGTTAGTGAATAAAGCAGAGACGCTTTAGTCCTTCGGGACACGAAACTAGGTGCTGCATGGCTGTCGTCAGCTCGTGCCGTGAGGTGTTGGGTTAAGTCCCGCAACGAGCGCAACCCCTATGTTTAGTTGCCAGCACGTTAAGGTGGGGACTCTAAACAGACTGCCTATGCAAATAGAGAGGAAGGAGGGGACGACGTCAAGTCATCATGGCCCTTACGTCCGGGGCTACACACGTGCTACAATGGTCAGTACAGAGGGCAGCTACCTGGCAACAGGATGCCAATCTCACAAAGCTGATCACAGTTCGGATCGGGGTCTGCAACTCGACCCCGTGAAGTTGGATTCGCTAGTAATCGCATATCAGCAATGATGCGGTGAATACGTTCCCGGGCCTTGTACACACCGCCCGTCAAGCCATGGAAGCTGGAAGTGCCTGAAGTGCGTAACCGTAAGGAGCGTCCTAGGGTAAAGTCGGTAACTGGGGCTAAGTCGTAACAAGGTAGCCGTACCGGAAGGTGTGGCTGGAATACCTCCTTTCTGGAGCAATACCTTACCTCCTTTTAAAGTAGTGCAAAACTGTTTTCTACATGATTATTTTCTAAAATAGATGTTAGTGATTAGAGATTGGTGATTAGAGATTAGTTGAATAGCGATATTCACGATCAATAATTCATTAATTCAATAACTCATTAATTATATCTATTAAACGTAAACCCAAAGATGAAGCCATCAGTGGTTGTAACCGAAAGGGAGCAGGGACACGGTTGGCAGTAGCAGTCGGAAGTCGGAGTCGTAAAGACTCAGCACTCAAGACTCAGAACTGCGAACTAAATCAAATAGTCCTGTAGCTCAGCTTGGTTAGAGCACTACACTGATAATGTAGGGGTCAGCAGTTCAAATCTGCTCGGGACTACAATAAAGGCAATGACTGAAGGAAAGAATTATTGAATTATTGAATTGTTAACCATTCACTAATTCAGTCACTCACTAATTCATACATGAATCTTTCGGGGGATTAGCTCAGCTGGCTAGAGCACCTGCCTTGCACGCAGGGGGTCAACGGTTCGAATCCGTTATTCTCCACCATACCCACCATAACCCTACCAAGGGATGGATATTGATAAAGGAACTGTTTTAGGACAGTCCGGGGTAAACGTTCTTTGACATATTGGAAGAAGTAAAATAAAGAGAAGACAACAGTATAGAGGACTGTTGAGGCTCTGAAAGAGATATTTACGAAAATAGAGAGGATAGGCTTCGGTCTTGATACTTGATACTAAGTACTTTGATCTGACGGACGCAACAAGAATCAAAAAGCATACATACCGAGCAAAAGGCGGTATAGTAGAAGAAAGTAAGAAAGGGTACACGGGGGATGCCTTGGCTCTCAGAGGCGATGAAAGACGTGATAAGCTGCGATAAGCTACGGGGATCAGCAAATATGAATTGATCCGTAGATTTCTGAATGGGGAAACCTAACTATTTGAAGAATAGTTGCATAAATGCGCGAACCTGCTGAACTGAAACATCTAAGTAAGCAGAGGAAGAGAAAATAATAATGATTTCCTGAGTAGTGGCGAGCGAAAGGGAAAGAGCCCAAACCGGCTATGTTACGGCATAACCGGGGTTGTAGGACCACAACATGAATATCAAAATGAATTAGAACAGGGTGGGAAACCTGGCCATAGAGCATGAGAGCTGCGTATAAGTAAGTAATGATAGGATAGTGGTATCCTGAGTACCGCGAGGTCGGAGACGCCTTGTGGGAATCTGCCAGCACCATCTGGTAAGGCTAAATACTCCTGAGAGACCGATAGTGAACCAGTACCGTGAGGGAAAGGTGAAAAGAACCCCGAACAGGGGAGTGAAATAGAACCTGAAACCGTGTACTTACAAGCGGTCGGAGCGGACTTGTTCCGTGACGGCGTGCCTTTTGCATAATGAGCCTACGAGTTACTCCTCTCTGGCAAGGTTAAGTGTTTAAGACACGGATCCGAAGCGAAAGCGAGTCTGAATAGGGCGTATAGTCAGAGGGGGTAGACGCGAAACCTTGTGATCTACCCATGGACAGGTTGAAGGTGCCGTAACAGGTACTGGAGGACCGAACCGATAAACGTTGAAAAGTTTCCGGATGATCTGTGGGTAGGGGTGAAAGGCTAATCAAACTGGGAAATAGCTCGTACTCCCCGAAATGTTTTTAGGAACAGCCTGGCGGTTGAGTTAATAAGAGGTAGAGCTACTAATTGGGTGCGGGGGAGTCAAATCCTACCAAATCCAGATAAACTCCGAATGCTTATTAATATACGCTGGAGTGAGGCTATGGGTGCTAAGGTCCATGGCCGAGAGGGAAAGAACCCAGACCATCAGCTAAGGTCCCCAAATTACTGCTAAGTTGAACTAACGAGGTCCGATTGCACAGACAGCTAGGATGTTGGCTTGGAAGCAGCCATTCATTTAAAGAGTGCGTAACAGCTCACTAGTCGAGCGATCGGGCATGGATAATAAACGGGCATTAAGCAGTATACCGAAGCTATGGATTTGCAGTAATGCATCTGGTAGGGGAGCATTCTATTACCGGTGAAGCAGGAGGATAACCGACTGTGGAGGGAATAGAAAAGCAAATGTAGGCATAAGTAACGATAAGGCGGGAGAGAAACCCGCCCACCGAAAGACTAAGGTTTCCTGATCAACGCTAATCGGATCAGGGTTAGTCGGGGCCTAAGGTGAAGCCGAAGGGCGTAGCCGATGGATAACTGGTTAATATTCCAGTACGTTTTATAACTGCGATGCAGTGACGGAGTAGTGAAACTGACGCGAACTGACGGAATAGTTCGTTAAAGGCCGTAGGTATAGGTTTGGTAGTTAAGTACGCCAGATTTGCTGAAAGCTGATAGTACCTTGAGCCTTCGGGTAAGAGGATAGTTCAGGTAATCAGACTTCCAAGAAAACCTGCTAAGCTTCAGGTTATAAAACCCCGTACCGTAAACCGACACAGGTAGTCGAGGAGAGAATCCTAAGGTGCTCGAGTGAATCATGGCTAAGGAACTCGGCAAAATGGCCCTGTAACTTCGGGAGAAGGGGCGCTGGCAGCAATGTCAGCCGCAGTGAAAAGGCCCAGGCGACTGTTTAACAAAAACACATGGCTATGCAAAATCGAAAGATGACGTATATGGCCTGACACCTGCCCGGTGCCGGAAGGTTAAGAGGGGATGTTAGGGTTAAACCGAAGCATTGAATCGAAGCCCCGGTAAACGGCGGCCGTAACTATAACGGTCCTAAGGTAGCGAAATTCCTTGTCGGGTAAGTTCCGACCTGCACGAATGGTGTAACGATCTGGGCGCTGTCTCAGCCATGAGCTCGGTGAAATTGTGGTATCGGTGAAGACGCCGGTTACCCGCAACGGGACGGAAAGACCCCATGCACCTTCACTACAACTTAACATTGATATCGGATACAGGATGTGTAGGATAGGTGGGAGACTGTGATCCGGCTTCGCTAGGAGTCGGTTAGTCAACGTTGAAATACCACCCTTTCTGTATTTGGTGTCTAACCCTTCATTGAGGGGGACATTGTTTGGCGGGTAGTTTGACTGGGGTGGTCGCCTCCAAAAAGGTAACGGAGGCTTTCAAAGGTAAGCTCAGTACGCTTGGTAACCGTACGCGGAGTGCAATAGCATAAGCTTGCTTGACTGTGAGGCAGACAAGCCGAGCAGGGTCGAAAGACGGATATAGTGATCCGGTGGTTCTGCATGGAAGGGCCATCGCTCAAAGGATAAAAGGTACGCTGGGGATAACAGGCTGATCTCCCCCAAGAGCTCATATCGACGGGGAGGTTTGGCACCTCGATGTCGGCTCGTCACATCCTGGGGCTGGAGAAGGTCCCAAGGGTTGAGCTGTTCGCTCATTAAAGTGGCACGCGAGCTGGGTTCAGAACGTCGCGAGACAGTTCGGTCCCTATCTGTTGTGGGCGTTGGAAGTTTGAGTGGGGCTGACCTTAGTACGAGAGGACCGGGTTGGACTAACCTCTGGTGAATCTGTTATGGCGCCAGCTGTATTGCAGAGTAGCTACGTTGGGAATAGATAAGCGCTGAAAGCATCTAAGTGCGAAACTAGCCACAAGATGAGACTTCCATTGAGGGTCGTAGCAGACTACTACGTTGATAGGTTACAGATATAAAGGTGGTGACATCATAGTCGAGTAATACTAATCGCCCGAAGCTTTCTCATAGCAGGTAATTAGAGTGAGTGGTGAAATAAGTTGAATAGTGAGTAGTTGCAAAACTGCTATCCAAATCAACCACTCACTCAACAACTAAGTATTGTTGTTTTCTCTTAAACTTACTTCTTTCAATAATATGTCATTGTTTGGCTTAACGCTAAAAGACCAAAGCGTAAAGCTGAAAGTCTGAAGCAAAGCAAAACATATACTGAATTTATGAGGAATAGCTTTAAGCTTTATGCTTTTCGCTTTCACCTCAAAGATCTTCAGGT
Source organism: Mucilaginibacter sp. UYCu711 (assembly GCF_050433825.1). Lineage (NCBI taxonomy): Bacteria > Pseudomonadati > Bacteroidota > Sphingobacteriia > Sphingobacteriales > Sphingobacteriaceae > Mucilaginibacter > Mucilaginibacter sp. UYCu711. The sequence goes on along the minus strand of NZ_JBNPWM010000007.1, from coordinate 287,556 downwards.
GCCTATATCGGCGGTGTCTACCTCTTCCCATTCCGAACAGAGAAGTCAAGCCCGCCAGAGCCGATGGTACTGCGGTAAAACGTGGGAGAGTAGGTCGGTGCCCAATTTTATAAAAGCCTTCATTCGAAAGAGTGAAGGCTTTTTTGCGTGTAAATAGGTTTGTAAGCAGCTCTCCATTCACACCGGCTAATCCCGCTATGGTGGTAGTAAAAACAGGCATTTTCCGGGTATCAGCTTTAATGCGGTAGTAAAAACGGGCTCTTTCCGGCATCAGGCCTTATGCCGGTGCAACGTTTTTTAGTTAATTAGCCGATATTCATATAGTTAATATTTGTCATCTTCGCTTTAGGCCACTTTTTTTAATTTATAGTAACGCCGACTTTTTTTAATGCTGCCGCAGGTTTTGGGGCTGCACAGGTGCGGCTATGTCAGAAAGGATAATTATATTGCTTTATATTTATCTTAACCCTTATGGCCAGTAAAAAAATCGCCGTTGTCGTATGTTTTATCATAGCATTGGTTAAAACCAGCTTCGCCCAGACCCCCGAGTTTCTGAACAACCTGCAGCAATATGGTGCAGCCATTCAACAGGAAAAAGTTTACCTGCATTTAGATAAGCCCCATTACCTTACGGGTGATGATATCTGGCTGAAAGGCTACGTTACTATCGGGGTGCAAAACCAGCTGTCGGCATTAAGCAAAATATTGTATGTCGATTTAATTGACCCGGCTAATAAAGTGGTAAGCAACATCAAACTGCTGATACTGAACGGTACCGCTATAGGCGACATCCATCTGGCCGACACCCTGCAGCAGGGCACTTATCACCTGCGGGCCTATACCAACTGGATGCGCAACCTGCCCGAAGAAACTTTTTTTAACAAGGCATTTACTATAGGCCGGGTGCAGTTAGACCCGGCAATAATAAAAAGCACGTTCGGTTACAACGATGTTTCGAAACTATTAAAGGCCAGCGTTAAAGTAATTGCCGGCAATGGGTTGCAGCTTGGTAAAATACCTGTGCAGTACGAGCTGGCATTTGCTGATAAAACCGCGGCCTCCGGCTCGGCAGTTACCGATGTCAATGGCGATATTTCCATCCAGTTTAGTAACAGCAAAAACCAGGACCTGAAAACTGCTGTACTGAATTTAAAAATGGTTGTAAATGGCTCGCCTTTTCAAAAATATTTGGCTATCAATGTAAAACCCCTGGAAAACCGCATCAGCTTTATGCCTGAGGGCGGTGATATGGTGGCGGGATCGCAAAGCAGAGTAGCTTTTAAAATACTGCAGCCTGATGGTTTAGCCGGTGCCGGGAATGGCTATATAACCGATGATAGTGGCGAAAAACTGGTCGAATTTATATCGGGATATGCGGGCATGGGAAGCTTTTATATGACCCCACAGGCCGGCAAAACCTATAAAGCGGTGATAACTTATGCCAACGGACAAAAACAAACTACCGCTTTACCCGAAGCGTTAAAGGAAGGCTTTGTATTAACGCTGCTTCCGCACCTGCCTTTTAATGTATTGCTGGCGCTGAAGGTTAGTGCTGGGCTGGTAAAAAATCAAAAAGTAACCATACTGGTGCAAAGGCAGGGCACGGTGATCTACGCGGGGCAAAAAACCATCAGCAGTGCCGAGTCGTTAACTAAAGTGCCGCTTGATAATTTCCCTCCGGGGATAATACAGGTAACGTTGTTTAACGAAAACATGCAACCCATGTGCGAACGCCTGTTCTTTAACCTGAACCCGCATGCAACTTTGCCACTTACAGCAGGTTTGGATAACCAAAATTATAAAAGCCGCCAGCTGGTAAGCGTAAACCTTAATGCTGGTGAAGCAACTGATACCATGCGCAACGGCACATTTTCGGCCTCGGTAGTTAACCTGGCCGGCTTACCGCAACTTAAAGACAACGAAACCGGCATTTTGCCCGGCTTGCTGCTTACCCCCGAATTAAAAGGCTATGTGGAGCGGCCCGACCATTATTTTGAGGCGTTTGATAATGCCCGGATGGCCGAACTGGATAATCTTATATTATGCCAGGGCTGGCGCCGTATTGTTTGGAATGATGTTAAACAGGGCAACATCCCCGCCATTAATTATCAGCCCGAGAAAGCTTTTACTATAAGCGGTACAGTAACGTTGCGTAACGGTTCGCCGGCCGCAAATGTTCCCGTATCGTTGTTGGCTACCAAAACATTTGTAAATATAGATACGGTAACCAACGCCAAAGGACGTTTTGTATTTGATAATTTATTGCTTGGCCCGATTAATCGTTTTTCGGTACATGCCAGGGATGACAAACATACTATGGTAGTTAAAATAGATCCGCCTACTGAATTAAACGGCGCCACTCCTTTCAATAGTATACAGTATCCCGACGATGCAAAGTATCAATCTTATTTAAAAACTGCTTATGCGCGCTTACCGGACTCGGTAAAAAAGCGAATGGATAGCTACCATATGTTAAAACAGGTAACTATCAAGGCAACTCAATCAAAAAGCAAGTTAGTTCCGTCCTTTTCTTCAAATCGTAATGGCCCCGGCAATGCCGACGAGATTTTCCTGGCCGACGAGATGAAATATGCAACAACTTTAAAACAATTTTTGCAGGGCCGTGCTATGGGTATAAAATTTATAGATGATACTCCTTTTTCTACCCGTACTGATAATTTTACAGGAGGCGACAATGGGCCCAAAGCTATGACGATAATACTTGATGGTATGGAAATGAATTCAGACGGAGACGAGCCTTTAAACTGGATACCTGTTGAAGATGTGGCAAGTATTGAGATACTGCGTACCGCTGCCTCCAGTGCGCTGTATAGCAGAAACAATGGGGTTATCATCATCACCACCAAAACAGGCAAAGGAGCGCTAACTTATCCTTCCAAATCGTCGACTGCTTACGCGCCGGTGGTTATTACCGGCTACCAGGCCATCAGAGAGTTTTACACACCAAACTATACGGTAGCCTCAAACTCATCGCCCGATCATCGTATTACCGTATTCTGGAAGCCGGACATTGTTACCGACAAAGCAGGAAATGCCACGTTTAAATTTTACACCACAGATGATAAAGGTACTTATCAACTTACTATAGAAGGCATTACCGCTGATGGCCGACCGGCACACTTGGTTAAGAATTTTGTGGTGGAATAAGCCGCATCACTCCACCTTATAAGTATACACCTGTCTGCCTAATTCGCCGGCGGTGTTGATGCCTTCTACTACTACGCGGTAGGTGCCGGGGCCGTCGCCGTTATAAAAGTCGAGCGTGGTTTTGCCGTTGATATCGGTTTGCAGGTAGGGGTTCCAGTAAATGGTGGTGCGCAGGTCGGGTTGTTTATAGGTGTCGGCAGGCGCGTCGTACCGGGGCGAATAGAACTTGCGCGCCTTGTTAAAGCCTTTAGGCATAATGTTGGCTATGCTGGGGTAATAACGTTTGCGTGCCGTATAGGGTTTGGTGACGAGTAATACGTAGCCCACAAAACCTTCGCGCTGGTCTTTTAAAGCGTTAATAAGGGCCATGTTTGTGCGTACCACCTCTATCTTGGCCACATCCTCCACCAGGATGCCGCCTTCCAATAGCTCGTCGACCTCGCTGGTGTTCCTGATCTTCCGCCCGTCGACAATCAGGCCTATTTCGCGGCCGGCAAATTTGTCGGTAGCATCGCTGGTAGCCAATATTTCGACAGGCGGGCGCATGCTTATCATCCTTCTAAAGCCTTGTTCATCGATTTCAATACTTATACCTGGCAAACGGGCCTGTAGCACCATAGTAAGAGTATTGTAGTTCTGCGGGTCGGGGATGGTGATTACTTTATCTGCCGATTGTTCAGGCACTGTAAAGATCTGCTGGTCGGTTATATTGTCTTTAAGCTTAGGTTTCTTCTTTGCCAGGATATCAACCTGTTTAAGGGTATGCAGCTGGTTAAGCTTAACTATTTGCCCTTGCTGCTCTATTTGCTGCTGGTGGGTTTTTAGCTGCTCGGTAGTGGCGGTAGCGGTGGCGTTTTTGGCGTCGGTTTTATCGTCAAAATTTATTTCGGGGGCCGCGTCTATTTCTATCCGCACTTTGTTACTGTTGTTGGCGTCGCGGGCCTGTATGGTAAACTTAATGCTGTCGGCAATAAACATGCGGTCGAACTTAAATTTGCCCTCAGCGTCGGTAACCGTATCTTTTAACAAGCCTGCTCTTATTGACAGCAGTTTTACGGTGGCATTGGCCGAGGGTTTATGATCAAGCCCCGTAACCTTGCCCGAAATAGCCGAACCCAAGCCTTCGGGCTCAAAAGCAGGTTTGGTATTTATAGTTGTGTTTATGGTAGTCCATTCAAATCGGCGGTAGCCCTGGGTAAGCATCAGGTTATCCAGCGCGGTGTCTACGGTATCTGTTTGGGTAGTAAAATAGTAGTTTGGCCTTTCAATATATCCTTTAATGTCCGAGGTTAGCAGGATGTTAGAAAATATGGTACTCTCGGCGCTTTCCTCTACCGGGATCTCGCTGGCATCAATTACCGCTACCGAGAAATTACCTGATGTTGGCTGACCCTCGCCATCATTCGCGCCCAGATCAAGCTGTACATGTTCTTTACTTTTATAAACGGCCTTTTCGGTTTTAACAGCCAGCCGCATCTTGTCATCGGCTTTAATAAATATGATACGCTCGGCAAGCGGCTCGCTATCGGCACTAAAAAGGGTAAACTGGGCTATGCCGCCCGGGAACGATTTCCTGTCCAACCAAAGCGATGTTATGGCGCTGTTTAGGGTCACCGGCGAGGCAAAAATGGTTTCGCCGCTGCTTTGGGCAATCAATATAACCTTTGATTGCTGTAATGTTGCCGAAGCCTGGATACGCACCAGCACGCTATCTTTAACTGGCTGGTAAACACTAAGCACATAGCCTGTATCCAACATCTTTGGCAGGGTAATGCTTTTGGTGCTGCCATCAGCAAAGCTAAGATTGGCCTTATAGGTTTTACCAGATTGCGGCTTCAATAAAAAAGTACCCATACCCGCATGCAGCGTGGTGAGCCAGGTTAGCTCGTTGTTATCGCTATCCGTTATTTTACCGTTAATGGCGGTACCCAGGCCGTTAGTACCTATGGCCTTAAAAGCCACCCTGGAAGTTAGGCCATTAACTAAATTGCCACCTTCGGGAAAAAACTGAACATCGGTTTGCTGCAGGATAGGTTTGGTGTCCTTCTTCTGCTCTGCCTTGGCAGGGTCGCCTACGTTAAATGATTTGTTAAAGAAATAATCGGGGCCGGCGTTTTGCATCCATCGGGTATAGGCACGGATATGATAGTTGCCTTCGGGCAGGTCATCATTTAAAATAAAATTTCCGGCTACCATGCCGGCGCCCACAGGCAACTTTAACCCCCTGATCAGCTGGTTGTGGTCGTCTAACAGGTCGGCATACACCGCGCCGCTCAGGGCAGACAGCTCATGCTTGCTGCCGATTGTAAGGTACCCCTTGAACCAAATAGTGTCACCGGGCGCATAGTGCGGCTTATCCATATGCAGGTATACTTTTTCCTGCGGGATGCTGTCCGTCCATTTTTGCAGGGCGATGGTTATGTTGTCTACCGCGTTATCCCGCTTAATAACAGGCGCAAAAGGTGGTTGGTATTCAACCGGCAATTGGTCGCCTACGCGGGCTATGCCCCAATAACCGGTAATATAGAAATCGCGATAATCTGTATAGCTGCCTTTTTGGTCGATAATAGCTTCTCTGGTTGATAACTTTACGACCGATCCTTTTTTATCTATAACGATAGTCTTTTTTTTATCGGATTTAGTTAGATAATAGGAAGTTGCTTTTTTAGGGTCATATACAACGTAAAATTGTTTAAACTTTAAGGTAGCAAGACTGGTGTCGATAGCCGTAATCAGCGTATCAAATTTAACTGGTTGGTCTTTTATAACTATTAAGTCAGGATCAGCGATATCAGGGTTATATCTGAATGTGCCGTTTCCATACATCTGGCGGGTTATAAAACCATTCTCTAAAGCTGTATTGGTATATGCCGACCGTAAAAAGTGCATAAATGAACCCTGGTAGGTCTCCGCACGGTTTTTGGCCCATTTCTTTTTGTCTTCGTCTGACCCGGGTAACTCCTCAAAGCTAAAATCGCCGTGGTACAGGGCAGTGCCATTTTTAGTGCTATAGCCAAAATCTTTAAGCAGGTAATGGATCCGGTAGCCCAGGCGCTTATTTTCTATGATCAAAAAATCATCAGCCTCGGCCAAAAGCAGGCCTCTTTTGGTGCTGAAAGTTAGAATGTCGGGGTTAAGGATTTCACATTGCCTGCCATTGGCTGATGTGCCCAAAAACGCTTCTTTAAATAATCTTAAATTTATGTTTACCGCCCTCCGGTTACCTATTTTTACCTCATTAAGTACATTGGTTTTTACTGTCAGCTGCAGGTTAACCTTAATGGGCGCACCCTGTACCATAATATTGCGCGTTAGCGGGTTAAAACCAAGCATTTTTACTGATAGTTGAAAAGAACCCTGCGACACGCCTGTAAACTTAAAGCGGCCATCCTCGTCGGTGGGCATTACCCGGTTGCTGCCGCCTATGAAGACGGTTGCGGCTTTAACGGGTTCGCCTTTTTCGTCGGTAACAATTCCGGATACATCATTCCGCGCCTGGGCAAATACCCCGGTAGCTGCAACTGATAAAATGGCAAACAATACAAAGAGGAAAACACGTCTCATAAACAGACATTAGGTATATCAAATATAAGTTTTAATATAATTTTTTGCAATGGATAGTTAACGCAGCAGGGGGGCTCCCTCATACTGCTCATTCAACTTTGTAAGTAAAAACTTGCCTGCCTAATTCGCCGGCGGCGTTTATGCCTTCTACAACTACACGGTAAGTGCCGGGGCCGTCGGCATTAAAGAAATTGAGCGTGGCTTTGCCGTTAACATCGGTGTTTATGTATGGGTCCCAAAATATGGTGGTACGTAAATCAGGCAGATCAGAGGTATTCGGCCGGTCATAACGCGGCGAGTAAAACTGGCGCACTGCGTTAAACCCCTTGGGTTGTATGTTAGCTATGTAAGGGTTGTATTGTTTGCGGGCAGAATATGGTTTTGTAATGATAAGTAAAACACCCCCGCTATTTCCGGTTCCACTGCCCAGTGCGTTAAGCGCCGCTAGATTATGTGTTACCAATAATATTTTTGCGATATCTTCCGGTTGAATTGAACCCGTCAACACATCGTTAAGCTCGTCAGCTCCCAGGGGCCTGCCGTTTAGAACCGCGCCCACGCCGAGTGGTTCGACCTTCTCAGTCGCTACGGTAATATCTCGTCGTGAGCTCATCAGCTGTTTATAACCTGTAGTCGGGTTCATTTGTATGCTGATACTACCCATACGGCCATTCAAAAACATTTCTAATGTTGGATAATTCTCAGGGTCGGGGATAGTGAGTATTTTATCTGCCGATTGCTCATCCATCAGTTTAAGCATTCCCTGGGTGGCAGTTTCCTCGGGCTTGTATTTGGTAGCTTTAATGTCCACCTGTTTTAATACATGCGAGCCGGATAGTTGCACCGGGGTACCCTCGTCTTGGGCCTTTTTCAGGATTGTTTTAATAATGTTTACCTCCGCAAGGTTTTGTTTTGGGGAGACCTTAACCTTCGGAACGCTATCTATCTCGATAATAGCGCGCTCGTTACCTTGTACGTTCCTGGCTTGCACGGCAAACCTGGCTCCGTCGGCAAATACTAAGTTGTCAAATTTAAATGTACCATTGGCAGAGGTGGTGGTAACTTTATTTATCCGTGCATTGGTTGATACTAATAACACGCTGCCATCTCTTACAGGTAAATGGGTTAAGCTTTTTACAAATCCGGATATAGTGATGCCAAAGCCTTCCGAATTGAAATATGGCCTGGTATTCACCTTATTGGTTAATGATCGCCATTCAAACCTGCGATAGCCCTGCGTAAGCATCAGGTTATCTAACGCCTTGTTTACGTCGCCAGTATCTGTTGTAAAGTAATAATTGGGCTTTTCGATATAACCCTTAATGTCCGCGCTTAAAAGGATGTATGAAAAAATGGTACTTTCGGCACTTCCATCTACGGGCACCTTACTTTCGTCTATCACCGCTGCCGAAAAATTGGCGGCTATTGGCGTACCACCGTTGTCTTCTGCATTTAGCACCAACTGCACCTGTTCCCTGCTTTTATAAACGGTCTTTTCGGTTTTTATGGCTAATCGCATATGGTCGTCATTCTTAATAAATGCAATACGCTCATTAAGCGGCTGGTTGTTGGCACCGAAAATAGTAAACTGCGCTATACCACTGGGGAATAATTTCTTATCCAGCCAAACCGAAGTGACAGCGCCATTTATTGTTATCTGCGCTGTGAAAATTATTTCGCCGCTGCTATGAACAAGGAGATTGACCGTTGAGTGTTGTAAAGTATCCGAAGCATGTATGCGTACCATAACACTGTCTTTACCGGGCTGGTAAACGCTAAGCACATAGCCTGCATTTAACGCGGCGGGCAGCATTATTTTTTTAGTAGTACTATCGGCAAATTTAATTAGGGCGGTATAGGTTTTACCGGGCAGGGGCTTCAATAAAAAATTGCCCATGCCGGCATGTAAGGTATTAATTAGGGCCACCGCGTTGTTGTCATTATCAGTTATTGTTCCGCTTATGGTTACCCCCAGGCCGTCGGGGCCTGTGGCTTTAAAGCCAAGCCTTGATGTTATACCACTTACGAGGTTTCCACTCTCGGGGAAAAACTGTACATCTGTTTGTTGTAAAGACGTTTGCAGGCTGTTTTTGTCTTGGAGAATAGCTGGGTTTCCTATAGTAATTGTCTTGTCAAAGAAATAATCGTCGCCGGCATTTCGCATCCATTGGGTATAGGCCCGTACGCGATAGCTGCCTGCTTTAATATCGTCGCCCAATATTAAGTTGCCCGCAACGGTGCCCGATTTTACAGGTAACTTTAATGTTTTTACCGGCTGATTTTGTTCGTTTATCAGGTCGACATAAACGGCGCCGCTAATGGGCAATAACTGGTGCCTGCTGCCGGTGGTGAGATATCCTTTAAACCAGATCGTATCGCCTAAGGCATAATAAGGTTTATCCATATGCAGATATATTTTTTCCTGCGGGAGGCTATCCGTCCAATTTCGTAATACTGTTAGCAGTTTGTCGGTTGGTATCTCCCCGCGGGGGATATCAGCAACGGGTGGTTTATACTCCACCGGTAGCTGGTCGCCCACACGGGCTCTTGCCCAATAACCCTGGATAAAGAAATCGCGGTAGTCTGTATAGCTGCCCTTTTTATCTATTATAGCTTCCTGCAATGCCAGCTTTAACATTGATCCCTTCTTGTCGGTTGGGATTATAACAGTATTGTTAGAACTATTTTCTTGAAAGCGCATCGCTTTTTTGGGGTCATAAGCAATATAAAATTGTTTGAACTTAAATGATATTAAATTAGTATCTACAGCTGTGATCAGCGAGTCATACATTACCTGGCGGTTATTTATGATCACTCTGTTCGGGTCTTCTATAATAGCACCATCGTATTTAAACGATGGGTAGCCATAAAACTGCCTGGTTATAAAGCCATTTGCTAAGGTGTTATTAGCATGCACCGATCGCAAAAAATGCATGAACGAGCCCTTGTAAGTTTCTAAGCGGTTTTTTGCCCATTCCTCCTTTTGCTTTTCTGTTCCATCTAACTCTTCAAAACTGCATTCGTTATTGTACAACACTATATTATTTACCGAATTAAACCGGAAGTCTTTAAGCTGATAATTAATACGATAACCCAGGCGCTTATTTTCTATAATTAAAAACTCATCTGCGTCAGCCATCAACAGCCCTTTTTTGGTGCTGAAGTTGATAGCTTTTGGATTGATGATGATACATTGCTTAGCGTTGGCCGACCGGCCTAAAAAGTTTTCTTTAAATAGCTTGAGGTTTCTTTCCCATGCACTTTTTGCGCCTATTTTTACCTCGGTAAGTACAATAGATTTTGTGGTTAATTGCATGGAGACAATAAGGGGCGCGTCTTTTACTATAATGTTGCGCGTCAGGGCATCATAACCCATCATCTGTACCGAAAGCTTGAAAGTACCAGACGGTACACGCGAGAACCTGAACCGCCCATCATCGGTGGTAGACATAATTCTTTCACTCCCGCTAATAAAAATCGTAGCCCCTTTAAGCGGTTCGCCTTTTTCGTTAGTAACCGTTCCCGAAACATCATACTGCGCCTGGGCAAATGCCCCGGTATAAGCAAACGACAGGATAATAACGAATAGAAATTTAAAAAGGGCTTTCATTAGAAGGCAATAGGTTATATCAAATATAAGTTTAGCTAAAGGTTGTTACAATGACTTATAAGTAAGGAAATGAGGCGATTTTTCTATCAGCTTTTTACTAGGGTATATCATTCAACTTTGTAAGTATATACTTTCCTTCCAATCTCGCCGGCTGCGTTTATGCCTTCTATCACTACCCTGTAATTTGCGGGGCCATCTGCATTAAAGAATTCGAAACTGGCTTTACCTGTGGTGTCAACTCCTACGTACGGGTTCCAATAAATGGTGGTGCGAAAGTCCGGGATGGATTTTGCCGTTTCCGGGTTCTCGTAACGTGGCGAATAAAACTTGCGTACCTTGTTAAAGCCTTTGGGTATAACATTAGCTATGCTTGGATTGTACCCTTTACGCCAATCGCCTGTTTTAGTAAACAATAGCACAAAGCCCACAAAACGATCACCCATGTTACGTAAAGAGTTAACCAGGGCGGTATTTGTTCTTACTACCTCTATTTTAGCGATATCTCCTGCTAAAATACTACCTTCTAATATTTCATCGGCTTCGCTACGGCCTTTTATCTTTCTTCCGTTAACAATAAGGCCTATTTCCTTCCCTAAATATTTATCTATTGGTTCTTCAGATGTAGCATTAGTAAATGGTGAAACCGGAGCAATATTGGGCGGTACATTAGCCGGCCTCATATCTACCAATAGTTTACGTCCAGCTTCATCAACCTGAATGCTTGTGCCCTGAAGGCTGGACTGTAAAAACATGGTCAGGTTATTATAATGTTCGGGGTCAGGGATAGTAATTATCTTATCTACAGATTGTTCAGGTATTGTAAATATAGCTTGCGGCAATATCTCTATTTTTGGGGCCGCTATTTTACTTGCCTTAATATCCACCTGTTTCAATACGTGCAGTCCGCTTAACTCTACAGGTTTGCCTTCGTCTGTAGCTTTTTGCAGGAGAGTTTTTATAATATCCGCATCTGCCGTATTTTTATTATTCCTGAGCGTTACCTGTGAGCTCATTTGGGCAACGGTATCTAATATAATAATAACTTTATCGCTGTTATCAGCAGTCTGGGCCTGTAGGGTAAATTTAAGGCTGTCGCCAATAAACATCTTGTCGAATTTAAACCTGCCGTTTGCGTCCGTAATGGTGTCTTTCATTAACGCGGCCCTTACCGCAAATAGCTTCACTTTAGCGTTTGGTAAAGGCTTATGGGTTAACGTTGTAACCAGGCCTGAAATAGATGACCCCAGGCCCTCAGCTTCAAATGTAGGTTTGGTGTTAACTGTCGTATTTAAGGTTTTCCATTCAAACCTGCGGAAGCCCTGGGTAAGCATCAGGTTATCTAATGCCCTGTTTACTTCATCTGTGTCGGCTGTAAAGTAATAATTGGGTTTTTCTATGTATCCTTTAAGATCGGACGTGAGCAGGATATTGGAGAAGATAGTGCTCTCGGCGCTTTCATCTACCGGCATCTTATCTTCATGAATCACGGCTACCGACAGCGTGCTTTCGGCCAGCCTGTTTTCACTATCGGCTACTTTTAAGTTAAATTGGACATGCGCTTTACTTTTTGATATGGTATTTGCAGAGTCGATGCTTAGTTTCAGCTGGTCATTGCTTTTAATAAAGGCAATGCGTTCATTAAGTGGTTGGCTGTTACTATCAAAAATAGTGAACTGCGCTATACCACTCGGGAACCCTCGTTTATCTAACCATAGCGAAGTAACGCCATCAGTTATTTTTATTGGCGATGCAAAAATAATTTCGCCGCTGCTGTGAATGATAAGATTAACAGTTGACTGTTGCATAGCTGATGAAGCATGGATGCGTACCAGTACACTATCCTTATTAGGCTGGAAAACACTTAACACATACCCTTCATTTAACGCGGTTGGCAAAGCAATGCTTTTAGTAGTTCCATCAGTAAAGGTAATGTTGGCTTTGTAGGTTTTGCCGGTCAGGGGCTGTAACAAATAATTACCCATTCCGGCGTGCAGGGTAGCAATTTGGGCAATCTCGTTATTGTCATTGTCGGTGATCTTGCCTGTTATGTTTGCGCCCAGGCCATCACTCCCTACCGCCTTAAAGGCTACTTTTGACGCAATACCATTAACCAAACTCCCGCTTTCGGGAAAAAACTGAACGTCGGTTTGTTGTAAAGTAGTTTTAGGGTCTGCTTTTAGTTTAACATCATTGGGGTTACCTACTGTAAATGTATGGTCAAAAAAGTAGTCGGGACCTGCATTTCGCATCCATTGCGTATAGGCCCTGATATGATAGCTGCCCTTTTTTATCTCATCGCCCAAAATAAAATTACCGGCTATGGTGCCCGAGTTTACCGGCAGCTTTAAAGTTTTTAAGGGGTGATTTTGCCCGTCTATCAAATCCACATAAGCTGCACCGCTAATTGCAGATAGCTGATGCCTGCTGGCAGTGGTAAGGTAGCCCTTAAACCATATCGTATCATTAATTGCGTAATAAGGTTTGTCAAAATGCAGGTACATTTTTTCCTGTGGGATGCTGTCCGCCCACTGCTGTAGTGTAGCCATCAACTTATCAGTGGTAGTATCCCTTTTAGATGCCGGGATGAATGGGGGTTGATATTCAACCGGCAATTGGTCGGCCACCCTTTTTACTGCCCATGTGCCCCTGACAAAGAAATTGTTGTAATCTGTAGAGCTGCCTTTTTGATCTATAATAGCTTCAGCCGACCCTAACTTTAACATCGACGAATTATTAGCTTTAATGATCTGCTTTTTCTCGTCAGATTTACTGCCGGTATAACCGGCGGCTTTTTGAGGGTCATAAACAATATAAAGCTGATTAAATTTGAACGACATAAAGCCGGTGCCAATGGGCGTGAGCAATGAGTCGAACATTACCGGTCGGTCTTTTATAATTACCTTATAAGGATCTTCTATATCGGGATTTATCCTTTCTGTGCCGTAGCCATACAACGGCCTCACGATAAAGCCACTCTCCAAAGTGTTTTTTTGAAATACTGATCGCAGGAAATGCATCAACGATCCCTGGTAGGTTTCAAGCCGGTGTTTTGCCCACTCTTTTTTTTGATCGTCTGTGCCATTTAACTCTTCAAAGCTGTATTCGCCATGATACAAAGTTGAGCCTTCGGTAGCACTATGTACAAAATCCTTAAGCTGGTAATGGATCCGGTAACCCAGCCGCTTGTTTTCTATGATCAAAAAATCATCAGCCTCTGCCAGCAAAAGCCTTCGCCGGGTAGTAAAATTTAAAACTTTTGGGTTGATGATAACACATTGCGCGGCATTGGCTGATGTGCCTAAAAAATTTTCACTAAACACCCTAAAGTTGTTATCGAAGTTGCTTCTGCCAATTACCACCTCGCTAAGCCGGATCTCTTTGGTCTTTAATTGCATTTCGACACTAACCGGGCCGCTTTGTACCATAATGTTACGCGTTAGCGGTTCATAGCCAACCATCTGCACAGATACCTGGAATGTACCTTGCGCTATATTTGTAAACTTGAAATGGCCGTTATCATCGGTAGGCATTACCCGCTCGCTCCCGCCTATAAAAACGGTTGCACTTTTAAGTGGTTCGCCTTTTTCATTAATAACAGTTCCGGATACGTCGTAGCGTGCCTGGGCAAATATGCGCGTAGAAGCCACTAAGAGGACACTAAAAAATAGTAATTTAACGATAGTCCTCATTGGCCGGGCGATAGGTTCTATCAAATATAAAATTTAATTGTGCATTATTACAATGACTTATAAGGAAGGAAATTATACAGATAGGTATTGGTACGAATAGGGAGACCTATAACTTCACCAAATCATTCTGTATAGCATACAGTACCAGTCCGGTTCGCGATTTGAGGTTAAGCCTTTGGAAAAGTGCTTCGCGGTAATTATCAACCGTGCGGGGGCTGAGGAACATTTGGTCGGCTATTTCTTTGTAGGTTAATTCGCTGCAACATAGCTTGATGAAGGTCTCCTCATTTTTTGAGAAGGCAGGCGCAGCTTCGGGTGTGGTGAGCGTGCGTACCATTTTGCCCGATACCAGGTCATTAATATACATGCCTTTATCAACAATGGTTCGTATGGCCTCGTGCACCTCGGCCGGGCTTGACTCTTTGAGCAGGTAACCACAGGCCCCGCATTTTATCATCTTGATAACCGCCTTATCGTCTTCGAACATGCTTAACGCCAATACTTTTACGGTGGGGTAGTTATCCTTTAACCAGCAGGTGGCGCCGTAGCCATCTAACACTGGCATGTTAATATCCATTAGCACAACATGCGGCAGCGGGTATTCTGTTATAAGCCGCTGCATATGCTGGCCATTGTCGGCTTCAAAAAGTACCTGCAGGTCGTCAAACTCACGCATTAGCGCGGCTACACCATTGCGAAACAGGGTATGGTCATCAATAATTGCAATTCGTATTTTAGGGGTTTCCATATTTAGGGGTATGGGATAATAACAGTTGTGCTGGTGCCTTTGCCTTCTCTGGTTTTAATGATTACATCGCCCCCAACTATCCTGGCGCGCTTGTGCATGTTTTGCAGGCCCATGCCACCCCCTTCAGGGTGCGTAGCTTGCAGGGTATCTATATTAAAGCCGATACCATTATCTTCTATTTGCAGCTGCATGTTACAGTCGAGATAGGCTAATTTAATATTAATTTGGGTGGCATACGAGTGTTTGATGATATTGTTCATTGCCTCCTGCAAGATACGGAAAATGATGAGATCCTTATCCAGGCTATTATTGGCAGGCAGTTCGCCGTCGTTAACATAATTTACCTGGAACTTACCCGATTTTTCAACCCAGTTTATCTCATGGCAAATAGCTTCTGAAAGCCCTACGCCCAATAGCTGGTCGCCCTGCAGGAGTTTACCCAACAGGCGCATTTCTTTAATGGAGCGCCCGGTAAGATCAATAGCGGCGTCAATCTTCTGGCGGGCTTTCTCAGGGTCGTCCAACTGAATGGAGTTTAGGGTGAGCGAGCTGAGGCTTAACAGCTGGCCAATGTTATCGTGCAGATCGGCACCTATGTTTTGCATGGTTTGCTCCTGCACCTCCAGCTGGGTTTTTATAATTTCGGCATCAAAGGTTTGCTTCATCTGCTCTTTTTCTTCAATATGCCGGATCTTGCGCCTGTTGTAAAGTACCACGTATACTATGATAAACATAGGAGCCAATAAGAATATCAGCGTAGCTATTAAAATTAATTCTTTGATGTTGTTTGCCATTTTCTGCAAATAAATGAATAGCTCCAGCAAGCGTATAAAAAGGCGCTAAGCGCCGAAAAAATAAAGTAGGTAATATTATGCCCCGCTACCCTTACATTCTGTAAAAAGGTAAAAAATAGGTTTACGGCCGTACTGCCAAAGTAAAAAAACAATGATCCGGCTACCCACCAAAATGCAGCTGATCGTTTCAGATCGATATAATGCTCATCCTTTATTAAAAGGTAGTAATAATAAAAGCTATAAATAACAAACACTACCGACATTACGGTAGCCGTAATATCGTTAAAAACAAAGAAACCATGGCTAACAATATCATACGTGTATAGTGCAAGTAAAAAGCCAAGGCCGCCTATAATTAGTGGTTTACTGTTGATGTATTTGCTTAGCACATTGTTAAACATAAAGCTGGTAAACCCGGCCTCAAACAGTAAGAACACATTATAAAGCCATTGGTTGGAGTGATGCCCGGTTCTTAGCAGTTTACCCGTAATTTCGGTTAGGTAGGTAATCAGCATAAATAAAACCATGCTGCGCCATGCCCAGTTGGCATCCTTTATTAAACTAACAAGTGCAATGATAAAGCAGGCAGCCTCGATTAAAATAATTACAGACATACAGTAGTTTTTTAAACCACCTCTCTAAAATTATCAGAGAGGTGGCAGTTGATGTTTTACTGGCAATCAGGGTCGGACGGATCAGGGCATATTAATGTTGCGCCGTCGCAGTTATTAGGGCACATTTCGCCGCGGTTGTCAGGGTTTATCATTAGCATAAATGTAGCCTTTGAATGGTCAGGGGCACCAAAGTAATCCAGGTGCATATTTACCGGGATCTTGCCGCCGCGTTGCAAAATACTGGTGTCCTTAGTCGATACGATGATAATAGTATTGCGGTAGGGGTGATCATACGGTTTGCGGTCAAGCTGCATTTTTGGGTAACGTCCAAAGTAAATACGGATACCATCGGTTTTACCGTCTTTTGCGCGAGCTGCGTCAAGTGCTGCAACAAGTGCATCAAGTTTGGTTAACGGAATAAATATACTGCGGGTTTTTGCGCCTTTACCGCCGGGTTTGCCATTGGCATCATCTAATCCTTTTGTGCCAAAGGTATCTACCAGTAGTTTGGCCTCGTCGTAACTAATACTGTTGTCCGAGTGGAAATCGGTAATGGCCATTTTGCCAGCGGCTGCAGGCCCGGTTGCGGTAGTTTTACTGTTTGCATAAAAGTAGCCGGCAGCAAAACCTACTATTAAAATAATAAGGGGGAATACTAATTTTTTCATAACTGTGAACGTTTAAATTTTAGGGTTTGAGTGGTAATTAATTATGCTGCTAAAATCAGTATTAAACATCACAATATCAAAGTAATTACGCCTTATTAAAAAGGGTAAAAACACCCTGTCAAAAAGGGTGTCTTTACTGTAAGCCGTTTCAGGCATCATTCGCACATTTGTATCGTTAGTTAGTTAATAGTTGGTTTTATGCCAGGTTGGCAATCGGCAGCAGGTAGGGGCGCTGTCGAGAGCCTCCCTTGGTTAACAAAGAAAAACACAGGAAGCGATGAATATCATAAACAAACCCAGCCCAAATTTTTTGCCGGGCCGCCAGGGCTACAAGCCCCAGGCCATTATTATACATATAATGCAAGGCACTTTGTATGGTACCGATAGTTGGTTCCAGAGTACGATATCAAAAACATCGGCACATTATGGCATTGGCAAAATGGGCCAGGTACATCAATACGTAAATGAAAAGGATACCGCGTTGCACGTTAACCGGGTTAACGCGCCCACCTGGAGTCTGATAAAAAGTTGGGATAACGGCCTGTACCTCAATCCTAATTATTATACCATCGGCATTGAGCACGAGGGCGACTATAGCAATGAATGGACAGACGAAATGTATGAAATAAGCGGTAAGCTGATAAGCGAAATAAGCCTGCGTTGGAACATACCTATCAATCGCCAGCATATTATAGGCCATCATGAAATTTATTCGTTAAAAAAATGCCTGGCTACAGCGGTTGATATCCATAAGTTAATTTCCATTGCCAATGACTATGCACTTTCTGCTAATCAGCGTATTGCTGTTTAAAAAACAATCTTAAAAAACAATCACCTCATGATATCCATCCCCCAAAACCCACCCGCAATTAGCTTTATAACCGGCCTTAATAACAGGATCAGGATTGCGGGTGGGGAGCTAATGGCCAAAGTAGAATTTGTATTTCAAAACCAACGAAAGGATGACCCTGCGGACGATGTGCTTGCTTTAAATGCGTTGGCAACAGCCGCCACCCAAACCAAACAGCAATTAAAACAGCTGATAGGCAACAATGATAATGAGAACGAAAAGCGGGAACAATTTTTGAAAGAATATGTGCACGGGCTTGAGGCCATGATGTTTATGACGCACCATAAAGTGCGCCAGCCGGTAGCCAATATTTTGGGTATGGCTAATTTAATAGAGAAGCACGCCAACTCGCCGGACGAATTAAAAAAGATAGCCGACTATATGAAACAATCGGCGCTTGATCTGGATATGTTTACCCGCGAGCTTACCAAGTTTGTGAGCGACCTGGAACAAAAAGGGAAAGACAATAGTAAGTAAAACGCGGCTATTGCTTTAGCCCCACTACGATATAACCCACCTATAACCTTCCCATGCCAGTGCGTGCTCAATCCGGGGCCGCACTGTGCGATAATTTGTGTTTAAAGGGTACCATGTTTTTAGCGATTTGGAGCAATAAAAAAAGCATAGGTAAGTAAAATGCCATTTTATTGCGGCCGTTAAACCTTAGCATTAAACCATAGTCAAAGCCATACCCTGCATCTATCGCCAACCGGCGAATTGTAGTAACGACACTACAACCTATACCTCGTCACAGCCAGTGCGTGCCCTTTCCCGGGCTGCACTGTGCGGTGATATTTCGTATCAAGTATTTCGTATCAGGTATCAAGACGATTTTACTAATTACTACTTGATACTAACTCCTGCTTTGGTAATCCAACCCAAACGCATATATTTACCTTACGAACCTAAGTGCATTCAAATGCCTTTAATATGATATTTATGAAGAAGAGTTTTTTATATCTGGCCGTTTTAGCAGCCATAGGTACCCATGCCAATGCGCAAACCGCTACTGCAATTACCAAAGCCAATATAACAGGTACTAACGTTAACTATGCCAGTAACAAGGCCCCATTACTGCCGCAGCAATTTATCAAACTGCCGGTTACGGCGTTTAAGCCGGCTGGTTGGTTAAAGACGCAACTGTTGTTGCAAAAGGATGGCCTGACCGGTAACCTGGGCGAGATCAGCATCTGGCTGAGTAAAACTGATAATGCCTGGCTAAATAAAAGCGGCAAAGGCAAATATGGTTGGGAAGAGTTGCCTTACTGGCTAAAAGGTTATGGCGATATCGCTTATATGCTGGGCGATGAGAAAATGATAGCTCATGCCAAATTCTGGATAAACGCGGTGCTGGATAACCAGCGCCCCGATGGTGATATGGGTCCCATCATTACCAAGCGCAACGGCAACCGCGACCTTTGGGCCAACATGCCTATGATATGGTGCCTGCGCAGCTATTATGAATACAGTAAAGACCCGCGTGTTATACCCGCGCTTACTAAATATTTTAAATGGCTGCAAAACTATCCCGATAACCAGTTTTTAAAGGACTACTGGGAGAACAGCCGCGGCGGCGATTACCTGGTAAGCATATACTGGTTGTACAACATCACCGGCGACAAGTTTTTGCTGGATGTTGCCAGTAAGGTTGATAAAAATACCGCCAACTGGCGCCAGGCTACTAACCTGCCCAACTGGCACAATGTTAACATTGCCGAGTGTTTTCGCGAACCGGCTACCTATTACCTGCAAAGTCATAACGAGGCCGACCTTGCCGCTACATATAACGACTTTAAGCTGATCCGTAATATATACGGGCAGGTGCCGGGCGGGATGTTTGGTAGTGATGAGAATGCGCGCAAAGGTTATGATGATCCGCGCCAGGCAGTTGAGACCTGTGGCATGGTAGAACAAATGACCAGCGACCAATACCTTTTACAATATACCGGCGACACCTTTTGGGCCGAGAACTGCGAGGATGTAGCTTTTAACACCTTCCCCGCCGCTTTCACCAGCGACTATAGGGCATTGCGCTACCTAACTGCACCGAACATGGTACTTAACGATAGCAAAAACCACGCGCCGGGCATTGCCAACAGCGGCCCGTTTTTAATGATGAACCCTTTTAGCAGCCGTTGCTGCCAGCATAACCACAGCGCAGGCTGGGTATATTACGCCGAGAATGCGTGGATGGCTACACCAGATAATGGCCTTGCCGCACAGCTTTACCAGGCAGGTACTATTACCGCCAAAGTAGGCAACGGCCAGCAGGTTAAAGTTACCAGTGCTACGCAATACCCGTTTAATGATGCCGTGGCGTTTACAGTGAATACCGCTAAGCCTGTTTCGTTCCCTGTTTATTTGCGGGTACCGGCCTGGTGCCAGGGAGCAAGCGTTACCGTTAATGGTAAGCGTGTCCCTGTACAAGCTATGGCAGGTGGCTACATCAAGCTAACCAACAAATGGAAAAATGGCGATAAGATCAACCTTAAACTGCCTATGCAGATAGCAGTGCGCCAATGGGCGAAAAATAAAAACAGCGTGAGTGTAAATTACGGTCCGCTTACTTATTCGTTAAAAATTGGCGAGGAGTACAAAAAAGGCAACAGCAAAACCACCGCAATGGGCGACTCGGGCTGGCAGGAAACCGCCGACCCGGAGAAATGGCCGTCGTTCGAGATCTACCCGGCTACTGCCTGGAACTATGGCTTGTTGTTGGATGCCGAACATCCCGAAAAATCGTTTACCGTAGTTAAAAAACCATGGCCTGCAGATGGCAACCCGTTTACCAATGCTAACGCGCCGATAGAGCTGCACGCTACCGGCAAACAAATAACCGACTGGACGATTGACAAATACGGCCTCTGCGGCGTACTGCCCCAAAGCCCGGTTAAAACCGAAACTGCTAAAGCTAATCTTACTTTAGTGCCAATGGGTGGGGCGAGGTTGAGGATCTCGGCGTTCCCGGTGGTGGAGTAGGAAGTTATACGTTATACGTAATACGTTTTACGTTAGGCTTGGCGCGTTGTGTCAGGCCTTTTTTGGCGTTGCCTGCGGCCGGGCTGTACATTCATATGGCTGCAGCCGTTAGGCTCGGGCCGGTACATGGGCTCGCGCTTGGCCGGTATCCATAGAAATCCCTAACGCAGGGTGGGCCTGTACTTTTCCATTAGGGCTGCGTCGGCTTGCTCGTCGTCGAGGCGGCGGGAGTTACGGATAATGAAGATGCCGAATATGTTGAATACAACTGCACAAGCGACGGCCGTAGTGCCGCCCATTACCCGCTTTGCGCCCTGATAGTAGCAGTACCTGTAGTACAACATCATGATTAGAAAACCTAATGGCATTATCCGTGCAAACTTAATCTATTCCCATCCGGGTCAATAACTGTAGCAAACAGTCCCCACGGTGTTTTTTCGGCAGGGCCAGCGGTATAGCCTTTTGCGGTTAGGTCGGCAATATCTTTGTCGATGTCGTCAGTTTTAATAACAAAGCCGTGTACGCTGCCTGGTTTCAGGGTCTCGAACCAGGTAACCAGGGTAATGCTGATTCCTTTATTACCGGGAAACGCCATTTGGATCCATTGCTTGTCGCCCTCAAAAGGCGCTTCAACCACTACCTCGAAACCTAAGGCTAAATAAAATTCTTTGGCTCGCTGCTGGTCGGTAACCGGTATGGAAATGATCTCTATTGATTTCATGATCGTAGAATTTGTTTATAAAACTAAGTTAAACAAAAGCGTTAAATATCTTACTCCCGGCATAACCTTTCCAGCAAAACCTTGTGCGCAGGATATCGCGCTACCAATTCCTGCTGCTTCGCCATTTCAAACTCGGCAAAGTCAAAGCCGGGGGCTACAGCACAACTTACCAAGGCAAATCCGCTGCCCGATGGTATCTCAGAGGCGAACCAGGTATTAGGCGGAATAACAGCTTGCAGCTGGCCGGTATCGCTATCGCTTAACTCAATTACACTATGTGCGCCATCGTTAGCTATAACATGAATATGCAGCGGCGCGCCTTTATGGAAATACCATAGCTCATCTGATGCCAGCCGGTGGAATCCTGAAAAATCCTTTCCCTCCAGTAAATAATAGATAGACGTGCAGGCCTGCTTAATTGTAGTTTCACCCTGGCGCGTAACCCCATTTTCCGACCTGAAAACTTCTTTATAATAACCACCCTCGGGGTGCGGTTGCAGGTTTAAATGATCTATCCAGTATTTGGTGGCTGTGGGCATGGTGTGGTGATTTGGGTGGAAAGATATAAAAATGCAATCAATTGCTCAATATGTCATTGTGGGCGTTGTTTTCTCTTATATTTACAGGTTTCCTATTTGGTAGTGAGACCCCAGGTTAACCGGTAACCATTAATTAGTGCGAGAAAGATGAGTGAAAAACCAACAAGGCCCGGTGCGGCGGCAATGAATTTGCGGAACCTTTTTATCGTGTTCCTGCTGTTTACGTTTGTGCTTACAGCCGGATCGGTGATATTAAAATACTCGATAGGGCGTAAGCTCGATAAACTGAGCTTAGGGCTTAAAGAGCCATCGCCCGAGCCCGAGATCAGCGCCATACTGCTTGACCTTAACAGCGCCGAAAACGATTTCCAGCAGGCTAACCTAACCGGCCATGCCGACAGGCTTAAAACCTATAAGCAAAAGTTAAATGCCATATTTGGGCGGATAGACCAGCTGCTGCAAAAATACCAGGCAGACAGCGCGCGGTATTTCCCGGGCAGCAAAGCACAGATAGCGCAGTCGTTTGCTAAAAAACTGGCTATATCGCAACGGGTTTTCGATTTAAAGACCCATTTTGATTCCTTACTAAAAGCTACCAGCGTAGCTAATATTAACGCTACCACTTACAAAGCACAGTATAAAGCAGCCAGACCCGATACAACCGTGCGCATACGGCAGGAGCCCACCAGCAACGGCCTGCTGCGGCGACTTAGAGACGCTATCGTAAATAAAAACCAGATCAAAGTTTTAATCATCCGCGACAGACAGCGCCGTGACTCGGTAAGGCGCTCTCATAACCCGTCAAACTTACTGCGCGAGCTAAAGAATCAAAACGCTTATATGCTGCTGTCAAACGAGCAGCTGATAGCGGCTAACCTTAACCTGCTTAGCCAGCTGCATCAGCTTTTGCAGCAGCTTAAAGATATTGACCAGGCCGCGTGGGAAAGAGCCCGGAACGAAGTGCTGCAGCAATACCAGTCGACCACCGGGGATATGAATAATTTTATCGGGGTGGCCATTGTGCTTATCCTGGTGTTTATTATTTTGTTGATCTATTTTATCCGCAAGGCGGGCGAGGCCGAGCAAAACTACCTGTTAGAAAATGAGCGAGCGGTGGCCCTTGCCGGCCAAAAATCAGAGATCCTGGCAACCATGAGCCACGAGATCCGCAACCCGCTTACGGCTATTACCGGGGCAATTTATATGCTGAACAGGACACCCCTTTTACCCGACCAGGTAAGAAAGGTAGCGGCGATAAACCTGTCATCGACCATGCTGATGGAAACGGTGAATAACATACTGGATGTAAGCGCGCTCGAGCATCAGCAGGGCGGCGTGCTTTTGCTGGCGTCGTTTGCGCCGTTCAAGGTATTGCAGGAAGCCGCCGAAAGCATGCATTTTATGGCCGAAAAGAAGGGTATCCAACTCATATCAGCGTCTGAAGGAGATAACCCCGCGATAGTTACCGGCGATATTTTTAAGCTGAAACAGGTAATGGTTAACCTGCTTAGCAATGCCATTAAGTACACCGACCACGGCAGCGTTACTATAACAGCCACATTGAAGCATACTGATAAGCAGATTGCGCTACTGGAGGTTGGCATTAAAGATACAGGCGTGGGCATCCCTAAAGAGCAGCAGGCCGGCTTGTTTACCCGTTATTACCAGGGCGGCGGCGGGCACTTAAAGCCGGGTACCGGCCTGGGTTTATACCTGTGCCGCCAACTCATTAGCCTGCAGGGTGGCACTATTAGTGTTGACAGCGATACCGGCAAAGGCTGCGATATCAGGTTTACGATACCTTACCAGGATTAATAAGGCCAGCACCTGTTAAAAACGTTCCGTTTATGGCCGTCAGGGTGCGCGAAGCTAAAACCATAATAGCCTTTACCACACCGCTTGTTTCACGCGTGTATGAAACAAATGAAACAGGTGAAACAAGATTTCGACTTAATAAATTGATAGTTAACTACTTACGAAAAACGAGTGAAACAAAATGAAACAAGATTTTGGATTAACTATTTGATAATAAGATGATTGTAAAAATAAAAAATGTTTAAACATTGAAACGGAATAGTGTTGCTTTTTTCTTCCATATAACACCCGTTTGTTCCTATATATCACAGCTATCACACGAAATCACATTTAATCACACGTGTACTGCTTTATCACACGGTTTATCATTTGTTATAGGGCACTTACAATTGTTAGTAAAGGCACTAACCTTTTAGCCTTACAAAGTACCAGTAGCATTTGGAACACAGGCTGCTCGAGATACTCGCTTGTGGAGAGGAGGGTATATAAATACCTATTTTAAAATTAGCTTTTTTATTGTTAAATGCGTTTAATAATATTACTTCAGCTAAACTTTATTAAAAATGAATTAACGGCCTAGTCGGGCGTATTTTTCAACATTCCAAAAGTTCTTAACATATATTACTATATTCACATCTTTTTTATGGCTATTTATCACGGAATTGACTTGTTTTCTGGTGCTGGCGGCATGTCTGTCGGCGCTATAAAAGCAGGTATTGACGTTAAATTGGCCGTAGAAATCGACAAATTCGCAGGATTAACATTTAAAGCCAATCATCCTAAAACAAGTTTGTTTAACGATGATGTAAGGAAATTTCAGCCTGTTAGAGATAAAACCAACGCAGTGAAGGTCCTTTTCGGCGGCCCCCCATGTCAGGGATTTTCTACTTCAAATCAAAAGACAAGAAACAAAGTTAATCCGACGAATTGGCTTTTTAAAGAATACCTCAGGGTGGTTAAATCTGTTATACCAGATTGGGTAATTGTTGAAAATGTTAAAGGTTTAGTAGAAACAGAACAAGGTTACTTCTTTAATTTAATAATTGAACAGCTGAATGCTTTAGGGTATACTATTACTTACGATGTACTGAATGCAGCTGATTTTGGTATCCCACAATTAAGAAATAGAGTATTTATTGTAGGGTCATTGCACGGCATACATTACGAATTTCCAAAGGCGACTCATGTCAAATATATAACGGTCGAAGATGCAATTTCTGATTTGCCGGTGCTCACTAATGGTGCAGGTTTTCACGAACTGGAGTACAATAGTTCCCCAAAAGGCTATTATCAAAAATTATTAAGAAAAGGCTCAAAGAAAGCGGTTAATAATCTTGTCACAAGAAATAATGAAACGGTTTTGACAAGGTATAAACATATACCCCCTGGTGGGAACTGGGAAAATATTCCGGCTTCTCTAATGGAAAATTACAAAGATTACACAAGATGTCATACAGGTATTTATCATCGATTAAGACAAGACACGCCATCGGCTGTATTAGGGAATTATCGTAAAAACATGTTAATTCATCCGACACAAAATAGAGGACTGAGTGTAAGAGAAGCAGCAAGAATCCAATCTTTTCCCGATACGTTTCACTTTCACGGAAGTATCGGATTTCAACAACAACAAGTGGGCAATTCGGTGCCGCCATTATTAGCCGAAGCGATATTTAAAAAAATCACAAGTTACTCGTTATAATTATGGCTTGGCAAAAGCAAAAAATTGAAACTAAACTTCATGAAAGACTAAAGGCGGATTTCGAAGAAAATCCAACAAACGGAGATAAATTTTTTGGATATTATACTTCAGCAAGAGATATTCTTTTGTCAGAAAATATTTTTAACGATATAAAGTCAATTCAAAAGGACCTTTCTGATCATGGCGAAGATCACATAATGAACGTGCTGGATAATGCATATAAGTTATTGGATAAGGAAATTGATAATCTAGAAGGTATTCAAATATACTTTATTTGCATGCTAATTTTATTTCACGATGTTGGTAATCTAACAGTTGACAGAACGAAGCATCACGAAGCTGCTGTAATCAGAGAAATCTATGATTATATACGAAATAAAAAGACGGAATTTGAAGAGGAGCGCTCATTAGTACCGACGGTTGCCAGTAAGCACTCAGGTACTGCTAGTGACGGATCTAAAGATACTTTGAATGAATTATCTTTATTGACCCCACATTTATTCGGCTGTGAAATTTATTCTAAAAAAAGTGCTGCGTTATTAAGGCTAGCTGATGAGTTAGCAGAAGGGCCACACCGGACCTCTATTTTTATGAATAAATATTATAATTATCCTTATTCTGAAAATTCAATAATCTACCATAAGTACGCTAAAATTACGAGAGTCAATATTGATAAAAAAAATGAACGAATTTGCCTGACTTATTGGTTTTCAATTGATGCGAAAAATGGTATTATTTCGGAAAAAACTCATAAAGAATTTGTTGAACTTTTTCATTTTACTATAGGAAGAATGTTAAAAGTGGAGGCAGAGAGAAAGTATTGTAAATATTATTGCGACTGGTTAGAGGCATTCAAGAAAACTGATGTCACATTTAATTTTATGGTAGAAAATGAAATAGATGGTGAGGGGACAAAATCGATTGAAATTAATCTCGGAATTAACAAAATAATTCTTAACGACTTAGTCTTACCAGGCGAAGATAGTTCTGTTAAATTTTATTCAGATAATAGCAAATATGATCCCGAAAGTGTTTTTACTTCTATAAAAGAATCTTTAAATGAAAATTAATAGGGCAGCCAATCCATTCGAATATGAAGCTGCTGTCAATTTCGCTGCAGATGAATTAATCGAATATTTTGTAGAAGATCATAATTACTCAAGATTTATTCAATCAGGGCGTAATATTTTTTTGGTTGGGGAAAGAGGGTGTGGTAAATCAATGACTCTGCTGTATAATTCATATCAAAAACAAATCTTAAAATATAAAAAGGAAAATCAACAGTTTGATTATTCAAAAGTAGGGGTATATATACCTTGTACAAATGCTTTATTCTTTAAAAAAGAATATGAGTTATTAAATAATGCATTTAAGGTTTCTGTAATATCAGAACATTTTTTTGTTCTAGCAATTGCATTTGAATTGGTGACTGTACTTGCGGATATAGAATGTACTATCACAAGTGAGAAAGAAAAAGAATTAAGACTTGATCTTAGTTATATTTTAAATATCGACCTGCCGATAGATTATTCTTTGTTTAATGGGTTGTCTAAATATTTTCAAAAGTTAAATAGTGAAACTCAATATCAAATTAATACAAGTGAAGATAATTTTAGTGATAAATGTGTTTCATTTTACTCGCTGATTATACCTCTTTTACGTATCATAAAAAGTATAGAAAAATTTAGTAACTCTCATTTTTTGTTTTTAATAGATGATGCACATGATTTAAATGCCATGCAGGCAAAATGCTTGAATTCATGGATTGCATACAGAGATCATTCTGATTTTAGCTTTAAAGTAGCTGTAGCGAAAGTTAGAAGCCATACGTATGTAACTGCTTCTGGTAGCTCCATTTTAGAGGGACATGATTTTCTAAAAATAGATATGGAAAAGCCTTACCAAAATAAATTTTCTGATTTTGGACAGTTAGCAAAAGACATAGTTTCCAGAAGACTAGAAAAATTTGGGATAATAAATAGTGAACCAGAAAAGTTTTTCCCAATTAATCCGAAAGTAGCAGAAGAATTTAAGATTTGTGAAGAAAGGGTTAGAAAAAGGGCTGAGTCAATATTTTCAAAGGAGGACAAAAATCAAAAGAAAATCGCTGACCATGTTTATAAATATGCGAGAGCAGAATATTTCAAAAGTCGCCCCGCTCATGCCAATTTACCTCAATACTCCGGTTGGGAAACAATTGTAAATTTATCTACAGGTGTTGTTAGAAATCTACTTTATCCATGCTATTGGATGTATGATAAAGAATTTTCTTCATTAGAGAATAAAAAGACTAAAAATAAAAAACAAAACACAGTTACGCTTATTAAGCCATCATATCAAGATGAGGTTATTAAAGAAAAAAGTCAAGAATTGTGGAACAAAATAGAAAATGATCTCTTTAACAATATAGATGGATGTTCAACAACCCAAGGTAATCAAATCAAGAATCTTTTCGACGGTTTGGTAATATTATTTAAGGAGCGTTTACTTTCAGATGTATCTGAACCCAGGGCTATTACTTTTACCATATCTGCACGTAATGATTTGAATGAAACTAAATTGGCTGAACTAGATGAATTATTAAGGATATCTAAAGAAGCGCAAATTTTATATGATAGGGTTTCTTCTGCAAAAGAAATTGGAGAACGCGAAATATATTATGTTCCTAATAGACTTTTATTACCTATCAGGGGTTTAGATGTCGTGGGACAGCATGCAAGAGTTTCTATAAAAGCTATAGAACTTTATAATGCTGCAGTAAATAATAAAAAGATCAATTCAAACGAGGAAAAACAACACACACTATTTAACAATGAAAACTGATGTTTTAATAGCAGTATTAAGTTGGGAAGACCGGTTTTTAATTGGCTTGAAAAATAACATGGACGTTTATAACCCATCTAAGGTTATACTATTTTACTACAATAATATAAAAACGGAATTGTGGAAAGCTGACCATTTATTTAAAGCCAAAGAATTACTAAAAGAAAACCTAACTTTAATAAATTTAGAACTAAAACCAGAACTTAATTGGGTTGTTTACCGAAGTGTTTTTGAAACCCATTGCATAGGAAAAAACATACTTGTAGATATTTCTACAATGCCTCGTGAAAGTATTTGGGTCACGTTGTTTAATTGTAAGAAATACAAATGCCCTACGCATTTCATATATTATAAACCTCAAAATTACCCTTCGTGGATTAGTCGCGATCCTGATAGGCCAAGATTACTTTATAAAATGTCTGGAATCGCAAAGCTCGGAACCCCGACCTTATTAGTCATCACTGCCGGTTATGACATTCAAAGGTTGGATAATTTAATATTTAATTTTGAGCCTAAACAAACGATACTTTTCTTTCAACATACAAGTGATGCTAGGAATAAAGCAAATTTTGATGAGTGCAAATTACTTTGTAAAGAAAAATACAATATAACAATGCTATATGAATACGATGCATATGACGTTGAATTAGCCTCCAACAGTATAATAAATAAACTTCAATCAATCGAGCCTGGAACAAATTCAAGTTACTTAGAAAATTACAATGTTATATTAAATTCATTGGGGTCAAAGACTTCTGCCATAACGCTATTTGAACTCTGGCTTAAATACCCCGAAATGGCTTTAAGTTATATACCTTCAAAAGAATATAATCGTGACTACTCAAAGGGCGTTTCAAAAGTTGTTTTTGATAAAGTTGATTTGGATATATAAATATTGTATTTTTTCAACCACCAGTTGACGACATACAGGGAATGTGCGTCAGCCGCGTTAAGGATTGCAGCGGATACCGGCCCTCTTCGCGCCTAAGGCTTGCAGCCGTATGAGCGGAAAGCCTGGCCGCAGGCAACGCCATAATAGTTATGAGTGGTGAGTTATGAGTCTCATTTACTATTCGGTTGTTAACCCGCTACCACTCACTACTCACCACCCATCACTCACCTCCCCAATTTAGAACCTATCCAAATAACATTGTGACAAACCAGCTACTTCGGTTTAACGTTATATTTTGTAAATTCGCGGCACCTGTTTATTTTATGCGGTTTAATGCTTAAAATACATGGGTACACCAGTTTTTCTGCTTACACTAAATACTACTCAAGATGGCTTTTGATTTAGACATGATCAAAAAGGTTTACGATCGTTACAGCATCCGTATTGCGGCTGCGCGTACCGCCACAGGTAAACACCTAACATTAACCGAAAAAATATTATATGCTCACTTAAGCGAGGGTGATGCCAAAACAGCCTATGGCCGTGGGGTTGATTACGTTGACTTCGCGCCCGACCGTGTGGCTATGCAGGATGCTACCGCGCAAATGGCGCTGTTGCAGTTTATGCAGGCCGGCCGTCCGCAGGTTGCTGTGCCGTCTACGGTACATTGCGATCACCTGATCCAGGCTAAAGTTGGCGCTGTTGAGGATCTGCATACTGCTATTGACGTAAACCGCGAGGTTTATGATTTCCTGGCGTCGGTTAGTGACAAGTACGGTATTGGTTTCTGGAAAGCCGGAGCGGGCATTATTCACCAGGTTGTTTTGGAGAACTACGCTTTCCCGGGTGGTATGATGATAGGTACTGATAGCCACACGCCTAACGCAGGTGGTTTGGGTATGGTTGCTATCGGTGTTGGCGGTGCCGATGCCTGCGACGTAATGGCCGGACTGCCATGGGAGCTAAAATTCCCTAAGCTGATAGGTGTGAAGTTAACCGGTAAGCTTTCGGGCTGGACATCGGCTAAAGACGTTATTTTAAAAGTTGCCGGCATACTTACCGTTAAAGGTGGTACCGGTGCTATAGTTGAATATTTTGGCGAAGGCGCGCAATCGCTTTCTGCTACAGGTAAGGGTACCATTTGTAACATGGGTGCCGAGATTGGCGCTACCACATCGGTATTTGGTTATGACGATAAGATAGCCACTTACCTGCGCGGTACCAAACGTGCCGAGATTGCCGACGCTGCCGACGCTGTTGCCGAACATTTAACCGGCGACCCTGAGGTTTACGCTAACCCTGAGCAATATTTTGACCAGGTGATTGAAATTAACCTGAGCGAACTGGAGCCGCATATTAACGGTCCGTTTACACCTGATCTGGCATGGCCGATATCTAAATTCGCTACCGCGGTTAGAGAGAATGGCTGGCCTGAAGTTTTAGAAGTTGGTTTGATAGGTTCATGTACCAACTCATCATACGAAGATATTACCCGTTCGGCGTCTATCGCCAAACAGGCTATTGATAAAGGGTTAAAAGTTAAAGCCGAATTTACCATTACCCCCGGCTCTGAGCTGGTGCGTTACACTGTTGAGCGCGATGGTTATTTAGATACCTTCGGTAAAATGGGCGGCGTGGTGTTGGCTAATGCCTGCGGTCCGTGTATCGGCCAGTGGGCCCGTCATACCGACGACCCTACGCGCCGTAACTCTATCATTACTTCGTTTAACCGTAACTTTGCTAAGCGCCAGGACGGTAACCCAAATACACACGCTTTCGTAGCGTCGCCCGAAGTGGTGACCGCGTTGGTTATTGCCGGCGACCTTACATTTAACCCGTTAACAGATTACCTGACCAACGAAAAAGGCGAGCAGGTAAAATTGGACGAGCCACTGGGTATTGAAATGCCGGTTAGAGGTTACGCGGTTGAAGATGCCGGTTACCAGGCCCCTGCCGAGGATGGCAGCCAGGTTGTGGTTAAGGTTGATCCGGCTTCGTCGCGCCTGCAATTGCTTGATCCGTTTAAGCCGTGGGAGGGTACAGATATTACCGGTTTGAAACTGTTAATTAAAGCCAAAGGTAAATGTACTACCGACCACATATCAATGGCCGGCCCGTGGTTGAAGTTTCGTGGTCACCTGGATAATATCAGCAATAACATGCTGATTGGTGCCATTAACTACTTTAACAACTTAGCCGATACTGTTAAAAACGAATTAACCGGCGAATACGGCCCGGTACCTGCCACCCAGCGCGATTATAAAGCGCATGGCATAGGCAGTATAGTAGTAGGCGACGAGAACTATGGGGAAGGTTCATCGCGCGAGCACGCGGCTATGGAGCCACGCCACTTAGGCGTACGCGCCATATTGGTGAAATCGTTCGCCCGTATCCACGAGACCAACTTAAAGAAACAAGGTATGCTGGGCATAACCTTTGCCGATAGTAACGATTACGAAAAGATCCAGGAGGATGATAAAATTGACATCACCGGTTTAACCACCTTTGCCCCGGGCAAACAGTTAACCGTTGTGTTGCATCACCAGGATGGTACTACCGAACAATTCCCGGTTAACCACACTTACAATGCACAGCAGATAGAGTGGTTTAAAGCAGGTGGTGCGCTTAATATTATCAGAAGGCAAATGGTTTAGTTTGAGGCGAAAGCTGAAAGCTAAAAGGTTTTATATTAACGGCGACTTGATTTTATCGGGTCGCCGTTTTTGTATCCGGCTGTTTTTGGGTGTCTCGCCCCTTTGCGGACGGACAGTTGCTTATCACACATCACGCAAACTCATTACTTATTTGGGCGTTGCCTGCGGCCCGGGTCATCCGCTCATACTACGCAAGGCCTTAGGCTCGGGGCCGGTATCCGCTACTGCCCCTAACGCGGGCATTGCGCAATCTTTCGTACTTTACCGACTTACCGACTTCCGGACTCTCTTCAACGTCAACAAATTCTGCGCGTTCAAACTATACCCGCTAATATTATTCTGATACAAATTAACCCGCTTATCATAATACAGCACCACCACCGGCGCATTGCTCATAACGATATTATCCATTTTATGATAAAGGGCATAACGTTCTTCGTCGCTTTTTACGTGGTAGGCCTGCTCAAAAAGTTTATCAAATTCGGCATTGCTAAAGCCGGTATAGTTTGGCCCAAATGGGATCTTATTTTTTGAGTAGAACAGCGACAGGTAATTCTCGCCATCCGGGTAATCAGCAATCCATGATCCGTAAAAAAAGTTAATGCCGTTCTTAGCTACCATTTCGCGCAGGCTGGCACCCTGGGTTACTTCTATTTTGGTTTTTATGCCGGCACGTTCCAGTTCGCTTTGTACATATTCTATCAGGTTATGGTAGGCAACGGTGGTGGTAAGGGTAATAACGGGCATGTTCCTGCCATCGGGGTAACCGGCCTGGGCCAGTAGCTGCCGGCTTTTGGCGGGGTTGTAGCTGTAGCCTTTAACATCACTCTCGCTAAAACCCGGCATCCCCGCCGGAACGAAGCCCTCATTACCCGGCGTGCCCAAACTATTGCGCAGGTATTTTATCAGCTTTTGCTTATCAATGGCATAGTTAATGGCCTGCCTTATCTTTACCATCCGCAACGGTGAGTTTTTTACGATAGCCAGGCTGGTATCAACCAGCATGCCCAGGTACATGGTATTTAAATAGGGCCCGGTTTGCAGTACAAACTTCCCTTTATATTTTTGAGTGATATGGCCGGATTTGGTCAGGATATCATCGCGGTAGCTGCCATCTATGTCATTAAAAAAGTCGAGGTTCTTTTTGATGAACTCCATAAACGAGGTTTGCTTATCGTCTATAAAAGTGGCGCGCATGGCATCAAGGTAGGGCAGGGGATGGCCGGTACTATCCTTCTCCCAATACTTCTCGTTTTTAAGCAGCACCATTACTTCGCCCTCTTTCCAGTACTTAAACTTAAACGGACCGGTACCCACCGGGTGGCTGCGGAAATCCTTCCCATAAAAATCAACCACCTCATGCGGCACTACCGAGCAGTATTGCGCCGTAAGCATACTTATAAAAGGCGCAAACGGCTGCTTTAAAGTTATACGAAGCGTACTGTCATTAACAGCCTCAAAAGCCTGCTTGCCCACCACCTTATCGCTAAAGATCCATGAGCCGGACGAGGCTACTTTCGGGTCTATCAGCCGGCTAAAGCTATATATAAAATCATTGGCTACAACTTTGCGGCCCAAACCGTTTTTAAAACGAGCATGGTCCTGGAAACTGACATCATTACGCAAATGGAAAGTATAGATCTTGCCATCAGCCGAGATCTCCCAGCTTTTGGCAATACAGGGCGAAGTTTTTAAGCTATCGTTTATCTGCACCAGTCCATTATAGATCTGGTTATCCATCCAGATGGTATTGTGGTTACGGCAAAAGGCAGGGTCGAGCGAGGTAAGGCCCTCATCTAAATTAATATTGAAAACGGTTTGGTGCCGGTTGCTATCGTCTTGTTTGCAGGCCGTGAAAGCCATGCATAGCAGTAACAAAAAACCCAGGCCACCAATCAATTTATTCATTAATGCTAAAGTAGTTAATTAATGAATTATTGATTGAGGGAATTATTGATTTGACAGTGTAATGTTTTATATGCGGCGGAATTGATAATGATATAAAAAATCTTTAGTTTGCAGTATAAATAACCTATCATGAAATTTCTTTTAACAATGTTTGGCGTATTATCGTGTTCGGTGGCCGTCCTGGCGCAATCAGATGTCAATAAGAGAGAAGCAAGTTTCTCTAACCATACCGTTCAGGTTAAATTTATAGGGCAGGATAGTATTAATTTGAGTATGAATAGTGATTATGAGTTGACAGAGGGATCATGCCGCCAAATTATTCGCTACGGACATTATAACCGGTATCAGCACTTTTTTTATGGATCTTTTAAAGACGTTAGTGTTGAAAACCCAAAACTGACAGTTGCTGAAGGAACATATACAATTGATGGTATAAAAGATGGTTATTTTATCACCCGGTATCTGAATGGAAATTTACAGGCCAAGGGTAATTTTAAGAATAATATATATGATGGCAAATGGGAAGTTTATTATGAAAACAGCAAGCCTAAGCTCGTATTTGAAACCAACGGAAACGATATAAGAATTATCGAAGCCTGGGATGCCAAGGGTGCAAAGACTGTTGATATCGGAAAGGGAACATATATTGCAGATCTTAATGGGATTTATTGGAAAGGGAAACTGGTTGATGGTAAGCCTGACGGTACCTGGCGCGCCCGACTTACCGATGATGCTACCAATACAGACAAAGTAGTAGAGCATTATAAAAATGGATTATTTCAAGGAGGAAAAGGAGTTTTAGGTGAATACAATGACGTGCCTAAACTGGAGCTTTTACCGCCCGAACTATTCCCGTTCATCAATGCCGAAAATATGCGTGCATCGGCGGTGCCTTGTGGAGGTGTTAAACAAAAGCATCTGGTAAACGCCCAATATGACAATGGTATGCAAACCTTCACCGAGGAAATTGCAAGGGTTATTACGCCTTACCTGGAAAGGACAGATCTGAAATCTTATCAAAACACTTTTACTATTAATGGAGATATTGATGAAACCGGGCATATCGTAAACCTGGCGTCTAATAATGCATTGAATATGACCATATCCCAGGGGTTAATTAACCAGCTTAAAAGATTGCCTAAGTTGAATCCTGCAACAGCAGATGGTAAACCAATAAAGCAAAAATTTACAGTCACCTTTGAATTTAGCGATGGTGTTTACAGGTATAGTTATCAGTTTTTGCCGTTAAATGGTTATTAATTTAATACAAAGCACTTATCAGCTATGGTTACAAAGGAAGATCTTCAGAGAAAATATGCTACGCTATCAACCAGTGAGCTAATGAATATCTTGGATAATAAGTTTAGCTATACTGATCTCGCTGTAACCGTCGCCATAGAAGAACTTGCAAAAAGAAGTCCATCTGAAGAAGATGTAAAAAATTACAAAGAGGAAATATTAGACGAGGTAAATACTTTCATTGTAAACAATATAGAAGTAGATTTAACCACTTGGCAGAAAATGCTGTTTTATCTTTTTTGGTTTCCCATTTTAACCTTTGCCTTTAAGCGAAATTATAGAGAAGATGGGTATATATTAAAAGTAAGACAGGCTAATTATTATTCTTTTGTAGGATTTATAGCTTTAATAATATCAGCCTTTCTATCATTGCCCTTAAATTTATCAAGCTTTGGAGAAATTGCTCTATGGATGACAGGCTTTTTTCCGGCATATTTATTTGATGAATATTTTAACCGGCTACAGCAAATAAAAAAACTCAAGAAAATATTTAAGGTTGACGACACTGATCAAACCGATGATATGGAAAGACAAGAATGATTAAAACCTATCCGCCAAAAACTTCCCGGTATAGCTGTCCTTAACTTTTATCAGATCTTCAGGCAAACCTTCAAACATAACTTTACCACCACGGTCACCACCTTCGGGGCCTATGTCAATAACCCAGTCGGCGCATTTTATCACGTCCATGTTATGTTCAATTACGATAATGGTGTTACCATGCGCCAATAGTGCGTCGAATGATTTAAGCAGCTTCTTAATATCGGCAAAGTGCAGGCCTGTGGTAGGCTCGTCAAAAATAAATAAGGTTTTATGCGGATTGTTGCCCTTAACTAGGAAGGATGCCAGCTTGATCCGCTGTGCCTCGCCACCCGATAGTGTGTTTGACGATTGACCCAATTGCACATAGCCCAACCCAACATCCATCAGCGGTTTTATTTTGGCAACGATCTTAGGTTCGTTGGCAAAAAACTCCAGGCCTTCTTCAATGGTCATGCTTAGTACATCGGCAACATTTTTTTCGTTGTAGGTAACATCTAAAATATGTTGCTTAAAACGCTTGCCGCCACAGGTTTCGCAGGTCAGGAAGATATCAGCCATAAACTGCATTTCTATCTTAACCTCTCCTTCGCCCTGGCAAACATCGCAACGGCCACCTTCAACGTTAAATGAGAAAGCTGATGGCTTAAGCCCCGCCGCCTTTGCAACCGGAAGTGCCGCATACAGGTTACGGATCTCGTCCCAGGCCTTAACATAGGTAACCGGGTTTGAGCGCGATGAGCGGCCTATGGGGTTTTGGTCCACCAACTCTACCTGTTCTATTTTGCTATAATCACCTTCAATAGCGTCATAGCTTCCGGTTTGTTCGCCGTTATAATTGCCCAATACTTTTTGCAGGGCAGGGGCCAAAATGCGTTTTACCAAACTTGTTTTACCCGAGCCTGATACCCCGGTAACCGCGGTAAATACCCCTAACGGAAATTTTGCCGTAACATGCTGCAGGTTGTTTTCGCGCGCGCCTTTTATCTCGATAAAATCGTTCCATTTACGCCGACTGCCTGGTATGGCAATTTCTTCCTTGCCGCTTAGGTATTTGCCGGTAAGGCTATTGTCGTCTTTTATAATTTCGTCATAAGTACCGCTAAATATCAGCTCGCCGCCATGGGTGCCGGCAGCGGGGCCAATATCAATAATATGGTCGGCAGCTTTCATTATTTCCTCTTCGTGCTCAACTACCAAAACGGTATTACCAACATCACGTAAGGATTTTAAAACCGTAATTAAACGTTGCGTATCGCGTGGATGCAAACCAATACTTGGCTCGTCCAATACATATATCGATCCCACTAAACTACTGCCTAACGAGGTAGCCAAATTGATCCGTTGCGACTCGCCGCCTGATAATGTATTCGATAACCTGTTTAGCGTTAAATAGCTTAAGCCAACATCATTTAAAAAGATCAATCGGTTGGTGATCTCGGTTAATAAACGTTTGCCCACAGTAACATCCGTAGGGCTTAATTCAAGGCCCTGGAAAAACTCCTGTGCTTTATCTAAAGCCATTAAAACAACGTCGGTTATAGAATGGTCGTTTATCTTAACATAGGTAGCATCATGGCGCAGGCGGCTTCCCTTGCACTCAGGGCAGGTTGTTTTGCCCCGGTACCGCGACAGCATAACCCGGTACTGAATTTTATAGGTCTGCGCTTCCATCTCCTTAAAAAACTCGTCAAGGCCACGGAAATATTTATTGCCTTTCCATAATAGCTCCTGCTCTTTTTTAGTAAGCTGGTTGTATTGGCGATGGATAGGAAAATCAAATTTTAAAGCATTTTTTACCAGTACATCGTTCCATTCGCGCATCTTCTCGCCGCGCCACGGGGCAATAGCACCATCATAAACCGATTTGCTTTTATCGGGGATAACCAGGTCCTCATCAATGCCGATAACCTTACCGTAGCCCTCGCAGCGTTTACAGGCGCCATAAGGGTTATTAAAACTGAAGAAGTTTGGTGTGGGTTCTTCAAATTTTATCCCGTCAAGCTCAAAGCGGTCGCAGAAGAAACGTTCTGCAGCCCCCTCTAAATCTCCCCCGGCAGGGGAGACTTTTAATTCTGAAGCCCTTCCTTCCGGGGAGGGTTTGGGTGGGGCTTCATATCGTACGTAACAATCGCCTTTACCTTCAAAAAACGCGGTCTGTACCGAGTCGCCCAGGCGGCTCATGGTTTCGTCCGAATTGTCTTTAGTGATCCGGTCTATAACAATATGTACCGCATGGTCCTTATAACGGTCGCGGTCTATAACTTCACTTTCTTCGGTATTATCCCAAACGGTATTATCTAATCCTTCTTCTTCAAGCAAGGTTTCAATCCGCGAGATCTTGCCCTGGTATTCAATCCTCACAAAACCTTTTTGCATCAGTACCGCCAGCTCTTCTTTTAAGCTGCGGTTGTTGTGCGGATATAGCGGGCAAAGTATGGTGGCCTGTGTTTCATTAGGCAGGGTCATGATAAAATTGATGACATCGGTAACAGAATCCTTCTTAACCACACCGCCCGATACCGGCGATATAGTTTTACCGATGCGCGAAAACAGCAGCTTTAAATAATCATAGATCTCGGTTGATGTGCCCACGGTTGATCGAGGGTTAGAGGTAATTACTTTTTGCTCGATAGCAATAGCGGGGGCAATACCTTTTATATAATCAACGTCGGGCTTGTTCATCCGGCCCAAAAACTGGCGCGCATAGGCAGATAAACTCTCTACATAACGGCGCTGGCCCTCGGCATATAAAGTATCAAAAGCAAGCGATGATTTACCCGAGCCCGACATGCCGGTTACTACCACCAGCTTGTTTTTAGGTATGGCCACATCAAGGTTTTTAAGGTTATGTACCCGTGTGCCCTTTATAATAATGTGTTTTTTAGGATCCTTGTCTGCTTCGTTGATCATTTGTATATCGTAAAATCTGTAGCCGTCCGACTACCGTATATCGTATAAATTATTGTTTGTTAGGGATTAAACCTTTATAAAAGATAACGTCTAAGAGCATATAGCCAATAATCGAACCGTATTTTTTGAAAGTGCAAAAATCCTAAAATATTTAGCAGTATCCAAATAACATTGTAAGGCAATAATTATTATGACACAAAAAAATTATTTGTTTTTTACCGCGGAATTTGTTTTATTTGGTGTAACATTAAATTAACAAACCCCTAAGGAGGATCTATATCGATTAAAAGC
This sequence comes from Mucilaginibacter sp. UYCu711, assembly GCF_050433825.1. Lineage (NCBI taxonomy): Bacteria > Pseudomonadati > Bacteroidota > Sphingobacteriia > Sphingobacteriales > Sphingobacteriaceae > Mucilaginibacter > Mucilaginibacter sp. UYCu711. The sequence continues at coordinate 248,775 of NZ_JBNPWM010000007.1, read as the reverse complement.
TATACTTAACAAATTAATTTAAACTAAGTTAAAGTAAACGCTTTATATGGATTTTCAATTGCAAAGTGATCAGGATCTAATCCATCTGTACATTGGCGGCGACGAAAAGGGGTTAGTGGAGCTAATTCGCCGTTACCAAACTAAAATTTACACTTCTATTTACTTGCTGGTTAAGGATGATTTCCTGGCCGAAGATATTTTTCAGGACACGTTTATTAAAGTTATTAATACACTTAGAGCCGGTAAATACAACGAAGAAGGCAAGTTTTTACCTTGGGTAACCCGTATTGCCCACAATTTGGTTATTGACCATTTTCGCCGCGAAAAGCGCGCCCCTATGGTAAGCAACGGCGACGATTTTGATATTTTTGAGGTTCTTGGCAACTACGATGAGAGCACCGAGGACCGCATGGTGCGCGAACAAACTCATAAGGACCTGAAAACACTGATACAACTTTTACCGTCTGAACAAAAAGAAGTGTTGATTATGCGCCATTTTGGCGACATGAGCTTTAAAGAAATTGCCGACATTACCGATGTGAGTATAAACACCGCCCTTGGCCGCATGCGTTACGCGCTAAACAACCTGCGCAAAATGATGCAAACTAAAGAGTTGAGTTTAAAGAATTAAGATTAAAGTGTGATTTAAATAGAGGTTCATCCTTCCCATCTGCTCCCGAGGGAACGAGAACCTCTTTTTTATTTTAGTATCACTGCAATTAGTTAGTTCTTCACCCGGTTTTGTTCGCTTTCTGCCCCATTGGCTTCATGTTTGCGCTGATCAGAAATAGTTTTACCAAAGCGGTAGGATAGGGATAACACTGCGGTCCGCGAGTCGTTAATGTTTGTCCAGTTGGCTGTTGTGCGGCTCAGGTTATTAATAGTGCCATTGGTGGCAAAGGTGTAAAACATGTCATTAACTACCAGTTTAAGCGTCGCTGCCGACGACAGTTTTTTGGCTATGGCAGCGTTAACTTTCCCTTTGCCCTCGATAACAAACTGGGCTGTGGTGATCTTGCTTTGGTAACCGCCGTCTAATTGCAGCGTCCAGTCCTTGCCGGGCTTAAAGCTAAATACCGGTCTTACAAAATAATAAGTTCCCTTAGTGTCCAGCGTCCCGGTATAAAAATCACTTACTGTGTGGATCTGGGCCGCATGACCGTGAAACTGGATGTTGAGCCACTTGGCCGGGTCGAAGCTGCCGTCGAAAGATAAGGTCATCTCTGTATACTTCCCGATATTGCCTGGCCGGCTGTAATAAATGCCATTCACTATCTCGATGGTTTCATCAACATTGTCGCGCGTGCTGCTGTAACTAAAAGTAGTTGTATACCGGTTGTTATACGTGTGCGATAATTCAATATTATCTGTAAATGATGGCCTCAGAAATGGATTGCCGGTGTAATAGGTAAACTTGTCTAATGGCGATAAGAACGGGTTCAGGTCCTGGTAATATGGGCGGTCTATACGCCGGCCATAATTAAGGCTTATAGTGTTGCGTCCTGCAGTATCTGCCTTGTATTGCAGGTATAAGGTTGGGAACAAACTGGTGTAGTTGCGGCGGAAACTTGAATCGGCCTTTTGCGCATTGCCCAACTGATGCCCGTCTGAAACCGTATTCTCCAAACGCAGCCCTGCCTGGAACGAAAAGCGTTTAAAATCCCGCGAGGCATTCAAATAAGCCGCATTGATGTTTTCCTTGTACAGAAAATGATTGGTTTTGCCATAATCGGGTGTTGTTGTACCACCCGTAGTATAAAAATAATCGGCCACGTTATCAGTATGCGTATAACTTGATTTGAGGCCGGCGGCAAGTTTAAGCCCACCGGTCAATGGATGTTCGTAATCAACCTTGCCCGAATAAATATTGATATGCGCGGGTAAGGAGCCGGTTAGCAGATCGCTGCCTTTGGGACTGCCATTGGCCAAAAAGCTACGGTTATCAAACGACTGCTCATTGCGGGTATAATAATTAAGGTAATCCAGATCTGCGCTAAGCTGTGGGCCATCTTTTTTGTACTGGTGCCTGTAGTTTAGGTTTGCGCCAAGGTTGCGGAACTTGTCAAGCTGATTATTGTCGGCAAGTACGGTAGAGTCAGGTGTGCCGGCCGCGTTAGAAAAACGGCTGGTTACCGGAGTAACCGTGTTATGCGTGTTGTACATGCCGGTAAGGTTAATCCCCAGCGTGCTTTTTTCTGACAGGTAATAATCTGCACCGATCTTAGCCAGGCGATTAGTGCCGGTATTGCGGATATACGAACTTTGCATAAAGTTACTCAGCAGATTACCTGCGGCGTCAAAGAAATGCCGGTTAATGGTAAGATCAGTAAATGAATTATTATAGTTATAGCTTAGGTTGCCAAATACATTTAGTTTCCCGGTACGGTAATTAAAATTAAAATTGTTGCTGGTTCTGGCAAATTTGCCCTGGATATAATTAAGATTTACGCCTCCGTTAAAGCCTTTTACTTTATTTCTTTTTGTCCTGATGTTGATCACCCCGCCGTTTCCGGCCGCATCATATTTTGCCGGCGGATTAGTCATTAACTCTAATTGATCAATACCCGCCGCGCTTAATGAACGGAGATAGTTTTGCAGATCGGCACCGGAAAGATAGGTAGGCTTATCATCAATAAAAATGGTCACGCCCTTACCTTTCAGTGTCACGCCGCCGTTTTGGTCTATTATAACGCCGGGCGCCTTTTCCAGTACATCCAATGCTGTACCGCCTGCATTGCTTATCAGCGCTTCGGGGTTTACTACCGTCCGGTCAATCTTTTGCTCTACAAAAGGGCGCTGCGCTGTTACGTTAACCGTTTTTAGCTCGGTGCCTGAAATTACCAGCACAATTGGTTCCATTATTTTATTTTGTTGCAAGGTAAAAGTGGCGCTTTTGTAAGGCTGGTACCCCATCATGCTTACCGACAGCCTGTAGTCACCGCTCCCGAGTTTTTGGAAGCTATAATTACCTGTCGCGTCAGCCAGGGCTGTCTTTACCAGGGTAGAATCCTGCGCTTTTAGCAGGTAAACTGTGGCGCCGTCTAATGCTTTTTTATCTGCGTTCAGCACCTTGCCGGTAAGCTGTAAGCCGCTTTGGGCTTTTACAAAAATTGGCGCAATAAATAGCCAGGCGGCTAAAAAAGCCGTGATCGTTAATTTCATAGGTAGTGATGTTAAGCGTTAAATGCTAAGGCTAAATTTAAGGATGAATCGGGTAGGTTAATTTTAGTTGTTTTCTCATCGTAATTAAACATCCATGACCAGCTTCCCTTTTTACCTGGTTCCGGGGATTTTACAAAAGCTTTCCTGTATTTCTGATAGATTTCGTCGGGTATTTTTTCGTCATTTACGATAAATTCTTTATCGCTTAACTTGAAAGACCGCAGGTCTTCCTTCTTGTTTATGACGCCATCTGCTATCAAAGCAGCGGTTAACTTTTCGCGGTTGGTATCGTCGTTATAAGGTTTGTAATTAACCGGGTAAGGAGTTGCTGCATAAGCCTGATGCTGCAAATTGTACTGACTTGTCCGTAGGTTTGCCTCGCCAGTCCTGATATTAGCTTTGCTCGTTCGAAGATTGGCCTGGCTTGTCCGGATATTAGCCCGGCTTGTCCGTAGGTTTGCTTTACTTGTTCGCAGATTTGTCTGGCTTGTCCGCAGGTTTGCCTGGGCTGTACGTATAGATACAACTGGAGTGATCGGGTCAGCTTTAATGACTGCCGGATGTGCCACCTTAGCTACCAGTTTTTGTAATTTATCGGCATTAGAGAAAGCGGCAGTAAACAAAACAGCTGTTAACAATCCGACAGCTAATACGGCACGTTCAATGATATTCAAAGATGGGTTGCTGTTTGATAGCATCCGCTTTACGCGCCCTAATAAATTGTCCTTACGGCCGCTAAAGGCCATGGCATAGGCAGGTGCTGTTAATTGATATTCATGACAGGCTACCAGGGCATTAATATAAGCTGATTTACTGCCGGTATGGGCCAGTGCAATATCGTCGCAACAGTTCTCGCGCTCTTCGCGGATAAGTGATGCCACCCAAAGCACAGCCGGATTGAAGAAGAAAACGATCTCCACACTGCTAACCAGCAAATTCACCAAATAATCGCGCCGGCGGATGTGGGCCAATTCATGGATCAGCATTGCTTCTATGCCGGCAGGCGGCATGGCGGTGATCAAACCGGCGGGGATGAGGATAAGTGGCTTTAAATGGCCAACTACTATAGGCACCTTAGCTAAACCAGATTCGGCTATACTTATCATGCGCTTAATACCTAATTGCAAGGCAAGCACCTTTACCCGTTCTTCCCACTCGCGGCTTATTGCGGTGATATGCCTGCGGCGTAAAAAATACAGGCTTTGCAGGCCCGTAAGAAGTTGCAATGTCCTGGCCAAAACAATTGCCAGCCAAATAAGTACAATGGCATTGGCATGTGTGCGCAGCAATAAGGTGATATCAGCCCAATTGCCTGGCTTAGCATTTATTGGTGTTGATGCAAATGCAGGCAGGCTAACCGGCGGAGCGGCAGTTAAGCTTAAGCTTGGCTCGGTTGCCAATAACTGCCTTAAGAATATAAACAGTACCGATCCGGCAAATAAGCCTAATCCCGTAAGCAACAAGTTATACCTTATCTGCGGGCTTGCCTTGCGGGTGCACAGCACCATCAAGCCTGCCGCTACAGAAAGTAAGATACCCAGCCATAAAGAATGGATAAGCGTATCGCAAATGGCATTAATATAATGGGCTGGGATTGCTTTCATGGCTTGGCTTTAAAGTGAGGTTAACTATTCTTCGAGTTTATTAAGCAGGTCCTTTATCTCCTGTAATTCTTTTCGCGAGGGTGTTTTATCGCCCAGCAGCTGCATTACCAACTTGCCGGCTGATCCTTTGTACATCGTATCAACAAACTTATCCAGCAGGTGCGCCTTGGTTTTCTCTTCGGCCTCAACCACACTATAAATATGTTTCATCTGGCTGTCGTCGCGTTTAAGCAGGCCCTTTTCGGCCATTAGCTGCATGAATTTTAAGGTAGTGCTGTAATTCACTTCCTTTTGCTTCAATAACTCGTCGTTAACAGTGCGTACCGTAGCCGGGCCGGTCTTCCACAATACCTGCAGGATCTCCAGTTCTGACCTGGTTGGCTCTACCGTTTGCCGCTCATTTTTCATACTCATGAAACAAAGGTAGGAATTTTTTTCTACCATGCAAATAAAAGTAGGAATTTTTTTCTACCTTTTGAAAATAGTAGTTGATCGCTATGGAGCGAGGGTGGTGGTGGATTAGCTGCGGCTAATTAATGTATTCCTTAGCTATCATTTCATACAACTCCTTATTATCCTTAGCCATATCCAGGTTTTGCTTTATTAAAAGGGCCATATCTTCTTCGGGCATAGATAGCGCAAGCGTATGCAGCGCCGTAAAACATGATATTTCCAGGCTCTCTACAACATTAAGGTGATAAAGCAGGTAAAGATCGGTTTCAAGCTTAGACATGCCGGGTGCTTTGCTTGTAACGTATGCCTCCATAGTGAGCGCGCGCACACCCACACACTGGCGCGGATGGTAAGTTTCGTTAATGATCCGGTAAATAACATCCATGCGCAGCAGTTGCAGTCTTATGCCATCAACGCTTTCTAATATAGCATGCTCAAGGTCCTTAAACGATGCGCTGTTAGCCATAACCGGCAGGTTGGCAACCAGGTAAGTTTTAATGCTATAAATGTTGCTTAATTGCATCAAAAATATCTTCCGTACAGAAGCATTGTCCATTTTTAAATGGCCGTTGAATAAACGCATGTTTGATCTTGAAGCCATTTTATCGTGATTTAGAGGAAGGAATGGCTAAAGGTACACTTTATAAGTGGTAGTAGCTTTAAGTTGTGATGCGCATATACAGACGGATGCTACTAAAACTATACAGCCGCTATCAAATACCAAAGGGCCTTGCGGCCCCTTAGTATTCATTGGTTTATTTGGTTAGTAAGTGCTCCATTGCGCAACGCCTTTCGGGTCGGCTTTTTTAACTTCTTCGCTTTTAACAGCGCTCATCTCCTTGTCCAGTTTTTCGGTTGCTTTCAGTTCTTTGCTGTAGTCATCAGGCAACTTGGTCTGTCCTTCGGTTTGTTTCACATAAGCTATAGGGTTTTCAATGTAGACGAAATCCTTACCCATGCCTTTGATCTCGCCTTCGTTCCACGGGCCACGTACGGTACCGTCAGAGAGGTTGTACGCCTGTTGTAAATACCGCGGATCGGCGGCTAATACAGCCGGCGGGAAATTAGGCTGGATACTGTCCAGCGCCGCTTCAAACATTTTGTAGTGGGTCACTTCCCTGGTCATCAGGAAAGACAATGTTTCATGGATGTACGGGTCATCTGTAAATTTCATTAAGTGCTCATAAACCAGCTTCGCTCTTGACTCGGATGCCAGGTTGCTGCGCAGGTCGACGGTCAGGTCGCCGTTTGAGTTAATGTATGAGGCGCACCATGGGATCCCCTGGCTATTGCGCGGTGTGGGGCCGCCACCGGTAATAATGGGGAACTGCGGGTTCGCCGATAGTGCAGCATGAATAATGCTTTCCTTGGCAGCGTTGCCATCCATCACCTGCATGATCTCCGACTGATCGGCAGCGTCTTTTAACTCGCCGTTCACTCCCTTTAAAAGCATCTGGATGGTAGCGCCTACAATTTCCAGGTGGCTAAACTCCTCGGTGGCGATATCCATCAGCATATCGTACTTGTCGGGATGCGGGTTTTTAGCGCCAAATGCTTGTGTAAAATATTGCATTGCAGCCGCAAGCTCTCCATTTTCGCCGCCGAATTGCTCTAATAATAAATTGGCAAAACGCGGGTCGGGTTTGGATACCCGGGCGTTAAATTGTAAAGATTTTACGTGGTGAAACATAATAGTGAATTTTAGTTGTAAATAATAAATTATCCTATAAATTAAATAACCTATGATTTATAACTACGCAGAAAACGATTTGTTTGATGATTTTAACAATAAATACGGATGCCTTGCCAGCCTTTGGTATTGCTATATGCCCGGTCGATTTTTACCTCAGCTCTTAGCGATGTGATGGCGCTGCTGCTAAAAAGATAAATTAAAGGCTGTTATTTACTTTAAAACTTTTAATATTGTTGTAAGCGGACAACACTATGGCAACCTCGAAAAATAAAAAACAGACCACCAGTTCTACGGTGTTATTCCCGGTTGTAGGTATCGGCGCTTCGGCAGGTGGTTTGGAGGCGATGAAGCAATTTTTACAGGCTCTGCCCGCTAAAACAGGTATGGCTTTTGTTTTTATCCAGCATTTAAGCCCTAACCACGTAAGCATCCTGCCCGAAATACTGGAGCGGGTTTCGCCTATACCAGTGCAGCAAGTTACCGACCTGGTAAAGATAGAACCTGATCGCCTGTATATTGTACCCGAGAACAAAGTAGTAACCACTACCGACGGTGTACTGCACCTGGAGCCGCGTATCAACAACCATAAAAAAAATGATATTATAGACCAGTTCTTTTCTTCGCTGGGCCTGGTGCATCAAAGTTATGCGGTGGGTATTGTTCTTTCGGGCGCGCTGAGCGATGGCACGGTGGGCCTGCAGGTTATCAAATCATACGGCGGACTAACGTTTGCCCAGGATAATCGTTCGGCCAATTTCGATAGTATGCCCAGCAGCGCAGTTAAGGCCGGCGTTATTGACTTTGTGTTGCCCCCGGCTAAAATTGCCGAGCGGCTGATCGAGGTCAATAAGCTCTTTCAATCGGATGCCGCAATTTCAGGCGATATAGCTAAATCAGAAGATCAGATCTTTAAGCAGATACTGGCTGTTTTGCGGACCCGGCGCGGTGTCGACTTTCAAAATTATAAATCAAGTACGCTTAAGCGCCGCATCATCCGCCGGATGGCGCTCTCTAAAACCGAAAGCCCATCAGTATATCTCGAAAAACTCAGGGAAAGCAAAGGCGAGCAGGATGCCTTGTATAACGATATGCTGATCTCGGTCACCAGCTTTTTCCGCGACCCGGATACGTTTGCTGTAGTTTGCTCTGAAGTGTTACCTGAACTGCTGCGCCCCAAACTCGAAAAGCAGGAACCGCTGCGCATCTGGATAGCAGGTTGCGCTACGGGCGAAGAAGCCTATTCTATGGCTATTTGCCTGCATGAGCAGTTAGGCGATAAGGTTGCCGCGTTGAAGATCCAGATCTTCGCGACCGATATTTCTGAAACGGCAATCACCAAGGCACGTACCGGCATGTATCGCACAGCCGAAATGGAGGGCCTGAGCCAGTCGCGCATCCAACAATTCTTCACTAAAATGGATGGCAGTTACCAGGTTAATAAATCTATCAGGGATATTTGCGTGTTTGCCCATCATAATTTACTGAAGGACCCGCCTTTTTCGAAGGTCGACCTGTTGAGCTGTCGTAATGTGATGATATACCTTGAACCTGTATTGCAGGCTAAGGCGCTTACCATTTTCCATTACGCATTAAACAAAGACAGCTTTTTATGGCTTGGTAAATCAGAAACCATTGGCAGGCATACCGATATTTTTAGCCCTTTTAAAGCAGCCGACAAATTATACCGCCGCAAAGGGCCGGTTGGCCGTTACTTTGATGTAACATCATATGCCAGGGAAACCATGTTCAAGGAGCTGAACGATGACCTGCGCAAGGATGAAGAAAAAGATATTTTTGAAATGGCCGAAGAGGCCATACTGGAAAAACTCACCCCGCCCTGTGTATTAGTGAACGAAAAATTTGATGTCATCCAGTTTAAAGGAACAACCGATCATTGGTTAGCGCTGCCTAAAGGGAAACCCAGCTTTAACCTGCTTAAAATTGCCCGGGAGGAAATAGCGTATGAACTGCAGAGCCTACTATTAAATGCGAAGAAAACATTGGAACCGTCTTATAAATATGCCATACCTTATAAGTATAACGACCTGCAGCATTTTGTGAATTTACAGGCGCTGCCGTTGTCGTCGGCACATGATGTTTTTTTCCTGGTGGTTTTCCAGCCGGCATCATCCACGGGGATCCAGCCCAATATGTTTGAAGCACCCCGATTGCATGATGACGACTCTTACGACGGGGCAGCCTTGCGTATTGAACATCTTGAAAGAGAGCTTATCCAAACACGCGCCAATATGCGCATGATCACAGAGGAACAGGAAACCGCGAACGAAAAATTACAGAGCTATAACGAAGAATTACTTTCGGCCGGCGAAGAGCAGCAAAGCCTGAACGAGGAACTGGAAACATCGAAAGAAGAACTGCAAAGCACCAATGAAGAGATAATTATTGTAAACAAGGAACTGATAGACCGGAACGAGCAGCTGAATAACGCCCGCCTTTATACCGAAGCAATAGTGAATACCATTCGTGACCCATTGCTGGTTATTGATCAGGAATTGCGTGTTAAACGTGCCAGCCGCAGTTTTTATTTAAAATTTAAGCTGAACGAAAAAGAAGTGGAGGGACGATTGCTGTACGAACTTGGTAACGGTGAGTGGAACATTCCCCAATTGAAAAAACTGTTGGAACGTATCCTCCCCGAAAAAATGGCGATGGAAGACTTTAAGGTGACTTATAACTCTCTAAGAACCGGCAAGCGCGAACTGTACCTGAACGCCCGTACTATACTGATGGCGGGGGACGAACAATTGATACTGCTGGCGATAGAGGAGTTGAGCGAAAAAAGGTAAAAGCTATTTTTCTGAACGGCTTTCGTTTGTCAGCACCTCATCCTTTTCAAAATCACTGGTGCGGCCCAACATCGTAAAGGTTTCCGCATTGATCTCTGTTATATAACGTTTTATGCCTTCCTTATCCTCGAAAGAGCGCGTATGGCATTTCCCTTCTATATAAACCAGTTTACCTTTACGCAGCATCTTTTTACCAGCCTCGGCCAGCGACCGCCACATCACAATATTATGCCACTCCGTTTGCTCAGTCTTGATACCGTTTTTGATTATATATTCGGAAGTAGCAAGCGGGAAACTTAATACTGCCGCCTGATCCTGCAAATATTTAAACTCTGGGTCTTTCCCTAAATGACCGACCAGGATGACCTTGTTGATTCCTGACATAGCTATTGTTGATTAGTATCCTCAAAAATACCGATTATTCCTATAAGTTTTATCAATTACCTTATACTTCGTGTTTTATATTAAAACACCGAAAAATAGATGACCGCCGCCAACACTGCCTAAACTCGTAAAAAGATCTTCTTCTGATACATGATATAAAGGAATATCCACTTGATGAGCAAATAAGTAACAGCCATAACCACCAGGTTATACGGCCCGCCAACTAATTGAAACAGCCAGTTAAAAAATGCGCTATTGGTATAATTCCAATCAATAAACCGCTTAGACATATAGATGAGGATGGAATTCATGCCGATCACCTGAAAAAAGAATGCCCATTTTACATAGCCCAAAACGTCAATAATATAATAAAACAGGGCCATCAATAATAAACTAAGCCCACCAACATTCAGCACAAATGAGCTGGTCCACAGGTTTTTATTAATTGGGAAATCAAGGTTCCATATTTGGGCCAGTACCAGGAAGATAATACCTGCAACGGCCATCCGTGTCACTTTTTTCATCTGGCTAAGCCCGGTCTTTTTTAGGGTGATACCGGTAAGTATGCCCAATATGCCCGTACTGATAGCCGGGATGGTAGAGAATAATCCCTCGGGATCATGAATGCCCAGGTATAGTTTGCCGGGTAGTAAGCAACGGTCTACATACGAAGCAAAGTTACCAGCCATGGTCAGGTCGCCGGCAGCAAAGCCGGGCGCTGATGCAAATTTTAATATCAGCCAGTAGGCTATTATGAAGAACCAAAACCAGAAGATCTGCCATTTTTCGGCAGCGTACAGGTAAATAATATTGGCAAACATATAAGCTAAACCAATGCGTCCCAGTACAGATGCAAAACGAATCTCGGCTATAGGTTTTAGGTTTAACCCGTTATTATATATAATGCCAAACGCAACCAGGATAAGCCCCCGTTTTATTACCCGGAGAAGCAGCTTGTTGCGCGAGGTGCCTTTCTCTAACGCGCGGCCTACCGAAAAGGGTGTGGAAACACCGGCCATAAACAAAAACAGCGGGAAGATGAGATCGTAAAGATGGAAACCGTTCCAGGCCGGGTGATCCAATTGTATGGCCATTGCCTCTAAAAAGGGCCAGTGTGTTGCTTTAGCTAATTCTTTAACTACCGGCTCCAGCCCCATTATCCAAACCATATCGAAGCCGCGCAGGGCATCTAATGAATGAAGTCGGGTAGGGGTTTGCTGAAAATCGTCGGCCTGGTTTGTTGTTGCTGCCATAGTTTTAGTTGTGAAATGATTGATGAAGATAATAATAAGTTATCAGAGATTAAATGTTGGAGATTAAACATTGGGCCGGCAGCGGGCACCCTTGCGTTAGAGAAATGGATACGGCCTTGCAATTAAGGCCGGAAGGCGTATGAGTGTATGAACCGGCCAGCGGGGAACGCCATAAGTCGTTAAGAATTGGATCGGTTATATTGTTTTTTCAGCATTAATAATCGCTAACTCTCATTTAATTTACCTCCATTAACTATACAACTAAGTATAATCTTCAACTAAAACGAAAAATTTCATTTAATTTTCATTTAAGTGAAATAAAACGAAACGAGTGTACGTTATACATCGTATAACTGATCAACAAACTAAAATAGCTTATGGGCGAAACCTTTACTTTAAATGTGCTCACTAACCAAAACGGAGTGAAAAAGGAAAATTTACACGAGAACCTGGAAGGCGATGAACTTATGTTTTATCAGTCATTACGCCCCAACCTGGAATTGCTGCAAATGAAACCAAAACTTCAAACTATTCACAACATCCTTGATTATTCAAAGAGCAAACGATAGTTGCTGTTAGTAGAAACTCTTAAGTCCGAAGTCGAAAGTCAATTTCTTCTTCGGACTTTTTTTTACTTTTGATTTAAGCGACTATAAAACAAGAATCCGGGTAAAAATTTTTGTTGGAAATGAAACATGTAAATAGTTATTACAAGGTGATATTTATTTTTTGTATGGTAATATCAAGCCATACGGGCTTTTCGCAACAAAATAGTGTACCCAGAGACTGGCCGTATTTAGATGCTGCATCAGATTCGATAGCCGGTATTAGTTTATACAAAGCCTATCGATTGCTAAAGACGAGAAAACCCAAGCCAGTTATTGTAGCTGTTATTGATAACGGGTTCGACCTTGAACATGAGGATCTGAAAGATGTGATATGGACAAATGAGCATGAAGTTCCGGGTAACGGAATAGACGACGATAATAATGGCTACATAGATGATGTGCACGGCTGGAATTTTAGAAGCGATAGATTAGGAAATCTTATCCCTCACGAGCAGTCAAGCGCAACCCAAACCTATGTTGCCTGGAAAAGTAAATATGATAACGTTGATACTAACAAATACACAGGATATGAGCTTCAACAATGGCTCATCTATAAAACTGCGAAGAAACAGTATTTTAATGTGTTAAAAACAAGTACCGACTCGGCTGATATTAAATACGCCTACAATCTTAATTACAATGCTGATAAGTTGATAGGCAATAACGGCCGGATGTATGGGAGCCCATTTATAAGATCGACCAAAGACCTTAGTCACGGTACCCATGTAGCAGGTATTATTGCAGCTAAAAGAAACAACAAAATTGGTATAGACGGCATTGCTGATGATGTATTAATTATGCCGATTATTGCCACTACGGGCATTGGCGACGAAAGAGATAAGGATATTGCAAATGCCATTATATACGCCGTGAAAAATGGGGCAAGGATAATTAATATGAGTTTTTCAAAAAGATTTTCGCCTGATAAAAAATTGGTAGATGCTGCAATTAAATATGCTGAGAAGAAACAGGTATTGATCATTCATGCCGCCGGTAATGAGGGCAATGATATTGATAGCGCCAACTATTATCCTGTACCTTATTATAGCAATGGCGGTAAAGCATCAAACTTTATTACTGTGGGGTGGAACAGACCGCTATTTAATTATAGGCTGGCTCATCCCAATTCAAACTATGGCAAAACTAATGTCGACATTTTTGCGCCGGGCAGTGATATTTATTCTACTGTGCCTGGTAATTTATACGATTATAAGTCGGGTTCCAGCATGTCAACACCTGTGGTAACCGGAGTCACAGCTTTACTATTGTCTTATTTCCCGGCGCTATCAACGCAACAGGTCAAGCAGATAATATTAAGATCTGCTTTTAAACCCAAGATCATGGTTAATAGGCCGGGGTCGAAAGTTACCGTTCCTTTTAACAGCCTTTCAACATCGGGTGGTATAATAAATGCATATAGCGCAGTTAAAATGGCTATTGCCTTAACGATAAAAAAGAAATAGGGTAATCTTAACTTTTTTGGGTATAAGTTCTTTTCATTTTAAAGTACATTGTTGCTATTTTTACATACCAATGCTCAGATCAGAACGCTACCGCCATTTTGTTGAATATTTTTCAAAACACCAACCCGAGGCCGAAACCGAGCTGCATTACACTAACCCTTATGAGTTGCTGGTGGCGGTTATCCTGTCGGCACAATGTACCGATAAACGTATTAACCAGGTAACGCCGTCGCTGTTTGCACGGTTTCCGGATGCGGAAAGTTTAGCGGCATCAAATGCTGATGAAGTGTTTACCTATATCCGCAGCGTTAGCTATCCCAATAATAAAGCTAAGCACCTAGTAGGCATGGCTAAGATGCTGGCAGGCGAGTTTAATAATATAGTACCATCAGATATTGACCAGTTGCAAAAGCTGCCCGGTGTGGGCCGCAAAACGGCTAATGTTATAGCATCGGTAGTGTATGATGTGGCGGCTATCGCGGTAGATACCCACGTTTTTAGAGTGGCCGATAGGATAGGCCTTACCACCAATGCCAAAACACCCCTTGCCGTAGAGAAACAATTAGTAAAATACCTGCCTAATAATACCCTGGCCATTGCGCACCACTGGCTGATATTGCATGGCCGTTATATCTGCGTGGCCCGCAGCCCTAAATGCGAGATATGCCCGCTTACCTGGTTTTGCCGGTATTACGAACGTGCACATACAGAAAAAGCTTTAATAAAAGCCGAAGCGCAAAAATTGAAGAAGGCTAAAGACGCTAAACGCAAACGGTCGTTAGATGCTATTACTAAGCAGCTGAAGAAGCACAGTGTTGATAAGAATATTTGACAGGTAGTTTTGCTATAAGTAAGTTTACGTAAGGATATAACGAAAAAATAATTACTAAAATAATTACTAAAAAAATTAGTATTATTAAAAATAACTTTTATATTTGCTAAAGATATTATTAAAGAGATGAGCAACGCAGACAAATTAAAGGCACTACAACTTACACTGGATAAGTTAGAAAAATCGTACGGAAAAGGCACTATCATGAAACTGGGCGATTCTGTAATTGAACCTACAGAAGTTATATCAACCGGATCATTAGGTCTTGACATTGCTTTAGGTGTAGGTGGTTTGCCAAAGGGCAGGGTTATTGAAATCTATGGTCCTGAATCATCAGGTAAAACTACCCTGGCTATCCATGCCATTGCCGAAGCGCAGAAAAAAGGTGGTATTGCAGCATTTATTGATGCCGAGCATGCTTTTGACCGTTTTTATGCTAAAAAATTAGGTGTTGATGTTGAGAACCTTTTAATATCACAACCTGATAATGGCGAGCAGGCTTTAGAGATAGCTGATAACCTGATCAGGTCAGGCGCTATTGACATTTTAGTTATCGACTCGGTGGCTGCATTGGTACCTAAAGCCGAGATAGAAGGCGAAATGGGCGACTCTAAAATGGGTTTGCATGCACGTTTAATGTCGCAGGCATTGCGTAAGCTAACCGGCACCATCAGCAAAACAGGCTGCTGCTGCATATTTATTAACCAGCTGCGCGATAAAATTGGCGTTATGTTTGGTAACCCCGAAACTACTACCGGTGGTAACGCTTTAAAGTTTTACGCTTCGGTACGTTTGGATGTTCGCCGGATCTCTCAAATAAAAGACTCGGATGAAGTATCAGGTAACCGCGTTAAAGTTAAAATAGTTAAAAATAAGGTTGCACCACCGTTCCGCATAGCCGAGTTTGATATTATGTTTGGCGAAGGGATATCAAAAGCAGGTGAGATCATTGACCTGGGTGTTGAGCATAACATCATTAAAAAAGCAGGTTCATGGTTTAGCTATGGCGATACCCGCCTGGGCCAGGGCCGCGACGCAGTTAAACAATTAATATTGGATAACCCCGAGTTGATGGATGAGCTGGAAGCCAAAATTAAAGAAGAAGTTACCGGCGATAAACTGGTAGTTGAAACAGAATAGTTTTTTTATATATCTATATAGTTAGTTAGCGAGAGAGCCTTTCCATTTTTGGGAAGGCTTTTTTTGTTTATATAGCGATGTAAAGTATTTGGTAACAGTAAGAGGCGATTGTTTAACCAATACTTAACCTACTTTTTAAGATGGGATTATATATAACCCATAGTTTTGCAAGCAGGGTGCTTTACGCAAAAGCTAACCGAGTAAACACTCTTTAATATTTTCCGTAATAAGGGTAACCAGTATTAGAATGAGATTAAATTTTCAGAAAAGCTTTTAATTGTCATACCAAAGTCATACATTGTAAGCCTGTAACAATAATAATACAAATTTGTTTGATGCAACTATTTAATACCCCTAAAATAAAAGCATTATTTCTTTTAATGTTTTTTGCTTTTCCACTTGCTGTAAAGGCACAGCAAATTATGCTTGCAAATGCCTTTGCTCATAATGATTACCGGCATAAACGCCCCCTATTAGATGCTCAAAATAACGGCTACACCCACATAGAGGCCGATGTTTTTTTGCATAACAATAGGTTGGTGGTAGCACACATTAACCCTTATTTTAAAGGAAAACGTACACTTGAAAATTTATACCTGGCTCCTTTATTTGAACAGGCCTGCAAAAATAATGGTACTATCCATGAGGGGTATGATAAGCCCGTTACTTTAATGATAGACATTAAAACTGACGGTAAAAAAACCTATGCGGCATTAAAAAGCCTGCTTGAAAAGTACCGCCCAATATTGTCAAGCTATGATACCGGTAAGGTAACTAACCGCGCGGTTACCATTATACTGTCGGGCAATAAACCATATGATGATGTAAAGAAGGAAACAAGCCGCTTAGCCTTTATTGACGAAGACCTGCGTAAAGTTGACCGCGACACCATAGCCAATGTTACAAGGATGGCAAGCTGTAAATACTCCAAGCTGTTAAAGTGGAAAGGTAACGGCGAGATATCAGAACGCGAAAAGAAACGATTATTAAACTATGTTACTATCGCCCATAAAAATGGCGACCAGGTACGGCTTTGGGCGTCGCCGGATAATAAAGCAGTTTGGAAAGAGATACTAAGCTGCGGCGTAGATTTGATAAATACCGACAAACTGGTAGCCTTAAAAAACTTTTTAGTTTCCCAATCAAACACCCCTATAGCAGTAAATTAATTCCAGCCGATTACGGGATAATGATGTTTTTATGCTGTGAGGTATGCACGCTAAAATAGCCTAATATATTTTCTGTATTAAAATTGTTAGGCGGGTTAGTTGGTGTAGCAGAACTAAACCCGTTTGCTCTTTGCTGGGCAAACGTATACCAATAAGTATATATTTGAGGGTCAATGCATTGCATTTCTATATCAACCCTGTCGCCGCTCTGCAGCTCAACATCATCCTGGTATAACAACTGTTGTACAGACCGCCCGTTATTAAACTGATCATTACGGGCAAATACCTGTTTTACCTGCACCCCATTTACCGACAAAACAAACCGGTATTGATTTGATGAGCCCGGAGGATCATCATAAAAAATCAGTAAAGTTTTTGAGGTTTTATTGGCAAAATGCTGAACCGATAGCGCAACAGAATCAAGCGCTACCCTTTGCGGCATTGTTGACAGCGCCGTATAGGTTTGCCCGTTTACTGTTACAGTTAAAGTATAAGTTTGATTATACCGGCCTACAAATGAGCCTGATGAATAAACACCCGCCGCACGTTCCGTTAACGTACGCGAAATACCATTGTAATCAATAATTTTAACAACAGCGCCCTTAACAGGCGGGTAAACTGCCGTATTCTCCAAAGGAACAGATGAAGATATAGTTACAACCTGCGGGCTTATCTGGTCTGTTACGTTTCCTTCAATTACCATTAACGGCTGCGCGTTATTAAGCTTCAGGTCTATCACTTTTTTGCAGGATGTGATAAGGATACTGACCAGTACTATAACCGTTAATTTATAATGGGTCTTCATATCTGTTAATATGTAAAGTTATAAGTAATAGACGGTATGCGGCCAAATAAGCTGGTTTTAACTGCCTGCGTGCGGGTTTTGTCGTTTGGGTCGTCCTGGAAAGTTATAGTATAAGGGTTTTTACGGTTATAGGCATTATATAAACCAAACGTCCAGCTGGAGTGGAACCTTTTATGTTGTTTGCCTTCAAATGTAGCCCCCAAATCCAATCGGCTGTATGCCGGCAGGCGGTCAGAATTACGCTCACTGTAATAAAGCGTAGTCAGGCCGCCAACAAAATATTTACCGTGCGGATAAGTAACGGCGTTACCTGTGCCATAAACAAAGGTGCTTGATATGGTCCACCGGTCGCTTAATTTATAGATCCCAACTATCGACATATCATGTATGCGGTCATACCTGGCCGCAAAATATTTACCATTATTTATCGCATCAAACCTGTTCTCAGTTTTTGACAAAGTATAGCCTATCCACCCATTTAGCCGGCCGTATCTTTTCTTAAAAAACACCTCCCAGCCATAGGCACGGCCCTCGCCATAAACCAATTGCGACTCTACATCCTGGTTGGCTATCAACTGCGCGCCATTTTTATAGTCTATCTGGTTTTTTAGTTTCTTATAATATATTTCGGTAGAAAACTCGTACTGGTTGTTAACCGAGTTTTTAAAGAACCCCAAAGCCACCTGGTCTGAAATGCCCGGTTTGATATTGTTACTGCTCATTACGTACAGGTCTGTTGGCGAACTGGCGGTGGAGTTAGAAATTAAATTGATGTTTTGTGTATTACGGTTATATGATGCTTTTACAGAGTTTTGGTCGTCAAATTTAAAGCTTGCCGAAAAACGCGGCTCCAGGTTAGTGTAATTTTTTACCACCTGCCCCGAACTGTAGGTTTGCGATGCTATTGGTTGATCATTAGCATTGTAGGTGGTAAATGTACCGGGCCCCAATAATGAAAACGTAGCCAACCTTACGCCAAACAAAAGGTTTAGCCTGGTGCCTATATGCCAATCATCTGATACATATGCTGATGACTCAATGCCATTGCGACTTTGGATAGTCTGCGGATTTACGGCAGAGTTATTTGATGAGCTTATATCGCCGGGCTGGATGCTATGATGCGTGCCGTTAATGCCAAAATGCAGCGTGTTTTCTGAGGATAGGAAATATTCAAAATCCTCCTTCAAATTAAAATCGCGGATCTTGGAGTGAACCTTGAAATCGTTATTGCTTGAAAAGCTTTGTACTGTAAAATTATAGTTGCTGTAAATAGCCGACGTATTTAAAAATAGCTTATTGTTAAAAATATGATTAAGGCGCAAAGTAGCCGTTTGGTTGCCCCAGTTGGTTTCAAAATTATCTTTAAGCCCTAACACATCCTTGCCAAAATAACCTGATAAATAGATGGTGTTCCTATCATCAAGGCGGTAATGCACCTTGGCATTCAGATCGTAAAAATACAAGCTGGCCCCACGGGTGGTTGAGTCTGGCGATAGTTTTAGAAAAACATCAGCATAGGTACGGCGGGCACTTATCATAAATGAGCCCCTATCTTTAACTATGGGCCCCTCTACCTTAATGCGTGATGCTATTAAACCAATGCCACCCTGTACGGTGTATTTCTTGTCATTGCCATCAAGCATTTTAATATCTAATACTGATGATAAACGGCCGCCGTACTGCGCAGGCATGCCGCCTTTATATAAATTCACATCTTTTATAGCGTCGGAGTTGAAAGTAGAGAAGAAGCCAAATAAATGCGATGCGTTATATACCACCGCCTCATCAAGCAATATCAAATTCTGATCTGAATTGCCGCCACGAACATAAAAGCCTGTATTACCATCGCCAGTAGTTTTAACGCCGGGCAGTAGTTGTATGGTTTTTAAAACATCTTTCTCGCCAAATATTACAGGCACGTTGTTTATCTGGCTAAGATCAAGCCGGGTTAGGCCCATTTGGGCGCTTTCTACATTTTCGTTTTTGCGGGCGTTGCCGTTTATGGTTACCTCGGTAAGTGCATTGCCACTGGTAAGCAACACATTTATCTGCGAGTTTTTATTGAGTTTGATGGGTTGGGTTACGGTTTGATAACCAATATAACTTATCACCAGGTTAAAGTCACCTTCGGGGGCTGTTAATGAGAAAAAACCATAGGCATTGGTTGCGGTACCGGTTTGTAATTCCTGCAGTTTAACAGAAGCACCTATTAATGTTTCGCCGGTGGCGCTATCTTTAATTGTACCGCTGATAGTATAATTCTTTTGGGCATATGCCGATTGAATTGCAATAACTGATATCAGCAGGAAAAAGATAAAGGTTAGATGTTTATGCATATAGGGTGTATTCCGCCTACACTAAACGTAAAAAAAGTGTATTATGATACATAGACGGATATAACTTATAAATAGTTGCTCAAAGATATTAATATAGGCACATTATAAAGCATATAAATTTTTGCTTTGTGATAGTTTAAAACAACCCAAAAGTGAATTAAATACTGTGAAATAGTTAATTAGCCACGGCGTAATGTAAAACTACAACCCCCGACGGAAATTGATGCGAGCGCACCAGTTTTAGGTTTTGCGCATGCTTAAATAAAGCCCTTCCCTGTGCCATGGCAATGGGGTACATCCAGAGGATGTATTCATCTACCAGGTTATATCGTATAAGTTCTTGCACCAACGTGCGGCTGCCATATACAATTATGTCCTTGCCAAACTGCTGCTTTAGCTTAACTATTTGCCGGCGAAGATTGCCGTTAATAGTCCGCGAGTTATTCCAGCCTGGCTGTTTTAGCGTGCTTGAATACACAACTTTCTCTATTTTATTGATAAGGTCGGCATAAGGTATATCTTCCCGTGAGATGTAAAGGCCTCTACTTACAGCGGGCCAGTAACCGGCCATTTCGGTGTAAGTATTCCGGCCCAGTAGCAGGGTATCGGCGCGGCTTAGTTGCTGGCCCAGTAGCTGGGCCATGTCGCTGGTCCAGTTTTGCAGGTGCCAGTTAAGCCCGCCTCCTGCGTCGGCCATACAACCATTTAAGGTAACGTTCATTGATACAATTATCCGCCTCATGCTAACGCTTTTATGATTTATGCAGGCACATAGTTAAGTGCCACAATGCCCACTTCGAAAGCGTGTGCATTAACCAGCTTTAGCCCCAATTTGCTATCCATCATTTTAAATATCGGCATGCCGTTGCCAATGGCAGCCGGGTTAATAAACAGGTGGTAATCATTAACCAACCCTGCTTTTATTAAAGCCGATGCAAAACCTGCCCCGCCGTAAGTAATGAGGTCGCCGCCATCCTGAGCTTTAAGTTTCTTTATTTCCTCTACCAGGTCGCCGGTTGCCAGGTCGGTATTATCCCAGGTTGATCGCGTAAGCGTTTTAGAAAAAACAACTTTATGCGTATCAACCATTAAATGGGTAAATTCATCGGCATCGGGTGCCTTTACCGCAGCTGCCCAGTGTTGTATAAAGCCTTCGGCAAGTTTACGGCCCATTACAATGGCATCAACAGGAGCGTGCAGTTGTTTTACATAGGCTTTTATATCGTCGCCCCAACCCCAGCTCATCCAGTCCATTTCGCCATTTGGGCCCGCAACGTATCCGTCCACAGATATTTGCATCTGTAATTTTAATTTTCTCATGATGTAAATGGTTATGGTTTATGCTTTACCTGTTAGCGCTAATTTTTTATGATAGAAAATATAAGCTAACACAGGTAAGGCCAAAAAAGGTACCATGTAGTACCATTTGCCTTCTGGCGTAGGTACGCAGTAAATAGAATACGTAGCGCCTATCAGGTCGAAAGTTAAGCCGGCGTAGGCCCATTCTTTTATCCTTGGGAAGCCCGGTATTAAAATGGCTATTGATCCCAATATTTTAGCTACGCCAATAAAAGGGATAAAGTAAAGCGGATAGCCTAAGCTGTCGTGCATCATCTTTACAGAGTCAGGCGTTGACATAGCGTTTTGGATGCCCGAAGAAAGCATTAACACGGCAAACAGGATATTGAATACCCAGTACAAAATTTTTGTTGTTTTCACGATTATTTGGTTTTAGTTGTTGAGTTTAATATTTACAATACAAATCTACTGCGGCTAACAGGGCGGCGTAGCGTGAGAATGAGACATAGTAAGGGGTGATTTGAGACATCGTGTTTTTTGTTTGCTTGCTTTTAGTAAATTTGATTTATAATACCTCTATATAAGCGCGTTACTTTAATAAAACAAATGAAACATATATCCATTTTAGTGCCCTATGATGCAGTGCCGGCAGCTATTGTTGACCCGCGCTATATGTTTACCACTGCAAATCAATTTTTGATTGGTGCGGGTAAAGAACCTGCTTTTGACGTAAAGTTGGTGGGCCTCGAAAAGCAGATCCCATTAAACAACAATGCCTTCGCGGTAAATACTGATGCCCTGTGTAGCGAGATAGAAAAAACCGACCTGGTGATTATCCCTGCAATTAGCGGCGATATGAAAACTACCATCGAACGTAATAAGGAACTGCTGCCATGGATAGTAAAACAATATAATAATGGTGCAGAGGTAACCTCATTATGTTTAGGCGCGTTTTTACTGGCATCGACAGGTTTACTAAACGGGAAAGAATGCTCAACCCATTGGTTTTCTGTCGACGAGTTCAGGCAGATGTTCCCACAGGTAAGCATTACCGATGGTAGCATTATTACCGAAGCAGATCGCCTATACTCAAGCGGCGGGGCCAGTTCATACTGGAACGTGCTGCTTAATTTACTGGAGAAATATACCGACCGCGAAATGGCTATCCGCATTTCTAAATTTTTTGCTTTGGAGATAGACCGGAAGAGCCAATCGCCATTTATTATGTTTAACGGGCAAAAAAAACATGAGGATGAGCCGATTAAAAAGGCGCAGGAATTTATAGAGGATAACCTAACCGAAAAGATCTCGATAGCGGACCTGGCTACCCGCTTTGCCATAGGCCGCCGTCATTTTATCCGCAGGTTTAAAAAAGCCACCAACAATACACCTGCCGAGTATATCCAACGCGTAAAAATAGAAGCCGCCAAAAAACACCTGGAAAATACCCGCAAAAATGTTAACGAGGTGATGTATGATGTTGGCTACACCGATGTAAAAACGTTTAGGACTGTATTTAAAAAGATAACCGGCTTATCGCCTATTGACTATAAGCACAGGTATAATAAGGACGCGGCGGTTGCTTAATATTAATTATTTTAAAGTAGCATAATACTCTTTCATTTTTAAAAAACTGCCATATCGGGCGCTTGTTGTAGGTAGCCAGGTTTGTATATCGTCGGCCCAGAACTTAAACTTTTCCTTATTTTTTTGCATTAGATAGTTAGATGCAAGGTTTAATGCCATTTCAGCTTTTATGTCCGCACTTAAATTTGGCATGGCGATTTTGTAGGTTTCTTCTGCTTTATTAAACTGGCCCGAGTTTACCTGGGCAAATAACAATTCTTTATAAAGGTTAGCATCCCTGGGCCGGCTTTTAAGTGCGTTTTCTATCATGGCAATAGCTTTGCTATATTGTTTGCCGGAATTGTACGCATATATATACCCAAACTCAAGGCCGGGATAGCTTGGATCAATTTTTTGTACCCGGTTTAGATAGTATAGTGCCTTATCTATTTCGTTGCCGGCATTATAAGTAAAACCCCACCTAAAAAGATACGACGCTGAGGTAGTATCGGCTTTGTAACTCTTAAGCCAATCCGGAGTTTCCAAAACATCTAATTCCTTAAATTTTTCTGTCGGTATCCATGCTACATTAAGTTGTTTGCCATCCAGCCTAACCTTTATTATTTGATAGATGGGCCGTTTTGTAGCAACAAATTTATTATCCCTGGTAATTCTGAATGATCCTTCATCCTGTGCCGTTAGCCCGGCCGTTGGGTCCATGTAGATAAAGCCAAAGCCGTATACGCTGTCCTGGGCAGTTTTAAGTGCAACCCATTTATTAACACTTTGCGTTAACGGTTTATTAAAATCAAGGCGGGTTTGCGCCGTAACATTTATAGCAAAACATGTAAATAGCAACAGGAGATATTTCATTGTTGAGGGATGGTTTAGATCATATCAGTATCTAATGTATAAAGAGTTAACAGAATATACAATACACTACAAAAAAAACGAGCCACTTTTTGGTGGCTCGTTTTTTTAAATACGGGCAAAGCCCGCAGCTATTAGTTATTATTTATTTGCCGGGATAATGTCTATTACAACCGTACGGTTATAAAAACGTTCTTCGGGCAACGTATTATCAAATGGTGAATGACTGGTGTCTTCACCAAAGCCAAGCGTTTCAAACTTAACATTGTTTTTACCTGTTGCTGATAAGCTGCTTTCAAGCACTTTTTGTGTTTGTTGTGCGCGGCTGTCAGATAATTTTTGGTTATAATCATCCTCACCTATAATATCCGTGTGACCATGTACAATAACTGTCGATCCATCGGTAATTAATGGCGATACAACATCAGTTAACAATTTATTGTATGATGCTATGCCTATCGCTTTATCAAAATCGAATACAACACTGTAACGTAAGGCTTTTTGGATAGTTGCATCCTGGCGTATTAAATGTACAGTGCTTTCTTTAGTAACTATTGTTCCGTTTTTAGCTTCACCGGTCATCGTGATCTTGTAATTTCCTTCTGGATTATTACCAATCATCGCTATGCCTGAAATACTTTCCTGATCATTGGTGAATGGCCCATAATGTTGGGTTACACCTCTGTCATCAGTAGCATTTATTGACCAGCTATTAAACTGGTTTTTAGCGCCATCAACATTTAGTACCACATAGCTATCCAACGGATCTGTTTGCATGCTGTTAATATGTACAGGTTTCATCATTCCGCCGCCAACTTCCATTAACAATTCGGGCGATGTGCTTGCAATATCAACCCTGCGGTCTTCGGCACGCAATAAAACAAGTTCTTTGTTACCACCAGGTTGCTCTGACGGATTAGCTGGTTTTTTGCGGGCAAGCGTTGTAATACGTGACCCGTTAATACCAAATGTGCCTGTCAGATACGTTTTTATTGATTCGGCCATTATTTTACCATCACCTGCAGGCGCGCCGGTTAATGATATGGTTGTACCCGGATTGGTACGCATACGGTCACCCAAAATGTTCAGGATATTATGATATACATTTAACTGCCTTGCAGAACGGCCAGACATGGTTCCTGTTTGTACTTCCTGCAATTGTTCTTCTTTAAAGGTACCAGCCTGTGCTGTGTTAAGCGCTACGTAACGGTTAGGTATGGTGTTAGCACCATCATCAAAAAACACAGCGTTAAGCAAAGGTAAAGTTTCGCTAACCTGGCGGTTTAACGGCAACGCTTTAGGCGCACGTACAGTGAATGTAACATCCACCGCAACTGGGATTACTGCTGCCACTGGTATTTCCACAACTTTTTTATGGCCCTTACCAAATTTAAGCGCAATACCTGCACGTACAGTTGTTACTTGCCAGCTTTCGATACTACGTGGCGCCTGGCCAAAATAAGGCAGGAAAGATACAAATGGTGAAAGATTAACTTTGTTTGGATTATTGGCTGATGACAACGGTATCTCATAACCAACACCTACTTGTCCGGATACTAATGTTTTGCGCATATTGCTCAATTCGCCATTAGTATTGGGCTGCTTAACCTGCGTATATGAAAAATCCTTCTGGATATTGAACGCTAAACGCGGGCCTGCAAAAAAGTACAGGTTTGATGCCGGTACCGCTAAACGTAAGCTTGGTTCGACAGCGATATAGGCAACATTGGTATGTAGCGTCGCATCGCAGTTACAAGGAGCCACAACATCATTAAACTTGCCTCCGCGGCCATCATAGCCTACGTTAAGCATAATGCCCCATACGCCCGCCGGGCGGTACTCAACCAATACAGAACCATAAGGCTTGATACCAAACCCTTTATGAAACGCAGTTGGAACCATTAGGTTACTATTAAGCGTTTGGGTTGTACCGTCGTAAAAGTTAAAATTTGCAGCGCCCGATAAACCCCACCACCAGGTAGGCTGGGTAACTTGTGCCTGCGCGGCAAATTGTGACAGGATAACCATCGCCGAAAGCAGGATGGCCCTTTTTATTGTTTTATATTGAAGTAACATATATTTCTTTTTAATGTAAGTGAGTTAAGTAAGTACACTCCCCGCGGGGAGTGTACTTTTAAGGGATTAATATTAAGGCAGTAATACTGTAGAAGCATTTAACGTAACCGCCTTTTGAGCCAATAACCTGCCGGTAACTTTAGCACCGGTATTTAAAGAGATCAGGTTTTTACTCAGGATATTACCACTAAAATCAACAGCGGTACCGAGCGTAGCCTGGCCTGCAACAACCCAATAAATGTTCTTGGCTTGCGCACCTCCGGTTAAATGGACGATAGCTGTATTATTTATAATCAAATCTCCGGCTATTTGTAAAACCCAGGTATCGTTAGGACCGCCTGCAAGTGTTACACCTGCATTTGTTACTAATAGTTGCGTACCCCATTTGTATAAACCCGGAGGCAATATTAAACCGCTGATATCGCCTGCACCTAAACCAACTACTGGTGCCGGTGTTACCAGGTTGTTTGAATTGGTATAAGCAGTTTCCATGTCACCTATTGATGTTGTTAAATTGCCCGGTGTTGGCACGGCATAATCAGCCGCGTAAACTTTTCCGGTTACAATAGGTGTATGCGATGTTTGACCATTGGTATCCATTATTAACCCAAAGCCTGTTATAGCCGTTGATGTTATCGGGCTTACGCCGATATCGCCGGTTATTGAAGTAATTCCGGTTGTAGAAATTCCGGATTCGGTTAATATGGTAAAATTAGCAGCACCACCAAGTCCTGGTAATACCGGGCCAAGCGCTACCACCGCTGTAAAGTTTGCGGTGATGTTTTTATTGCTGTTCATGTTCACCGTTAACGGGTTTATAGATCCGGTAGCATCGCCGCTCCATGACGTGAATATAAAGCCGGCATTTGGTGTAGCGGTAAGCTGCACGTTAGTACCACTATTATAAACAGCCAGGTTAGGGTTTTTTGTAACCGAACCCATTAGCGCATTTGCGTTTACCGTTAATGTATAGGTGTTAAGTAAGAAATTGGCAACCAATGTGCGGTTTCCGGTTAACGGGAAGGTATAAGCCGCGCTGGTAGATGCCTGAACACCGTTATCGGTCCAATTAACAAAAGTATAACCAGCATTAGGTGTTGCGGTTACAGTTACCGAAGTTCCTGCGGCAAATGAACCTGCGCCGGTTGTTGAACCACCTGCCACTGGGCTTGATGATAATACAACAGCAAACTGAGATGCCGGGATAGCGCTAAAGTTAGCAACTAACGTTTTGTTGGTAGCTAACACTAACTGGTAGCTTGAACTTGTAGAAACAATTACGCCGTTATCTGTCCAGTTAACAAAGGTAAAGCCTGCATTTGGCGTTGCCGATGCAATAACTGTCGAGCCTATATTAAATTGCCCTTGTCCGGCAACTGTGCCGCCGGCTATAGGATTTGCTGTTAAGTTTAAAGCTACTTTTCCAACCGCTACTGCAGCAAAATTGGCTACTAATGCTCTGTTGCCTGCCACAGTAAACTGGTAAGCCGGGCTGGTTGATGCAACTGTCGCGCCATCTGTCCAGTTAACAAATACAAATCCGGTAGCAGCGGTTGCCGTTAGCGACGCGGTAGACCCTTGTGCAAAAGTACCAGCGCCTGTGGTTGTCCCACTGGCAACCGGCAACACAGATGTTGTGATTTGCGGGATAGTAGTAAACGTCCAAACGTAATCATTAGCCATTGCTGTATGGAATTTATCGGCAGCGCCTGTGGTAATAGTACCTGTATATACTACAAATGGCAGCAGCGGTACGTCTGGGGTAAAAGTATAAACGCGTGCGTTTGTGGTAGCGGCAACTGTTCCGCTTACTGCATTAGCGCCTTGTTTAATTATAAATGTTGTTTTAGTAATAGTAGCCGCATCCATATCAGTATTAAACGTTGCGGAGATAACTTTTGGCAGCACCACATCAACCGCCTTATCCGTTGGGTCGGTTGCTACTACAGGGCATACGCCTTGCGCAGCTACAAATTCATCCTTTTTACAGCCTGTGGCAAATACCATCAACAGTAAAACCAGCGACCAAATGGCTGTGAATGTTTTTGAATAGCCTCTGCTTTTATACACTTGAGTGCTTTCAATAGTCGGGGTAGTTCTTTTTTTCATAAAAATTATTTAAATATTTGTTAGCGCCGCAAAACTTTAAGGACAGTATTGGGGACGGTACAAACCTACGCGGGGTAATGGGCAGGGATGTTATACAATTATTTAAATAAGTTCTATAATTCACACATTGCAGGAAGCAATGTGCCAGCACATTCAATATGTTTGAAGTGAGAAGGAGTTGTGCCGGTAACTTTTTTAAACTGGGTTGACAAATGAGCAACACTGCTATAATTAAGTTTCCAGGAAATTTCAGTAAGGTTAAGTTGCTGATCACAGATCAATTCTTTCACCCTACGGATTTTATTCGCTATAATAAAATGTTCAATAGTGATACCCTGCACTGCCGAAAAAACATTGGCCAGGTAGGTATAATCGTGGTTCAGTATTTCGCTTAAATAAAGCGAAAAATTTATTTTTAAGGGATGATCTAAATTATCTATCATATTAAGAATAATAGTTTTGATCCTTTCAATTAATATGTCTTTACGATCTTCTATCAAGTCAAGCCCGGCACTTAACAAGGCGATTTTAAAATTTTGCAGCTGCTTGTCAGAAAGCGGGCCTAAAACTTCAACCTGTCCGGGCTCAACAGAAATACAATACAGTCCAAGTTTTTCTAACTCACTCTTCACTACCATGCGGCACCGGAGACAAACCATATTTTTTATAAATAATACCATAGTTAACATGGATACCTGCAAAGCAAGTGCCCCATGTTAATCGGGTATATTTATGGTGCTATCCCTTTACTGCGGTTTATTGGCAATAAGGCCCCTGAGCGTGTTGAATGGCACATTTGCGCAAATTGATGTTGTTTGACGATAGAAATTAATTAAAATTTATTTTGCCCTCTATTCCTTGAAAACCACGGTAATAAGCAACTTATACAGCGCCTGCAATAATATTAGTGCGTTAAAAGAAACAATTATGTAGAGATACTGATGATAGTATATTCTTTACCTCAGAATCAAATAAAAAGGAAAAGCCACTACATAATATAATGGCTTTTCCTTTTTATTTATAAAACTGTAGCGTGGCAACTAAGTTCTGTATGGCATACAACGCACAGTTGTTAGATGAATGTTATTTAAATCCAAGGCTTAAAGATACTACATCAGAAGATAGCCCTGTGGTTTGGGTATAATGGCCATATCGCAATTCAAGTTCATGAAAATGCTGCATACCCAGTACGCCTGCCGGCGGCACTATCCTAAAACCTGCCCCATAAAAACTGCTTTGAAATTTAGCATACTCAAAATTGCTGGTATAATAAGCATCGGTTGCGGCATGGGTAGCATACGGCTCAAAATATTTAGAAGCAGTTTGCGTGTAGTACCTGTAAAATGGTGAAATAGAAAAGAACGGCGAGATTTTGTAAGCCAGTTCTAAGTTTGCGGTATGTGCCTGTACACCCCAATCGTCTGTAAAGTAGCGATAATAAGTGCGTAGGATAATGTTATCGCCGGCAAAATAATTTAGCCTTAGGCCTATTGGCACTTTAAAGCGCGATGCCGGGAGCTTCTCGATAGTGTCTTTTTTATTTGTGAAGTACACCCGGTGAAAAGGCAAACTTAAATACCCCGTTTGTTTAACTACATCGCCTAAAACCATAACAGTTAGCCTTGAATTGATAATTTGCGAATAAGCAAATGCTGCGGTGTAGGTATTACGCGGGCTAGTAGCAAGACTAACTTCTTTTGTACGGCCACCACCGCCCGAAGATAAAACTATGTTACCGCTGGCTGTTGTAATATAGGTTGTACCCGCAGGTGCCGGAGTGATGCTTTGAATAAACTCTGATGGATAGATCATCGTAACTTTATCCCAATAGGCTTGAAACTTGGCGCTAAACTCACCATTTTTATCATGCGTTTTTAGTGAAAAGTGCATATCACCACCTAATGATTTATAATTGTACTCGTTAGAGTAATAACCGCCTAAACCGAAGGTATTACCGGTTTTAGCATTTTCAACGGTCCAGTCTAATGAAGGATAAATGCGCGTACCATCTTTCTTACCCAGGCCTGTAGTGGTAACATAGGCCGATGAAGCTGAAGTATGATGATCATACCCAAGGCCAAAATTCAGCGTGTTTTTGTTATTGCCCTGCCATGAAAAGTGCAGGTCAAGTCCATTTGAAAAATCGTTGACTTTTTCGGTACCAATACCGCCGGTCACGGCCGAATGGTTGCCATCCTGGTTATAGTAGCTTGATACCAGGTTAACTTCATCCAACTTTAAAGCACGGGCATTATAGCCGGTATCTTCCTGCAGGCTTACAGGTTTAAAATAGCTGGCGGGTAGTCGCGGTAACGTGTCTTGTTTAGTTTGGGCATGCGCACTCATTCTGCATATTAATGCAAACCCCAAAACAGATAGATATACTTTCTTCATCTAATTATTAATTACAGCCACAGCCACCACCATTTTTACCTGCATTAGCACCCGACGCGCTCTCGCGGTAAGATTGAAAGTTCAATTCGTTTTTTTCTACCTTACGGTTAGCCAGTGCCATCTCGGCATCATTAATACGGCTTTTCTGATACTCTTTAACATGCACGCATGATGTAGCAAAAAACACCAGCAGTACACCGGCTGATAATTTGACAAACAGGCTCTTCATAGGGGGTTATTTAAAGTTTATATTGTTTGATGTATACAGGTTATTGTTATCGTCAATGATAACAGCCTCTATGTTTTTCATTTGATTAATCATATCCAGGCCCGCTTTAATACCCATTATGGTAACAGGTGTGGCCATCGCATCGGCAACCTCCGCATTAGTGGTTATAATGGTTACGCTTTTAATACCGGTTACCGGCAGGCCTGTTCGTGGGTTAATGGTATGCCCGTGTTTTTTACCATTGATAACAGCAAATTTTTCATAACTGCCTGATGTGGCAATGGCCATATCACTGATTTGCAGGTATGAAAATATTTCGTGCTTCAGGTCGGGGTTAACAATACCTACTGTCCACTTTGTGGCATCGGGTTGTAGGCCCCAGCACGTCAGATCGCCAGATGCATTTACAATGCCGCTATCCACACCACGCAACTTTAATGTTAATTTGGCGCGTTCGGCAGCATAGCCCTTTCCTATCCCACCAAAGCCTATGCGCATGCCTTTTTTTCTTAAATAAACAGTTGCATTTACTTCATCGAGTACTATGTTCTTGTAATTGATCAACTTTACTGCCCGCCGCGCTGTTTCCTCGTCGGGTAGGCTAGTCATGTTGGTATCAAAGTTCCACAAGCTTTTATCTATTGATCCATAGGTGATATCAAAAGCTCCCTGTGTCAAATCTGATATTCTTATTGAGCGCGCTATCAGGTCAAAAACCTCGCGGTCAACTTTTACCGGTGCTATACCGGCGTTTTGGTTGATAAGGTTGGTTTGGCTGTCGTCACTAAACGTAGTAAGTAGTCTTTCAACGCGTTGTATCTCGGCAACCGCCGCTTCAATATGTTGTTGCGCGATTTCGGCATCGTTACACACAACGCTTATTTCGAAGCGGTTGCCCATCAGGCGCATCGCGCGCTGATGAACGGCAGGCTTGTTCTGTATTTTATAAGCGACCAGCATTTGCTAAAGGGGCTATATCTCCCACAAATTTCTCTGGCGTTTCATTAGGGAAACCGTCCCAGGTTTTTAGCACTTTGCCGTTTTTATCAATCAATAAAGTGAATGGGAATTTACCGTCGGGGTTATATTTATCTGCCAAAGCCTCGTTGCGCTTTATCTGCGCAGCATCTAACTGGTTTTTCTTTTGACGGGGAAAATCGGCCCTAACCAATACCAGGTGCTCTTTGGCATAACTTTCAAATGTTGCCGATTCCAGGATCTCTTTGCGCAACCGTATACACGGCCCGCACCAATCTGATCCGGAAAAATTAATTACAATTAACTTATCCTCTTTAGCCGCTTTATTAGTAGCCTCTTTTATATCACCCAGCCAGGTAACAGAAGGAAGGAACAGTACAACAAACAATAAACTTAATAATTTCATATCGGGGCCATTTTTCAATAACAGCGATACTTTGTTTTAGTATAAAACACTGTCATAACAGTATAATTTAACATACCATCATTTTAAAGGTATGGCATACGGCGTTATATTTTAAAAAATATAGGTGGAAGCGTCTTTTGTATCGATGAACAAAAGTAATTGGCAATTCTGTGCGAATTTGGGAGAGAAAAAGCCTTAGTTGGCAGATTAGTTTTTAGTTATCAAAACCCAGTCGACAACAAAGTCGGCTTTACCTGTTTTTATCTTATCTACGGTTTCTTGTGTGAGGCCCGGGTATGAGCCCTGCATTTTAAAAACACCTTGCGGATAACCGCCGCCAAGCGCCAGGTTTAATATCAGGTATTTATTATTATCAAAGACCCAGGTGCCATATTTTTCTACCATTTCTTTTGTTGCGATATAGGTTACCACGCCATCAAGGCTAAAGGTTAGCTTATCAGGCTGCACGTTTACGCTATAGGTATGCCATTGCGTTACATCTGTACCGCTAGGAAAGATGTTGCGCGATAGTAATGGCGTATTACCATGATAGGTTGGGCCATGGATAGCATTGCTGGCCCAGGTTGGGTCGCCAACGGTTTCCATAATATCTATTTCGCCGGCATCTGGCCATTTGCCTTTTCCCAGGATCCAAAACGCCGGCCAAAGCCCGGCCCCTGCGGCTGTCTTCATCCGTGCCGAAACATTACCATAAACAAATTCATACTTATTACGGGTGTTTATCCTGCCCGATACAAAATCATTCATCTTTACCCGGTTCTGGCTATAGCCGGGATGATAAACAGGTTTTACCGTTAACAATCCTTTGTCTATAATGATGATCCCGGCCGAATCTGCGTAGGCTTGCTGCTCATTATTATCGGCCCGGTTGTTAACCTCCACATTCCATACGGCGCGGTTAAGTGTATTGCCGCTAAAGCTTTCATAAAATAAAGTATCTATTTTTTGTGCGGATAAGGTTTGCACGAAGCAAAACAATATCAGCATTAAGGCTGCAGATCTCATAAATGAATTAATTGGTAATCAAATATAAAGGATAATCCGATAGCTCTGTTTATTACTGATACATCAAGTAATAATTTTTTAGTTATCGCGGTTAATATTACCTTTAAGCACCCAATGCATTTCTGTGCGCTGGTATAAACTTGTATAGTCAATTTTTTTATAGATTAAATAGTTACTTATAACCATGTTGAGTAAGAAATTTATAGTGATGATGCTTTTATTGCCTGCAATAAATGCGTTTAGCCAAAAAAAGGATATACCTACCCCGCAATGGAGACCACAGTATCATTTTACACCCGAAAAAAACTGGACTAACGACCCTAACGGCTTATTGTATATAAACGGCGAGTTTCAGCTATACTACCAGCATAACCCGTTAGAAAACAAATGGGGGCACATGAGCTGGGGCCATGCGACAAGTAAGGACCTGATTAAATGGGAACACCTGCCGGTAGCTATCCCGGAGATTGTAACACCGGATACCTTGACTTACATTTATTCAGGATCGGCGGTGGTGGATAAGAATAACACCAGCGGGTTTGGCATAAAAGGCAAAGCACCGATAGTAGCCATATTTACCGGCGACCAGCCCAAGCAGAAAAAAGAATCGCAATTTATTGCTTATAGTAACGACGGCGGATTAACCTTTAAACAGTATGCTAAAAATCCGGTTATTGACCTGAACATGCGCGATTTTCGTGACCCCAACGTGTTTTGGCACGTCAAAACTAAACAATGGGTAATGACGGTATCAATGGTTAACGAGCATATGGTAAGATTTTACGGCTCAAAAAATTTAAAGGAGTGGACAAAACTAAGCGACTTTGGCCCTGCAGGTTATACCCGCAACGGCTGGGAGTGCCCGTCGCTATTGCCATTGGTGGTTGATAACGATCCTTCAAAAATTAAGTGGGTGTTGTTTGTATCATCGGGCGGCGATCATGGTCCGCTGATCCAATATTTTGTGGGCGATTTTGATGGTACAACTTTCAAAGATGATAACGACGGAAAAAAAGTACAGCCTACTGATTATGGTGATGCCTTTTACGCGGCGATAGCCTGGCGCGATGCCCCGCAAAATAAAAAGATCTGGTTAGGCTGGCTGCAGGATGGCCGTCGCGAGACATTCCCGTGGAAGGGCCAGATGTCTATCCCGCATGACCTGTCGTTAAAAACCACACCGGATGGCGTAGTATTAATACAGGCACCTTCAACAGTGGTAACTAAATCATTATCAAAGTATGCAACCGAGAAGCAGCTGTTACCAAAAAACTTTGCTTTAAGTGATACCCGTATAACCCTGAATAAAGAGCGCCCGTTTAGTGGTAACTCTTACTGGATAGATGTTGAATTTGCAACAGGGCAATCAAAGAAAGTTGGATTTAATATTGTTGAAAATGCCGAGATCACCAAAAACGTAATTGTAGGCTATGACGTAGAACACCAACTGTTATTTGTTGATTGCACAAACTCTGAAACAGGAAACAAATCACGACGGAATTTAATGCAAATAGCACCCATGAAAGAAATTAACGGCACCGTGAAGATCCAGGTGCTGGTTGATGGCTCGTCATTAGAAGTATTTGGTAACGATGGCGAAAAAGTTATTTCAACCATGATCTATCCTGATGCTAACGCCACTAATTTATCGGTATTTGCCGAAGGAAATGCTACCATAAAAAGCCTGAAGATCTCAGACTTTCATCTCAAGAAATAATAAAAAAGGAAGCGCTGTTAACGGTGCTTCCCTTTACTAAGCTTCGCTGTATTATTTCAGCTTTTTGATCCACATATTTTTCACAAAGATCTTAGTGGTCGATTCTATCTCAATTCCAACGTAGCCCGATACATTATTTGACGATTTAGGATCATCATCTATCATCACTGCCATTATTTGCCCGTTGATGATGTGAATGAACACGCCGCCGCGGGCTATTACGGTGTACTGGTTCCAGTCGTTCTTTTTTACCACTTTTGCCAGGTCCATAATGTCGCCGATATTACTCATCAGGCGTTTTGTTTTGGTGCTGAATCCTTCAACCACCTGCCCGCGCCAGGCCAGGATGCGCATAGGTGTGTTTTCCGAATAAAATTGCCCCGTCCAGTATTTTGCCGACGGCCAAAAATCGGCCTGCGGGCCGGTCATCATCCAGTTTAAATTAATGGGGCCAACGTTAGCTTCCACATTTTTAGCAACAGGGAAGCGCCACGGCAAACCGGTTTGGCTGCGGTATTGGATGCCGCTGCCGCCTTCGCCATCTACCTTTATCTCAAACTTCAACGTAAAATCTTTAGCCTTCATGCCCTTGTAAACAATATAGCTGTTACCGCTCGGGTTCTGTGCCGATGATTCGCCAACTATCGCTCCATCTTCAACCCGCCAAAACTTGGGGTTGCCGTCCCAGTCCTTCAATGTCTGCCCGTCAAATAATGATACATAGCCTTCATGGTCGTTAAAGTCTATTGGCAGGGGTTGCGTAAATGGGTCGTTGTAATACTTGGGTTTTGCTTTGTCCTGTGCGTGTAGTGTTATACTTACGGCAAGGAGGCAAAGTGTTATTGTTGATCTTAATTTCATGATCTTAGTTGATATCAGACAGGTTTAATACTATCCCATTCAGTTGCGGTTTTAACCTCAATACAGCGCCGTTATCAGGCTTGCTGAACGTCCCTTTTATCGCTTTCAGGCTGTAATTGATATCCTCAAATTTGCAATCCAATTTATTGGCGCCTACGTTTTCAAAAGGGAGTTTAGCGGTTGCTACCGTATTCAGATCAAAGAACCAATCAAGTTTAGCTTTACTTACTAAATTCATTTTGATCTGACCCTCACTTAAATCAATTTCTAACGATCCTTTAACCGTTGTCAAAGGCCATGAGATATGCAGCGTGCCCGTGGTTTTGCTGAACTTTGGATCGCCGCCTTCCAACAACGCTTCCTTGCCATCAATCATCGCTTTTATGCGCATGCCTGCCGGTGGTTCCCGGCGTTTGCTCCATAAGTAGCCATCAACAATAGGCAGGGTAAAGAAAGTACACTCGTTAGATGTTACCGGCTCAGTTTCGTAAACAGATGGCATCTTTTCGTCAAACAAATGGATATCGCGGATGCGCAGGTTATTATGCTCCCATAAAATATTAATGCGGTAAAACCGGCTATTGAACCACGCTGTTTTCAGATCGCTGGTGCCGATATCTTTACTAACGGTGAATGATGTCGGCGGCGTGATTTTATAGGTCCTCTTAAACCAGGTGCCCGATTGTTCCATCGTTTCTACTCTTACTTTATGCTCATCGCGCAATTTGGCTATCAGCGGCATCTGGATCTCGAAACCTTTCCTCATGGCATCCCAGGTGAAGGAGTTTTCCTGCCCCGCCTGGGTATAATTAAAGCCTACAGACTTATCATCAACCAAAGTTTTAAAGAACCAGTTAACCCAGGTAGAGTCGCCGCCACCGAAATGATAAACAGGCTCCAACGTAATAACACCCTGGCGGGATGAGCTGATACCTGTATCATACTGGCGCACCGGGTCGCTGCCCAATAACCGGAATATAGGTACCGGGATTTGCTTTTCGGCATGTTGCGCCGGCATGTACGAGTTTATTTTGCTTGGATAATAAGCCTGGTTCCAGTAGCCGCCCCAAAGGGTGTAACCATCGGTGCCATATTGGTCCTTACAGTTAGCCGAAGCGATGATATGGTATTTTTCATACATATAATTCAGGCTATGCGCGTCAATAAACCATGATGCTACCGTTTTTGGGTAATAGCCGAAAACCTTTTTAAAATCGGTAAAGTAAACATCTATCAATTTCTCGCGCTCGGCAGGGGTATAGCCGGTAGCAAAGCCAATGTTTGCGCGCCAGTCCCAAGGGTAGCGGCCGCGCCATTTCATGCCTGCGTTTTCAACCAGCGGCTGGGGGATCTCCCACCAGGCGCCAATCTCAAAGGTTCCTTTTGGTAAAGTTGCCAGCAAATCCTGGTAGCGCTTATCCATCAAAGCATCATACTGTAACAGGAACGTTCCGCCCAGCTTATATTTCTTCATGATCTCTACCTGTTTAACCACGGTTTGGTACAATACATCCTGCGTGATCTTTGCATCACGCGGCTCCAGCAGGCGGATAAAGTTTACGATGTTGACGATCTTAGGCGCAGGCTGCGCCACTTTAACGCTTTGTGCCATTGCCGTTAAGGTAGTAATGCAAAACAGGCAAGTTACCAGTTTACTGATACGGTTTTTTTTCGGGATCATAAGTATAGCCGTAAATGCTAAGTGTATAATTGGTTTAACAAACATAAAGTAAGCTAATTAATTTGGCGTCCTGTACTGTCTTAATTGGTTTTAATTATCACAATAAAAGTGTGTATTATTAACAAATTTTTAGTCGCAGTATCAGCGCTGCGCTAACACCAATTATTACACCATGAAAAAAATAGCCATTTTAATATTAGCCGGTGCCTGCATGGTAGCCGCTTTAACCGTTAACGCGCAAAAAAAAACCGCACCGCAGGCAAAGATCTGGTCGGCAGATAAAGCTAACCAATGGTATGGCCAGCATCGCTGGTTAGCCGGCGCCAACTTTACGCCAAGCACCGCCATTAACCAACTGGAAATGTGGCAGGCAGATACTTTCGACCCGCAAACTATCGATCGCGAGCTGGGCTTTGCCGAAGGGATTGGCTTTAACGTTATGCGGGTTTTCCTGCATAGTGTGGCCTATACTGCCGACCCGAAAGGTTTTAAATCGCGCATAGCGCAATACCTGGCCATTGCCGATAAGCACCACATCCAAACCATGTTTGTGTTTTTTGATGATTGCTGGAACAACGACCCAAAACCGGGCAAACAACCGTCGCCAAAGCCGGGTGTACATAACTCGGGCTGGGTGCAGGACCCGGGCGTGCCAGCCTTGAAAGATCCCAAAGAAATGGCGCTGTTAGAGCATTACGTAAAAGATGTGCTAACCACGTTCGCGCACGATAGACGCATTTTATTATGGGACTTGTTTAACGAACCGGGTAACAGCGGCAAGCGCGACTCGTCAATGCCGTTATTGTTAAACGTATTTAAATGGGCACATGAAGTAAGGCCGGATCAACCGCTATCTGCGGGTGTATGGGATCTGTCGTTTGAGAAATTAAATGCCGTACAGGTTTTAAACTCGGATGTTATTACCTACCATAATTATGGCGAAGAGGCCGAACATTTAATGGAAGTAAGATTGCTAAAAACACATGGTAAGCCATTGATCTGTACCGAATACATGGCACGCCCACGTAAAAGCACCTTCGGCACCATTATGCCGATGCTGAAAAAAGAAAATGTAGGCGCTATAAACTGGGGCTTTGTTGCGGGTAAAACCAACACCATTTACGCTTGGGACACCCCGATACCAAGCGGCGCTGAACCGGCATTGTGGTTCCATGATATTTTCCGCAAGGATGGATCGATCTATAAAACTGAGGAAACGGATTTGATTAAGAAGTTGACGGCGGAGAAATAGGAACCCAGTTCCAATACCGTAGCGAAGGTTTCAAATTAAAATGTTGAAGATAAAGAGCCATCGGCTCGACCAATATTGTAGCAACGGGTTTTAACCCGTTGTAAGTAAAAAAGAAAAAACAGGAGAACCGTAGGTTCGGCCCATATAATATGCGCCGTGCCTACGGCACTCGGCTTTATAATTTCTGAATATTCAACGGGTTGAAACCCGTTGCTACAAAATGTGTCGAGCCGATGGCTCTTAAACTTTCGCGCACCCCACGTTAAACCATTGCTATGTGATGCGGACAGTACAGGATGGATCATCACCAACATAATATTATGTTTGGTAATCCGCAGTGCACCAACATTTCGGGTTATTATAAACCGATAGAATTATCTTATTAAACTTTTATCCAATGAGCTTAAACAGGCCCGTATTGAAATGCTTTATTGTGTTGTTATTGTCCGGATTGGTAAGTGCCGATTGTGGGGCGCAGGTTAAACCGGAAGCAAACACAAAATACACCAACTTCAAATCAATAGAAACCGGTTTTATTACTGTGCCTGATGATATCCAAACCAGCGTATACTGGTATTGGCTGTCGGACAATATCTCGAAAGAAGGCGTAATAAAAGATCTTGAAGCCATGAAGCGCGTTGGTATAAACCGCGCGTTTATAGGTAATATTGGTATTGATGATGTGCCTTTTGGTAAGGTTAAGATCTTTACCCCCGAATGGTGGGACATTGTCCACACCGCGCTTAAAACAGCTACCCGCTTAAATATCGAGATCGGTTTATTTAACAGCCCGGGCTGGAGCCAGTCGGGCGGGCCGTGGGTTAAGCCGGGGCAGGCTATGCGTTATTTAACTTCGTCGCAAACTACGGTTACTGGCCCAACGGTATTTAATAAAGTGCTGCCATTGCCAAACCCGGTGTTCCAGGACGTAAAAGTTATAGCGTATCCGGTAGCGGCTGATTATAATGCTGCTATCAGCGATCTTAAACCAACCCTGTCATCTACTCCGGCAGCAGAAGGTTTAAATACATTAATGGATAACAACGAGGTTACCAGCGCAAAAATTCCGCGCGGGCAGCCATTTGCTTTGGATATCCATACTGATAAAGCGTTTACCACCCGCAGCATATTAATTACCCCAAGCCATACAGGATTAAATTTCCAGGGCGATATCCAGGTTAAACAAAACGGCACATTTACCACGATAAAACATTTTACGGTCGACCGTGGAAATACCGCTTTAAATGTGGGTTTCTTACCTTATGGCCCGGCGGCGGTGTCTATCCCGGCTACTTCGGCTACCGATTTCAGGATAGTTTTTACTCATGTGTCTAACAACTGCGCTATCGCCGAGATCAAGTTATCAGCCACCCCAATAGTCGAGAATTATATCGAAAAAACCGAGGCTAAAATGTGGCCCACCCCGCACCCTTTCTGGGACGCGTACCAATGGTTGCCGCAGCCGGTAATTGATAATGATAAATATGTGGTCGATCCTGCAAAGGTCATTGATATTAGTCAATACATGGCTGCCGATGGCACGCTTAACTGGACAGTGCCAGCGGGCACCTGGATCATCGAACGTACGGGAATGACGCCAACCAACGTAAAAAACTCGCCGGCCACACCTGAAGGTACCGGTTTGGAAACCGATAAAATGAGCACCAAGCACATCGCCGCTCACTTTGACGCATTTATGGGCGAGATCATGCGTCGAATCCCTGCCGGGGACCGCAAGACCTGGAAGGTTACCGTCGAGGATAGCTATGAAACCGGCAGCCAAAACTGGACGGACGAGCTGATCAACGAATTTAAAGCTGCTTACCATTACGACCCGGTATCTTATATCCCGGTAATGCAGGGTAAGGTGGTTGGCAGTGCCGACCAATCGGACCGGTTTTTATGGGACCTGCGTCGTTTAATTGCTGACGATGTTTCCTATAAATATGTTGGCGGCTTGCGCGATATCGCCCATAAACATGGTTTGACCACCTGGTTGGAGAATTATGGTCACTGGGGTTATCCCGGCGAGTTTTTGCAATACGGCGGGCAGTCGGATGAGATAGGGGGCGAGTTTTGGAGCGAGGGCGATTTGGGTGATATCGAAAATAAAGCGGCTTCGTCATCGGCACATATTTATGGCAAGACAAAAGTATCTGCCGAGTCGTTCACCGCTGCCGGCGACGCATTCTCGCGCTACCCTGCCAACTTTAAAAAACGCGGCGACAGGTTCTTTACCGAAGGGATAAACAATACCTTGCTGCACGTTTATATTGAACAACCTAAAGATGATAATGCGCCGGGAATAAACACCTGGTTCGGGGTGGAGTTTAACCGCCATAATACCTGGTTCTATGATATGGATGTATTTTTAAAATACTCCAAACGTTGCAACATGATGCTGCAGCAAGGTATTTATGTAGCCGATGTTGCTTACTTTATAGGCGAGGACGCGCCTAAAATGACAGGGGTGGTCGACCCGGCATTGCCGCAAGGCTACTCTTATGATTACATTAACGGCGAGGTTATTAAAACCCGCTTAACCGTTAAAAACGGCAAGCTTACTTTACCTAACGGGATCAATTACAGCATCCTGGTATTGCCAAAGCTGGAAACCATCCGCCCGGAATTATTGGCAAAACTAAAAGAGCTGGTAGCGCAGGGTGCCGTGATCTTAGGGCCTAAACCAAGCCGCTCGCCAAGCTTGCAGGGCTTTCCGCAGGCTGATAAGCAGGTGCGGTCAATAGCCGATGAGCTTTGGGGTAAAATTGATGGCACAACGGTTAAGGTAAACCATTATGGTAAGGGTATGGTGTTGTCAGGTATGGATATGCAATCGGCATTAAACCTGGTTAAAGTTGTGCCCGATGCTAAAGTAACGCAGAGCGATTCTATCCTGTTTATCCACCGCGCGTTAAATGATGGCGAGATCTATTTCTTATCCAACCAAAAAACAAAAACGGTTAACATCTCGCCGGTATTCAGGGTGACGGGCAAACAGCCCGAACTATGGGATGCCGTAACCGGCGAGCACCGCGATCTGCCGGCATATTACCAGGCTGGCGGCACAACTACTGTTCCGATGAAGTTAGTGCCTTATGAGAGCGCGTTCCTGATTTTCAGGAAGGCGGGAATTAAGAAAGATACCAGCCGATCCAACTATCCGCAGCCAACTGCAGCTATCGCTATAAATAAACCGTGGACGGTGAATTTCGACAGCAAAATGCGCGGCCCTGCTAAACCTGTGGTGTTTGAAACGTTAACAGATTGGTCAAAAAGCAGTAACGATAGTATTAAATATTATTCGGGCACGGCCTTTTACCATAATAGTTTTAATATCACTACTTTAGTAAAAGGAACCAATT
Source organism: Mucilaginibacter sp. UYCu711 (assembly GCF_050433825.1). Taxonomy (NCBI): domain Bacteria; kingdom Pseudomonadati; phylum Bacteroidota; class Sphingobacteriia; order Sphingobacteriales; family Sphingobacteriaceae; genus Mucilaginibacter; species Mucilaginibacter sp. UYCu711. Next base: position 207,237 of record NZ_JBNPWM010000007.1, on the reverse strand, counting down.
ACATACTCGACCTGGGTTTGGCCCGCGCCATTGCAAAAGTTAAAATTAACGGTGTTGATGTGGGTGGCGCGTGGACACCGCCTTACCAGTTAGATATTACCCGGGCATTAAAACCCGGCGCAAATACCATCGAGGTAAAAGTGGTAAACACCTGGGTTAACCGCCTGATAGGCGACAGCAAGCTACCTGCCGACCAACGCAAAGTATCGGCATTAGTGATGCCTAATATAGGCAAGGGTGTGGTGTCGTCGGGGTTAATGGGGCCGGTAAAAGTATTGGCAGTTAAATATTAAATTAGTTATTACAGATGATGAAAAAACTTTCGGTATTGGTGTTAATGGTGTTGGCTTTAGCCGGCCCATCGTATGCGGTCTTGCCCGGAATAAATACTATCGGGCAGGGTAAACAACCACAGGTAAGCGTGGATAATAAAGGTATTGTGCGGGTAGTTTATGGATCAGCCGATAAAATATATTGCGCAACATCTGCAGATCATGGCCAAACATTCTCCAAACCGGTTTTGGTGGCTCAAGTTGCAGACATGCACCTGGGCATGAGCCGTGGCCCGCAGCTAAGCAGTTCGGCCAGTTATTCGGTGATCACCGCGATGGACAAAGCCGGGAACATCCATTGGTTTAAACTCAATAATGAATCAAAGACCTGGCAGCCAATGGGGGTTGTTAATGATTTGAAAGGGTCAGCGCCCGAAGGTTTGATGTCAATAACAGCCGATAATAAAGATAATTTTTACGCGGTATGGCTTGATACCAGGCTTGGCGGAAGGAACCAGGTTTGGTTCTCTTCACTATCGGGCAGATCAACCAAATGGAGGGCTAACCGCCTGGTCTACAAATCGCCGGACGCGCATGTTTGCGAATGCTGTAAACCCAATGTCGCGGTAGCTGGTAATGCTGTAGCAATCATGTTCAGGAACTGGTTGAATGGCTCAAGGGACCTGTATGTGGTGCGGTCGGCCAACGCGGGGCAAAGTTTTTCTGACGCTCAAAAAATGGGCCTGGATACCTGGAAGCTTAACGGCTGCCCAATGGATGGCGGCGGCATCAGGCTGAACGCGTCAAACCAAATTCAAACAACCTGGCAGCGCAAAGGCGACATCTATTTCGCGCAGGGTACCGATCCGGAAGTTTACATCGGCAAAGGTAAAACCTGCAGCCTTACCGGCAATGCACAACAAGCCGCTATTGTTTATCAAAATAATGATACGCTGAGGATGGTTACCATGCCGGATAAAAGATCAACGGTGATAGGCGAGGGCAATTTTGTAAGATCGATCCGCTTATCCAATGCCCAAAACTTGTTTGTTTGGGAGCAGGGCGACCAGGTAAGGTCCCGCTTAATAAAGACGTATGAAAATTAAATTATACCACGCCCTTATCCTCGCGTTAGCTTTTGTACAAACGGCCGGTGCGCAAAACATCAACAGCTTTAAACAGGTTACCGCAAAACCGCGACTGTATGAGAAAACCGAATTTGATATCACCCTGACATCCGACTGGCAAAACCCATATTTGCAGGAAGACGTGGCGCTGGACATGATCCTGCAAACACCTGGCGGTAAAAAGCTGGTGCTGCCTTGTTATTATGAAAGTGGCGAGAGCGGCAAACAATCGCTTTGGAAGGCGCGATTCGCGCCGCAGGAGAAGGGGAAGTATGAATATGCTTTCGAGTTTAGCAAGGCCGGCAGCGTGGTGGCGCGGTCTAAAGATGCCTGGTTTACAGTCGCGCCGTCGGGTAAAGATGGCTTCCTGCATTCAAAAAGTAACTGGGTCTTTGCGTTTGATAGCGGCAAGCCGTTCCGCGGTATTGGCGAGAACATTGGCTGGGAGTCGCGCAAGAGTGATGATTCAAAATTCTTTAAAGATCTGCAGGAAAAACCGAAATACGATTACGAATATATGCTGCCATCACTGGCGGCGCATGGCGGTAACTTTTTCCGCACGTGGATCTGCGCCTTTAATTTGCCGCTGGATTGGCACCGTAATTTTAACAGTAACCGTTATGAGGAATCTGACGCGTACTATAACCCCAGCGCTATCGGGAAGATCGACCGCATGTTTAACCTTTGCGACTCGTTGGGTTTATATGTGATGTTAACGCTTGGCCCGGGCAATTACAGTGTGCGCGATGGTGGTTTTTCGCCGTCGGCGGCTGATTTTTTTGTTAATCCCAAATCAAAGGCGCGGTATAAAAACCGCCTGCGCTATTTTGTGGCGCGATGGGGTTACAGTACTAAGGTGGGCGCCTGGGAGTTTTTTAACGAGGTGGATAACGTACAATTTAACAACCGCAATAAACCCATCAGCGCCGACTCGATTGTGACCTGGCATGGCGAAATGAGCTCGTATTTAAAGTCTATCGACCCATACCATCACCTCATCACCACCAGCATATCGCACCGCGACCTGAAAGGTATGAACGACCTGCCGGCGCTTGATTTTAACCAGAAACATATCTATAAAAATACGACCTCCATCCCTGCAAATATCGCCCGTTACGAACGGGATTTTAACAAACCTTACGTAATTGGCGAGTATAGCTACGAGTGGGACTGGTCTAAAAACTTTGATGATTTCGCGCCCGAAATGGACAGCGATTATAAACGCGGCTTATGGTACGGCCTGTTCTCGCCGACCCCGATATTGCCCATGAGCTGGTGGTGGGAATATTTTGATAACCGCAAAACCGACGAATACCTGAAACGGGTGGGTTTAATATCCGATAAAATGTTTGCCGCCGGTAATGGTGCTTTCGAAACTGTAGCGGTAACCCCATCAGAGCGTGGCATCATTACCTACGGTGTAAAATGCGGTAGCAAAACTTTTATTTACGCTTATAACCCAACATCCGCAGAAAAAAACGTGAGCCTGGCTTTGGGGCTGAAGGGTAAAATTGTTAGTGCTGAGTTGTTTGATTGTGAGAGTGGAGTGACGAAAAAACTTGCAGTATTAAGGGGCAGTAAGCATGAAGTTGTTTTAGGTGCTAAGGGGGATGCTGTTTTGATTATTGATAATAAATAAACACTAAAGCACGCTGTCATGGTGAGTTCGTCGAACCAGACGTACGAGAGCTTTGCCCGCTATCCTTCGAGAAGCTCCGGATGACGACCGGCACTTAGGAAGTCATTCTTCAGTGTCCCCTCTGGGCCTCTTGTAAAGGACCCTGAGGCGTATGGTAAATTTACAAGTTTACTAAACAATACTGCCCGTTAAATGTATTTTTATTAACTTGCAAATATGGGGTTAAGTAAAATTCAACGTTTTAAGGTTACGCTGCTGTTGGCGGCTTACTTGTGCGTGGTGCTTACTCACCTGCAATATATGGTATCGCCGCGTGTTGCTGTTCAAAATCAAGCTTACACCGCCAGCAGCATAACACCCAGAGGCTACGATGAATCGGGCCAACTTATCCTGGTTACAAAGAAGATTTACAAATTTGTAATCAACAGAAGATTTACTGACAACAGCGTACCACAACCTTTATATATTACCAAGCCGTTTCATTATCCCGGGGCATCGCTCGCCGGGTTTAACTTATCGCGTTACACTTCACCTGTCTGCGCTTTGCAGGCAAAGCGTTGCTTCTATCTCAGAATTTGATTTTGAACGCTAATCAGTAGTAAACTGACTAATATTTGTGTTTAAAGAATTATCGTCAATTAGTATCGTGACATGGCTGTTGTACCAACAGTTGTGTAAGGTGCATTAAATCATTTTATTATGTATATAACCGAAAAGTTAATAGAAGGGTTAGAATTGCTATATATAGGCAAAAGTTTTGCAGGATTTAAAGAAGAAGACCCATATGTGATTTTTTTAGGGTACGATTCGCTTGGATGGTCAAATATTTGGGTGAAATATAAAGGGCGGAACATATTTACATCAATTTTTGACGTAGCTATAATGCGCAAAACTTTGTAAAAGTCTCCTTCATGTCCCCTCAGGATACTCTGCGAGAGACCCGAGGGGACAAAAAATGTAGCCTGGCTTTGGATCGAAACGCAAAAAATGTTATTCTGAGTTGTTTGATTGTGAGATCGGAGCGGTTAAAAAAGTGGCAATTTTGAGGAGCAGCAAGCAGAGGCGTAGCCTCGACGCATATTGTAGCGCCGGGTTTTAACCCGGTGAAAATCGAAACAAAACAGGTATGAGAGGTAGGTTCGGCCCATATAATGTACCGTGCCGACGGCACTCGTTATATAATTATTGAATGTCAACGGGTTAAAACCCGTTGCTACAATATGAGCCGAGCCGCTGGCTCTTGAATATCGAACACTACTAATTATACACCTTAATCAAGCCGAGAAACACTATCTTGCATTTAGTGTTATAACGTAAAAAATGACTGTCGCTTTTTCACCAAAACCTTTCTAAATGCACTGGTATATTATTTGCGCCCTCTATATTTTACTGGTACTGTTTGTTTGCAGCAAAGTGCTTTATGATATCCGGTCGACCAGTAAAACGTTTGCTTATTTATTGGTAGTTATTTTAATACCGGGTATAGGTATCATCATTTATTTCGCGGTTGGGGCCAACTATCGCAAAAATAAGCTGTACAGCAAAAAGATAGTACGCGACAGTAGCTTGCTGGCCGAGATACGGCAGAAAATTGTCAACGAGTCGGAAAAGGCATTAGACAGTGGCGAGCCGGAGTTAGAGAACCATAGAAAATTAGCAATGTTATTGCTAAAAGATAACAGCCCGCTTACCGGCAATAACAAAGTTAAACTATTGCTTAACGGCGAAGAAAAGTTCCCCGAGGTGTTAAAGGCCCTGCGCGCAGCCAAACACCATATCCATTTAGAGTATTATATTTTTGAGGATGGCGAGATAGCTGATCAAATTAAAGACATCCTTATTCAGAAAGCTATCGAAGGCGTTAGGGTGCGGTTTATTTATGATGATTTCGGCAGCCGGTCTATACGTAAAGAATTTGTCCGCGAGCTGAAGGATGCCGGGGTAGAGGCTTTCCCATTTTATAAGATCTGGTTCATTGCCTTATCCAACCGTACCAATTACCGGAATCACCGCAAAATTATTGTGATAGACGGGCATACCGCGTTTGTGGGTGGTATTAACGTTAGCGACCGCTATATCAACAATAAACCCAAAAAGTTGTACTGGCGCGATACGCACATTATGATAACGGGGCCGGGCATTTATTACCTGCAATACCTTTTTATTTGCGACTGGAATTTTTGTGCCGAACAGAAGCTGCCTATCGAACCCGGTTATTTCACCTCCGAAAAAACCGGCGGCGACGCCATTGTGCAGATGGCCGCCAGTGGCCCCGACTCTGACCATCCTACCATCATGTATTCGCTGCTGGAAACCATCGGGCTGGCAAAGGAAGAGCTATTGATCACATCGCCCTATTTTATCCCCGGCGAGCCTATCCTTGACGCGTTATGCGTGGCCGCGCTTAGCGGTGTTAAAGTTAAATTGCTGGTGCCCGATAAATCGGATTCGCGCTTGGTTAACGCAGCCGCGCGGTCATACTACGGCGCGCTGCTGGAAGCGGGTGTTGAGGTATATTTATATGAAAAAGGATTTGTTCATTCAAAAACGCTGGTGTCCGACGGGCAACTGGCCATTGTTGGTACTGCAAATATGGATCACCGCAGTTTCGAGCTGAACTTTGAAGTGAACTGTATGGTGTACGATGATAAAATTGCGGCCCAATTGCGCCGGGCCTTTGCCGACGATATTAAACACGCCAAACAGATCAATGCCAAAGCCTGGGCAAAACGCACCTTGTTTAAGCAGCTGCCCGAAAAACTATGCAGGTTGTTATCGCCGCTGTTGTAGGGGGGTACTTCGGTGTTTGATTTTCGACATTTATTATTCGATATTATAAATTAGATTGAAGTAGTTATATTTGAATATGAGTTCATATAGGTTAGATCGTACAGCATTTAAAGCCCAAACTGCAGAAGGAGCAGTAACCGATCAGGCTGCTTATTACCGTAGCTTAACCTGGCAGGAGCGTTTGCGCATAGCTAACTATCTGAATAGTGTTGCCTACAATTATCCGGAGAATGATCCCCCTAAAATGGATAAGACGATTTTTAGCATGAGGTCGCCAAAATAGGAATGGGCAATATTTTTAATGATGATTTCCGGGATTTTATCCAGCAGCTTATAAGCTATAGCAATATCATTTGATTTGTTAAAATTTGTTAATTGGGATATAATCGTCTCCGTGCTTAATGTTGAAGTTCTTCTTTAAGCAGATTTATTTTATCAAATTGTTGTTGAGTTTTGTTTTTGCTCATACTATAAAATTACGAAAATTTTATCCATCAAAATGGTTGGCTTACTCTTAGAGTCTATGACTTCGAACGATTGTGAAATAGTCTTAGGTTATTGGGTAACAGCGAGGGTTTTATTTTGTATAAAATGTTTGCGTTAAATAAAATATGGTATCAACGAAATAAAATATACCATCATAAGAAAGTACATTTTCGTCGTGCAGGTCTTCAAAAATTAAACCGATATCAGGGTTGAAGTAATCATTGTTTCGTTTATTCCTAAAGCCGTTATATTCCAAAAACTCCTTTACCGCCTCAAGGTCTGTATTTTCATTTGAAATTATGAACTCTTGTTTGACCACTGAATATAGTTCATCCTCAATTAATTGAAAGCCCAGAAAAGTATATGCAGTTGTAGGGAAGAAAAAATTATGAACCAAAAGACTATTGAAATAGTCAAGCCAGCTTTCATAAAAAACACCCTGATTCGTTTTTAAAACATGGGCGTCATCAAATCGATAAACCTTTTGTTCCGCACCTTCACTGATAAAATCTTTTGGAAGAATTGAGGTAGTATAGAAAAGATTTTCCTTTGTGGCAAAACTTATGACGGCTGCTGTTTCTTTATCTTTGAAACGCTGCTGTTTTTCAATTGGACCGCTTGCTTCCGCATATCCTCTAAGGAAATTTTGAGCTTTTTTGAGCCGGCTGTCTGAGCTAGTTTGTTCATCTCCGAAAACGATATTCTGTAATTCATCTTTGACGTTTTTCATTTAAACAATATCCAAATATACATTTTTTGGAGAGTTAATTCAACGGCGCGCATTACAAATAACCACAATCTATCCAACAAAATGGTGGCGCTATTTTGACACCACATTCGCGCCCTTGTTGGTGTTATCACCGAATAGCCTAAGCCATATTTTCGAGATAGATCTCTTCGATAGATTTGTTTTTTTGCCTTTGGAAAGCGCCTGTAAAGCGTTTATCTATAGGCGACAGCAACTGTATACACAACTGTTTGTCGTTGTCTGATAGATCATGAACCATCATATGTGCTACTTTCATTACGTGGTCCTTGGCTTTAAATAATACTTCTGCACCTTTTTTTGTTACCTCAAGGCGTTTTATCCGCTTATCTTCTTTATCGGTATACTCAGTTACCAATCCACGTTTTTTCATCCTGGAAAGCATATTGGTGCCACTGGATAGCTCCATAATGCTATTATAAATAACCTCTGATTTAATAGGGTTCTTTGCATTATAAATTGTGACAAGTATCCCAAACTCTTCCATCTGGACCAACCCGGTATTTTCTAATGCTTTATTAGAGTAGGCTATATGAAACTTGCCTATCCTGCGCAGCAGGATTACCAGCCGCCCGTTAATATCAGGAATTAGTTTACCCTCCGGCATAACATGTTTTTCGGGTTTAGCCTTAGCGGCTAATTGGTGGCGAAAAAAATCTTCGAGCGAATTATTTGGATAATTCTCCTCATAAGCTCCCCATAATTTAACCAGCTCTACTGTCTTATTTACTACCATTTGGAAGCAAATTTAAAAATAATATACCAAAATATTTGTTTATTACAACCAAATGGTATTAATTTGTGATATATATATAACCAAATGGTATTAATTTAACTTCACAGACATGTTGTATCACCTATTTTTAACATTGCACTTAGCGGCTTTAATAGTTATGGCCGGCACCACTTTAATCGATTATATAGCCTATCAAACTTTCTGGAAACTGTTTGATCAAAAAAAAGAAGTACCAACAGACCTGTTGCAACTCATGAACAAGCTTCCGCGGTTATTGGGTATTGGCGCGGCGGTAATTATTACCACGGGCATAGGTATGATGGCTTTAACTAATGGCGTTTTCGGCGAACAATTATGGTTCCGTATAAAATTTGGTTTGGTAGTGCTTATTATATTAAATGGTTTGTTAGCAGGCCGCGGCCAGGGCATCAAACTGCGCAAACTTTTAAACGAAGATATTGCCGATGTAACCGGCCAAATTAGCCGTGTAAGGGTAAACCTAAGCAGGTTTCATTTAATGCAGTTGGCCATGTTTCTGGCCATTATTTTTTTAAGCGTATTTAAATTCAACTAACAAACCACCTATGAAAATTGTACAATCGCCAAACCCGGGCAAGCTGCTGATAATTGGCGCTAATGGTGGTATTGGCAAACAATCTGTTTTGTTGGCCCTTGAGGCGGGCCATCATGTAACCGCTTTAGTGCGAGACCCTGCTAAACTATCCCTGCAACATCCAAAGCTGGAGATAGTAAGGGGAGACGTGTTAAAGCCAGATACTTTTGAAAGGTATTTGGAAGATAAAGACGCAGTGATATCTGCCTTAGGCGTTAGCGGAGGGATCTTTTCTGATAAACCAACCACTACCTACTCGCAGGGCAATGCCAACTTGTTGCACGCTATGGATAAGGCGGGAGTAGCACGCGCTTTTTTTATATCCGCGTCGGCATTGGAGATCAGCCCCGTGTTACCCTTTTATGTAAGATTCGCGGCCAAATATATCCTCCAGAGATTATTGAAAAATATGTATGCCGACCTGCGCATAATGGAACAGTTGGTAAAAGCAAGTAATATAGATTGGACGATAATGCGCCCTCCGAGGCTAACTGATACTGCAGCAACCGGGCAATACCGAGTGGCCATTAATCATTTCCTTAAAAACGGGTTAAGCATTTCAAGAGCCGATGTAGCGCATTATATGATCAATAACATTGATAACCAGGAAAGCTATAACGCTACGATAGAAATGGCATATTAATTAAAAATATCAGGTGTTTTGTCCAATTTTTTACTTCCTGATAGTTATAGTACAAATAAAAAAAGTAACATGAATTTTGACCATATACATCTGTTTAAAACCAATATCTGTACAGAAAGTGATAAGCAGCGGGTTAAGTTCTTACTGGAGAGCCGCGACGATATAGAAGATTGGAACGTTGACCAGGAAGACGAGGACCGGGTATTGCGGGTGGTCTCCTGTTCGCTTAAAAAACAAACTATAATACAACTGTTAAGGGGCAAAGGCTACTTATGTATTGAGTTGGTATGATCTTCTTATTTGATCATTATATCAAACTTTAAAGATCGGTTTGGCCCGACAGAAAAACGAGTAGGACGGTATGACAAGAGTATAAACGCCACCGGGGTCTTTTTCTAATTTGCCTATTATTACAAATAACGGCAACCTTATCCACCAAAATGGTGGCGCTACTTTGTCACCACTTTTTAAATTAATTTTTTAACAGGGTGATGGTTGCTGTTAGCGTAACCATGAGTGCGCAATAAGGTTGCGAAAAAGTGGCAAATTTTGGTGCTTATATGGGTATACGACAGGCTTATATGGGGGATAATGGTACATATATGGCAACTATCGATGTATTGTAAATCAACAAGTTATCGACAAAAAAACGCCGTATTTTTTTGAAATTTGGCGCCAGAATTTTGATAAAAAAATTACTTTATCACCACCCCAAATTTCAACGCCCGGTTTGGCTCGATGGCAAAACTATCACCGCCATTACTGCTATAGCTTTCAACCCCGGCAGTGGCTTTAACATCATCATTATAAGCCACCCCATAAACCCCGGTAGCAGTTGCCGACCGGAGCACGATACAATAATTACCACCCCTGGTAACCGCCACTTTGGGATGAATAGTGATGCTCTTAGCCGCCCAGCCAATAGCATCGGCAGGCAGGGTTTGGATGTACAGCGCCTTGCCGGTATGCGCCCCGGTCAGATCGGCTTTATAAACATCAACCTGCAGGCCTGCATCCGGGTACCCGTTCTTAAAAGTGGTCAGGCTGATGCCGGCCAGCGTGCCGGACTTGGCCGCCCTGAACGACTGCCTGCGCCGGATGTTCCTGGCAATGTCGCCATGCAGGCGGTAACCTGGTCCGGCAGCTTTACCCGGAGTAGCCTTATTGTTTGAGGGTGAGATCTTAAACGCCTGCTCGCAGGTCATGGGCTTGATGGAACCGTCGTTATTAAAGGCCAGCGGGGCCCAGTAGTAGTTGGCCTGGGCCTCGTTCTTGGCAGCATGGTTCCACAGGTCGCTGCCAAACAAATAAACCGTCCCCGAGCCTAATTTAATGGTCGACACGAACGATGGCTGCCCGCCGCACGAGTTATCACTGATCTTCCTGCCCTCGCTCCACGGCCCCAGCGGTGATCTGGCAGTGCGATAGGAAGCGCCGGTACCCGAGCAGTACCCGCAGTTAGGATCAGAATAAACTATATAATAGATGCCATTACGCTTAAACATACCCGGTGCCTCGGTTGATCCTTTGGTTATGCCGCCAACATATTCGCCGGTGCCGGTAAGGTAGTCGGCGCTTAGCTTTTCAACAATGATACTGCCTTTGGTGCGCCAGTCGGTATAGGCTAAATAAGCGGTGCCGTCATCGTCAATAAAGGTATCGTGGTCGCCGTTGTTCAGGCCCGCTGCGGGCATATTGCTGTTAACAGCCAGCCTGGGTTCGGCAACCTCGGTAAAAGGGCCGGCAGGCTGCCTGGCGGTGAACACGCGGTAGCCCGATACATTGTCGTAAACGTTTATCCAAAGCACATATAGCTTAGTTTGCTCATTATAAATAACATGCGGACGGAAACAGCCGTAAGTATTGCCATTACAGCGTGTTTGCCAAACCGGGGTCTGCGCATCGAACAGGTAACCGCGGTCCGTCCAGTTCACCATATCGGTTGACGAGTAGCTTTTAAAGCCGCAAAAAGGGGCTTTCTTATCACCCCAGGCAAAGCCGCAATCGTAGCTGGTGCCATACAGGTAATAGGTGCCGTTAAATAGGGCAATCTCGCCGTCGTGCGCGTCAATCGCATCGCCAACGGTGCTGAAACGGGTAACCTGGTGGCCATCCTTATCAAAGTTTACGCTGGCAGCTGTTGGTTTAGCCTGCGAGAACGCTTTCGGGGCTTCACAAAAAATCGAAACAGATAAAATTATAGCAGCCACATAACAGGCTACGGATGTGATTGGATTTGCTTTCATATAACAGGTTTATGGCGGGTTTGCCAAAGCACTAACTTACAAAATAAACAGCAGGTGCCTATACATAAATTATAAAACGTGCTTCTTTTTAGCCATAAGCTTATGTACTTTTAAAAAAAATATAAGCTACAACTACATGAACTCTCCCGAAGAAAATTTCGCACAAACCGGCTTAAATCTGCCGCCGGCACCAACACCGCTGGGTGTATATAAACCCTGCCTTATTGATGGTAAATATCTGTACGTATCAGGCCACGGTACAGTGCAGGACGACAAGAGCCTGATCATAGGCCGTATTGGCCAGGATATGGATATGGACGAAGGCAAGCTGGCCGCAAGGCAGGTTGGTTTGGCAATCCTATCAACCATTAAAACTAACCTGGGCAGTTTGAATAAAGTTAAGCGCGTTATCAAAGTATTAGGTATGGTTAACTGTACGCCCGAATTTGAAAAGCACCCATACGTAATCAATGGTTGCAGCGAACTGTTCGCGCAGGTTTGGGGTGCAGAAAACGGAATTGGCGCGCGCAGTGCCGTAGGTTTTGGCTCGTTGCCTGATAATATCCCGGTAGAGATTGAGGCGCTTTTTGAGTTAGTATAACAGCATGTTTATAGTAGATGCACATCTTGACCTGAGCATGAACGCGTTGGAGTGGAACCGCGACCTTACCCAACCGGTTGCAGCCATCAATGAACGCGAACTCGGCCTGACAGATAAACCAGACCGGGCCAAAGCAACCGTATCCTTACCCGAACTGCGTAAAGGCAATATCGGCCTGGTAGTAGCTACTCAAATAGCAAGGTATGTGGCTCCCGGTAACAAGTTGCCGGGCTGGCACTCGCCGCAACAGGCCTGGGCGCAAACGCAGGGACAACTGGCCTGGTACAAGGCCATGGAAGATGCCGGCGAAATGGTGCAGGTAAATAACTTAGCTACCCTTAATAAACATATAAAACTTTGGGCCGATGGTACTGATAGCACCACTAAACCTATTGGCTATATATTAAGTTTAGAGGGTGCTGACTCGCTGGTTACTGTTGGTCATTTAGAGCGTGCCTATAACGCTGGGCTCCGGGCTGTTGGCCCCGCGCATTATGGCCCCGGCAGGTACGCGCAGGGGACCGACGCCACCGGTTTTATGGGGCCGAAGGGGCACGAGCTGTTAAAAGAAATGGAGCGACTAAACATAATTTTAGATGCCACCCATTTATGTGATGATAGCTTTTGGGAAGCGCTGGATAATTTTAACGGCCACGTTTGGGCAAGCCACAATAACTGCCGCGCATTGGTGAACCATAACCGGCAGTACAGCGATGAGCAGATCAAAGCTATAATAGACCGCGGTGCTGTAATTGGCGCCGCGCTGGATGCCTGGATGATGGTGCCTGACTGGGTGCGTGGAGAATCAACACCACGGGGTATGAATTGTAACCTTGAGGTGATGATAGACCATATTGATCATATCTGCCAACTGGCGGGCAATGCTTTACATGTAGGCATGGGTACCGACCTGGATGGCGCTTTTGGCCGCGAGCAATGCCCTTACGACCTGGAAACTATTGCTGATCTGCAAAAAGTAACCGGGCTGTTAGCTAAACGCGGTTATACTGATACTGATATTGAAAATATGATGCACGGCAATTGGCTAAGATTTTTAAGAAAGGCCTGGGCAGATAAATAACACAGCGCCCACAAATCCGATGCGTTAAATAGCCGTGTTGCAGCGGCATTAAGAAGTGTTTTTTGAAAATCCTTAGAGAAAAAAAGAGGGCGCCGATAAGGCGACCCTCTCTCCAGGTTGATCGTTTTATAAAAACAGGGGCCTGCCGGCTAAAATTCTGTTGTAAGGACAAGACTGCCCCTTTTATTGAGTTAGTTTGGCAAAAGCCTGTGTAAAATCGGCTTTTATATCATCAATATGCTCTATCCCAACGGCCACGCGCAAAGCGTTCGGCAATACACCGGCTGCCAGTTGTTCGGCATCCGATAGCTGCTGATGGGTACTGGCCGACGGTTGTATGATGAGCGTTTTGGCATCGCCCACATTGGCCAGGTGACTTACCAGTTGCAGGTTATCAATAAACCGACTGGCGTTGTCTTTATCGCCTTCAATTTCAAAAGAAAGTACCGCCCCAAAACCATTTTTTAAATACTTTTTAGCTAACGCATGATGTGGGGATGACGGCAGGCCGGGATAATTTACACTGGTAACTTTCGGGTGTTCTTCCAGCCATTGTGCCAGTGCAAGCGCGTTATCTACGTGCCTTTGTACCCGTAACGAAAGCGTTTCCAGGCCCTGGATATTGAGCCATGCATTAAACGGCGACTGTGATGGCCCAAAATCGCGAAGCCCCTCAACACGTGCGCGAATGATGAACTGGATATTGCCAAACGGGCCACCTATACCAAAAACATCGGCAAATACTAAACCGTGATAACCTTCTGACGGTTGCGTGAACTGCGGGTACTTACCGTTACCCCAGTTATAATTTCCGCCGTCGACAATGACGCCGCCAATACTGGTACCGTGGCCGTTGATCCATTTGGTGGTGGATTCAACTACGACGTGTGCGCCATGTTCTAGCGGGCGAAACAAGTAACCGCCTGCTCCAAATGTATTATCCACGATCAGTGGCAGATCATGTTTTTTGGCCAGTGCGGCAACTTTATCAAAGTCGGGAATGTTAAAGCCGGGATTGCCAATGGTTTCCATAAAAATGGCTTTGGTTTTTCCGTCGATGAGTTTTTCCAGGTTCTCGGGCGAGTCGTCACTGGCAATACGCGCATCAATGCCCAGGCGTTTAAAAGCAACTTTAAACTGATTATACGTGCCGCCGTATAAAAAGGGCGAGGACACAAAGTTATCACCTACCTGCATAATATTATTCAGGGCGATAAACTGCGCCGCCTGGCCCGATGCCGTGGCAAGCGCGGCTACGCCACCCTCAAGGGCCGCTATACGTTTTTCAAAAACATCGGTGGTAGGGTTCATTAAACGGGTATAAATAAAGCCAAACTCCTTTAAAGCAAACAGGTTGGCGCCATGTTCGGCGTTTTTGAACACGTAGGAGGTGGTTTGAAACAACGGAACGGCGCGGGCGCCGGTAGTTGGGTCGGCTTCCTGGCCCATATGTAGTTGCAGGGTTTCGAATTTTAAGTTAAGTGTTGACATAGTTTTTATTTAATAATTATTTTGATATAATAGCGGCAAAGGTAGTTGTCGTGTACTGAGTGTGTTAGCCTCAAAAGTCCAGATTATAGACTGTGAGGTACAGCTTGAACGATAACGTTTCTCATAGTTAATACTATTGGCAATAGTAGTGTAGCTGGCATGAAGTTAGTTGGGGGATATTCCCTATTTTCTAACTTTGATTCCCTATTTTAGAACTTTAGGGCGACAATCAACAGCAGGTATTTCCCTCTTAATAAGCATTAAAAAAGCTACCGATGCTGATATTAAAAATATGATGCAAGGCAATTGGTTAAGGCTTTTAAAAAAGCCCGGGCAGGTAAATAGCACAGCGCGCACACTTATTTAGTTGTAAATCCGTATTTGTTATAAATGGCTTTAGCAGTTGGCCCGGTTAAAAAGTCCATAAAGTCTTTAGCGGCTTGTGCGTGCGGGGCCGTTTTTAATTGGGCGGCTACGTAGGTTTCGCTCACGTTTTGGCTGGCGGGTATCTCAACAAGTTCTGTGGGATGGCCTATTAGTTTTTGATAATAAGCCTCGCTATGCCAAACCGGGGCAGCATCGGCCTGGTTGTATAAAATGCGCATGGGTGTTTCGCGGTGATGGATTTGCGTTAAGTAGGTACTCCCATCCTTTACCTTATCTTCCATTATTTTTCTGCGCAGCGTTTCTGTACCGGCAATTACGTAGGCTTTTTCAATAAGTTTGCCAATTCCTTCCCAGGCAGGGTTAGGCATGCTTATGCGGATCTCTGGCTTCGCCAGGTCTGTGAGTCCTTTAATATTTTTTGGATTGCCTTTTTGCACCATAATAGCCAGGTTATTGTAAGCATAAGGCGCGGTATAAGTAAAACTATCAGCCATTTGGTCTATCAGCCCTTTGCCGGCGGTAAATACATCAGGCTTTAAAGTGATACGCATATTACCAATAGTTACAGAGCCGCCCGCTATCTGCTTTGCTAAAATTCCGGGAGGCAAGGTCTCTGCAAAAACACGCTGGTATTGCGGATACGCCTTTTTAAACGCCGTCAGCAAATCATCAACACACATAAATTGATTGCCTGCAAAGAATATAACCAGCTGCGGGTCGTTAATGTCGCCAAACAGGTCGGGGACGTTATCAATACCCGGTACGGTAAACATTACGCTGCTTTGGGGTGGCGTGTTCCAGGGCGGATCGAAACGGTGATCCTGGGCTTTTGCAGCGCTATTTAATGCGATAATTATTACGCTTGTAAGTACAAATTGATAAATGTATTTCATGAGGGTAGTGGTAAAACAAGAAAGGCTTTCAAGGGTAAACCTTAAAAGCCTGACTGTCAAAGTAGAAGGAAGCGGCAATAGTTCGAACTTTCGTGATGATATACAAGCGATTGTAGACGCTAAAAATATTATTGATAAAATTGCTATTAATTAACATGGTATTTTAGAAAGAAGTATATCCTAGCGGAATATTATGAAATCGGCAATGTGAACCAAAATGTACTGCCTATCCCTATTTCGCTGTCTACTCCAATCGTCCCGTTATGTTTTTTAATAATTTCAGAACAAATGTATAGCCCAAGCCCTAAGCCAGTATAGGTATCCCCACTGTGATCAACTCTATAATAGCGGTCAAACAAGGAAGGTAAGTTTTTTGCTGGAATTCCGGCACCCTTATCAATAACTGAAACTTTTACCATATCGGGAAAACTTTCAAGCCGAACTTTAATTTCTTTAGAATCAGGGGCATATTTCATCGCATTAGTTACAAAATTTGTAACGACTTGTTCAATGCGGGAAATGTCAGCATAAACTTCCAGGGTGGCATCACCTTCAACACTATAAGTGAAATCGCTTTCTTTAAGCACATTTTCACAACATTCGCTTATTGAGGTTAACAGATTATACTTTTGGTGGTTAATTTGCAGTTGCCCCTCATCTGCTTTGCTCGTGTTTAACAAATCGTCAATAAGGATATAAACTTTATCCAAACTTTTATTGGCCTGCGTGATCAGCTTAGGAAGCATAGCAGGTGAAGGATTATCTTTCATCCTGTCTAATAACTGTAGCGAAGCCCTAAGACTGGTAATGGGTGTTTTCAACTCGTGACTGGCAATATTTATAAAATCATCTTTCTGTTGCTGCAATAAACGTAATTCATGGATATCAGTAGCGGTACCGACCCATTGCAGGAGTTCACCTTCCGGGCTTTTTACCGGCATCAAACGAATTAAATGCCATCTGTAAGTGCCATCAGCACCTTTACCCCTAATTTGAAATTCACCGCCTTCAAGCCCTTTGTATAGCAAACTAAATTGATTTAAACCCTCTGCAAGGTCATCGGGGTGGATTACTTCAATAAAGCCGGTCGACCCGCTTTGTTCGAAGTCCAGTCCGGTGTAGTCATACCACCGCTGATTGTAGAAATCGACTTTGCCGCTGATCGTGTTCGTCCACGCGATCTGCGGGATAGTTTCCATCATATTGCGAAAACGATTTTCGCTTTCCACCAATGCTTTAGTGCGGGAAGCAACCCGGTGTTCCAGTTCCAGATTTAATTCGTATAACTCCTGGTTGATCGATCTGACTTTTTCTTTCTCTTCAATGAGCAATTCATTCGATCTGCGTAATTCCTGTGCACTTTTTTCCTTCTCTCCATTTTGAAAAAGGAGTTCACGGTTAGCACTTACTAACTCGGTTGCCTGAATTTGTAATCTTTCGTCGGCAAGTATTTTTTCAAGCCTGATTTCGGTATCTTTTAGTGCCCGCAGTATTTTTGCAGGCAGCGTAAATAGGTTGTTTTTAGAAGCATAGTCCGTAACTCCGCTATT
This sequence comes from Mucilaginibacter sp. UYCu711, assembly GCF_050433825.1. NCBI lineage: Bacteria > Pseudomonadati > Bacteroidota > Sphingobacteriia > Sphingobacteriales > Sphingobacteriaceae > Mucilaginibacter > Mucilaginibacter sp. UYCu711. The sequence continues at coordinate 189,916 of NZ_JBNPWM010000007.1, read as the reverse complement.
AATAAGGCCAACCGCATTTTCCTCCCCGATAATGCCGGAAACAATAATAAATGGAAGCAATGGGTAATGGCTTTGTTTGATATTAAAAGCGGTGACTGCATCAAACGACGGAAGGGAATAATCCGAAAGAATGATATCGGGTTGAAAGCTTTTAAGAGCCCGCTCATAATCATTACGGTTTTGAACAACTTTTGAAGTAAAATTAATACCTGACTTTTTCAGCTCACGGCAAAGCAGATCAGCATCTGAATCATTGTCTTCGAGAATCAGAATTTTCGGCTCATTCATTATTGTATCTATCTTTCAAATATTTTTTAGGGTTATTACCTGGTTGAGTTTAATTAATGCGCCGGCTGACTCAGGATCATCCAATACAAACCGATCTCCTTAATAGCATTAAAAAAGTTATCACTATCCACCGGTTTAACGATATAACTATTGGCACCAAGTTCAAAGCATTTTTCTATGTCCGGGCCTTCATTTGATGAAGTAAGCATAACTACCGGTACTGACTTAAGATCAGGGTCTGACTTAATTGTTTCCAGTACCTGAATGCCTGATACTTTTGGCATTTTAAGATCAAGCAGAACCAGTTTGGGATATTGCTTTTTGTTACGCCCCTCATAAATACCACGGCAGTATAAAAAATCGAGTGCTACCGCACCATCCATAACATGATGAAGTTTGTTAGCAAAACCACTTTTAGAAAGAGCCCTAATGGTTAAGACAGCATCATCAGAGCTATCTTCCACGAATAAAATTTCAACATCGTCGTAATTCATAATGTGTTCTTTAAATAGTTTTTGGTAAACTGAAATGAAAGCAGGTGCCTTCGTCTAAAACTGATTCCGCCCAAACCATGCCTTTGTGCCTGGTTACGATTTTCTGCACGATAGCTAAGCCAATTCCGGTTCCTTCAAACTCCTCTTGTGAATGTAAGCGCTGAAATACACCGAATAATTTATCATAGTATTGCATATCAAATCCCGCACCGTGATCCTGCACGGAATAAACCACCATATTGTCTTTCTTGTGAGCACTGATTTCTATTTGGGTTGTTGGCTTATATTTGGAATACTTAATAGCATTTGAAATTAAGTTTACCCAGACTTGCTTAATTAAAGATTTATCTCCTTTAGCAGGCAGAAGGTCACCGATAATGAAGACAGGGATATTGTCTCCTTCATCAAAGATTAGTTCGTCCCTTACAGCTTGTACAAGATCAGTCATAGACATTTCAGCGACGGTAACCTGTTTTCTTCCCAGTTTAGAGAAAGCAAGCAGGTCATCGATCAGCACCCCCATTTTTTTGGAGTTGTTTATGATAGAAAGCAGAATTTTGTTTCCTTCGTCATCGAGTCTATCGGCATAATCTTCCGAGAGTATCTTGGAATAACCGTTAATAGCTCTGATCGGGGCTCGTAAATCATGAGATACGGAATAGGAGAATGAACCCAACTCTTTATTAACCGTTTCCAACTCGGCTGTCCGGTCAATTACTTTTTGTTCTAATTCTTCATTTAATTTGCGAATATCGTCCTCAGCCTTCTTTAATTCATTGTTGGCTGTTAACAATTCTTGAGCCCTTTTTTCTTTCTCTGTATTTTGAAAAGCAAGTTCCTTATTCGCAATAATTAACTCGGCTGCACGGGCTTCTTTTTCAGCGTTCTGAAAAGCAAGTTCCTTATTAGCGATGATCAATTCAGCTGCGCGCAATTCCTTCTGGTCGTTTTGAAAAAGAAGTTCTCTGTTTGCAATAATTAACTCGGCTGCACGGGCTTCTTTTTCAGCGTTCTGAAAAGCAAGTTCCTTATTAGCGATGATCAATTCTGCTGCGCGCAACTCCTTCTCTTCGTTTTGAAAAAGAAGCTCTTTATTAGCAATGATTAGTTCGGCTGCGCGATCTTCTTTCTCCTGTTGTTGGAAAGCTATTTCTCTGTTAGCAATAGATAATTCATCTGCATCTGTTTGTTTCATGCCCTAAACTTGCGATCTGTTTTTAATGATTATGTACGGGACTATATAGTTCGAAAAAGCCCATGCTATAAAAGTAAACAAAGCTAATATAATATCCGGTCATGATTTAGGACCTAATAAGTGACGCTTATAGAATATTTTTTTACCTGCATAAATTCATATAATTACCAATGCAGAAAGTAAATAACATCTTATAATCAATTAGATACATAGTTTAGGTAAGAATATAGAAACTAAAAAATACTGATCTTTTATTATGATATTTTCCTGAAGAAATGCGGAGAACTTTCTTTTTAAATAAAGTAATAATTCGTGGCATTTCAAGTAAAACAAGAAAAATGACAGGTTTTAATCTTAAGTTCAAAGTACCCTTATTAAAATTTTATAATTTACATAAGCTCGAACCCATCTTTATATAAGACTGAAAGTCAATGAATTGAAAGCATTTCGCAATTTAAAGTAGTTACTTAGGTAACAAGGCCATTCGATTGTGCAAATATAAATTTTGCTAAAAAATTGAAATACCATTTAAAAAGGTAATATCTTTCTTACGACCTGATCCACCAATAGCCCAATATAAATATATTTAAATTTTTTATAATCAAATATCGGTAAAACAAATCCTCTATTAATTGTTATACAACATTGCTCATATCAATTAGCGGATCGCTTAGACCTTTCACCTACTTATCCGGCTCATTTTGACATAGGCTTAATGCCTTTTATTCGTATTCTTTCTTAAAATTAATTTATAAAGATGACAACTATAAAAAATGTACATCCGCTAAGTCCAGAGGAACTTTACCATATTTTAAAAATTGATTTCACCAATGAAATCAATTCCAAATTGAATTCGAGCCTGAGTATAGAATTTGCACACGTTTATGACGTGATTAATGTTTCTTTCCCGGAAATTATTGAAAGGACCGTATTTACTATCGTCGTTAATGACAATGAAATAGAGTTATCAAATAACGGTGACGATACTGAATATAATACTGACTTACTTGAACAGCATCTTGTTGACTTTCTACAAGAGAAATGCAGTTAGGATATAATATTATTTATAGCTTATATTAAATATAGTACGACTTGTACTTGTAACCATTATCTAATACACATCCTCATGAAAGAGAATAAAGAAGACAACTCGGTCCTTACACATATTAAACAACTTACTGAAAAAGAAGAATTGTTATATGGCAAAACAGATTTATCTGAGCAGGATATTAAGGATATTCATACTGTCAAATCTGAACTTGACCAGTACTGGGACCTGCTTCGTCAGCGGCGGGCATTCCGTGATGTTGGAGATGACCCGAACAGGGCTCAAATGCGTTCGAGTGATACTATTGAGCATTACAAAGAATAAGAAGTGCATTGTTAATTGATTTTGTTCTGTGGCTATATGTCGTTTAACTCAGCTCGGTTCAAAAATAACATTGATTCTTTTTTGTTGTTGAAACATATTAAGCTTGCTCGATCAAGAAAATGAAAAAACCATCAAATTAATTGATGAGTTCGAGGATTATTTCAGAACTACAATTATTCCGCAATCATTTGTTGATAGAACTCTTTTCTTACGAAATTTTACACCCCCGTCACGGTCCCAAGATTTTGATGATACAAAAAAGGAAAAATATGTTGTGGTAACCGCATATACTGAAACGGCTATCTAAAACAAAATCTTGTTTTATTGCTTATGTTGATGAGCAATCGTCCCCTTCCCTAATTTTTTTTAGTTGCGGAGTACAAGGAATATACTCGTATAATCCTATGGAAACCATTGAAAGTCTGAAAAATGAAATCCTTTCTTTAAAAGAGGAAAATCTAAAATTAAAAAGTTCGCAACATCTGGCTGCTGTTAAAAGTGACGAACAAGAGGCGTATCAGGTTTCTCAGATTCGCTTCCATACCGTCTTTGAATCATCGCGGCTGGGCAATAAAATTATTGCTCCTGACCTGAGAATTCTGGAAGTTAATCCGGCACTATTATCTTTATTAGGTTATGATAGAAAAGAAGAGCTAATTGGTACCAGGATACTTGATTACTCCCCTGAAGAACACCATCAGCATTGGAAATCTTTACAAGATAATCTCTGGAAAAGATCATCACCATCATTCAATCTCGAAACCTGTTTGCGAAAAAAAGACGGAACGCTGATCTGGTGTAATGTAAATTCAATATTATTTGAGGATAATAATGAGACATTAGGTTTTACCATTATTGAAAACATTACCACTAAACGAGAAATTAGGTTACGTAAGGATGAATTTATTAACATCGCCAGCCATGAGTTGAAAACTCCTTTAACCGCTTTGAAAGCAGTAGTGCAGTTGTTTAACAGAATTATAAAAAAGGACACTTTAGTCAATGATAAAGTGATCGATCTTGCACATGATGCCGAGCGGTATGTTGAAAAACTAAACCATTTAGTAGAAGACTTATTAAACTCCACGAAGTTGGGTGAAGGCCAATTAAAGTTAAACAAAAAAAGACTGTCTTTAAAAGAAGTTATTGAAGGCTGTTGCAACCATGTGCGTTTAAATGGTACGCATGAGATTAAACATACCGGTGACCTTTCTTTAGAAGTGTTCGCCGATAAACATAGGATAGATCAGGTATTGGTAAACCTGGTTAACAATGCTGTGAAGTATGCGCCAGATTCAAATTTAATAACCATTGATGTTAAAGATTTAATAGATAAGGTTAAGGTTTCTGTGATAGACAAAGGCCAGGGCATTTCTGCTGAGTATGTACCTTATTTATTTGACAGGTATTACCGTGTCGACGAGAATCGCAATCGAGGTTCCGGTTTAGGTCTCGGCTTATATATTTCTGCCGAGATCATTCGCAAGCATGGCGGTGAGATAGGTGTCGACACCGGGGCTGGAAAAGGCACCACCTTTTGGTTTATATTGCCAAAAGATCTATAGCCTCTGTTTAACTTACTGACTTACAAAAAATTAATCATAAATTAGGTTTCTTTTCTATTTAGTTCAATCGTCTGCTAAATCAACACTTACCATGCCATTAACCGAACCCCACCATATCATTGCCATTGGCGCCTCTGCGGGCGGCATGGAAGAGATCAATACTTTTTTTGACCATACACCGCTGGATGGTGTCGCTTATATTATCGTTCAGCACCTGTCGTCAGATTTTAAAAGCAGAATGGTTGAACTATTGGCGAAACACAGCAAACTTGAAGTAGTAGAAGCGGCAAATGGCGTTGCTATTGAGGTCAACAAAGTGTTTTTGATTCCACATGATAAATTCATGACGGTTAAAGACAACAGACTGTATTTAACGCCAAAGGGTAAAGCCAAAGGCCCGCACATGACCATCAACAGGTTCTTTCTTTCACTTGCTGTCGAATGCGGTAAAAAAGCAATCGGTATAATTCTTTCAGGACTTGGTTCTGATGGCACTGATGGTATCAAAGCTATCAAAAAAGCAGGGGGAATGGTCATTGCACGCAATCCTGAAACATCGGAATTTGGAAGTATGCCAACCCACGCGATAGCAACTGGCATGGTAGATTTTATTTTAGAGCCCGATCTAATGCCGGTTGCCATTGAGGATTATGTAAAATATGGCGCGGAATTATTTTCGGATTCGCAGGATGATGAAAAGTACATAAAGGCAATTGTCGGGCTCATCAAAGAAAAAATACCTTTCGATTTTACCGACTATAAATTGACAACCTTATTAAGGAGAACAAAACGCCGGGCCGCATATTCCAACTTTACTACGCTTGGTAATTACCTGGATTTCTTAAAAACGGATCCAGCGGAAGTTCAGGCGTTAGCCAAAGATTTTTTGATTAGTGTCACCTCTTTTTTCCGGGATAAGGAAGCTTTTAATTATATCCAGACTCATATTTTTCCGGACCTGTTAAAAAGACTCGCTCCGGACGAAGAATTAAAAATGTGGGTGGCTGGCTGCGCTACTGGCGAAGAAGTATACTCCCTGGCCATTTTATTGGCAGAATTATTATCGGACAGTCATAAAGGACTTATTATTAAAATATTTGCAACTGATATTGATAGCGCAGCGTTGCTGCACGCCGGGAAAGGGTTGTATAATTCCACAATTGCAAAAAGCGTATCTGCCGAACGGCTGGAAAAATATTTTATAAAGGAGGGTGTTAACTACAGGGTCAGTCCCATCATTCGTAAAATGGTCATATTTGCCCAGCATGATATGGTGAAAAATCCACCATATTGTAATATGCAATTTGTAAGCTGCCGTAACATGCTCATCTATATGACCTCGGTTCTGCAAAAGAAAATTTACACCATGCTGCTTTTCGGTTTAAAAAAAGATGGCTATTTGTTTTTAGGTTCCAGCGAAAACCCCATGCCTATCATGAAGAACCTGGAAGTGGTCAGCAAAAAATGGAAGATCTACAAGAATTTAGAAACCAAACGGGTATTACGGTTTGATGCATTTATGCTACCCGAAGTAACAGAGGTTAAACGTGCAGCATCGCCATTCAATAGAGCTAACACCGGAAAAAATATTACCACTAACCTGGCAGAGGTTATGCATGTCGACCTCGCTTATCAAATGGATTATCTCGTGGTTTGCATTGATGAAAACAACCTGGTGGTCAAATCATACGGGGATACAACCAAGTACCTGCTTCAGAAACATTTTACTGCTGACCTGGTCGAACTCTTGCCAAAACCTTTGGTTGTTGCCTTCAATACGCTCCGAAAAAAGGCAGAGAAAACTAATGAAAAGGTAACCATAACCGAGGTAAAGATCAAAAACGGTCAGATGTTCAGGAATATAAATGTAACTGTAAGCCCCTTAATCGTTAAAAAAGATGAGCAAAAGCTCTTTATGGTTACTTTCTGTGATAACAAATCCGTCACGCCCTCTAAGGAAGCTATTGTTTTCGATGAAAAAATTTACCTTGATGAATACACAGTCAACCTGGAAGAGGAATCCAAAGAACTAAAGGAAAAACTTCACAACGCTTACGAGGAACTGGATGCTTCAAATGAAAATATGCAGTCTTTTAACGAAGAACTATTGTCAGCAAATGAAGAAATGCAAAGTTCAAACGAAGAAATGCAATCGGTTAACGAAGAATTGGATACTATCAATGCGGATTACCAGTTAAAAAACAGGGAACTGCTGGAGATTAACGATGACCTCAATAATTACTTCAGAAGTAACCTTAATGGTCAATTATTTATTAGTAACGACCTGCTCCTGATGCGCTTTTCCCCGGGAACGGTCAAGCAGATCAACCTGCTGGAAACCGATATAGGCAGGCCTTTAAGTAATATCTCTACTAATATCAAATTTGAAACCATACTGGATGATATTAAAGAGGTCATTGCCAAAGGAACCGTTATTACCAAAGAAATTGAAACTAACAATGGGAAATGGTATCAAATTATGACCATGCCGTATGTGCAGTCAGATAAGAAGAATAACGGCGCAATTATCACTTTTAACGACATCACTGAATTAAAAACAACACAATTAGACCTGGATAAAAAGAATAAAACTTTACAAAGGATAAATGCCGACCTGGACCACTTTATCCATGCGGCGTCGCATGATCTGTTAGCGCCACTGAGCAATATTGAGACCAGTATTAATATTATGAATAAAATTAAGCTCACTGACGTTAAACTCATGGACTTTTTAACAATCATCAACACATCAGTAAAAAAATTCAGGGAACTGATAACGGATATAGGTGCCATAGCAAAAGTTGAGAATGACATGATAAAAATGGAAGTTGTTGACCTTGATGATATTATCAGTAATATTGAGTGGAGTTTGGAAAATAAGATCAATGATTCCGGTGCAATCATTAACAGGGATTTAGAAATTAAACATATCTATTTTTCCAAAAAGAACTTACGGAGCATCCTTTATAATTTAGTATCTAACGCAATTAAATTCAGGCGAGACGAAAAACCGGTTATCAATATTCACACAGAAAAAGAAGGTGATTATATCTTACTATCCGTACAGGACAACGGTAAAGGTATTCCAAAAGGCGGCCTTGGTAAAATATTTGACATGTACGGTCGATTAAGCCAGGAAGTTGAGGGTCACGGAATAGGGTTGTACCTTGCAAAAAAAATAGTTAATGCAGCAAGCGGGAATATTGTAGTGGAAAGTGAGCCAGGTCATGGAAGTAAATTTATCATCTATTTAAAAGAAGAACCCGAACATATCGCAGTTAACACATCTTTGAATTGAAGATAGCGGGACAATTAAATAGTTATCGCCATTTGACCATCCTTAAAATTATTCAGTAATTGGAAAAAGCTTCGCATCAATTCGAGAATTGAGTATACCCAAGTCTAATCACATATGAAAATAGCCATCTTCAGTACTTACCGATATGATGAGGAATTTTTAAACCGGTTCAATACCGGTCATGAGCTTATTTTTTTTACTGTGTCGTTAAACGAACAGACGGCCGAACTCACCAAAGGATTTGAGGCTATTTGTATTTTTGTGAATGATGTGGTTAACGAATCCGTACTCAAACGGATAAAGGCTAACGGAGTAAAATTGATAGTCCTGCGCTGCGCAGGGTTCAATAATGTCGACCTCAAGGCCACGAAAGTGTTGGACATCCCGGTATTGCGCGTCCCGGCCTACTCACCTGAAGCGGTAGCTGAACACGCGATGGCCATGATCCTAACCCTAGACCGTAAAACCCATAAAGCTTATAACCGGGTTCGGGAAGGTAATTTTTCAATAGAAAAACTAATGGGGTTCAACTTAAATGGGCGAAAGGTAGCCGTCATCGGCACAGGAAAGATTGGGCAGGCTTTCTGTCGCATACTTAAAGGGTTTGGCTGCCGGATCAGTGCTTATGATCTGTTCCCTGATACCGACCTGGCCGGGCAGGGTGTGATTTACGGAACCCTTGAAGAAACAGTAGCGGGAGCGGACATTGTTTCCTTGCATTGCCCCTTATCGGATACGACCCGGCACCTGATCAATACCGAAACCTTGAAACTGTTTAAACCCGGCGCGATGCTAATTAATACCAGCCGGGGCGCATTGATCAATACAAATGATGTGATAGAGGCATTAAAAAGTGGGCAACTGGGGTATCTTGGACTGGATGTGTACGAACAGGAAACCGCACTCTTTTTCCATGATCTCTCTGAAGATATCATACCGGACGAAATGATCAGCAGGCTTATTTCCTTCCCGAATGTGCTGATCACCTCTCATCAGGGCTTCTTTACCCAAGAGGCGATGGAACAGATCGCCAGGGTTACTTTTGTTAACATCGATGCGTTTACAGAGCGAACAGAACTCGTGAACGAAGTCAGTATCTGATCAGGATTATCGCCAATACAATCCCCCTTGAATTTATGCTCATCAACAACCAAACATATTGATGCCATCCGTGTTCCCTTTTAAATTATATGGGAACTTTACAACACATAGAACACCAGATCTCGGCAATCAACGATCTGATCAAGATAAATAATGACCGCGTTGCCGGTTATCAAAAAGCACTTTCTACAGGTACGAATGCCGACCTGCAAACGCTGTTTGAGAAATATATTCAGCAAAGCCAGGATGCCGTTCGCGAACTCCATGAACAGATCCATACGCTGGGAGGGTTACCTTCCGATGGGACAACCGTTGCCGGTAAGTTTTACAGGACGTGGATGGATGTGAAATCTGTCTTTAGCGGTACTGACAGGCATTCGGTATTGTCAGACTGCGAACGGGGCGAAGATGTGGCCAAAGGTGCGTATCGTTTGGCACTGGATGATAAAGAGCTGATCTGGGAAGATCCCGCGCTGGTAAAATTACTTACCGGACAGTTCGATGATCTCAAAGCTGCGCATGATGAGGTCAAAGCATTACGTGATGCCAAATAAATATTTCATCCGTTAATACCCTTTCTTAAAAATAGATAAACGCCAGGGCCAAGCCCGGCGTTTATCCTTTATACCGTTCGTACAGCGGTGCGATAGAAAAGCGCTCGTCATCATTTTACAGCGTAACATTTATCATACACCACTTAAACTTGCATTACGCTATTTGCAAAAACTATGTTCAACAGAAATGACATTTTCGGCTATACACCGGACCCTCAATACAATAAACCGGTCGCTTATTTTTCGATGGAATTCGCCATCGATCAGGCCTTGAAGATCTATAGTGGTGGTCTCGGCTTCCTGGCAGGATCGCATCTAAGAAGCGCTTATGAACTAAAACAGAATCTCGTCGGTGTAGGCCTGCTGTGGAAATATGGATACTACGATCAGCTGCGCGACGGAAATAACTATATGAAACCGGATTTTATAAGGAAAGACCCAACCTTTCTGCGGGATACGGGCCTAACTTTTACCGTTGAAGTGCATGGAGCACCGGTGCATGTAAAAGCTTATTTATTAAGACCGGAAATATTCGGTTCGGCTCCCCTTCTTTTGTTAAGTACAGACGTTCCGGAAAATGATGAGGTTTCCCGTTCGATTACCCATTGTTTATACGATCCTAATGAATCCACCCGTATCGCCCAGAGCATCATTTTAGGAATTGGCGGAGCTATGGCGCTTGACCAGCTGCAACTGACACCCGAAGTTTACCATATGAACGAAGGGCATGGGGTGGCTCTTAACTTTTATTTATACGCCAAGTTCAATAGCCTGGAAGAGGTTAAAAAGCGGGTCGTGTTTACCACCCATACGCCGGAGATGGCCGGGAATGAATCTCACAACTATGGCCTGCTGAAAGAGATGTCCTTCTTTTATCGTATGCAGGAACATGAGGTTAGATCAGTTTTGAATATGGACGGCGGGCAGTTCAACTACACGCTCGCGGCCTTAAAATTTGCGCGTAAAGCGAACGGGGTGTCGAAGATCCATGGTGAAGTGGCCAGCGAGATGTGGAGTGCTAACCTAGGCGTTTGTGAGATCACTTCAATTACCAACGCGCAGAACAAAGCCTATTGGGTGGACAAGGTTTTGGATAAGGCTTTAACTATAGGTGACGATCAGTTACTTGTTAGCCGGAAAAAAGAACTGAAACGGGAACTCTTTAAAATAGTAGCAGACCAATGCGGCAAACTTTTTGATGAAAATGTACTCACGATTGTTTGGGCGAGGCGCTTTGCCGGTTATAAACGTGCCGACCTGATGATGCGGGACTGGGAAAGATTTATGCGTCTTATGAAGAGTACCGAATTTCCGGTTCAGGTGATCTGGGCCGGGAAGCCTTACCCTAACGATGATGGTGCGATTGGGATGTTTAATCAAATCATCGCGAAATCAAATCCGATCGCCAATTGCGCGGTACTCACCGGATATGAACTCAGTTTATCTGCTGCTCTGAAAAAGGGAGCTGATGTTTGGCTAAATAATCCAAGGATGTACCGGGAAGCTTCTGGAACAAGTGGCATGGCAGCAGCCATGGACTGTGCTGTCAATCTTTCGATGCCAGATGGCTGGGTACCGGAATTTGCAAGGGACAAAGAAAACTGTTTTGTCATACAACCAGCGGCTGATCAATTATCTGAAGATAAAGACAGGCTGGAATACGAAAGCATGATGGACGTTTTAGAAAAAACCATACTTCCTATCTATTATAGCGATCAACCGCTATGGCTAAATATAGTTAAGCGGGCAGCCGCTGACATCATGCCGGCATTCGAGGCCAGTCGTCTAGCCGATCAATATTATCAGCATATGTACAAGTAAACAATACCTTAAAAGAAAACGAGTACCGGCAAACAAATAACCTGTTGAACAGTTGCATAATCATAACATATACAATATATAATTTATAAATTCTGTATACATCTACTCATAGCCGTTTGGGTCTTACGGTTACATTTAAGTATTAAACGCACATGACTAATAGTTCTAGCACACAGTATTTCCGTGTCTTTCAGAATGAGACATCAATAACCGAAGTTTTCGGCAATGAATCCCAATTACCTCAATCTGAAACCTCAACAACAGTTGATACATCGTCTCCTGTTGGTAACAGATGGAAAGATTACAGCCTTCGCTCGGAAGCCATGGAAATGGCTAAGGCCGGTGCTTTAGAATATATTGACGAACTTATAGGTCAGGGAGAATCGGGTTTAGGCGCTTTGCTGCAATATCGCATGGACCATTATGAGGATTTGAATATCAATTTAATTTATTCGAATATTGAGAATGTGAAAAGAACCGAAGAAGGCTTACCAATAATAAACATTCCGTCAGATCATTTGGTATGATATTGACGATTAACGGCGGATCATCCAGCATTAAATTCGCGCTTTATCAGACTGGGAACCCGTTGGTCAAAATTATGAGCGGGCAGGTGACCCGCATCGGTTTACCTGGGGTTCAGCTGATATTTAAACAAAAAGAGGAACAGGATACAGTATCAATCAAAGCCACTGATTATCTATCAGCCATCGATCACTTGATGAAATGGCTGGATTTAAAGGTGGATCCAAAAAAAATAAAAGTCATAGGGCATCGTGTGGTACATGGGATGCAGCATACCGCTCCGGCTTTGATCACACCTGCCTTACTTGCAGACCTGAAAGAAATTATCCCCTACGACCCTGATCACCTTCCCAACGAAATTAAACTGATCGAGGCCTTTCAAAAGCGCCACCCTAAAACACGGCAATATGCCTGTTTCGATACTTTCTTTCACCAGGATATGCCAACCGTAGCCAAACTGCTGCCCATTCCGCGCCGCTTTGGAAAACATGGCATTCATAAATATGGCTTTCATGGCATTTCTTGCCAATATCTGATGGACGAGCTGGAAAAGATAGCCGGTAAAAAAGCAGCACATGGTCGTGTCATCATTGCACACTTAGGCAATGGCGCAAGTTTGACTGCGGTATACAAAGGTAAAAGCACCGATACCAGTATGGGCTTTACCCCAGCGGGTGGATTACCCATGAGCAGCCGTTCCGGCGATCTCGATCCCGGTGTAGCCTGGGTAATGATCAAAAAAGAAAAACTAACTCCCAATCAGTTCAACCAACTCATCAACCATGAGTCCGGTTTACTGGGCATATCCGGCACTAGCGGTGATATGGGCGACCTATTGAAGCAAGAAGATAATGATACAAAGGCTGCTGACGCAGTCAACCACTTTTGCTACCAGCTCAAAAAATGGATCGGAGCCTATTCTGCGGTATTGGGTGGTTTGGATACGCTTATTTTTTCCGGGGGGATTGGCGAGAACGTTCCTATTATTCGGTCGAGAATTTGCGAAAATATGGGCTTTTTAGGAATTGAGCTGGATAAAAAACTGAACAACAAAAATAACGACCTCATCTCGACAGCTACCGGAAAGGTAACAGTTCGTATCATCCCTACGGATGAAGAATGGATGATTGCCAAAACCGTCAGCGGAATGACCGCCCGGCAATAATTGACTTCTACAAAAAAAATCAAAGATGAATATCGTACCCGAAACTGCAACAAATCAAGCCGCGCCTTTATCCGCGGATCTGTTAAAAAACATTCATGCTTATTGGCGCGCTGCCAATTACTTATCGGTTGGCCAGCTTTACCTCCGCGATAACCCTTTATTAAAGGAGCCGCTTAAACTGGAGCATATCAAAAACATGTTGCTCGGGCATTGGGGCACTACCCCGGGCCAAAATTTTATCTATACCCATCTGAACAGGATCATTCAACAGCACGACCTGGATATGATCTATATCTCCGGACCTGGCCATGGCGGTCCGGCTGTTGTGGCGGGCACTTACCTTGAGGGAACCTACAGCGAGGTTTATCCTGCGATAACTGCGGATGAAGACGGGCTAAAAAAGCTATTTACCCAATTCTCCTATCCTGGCGGTATTTCCAGCCATGCTTCGCCGCAAACGCCGGGATCGATACATGAGGGTGGCGAATTGGGTTATTCTTTGAGCCATGCTTTCGGCGCAGTTTTGGATAACCCCAAATTAATTGTTGCCTGTGTAGTTGGCGATGGTGAAGCGGAGACCGGACCTTTGGCAACCGCCTGGCATTCTAATAAATTCTTAAACCCGCTAACGGACGGTACCGTATTACCAATACTTCATTTAAACGGTTATAAAATATCCAATCCAACCGTGTTAGCGAGGATCACACACGAAGAGTTAGAACAACTGTTCCGCGGCTATGGCTGGAATCCGATTTTTGTAGAGGGTGACGAACCTATGGTGATGCATCAACTGATGGCCGCGGCTTTGGAAGAAGCTACTGTTCAAATTCAAGCGATCAAACAACGCGCCGATAATAATGATCTGGCAAGACCACGTTGGCCTATGATCATCCTGCGATCTCCCAAAGGCTGGACCGGCCCTAAAACGGTAGATGGCCAGCAGATTGAAGGAACATTCCGTTCGCACCAGGTACCAATATCCGTTTCTGCTTCGGCACCTGCCGAACATTTGCAGCAGCTGGAAAGCTGGATGAAAAGCTATCATCCGGAAGAACTTTTTGATGAAAACGGTACTTTAAAAGCTGAACTGGCTGATCTTGTACCAAAAGGTAACCGCCGGATGGGTGCCAATCCTCAGGCGAACGGTGGATTGTTAATGCATGACCTCCGGCTCCCGGAATTCAGGGATTACGCGGTTGATGTGAAAGACCATGGCATCACCGGTGAAGGTGATGTGCATGTCAGCGGCCGTTTTTTGCGGGACCTGATTAAGCTTAACCCGGATAATTTCCGCATTTTTGGACCAGACGAAACAGTTTCAAATCGTTTGGAAGAAGTATTTGCTGTGACCGACCGGCAATGGAACGCTGACATAAAAGAGCAGGACGAGTTCCTGTCTCCAGCAGGCCGGGTGATGGAAATGCTGAGCGAGCACCAATGCGAAGGCTGGCTGGAAGGTTATCTCCTCACCGGTAGGCACGGGCTATTCAACTGTTATGAGGCTTTTATCCATATCGTGGATTCGATGTTCAACCAGCATGCCAAGTGGCTAAAGATGACATTGGAGATTCCATGGAGGAGAAAGATCGCCTCGCTCAATATTCTACTGACTTCGACGGTATGGCGTCAGGATCATAACGGCTTTACCCACCAGGACCCTGGTTTTATTGATCATGTGATCAACAAAAAGTCGGAGATTGTGCGGGTTTATCTGGCACCGGATAGCAATTGCTTATTGTCCATTATGGATCATTGTTTGCGTAGCAGGCATTATGTTAACGTGATCATCGCGGGCAAACACCCTTCGCCGCAGTGGCTAAATATGGAAGAAGCCGTAGATCATTGTACCCGAGGTATCGGTATCTGGGATTGGGCCAGTAATGACCAGGACTGTGAAACCGACTTAGTGATGGCCTGTAGCGGCGATGTACCTACGCTGGAAACTTTAGCAGCTGTGTCTATTTTGCGCGAGCATTTGCCGGAACTAAAAATACGTGTGATCAATGTAGTCGATCTGCTTAAACTAGAAAGACAGGTTGATCATCCGCATGGCCTGAACGATAAAGACTTTGATTCGTTATTCACCATAAATAAACCGGTCATTTTTGCTTTCCACGGCTACCCGTGGCTGATCCATCGTTTAACATATAACCGGACCAATAACCATAATATTCATGTCCGGGGCTACAAGGAAGAAGGAACGATTACTACGTCATTTGATATGACGGTATTAAATGAAATGGACCGGTTTCATTTGGTGATGGATGCCATTGACCGACTGCCACAGACCGGAAGCAAGGGCACTTATCTCAAACAAACTTTACAAGATAAGCTAACTCAACATAAGGAATACATTGATTTAAACGGGGAGGATATGCCTGAGATCAGTAACTGGAAATGGCAGCAATAACACCAATAGCACAGAAGCGGCCGTCCGGTTCAAACAGTTTGGCATACATACGTTAAAAACAACAGCAAACAGCTCTGGTTTCTTACTTTTATTGTCCCAATTCAAAAGCCCGATCACAATCATGCTGATTGTTGCTGCGATTTTATCTGCTGCCCTGGGCGATGTATTGAATACTGTGATCATACTGACAATTGGGCTGATTAGTAGCTTGCTCGGTTTCCGGCAGGAAAGGGTGCCGCCGTTGCTGTAGTAGAACTAATGAAAATGGTACAATTATATGGCACAGCTCCGGGATCACAGATTTTAGCAACTTCAAAAGGCAGTTGATGATAGAAACTGGCCCCACGGAATCGCATGGTCAGGCTTTCCGGAGTATCCCAATAATAGACATTAATAATATGAACGTGCTAGTTTCACAATTCGGAATACTGATTTTTATTTAATTGTTATAGAGTTATAAGCCGCCCCTGTTAAAGAGCGGCTTATACCGTTATGATAAGCGAGATGATAAGTGTGAATTACATTTTCATCTTATCATGCATCATGCCTTTTTTCATGGGCATTTTCATCATTTTGCCACTCATCATAACGCATTGGCCTTCTTTTAACATCATGGTTTTACCGTCTTTCATTTTTACGGTACCGTCTGCCATCACCATAGTTCCATTTGTCATGGTCATTGTTTTGGTCATGGGCATACTTTTACCATGCATCATCGTCATCATTTTGCCATTCATCATCATCACCGAGTGATTCATTTTTTTCATTGACCCGTGCGACATCTTATGCATGGAAGTGTCGGACATCTTGGTTTGTGCCATTGCGCTACAACTTAATGTAACCGCAGTTAAAGCGATCATAATTCTTTTCATGTTTTCTTTGGTTAGTTTTACTAATATCATACACCCATTAATTAGGCCACGTTTATGAATTCATTCATTTATTTTCAGCATACTCGCATTAATAGCTACTACTATGGTACTTACCTTCATCGGTCCAGCACCAGCCGCCGGACTTAATACTATGCCTGGATTTATAAAAACACCTGCCGCGAGCGGCAGGGCAATGACATTATAGCCTGTTGCCCAGATAAGATCAGACTTACAATATCCTTTGGATTATTGTTCACTAAAACTATTCCTGCTGTTTCTGCCGCGATATCGCTTCCTGAACCCACTGCTATTCCAATGTCTACCTGGGCAAGTGCAGGCGAATCGTTAACGCCATCACCAGTCATCGCTACAAATTCGCCTTTGCCTTGCAATTCTTTGATTTTCTCTAACTTCTGATGTTGCCTTATTCGGTTATCTTCATCAGTACCGGCGATAAGCAAAACACTTTCTATTCCTTGCATAGCGTTATCCAGGGAGAGGTAGCTAAACATCGTATTCTTACCACTTCAGCTAACCGCAAGATTCATCAGCCAGGAAAGTTCAGGGCTGATCAATGGCACCAAAACACAAAACCGGGTACACGGGATCACCGGGTATATTCAGCAGCATATTTATCATAAAGAGCTGCTTAAAATTGAAAATTTGGCCTTTAACTTTCACAAAACGCCTGACCATATGAATCGTTATTTTAAGCAGCAAACAGGAATCACATTAAAGCATTATATCAATCAGTATAAAATAAACCTGGCCGCTAGCCGGTTATTATACAGTGACCTATCAATCTCTGAAATAGCCAATGAATTGCAGTTTACCGATGAAAGCCACTTGAACAAAATATTTAAAAAGTATAAAAATCAAACTGCGAAAAGCTTCCGCTCCGCTAATAAATAAGGCTCTTTTGATAGATTTAGTCAACAATTAATCATTTATAAATGTATGTCTAGAAATTAATCACGGGCTAATCAACAACGCAAACCATCCGCTAAACGATCATTCATTGTGAAGTTAAAGAGTACAAGTTTAGTATAGTGTCGACGTAGGTCAATCGTTTTGATATGGAAGAGGATTGTAGACGCCCGAATATTTTTTCTATTAACGGCATTATTTACCGTTTACGTCGAAAAATGAAAACGTGATTAGTATTTATATGCAAATTTGTAAAATGTACAGCAAGAAGACTTATGTAACCGCGGGTTGGCACCTATTATTTTGGGTAGCTTACTTTTTGTACGTTGCTATCGACGATGGTGGCAGGCACCGGGATTCCTGGGGCTTCGACTTTCAGCTATCTACCTTGAATGAATTGCCTGTATCTATGATAATTGTTTATGTCAATATGTACTTGCTACTGCCTGTGTTTTATAAAAGTCACAAATACTTACAATATATAGCCTGGGTCATATTGCTCCTTGTTAGTGGCGGCTTAATAGACCGTTTCTTCTCCTGGTCTGTATGGCTCCCACGTGAGCGTTTTCTTGACCCCAACAGTAGAGAACCAACACAGTTTTGGATATTCACGCGGATCATCGAAGACTCTATTGCTAACTTTCCGTTGTTATTGGTAACACTTGTTCTGATTTTAATGAGGGATTCTTCTCAAAATGAGAAGAAATTGAGAGAGATAGAGAAGGAAAAGTTTACAGCTGAAATGAATGTTCTTAAGGCGCAGATCAACCCTCATTTCTTTTTTAATACACTTAACAGCCTTTATTCACTAACACTTCCCATTTCAAAAAAAGCATCGGATATGGTCGTGCGATTATCGGACCTGATGCGGTACATTCTTTACGATGCCAGTGCTAACCAAGTCCACCTAAAAGATGAAATTGTTCATCTTGAAAATTATATCGCTATTGAACATATGAGATTTACGGATAGGCTGGATTTATCTTTTCAACACTCCGGGGATATAGATGATAAAATGATTTCACCCTTGTTGCTGCTGCCATTTATTGAAAATGCCTTCAAACATGGCATTGGGGATAATTCTGGTTGGATAACCGTTGATTTGCAGGTTGTAGGTAACAGGCTTTTTCTAAAAGTAGAAAATAGTTGTTCTATCGTATCCAATAAAAAGGAAGAAGGGGGTATTGGCTTAAATAATGTCAAACGTAGGCTTGAGTTGATTTATTCTGGAGGTTACGACCTTCATATTGAACAGGCTGCTGAAATATTTGCGGTTGAATTAAAAATAGACTTATGACGAAGATAAATTGTGTAGTAGCCGATGACGAGGTTTTAGCGCGCGATGTTATTCTAAATCATCTATCTGCTTTAGAGAACATTAATATCCTGGCCACCTGTGCAAACGGACTGGAAGTTTACGAGGTTATAAAAAGTAAAAATGTGGACCTTCTTTTTTTGGATATCCAAATGCCTAAATTAACAGGTATCGAATTGCTCCGGACAATCAAAAATCCACCCGCAGTAATTATTACTACAGCTTATCCGGAATACGCTATCGAGGGTTATGAGCTGGATGTAATTGATTATCTGCTTAAGCCGGTAACTTTTGAACGCTTGTTAAAAGCTATAGATAAGTTTGAAACGCGGAACAATCCGAATTACAAACGTATACAAGATTTTGAAAAAGAACCATCGCAATTTAATGATGCTTTTATATATGTTAAGTCAGATAAAAGGATGGTGAGGATCGCGCTAAAGGATATCATTTATATAGAAGGATTAAAAGACTATGTAAAAATCCATACGTTAGATACAAAAATCATGACGTACAGGACGATGACGTATTTTGAAGAAAAGCTAGCTGCCACTCAATTTATACGGATACACCGTTCATTCATTATTTCATTGACACATATAACATCCTACTCTGCAGCAGAAATAAGTATGGGGGGAGAAATAATCCCAATAGGTAGCACCTATGTTAAAGAAGTTTCAAGAAGGTTGAATTTAACGTGAATAATTAAATAAAAGCAATCAGAAAATTTCTAAGACATCATTTCATGTTGTTTTCGGTCTCTCGGTAATGAAAAAAAAAGAAGAGCGCCACATATTATTCAATCAATTTCTGAATTGCATCGATTACTGCGGTCGTTAAAACCTGCACATTCGCCTATCACCTGCTTTTCATGCCAACCCCATTTAACTACGCATGGTCTGCTTGATCCTGTCCCGATGCTGTTTTCCCCATACATCAAGCTCCTGTAACACATTCTTCAAAGTCAGGCTGTATTCAGTCGCTTCATAAATAATAGTCACAGGTGTTGTGGCATATACATTTCTTTTAATGAATTCATTCTGTTCAAGATTCCTTAGCTCATTGGCTAATACCTTGGGCGATATCCCTCCGACTTCGGTCTGAATTTCGTTGAAGCGTTTTGGTTTTTGTACAATGCTTAAAACGACAGGTAGTTTCCAGCGGCCATTGAGCACATATAATGCATCTAAAACATTCTTTAGCGAACTCTCGCACTCTTTTTTATTAAGAATTTCGGCTGTATTCATTTTCAAAGATAAGCACTTTCCTAAAAGTAACCGCTTTCCTTTCGGTAAGTACTCACTTATGGAAAGTTAAAACGCCTAACTTTGAAATTTAGATTTCTAACTAGATAAACTTACAAAAAATAGAATTTTTTATGAAACGAATCCTTTATTTAACCTCAAGCATTCAGGGTAGTCAGTCTTATAGTATCAAGCTGGGCAATGCTATCGTAGAAAAAGCAAAAGAAAAGTATCCGGACAGCACAGTTGAAGAAGTCAACTTAGTTGATCTTGAAATACCACATTTAAATCCTGATATTCTACGATCCATGTTTACTCCAGGAGATCAGCTGACGGCTAAAGAAAAAGAATCTCTTCGGTACTCAGATTCCGCCGTAAAACAACTATTAGCGGCTGATATTATCGTTATCGGCGCACCGCTTTACAATTTCACAATCCACACTGCTTTAAAAGCCTGGATCGATCATATTACCAGAGCTGGTGTTACGTTCGGTTATAGCGAAAACGGTCCGATTGGTTTGGTAACTGGTAAAAAAGTTTATGTAGCGATGTCATCCGGCGG
Source organism: Mucilaginibacter sp. UYCu711 (assembly GCF_050433825.1). NCBI lineage: Bacteria > Pseudomonadati > Bacteroidota > Sphingobacteriia > Sphingobacteriales > Sphingobacteriaceae > Mucilaginibacter > Mucilaginibacter sp. UYCu711. The sequence goes on along the minus strand of NZ_JBNPWM010000007.1, from coordinate 169,208 downwards.
TGTTTACTCAGAAGGGCCTGGCAAAGCCAACGATTTTGTAGCTCCCTATCTCAAAGCTTTTCTGGGTTTTTTAGGAATGACCGATTTAGTGGTATTCCGTGCTGAAGGGTTGAAAATACCTGTAATAAAAGAACATGCTTTGGACAGGGCAATTGATAGCATAGTGATAGATTAATTTTTGATTAAAGATAAGCCTAAAAAAGCAGATACCTTCTGGTTACCCCCGATCGTATTTGCTTTTTAAAAATTTTGAATAGGCGATAAATAGGAAAGATCTTAAATATGGCTTCACCGATTTAACATAATTTAAATAGTCAGCTGAATGATAATTCAACTTGTCAATAGTCCCATGGAAATTTTAGGCTTCAGCGAGTTAGTGAAAGCTTGTAACAAACAATGTAAAAAAAATTACCCAACCACCTTTCAGTGTATTGTTGGTCAGTAGCTTAAGCTTTACGGCAAGTTGAATTTGATTATTTGCAGATTTTCTGAGACTGTCAAGCCCTAAAACTTATTGTGTTTTATTATATTAACCGCTTTGATAAACGTCAATTATGAAAACTCTGCCTAAATGCAACCGGTGACTTACCGGTTTTCTGTTTAAACATTTTACTAAAAGAGGGCAAATGTTCAAAGCCTAAACCGAAGGCGATTTCGCTAACTGTCAAATCAGTGGTCGACAGTTTTTGCTTTGCAGCTTCCACCAGTTTTTCATGGATATGTTGCTGTGTATTTAATCCGGTAAGTGTTTTTAGCAGCCCGCTAAGATAATTAGGAGAGACATTAAGCTTTTGTGCAACGTAAATTACACTTGGTATCCCCAGCTTTAAATGTTTTTCACTAAGGAAATAGTCCTCTAATAAGGTTTCCAGTTTATTGATAATACGGTGACTGCTTACGTTACGGGTGATAAACTGCCGGTGATAAAAACGGTCAGCGTTGCCAAGCAATGCTTCCAGGTGAGCGATTATAATAGGTTGAGAGAACTGATCAGTAAAGGCCAAACACTCCTGCCGGATATGATCAATAATATCATTGACCCTTTTTTCCTCTCTGTCCGACAGAAAAAGTGCTTCGTTTGCCGAATACCCGAAATAGCCATATTGCCTGATATGCTTTGATAAGGTAGTATGTCTCAAAAAATCAGGATGGATTAACAGCAGCCAGCCGGATGGTTGCGATACTGAATTATTTTCAGCTTCTATTCGGAGCACTTGTCCGGGCGCGAGGAAATACATGATGCCCTCATCAAAATCATAAGGTTGCTGTCCGTATATCATTTTATAGTTTAAGCCACGCTTTACTGAAATTGAATAAAAATCAAATACGGCACTGACGCCATTTGGCTGCTCTTGCATAAGAATTTCTGAAATATCGATTAAGCTGATCAACGGATGCAGCGGCCCGGAGAGTTTAGTGATCCTGTGAAATTCGGTAATCGTTCGAACTCGAAGTGGTACAATACTGGTCATATTACGAATGTACTTTTTTCGCTCTTGCTTTTTGCAAGGTCTTGTCCAAAAAATTCAGGATGAACTCTGGCGCCAATCTGCTCATTAGTTTAAGAATTTTAGATGCCCCAGGTTTAATCTCCATAGTATCATTCAAAATTCCTTTAATAGCGATATTGACCATTTTGTCGACCGCCATATTTTGGCTACTATCTACCAAACCGGTAAAGGCATCTAACAATGGTGTTTCTGTGCTGGGTGGAGCCAATTCAAACACCTTAATATTCGTTTGTTTTAACTGTATCCGTAAGATACGGGTGTATGCATGAAGACCCGCTTTAGCTGCGCTGTAAACAGGAGAGGCAGGGAATGGAACAAAGGCCAATCCGGATGAAACGTTGATGATTGCCGCCTCTTTCTGATTAACAAGGTGCGGCAGAAATGTTTGTACCATCTTAATGCTCCCGGAGAGATTTATGTCGATCTCTGCTGTTATTTCATTAGCGTCCAGCTTTGTTGTTAACAAATCAAGGTCCCTCATAACTCCCGCATTATTAATGATAATATTAAGCTGCGGAAATTGCTTGATGATATCCCTATACAACTGCGAAATAGCAAGCGTATCGCTGACGTCACTCTGAAACGTATGCAGCTGCGGAAATTGGCTCTTTGCCTGTTCGAGACGGGAAGCATCTCTACCTGTTGTGATAATTGTATTAACTCCTTCTTCATTAAGTTGTTTGATGAGTTCCAGGCCAATTCCGCTGCTTCCACCGGTAATAAGAATAGTGCTGTTTTTTAGTTTCATGACTGTGTTTAATTTGATGGGACAAAATTCGCTTGAAATAGCTTAATAAGTTTATTCAAACCTATGTTTGTTTTAGCCGAAAGCAACAGTATGGAGGTTTAAGAACTCGATAATCCGACGAAATCATTAACAATCTTAAATTGCAGCGTTGGGAAACAAAAGAATGGCATTCTGGAAAAACGTTTTAAACCATTTGTAACGGTATATAGAATTATAATACTATTTTGTTAATAGATGATTCACTGAAAAAATTAGCCAATATAAAGATAGTCCTTTGACTTGTAGGTTGAGCAAAATATATCAAGCAAACTGACCGCGCTTTAAATTTAATAAACCGTAAATGCTTCCAATAAGGAAGCTTGCAGGCAGGTCATAGCTAAATCTCCGATGCGAGAAAGAGAACGGCGTTGGAAATTTCTTCGGATTTATCAAACCTTATAAAGGAATTGCCTTGATAGCTCTCAATCTAATATTTTTTTGGTTTCTTTGAAGTTTGAACGATCTGACCAATTGAGCTATGAATTTAAAAAGACTACTAATAGCGGCTATTATCTGCCTACCTACAATGTTATTTGCTCAACAATGGCAGCCAAAGCAAGCTGCCCTGATGAGTAAATTTGCTAAAGACGTTAACCCAGCAAGCGTATTACCTGAATATCCCCGGCCGCAACTGGTTCGCGAAAAATGGTTGAATCTTAACGGATTGTGGCAGTACCAACCCGCTACTGACAAAAATGAGCCCCTGCCAAATGGGAAACTGTCGGGTACGATATTGGTGCCTTTTCCTGTCGAGTCAGCGCTTTCGGGTGTAATGGAGCATCATGAAGCGATCTGGTACCGCCGGAAATTTATAATTCCTGCGATTTGGAAAACAAAGAAAGTCTTAATTCACTTTGGTGCAGTAGATTATGAAGCTGAAGTGTTTGTAAACGGTAAAAGTTTGGGTAAACATGCAGGCGGCTATGACCCTTTCAGTTACGATATATCGACCGCATTAAAAAGTTCAGGGGAGCAAGATATTACCGTTAGGGTTTACGATCCGACGGATAATGGCGGTTTCCCCCGCGGCAAACAAACGCTTAGGCCTGGCGGCATTACCTATACCTCAGTTACGGGTATTTGGCAAACCGTTTGGCTAGAACCTGTCCCGGTAATTCATATCAACGATATTAAAATTGTACCGGACATAGATCGCTCTTTCGTTAAAATCACAGTTAATACCAATGCTGGCGGTGTTCCGGTTGTTGTGACGGTGAAAGATGGCTCGACGACGATCAAAAAGATGAATGGCATGACCAATGTGGAAATTAACATCCCGGTCAAACACGCAAAATTATGGTCGCCGGATAGTCCATTTTTATATGATTTGGTAGTGGATGTGAAAAAAGCAACAAAAAATATTGATGAAGTCAAGAGCTATTTCGGTATGCGCAAAATCAGCGTTGGCGAAGAAGGGGGCTATAAAAAAATGTTCCTTAACAATAAGTTTCTTTTTCAGGTGGGGCCTTTAGACCAGGGATTTTGGCCCGACGGGGGATATACGGCACCCACTGATGCAGCGTTGAAATACGATCTGGAAATGATCAAAAAGTTTGGTTTTAACATGGTGCGAAAACATATCAAAGTAGAATCTTACCGTTGGTACTATTGGGCCGATAAATTGGGCCTATTAGTTTGGCAGGATATGCCGTCAGCCAATACTTATACCAGTCGAACACCCCCTCCGGTAGACACTGCTGCTTTTCGTTTCCAACTGGAAACTTTAGTTAAAACGCATTGGAATTCACCTTCTATTGTCAGTTGGGTGATTTTTAATGAAGCACAGGGGCAGCACAATACTGCGGGATATGTCGATCAGGTACGTAAGCTGGACCCCACGCGTTTGATCAACCAGGGTAGCGGCTGGGATCACTTTGGTGTGGGGGATGTGCTGGATATTCATAATTATCCGGCACCGGGTGTGCCTGTAAGTACCAGCCAAACATTGGCGTGTGGCGAATATGGCGGCATAGGTTTTATCTTTCCGGGTCATATCTGGCAGTCTGGTAACACTTACGTAATGATTGATAATGAAAAGAAATATACTGATCTATATGATGAATTCTCAACTGATCTCGCCATATACAAAACCAACAATGGGCTTAGTGCTGCTGTTTATACCGAGATCACAGATGTGGAGGGAGAACTTAACGGATTGCTGACTTATGATCGCGCGGTTGTTAAAGGCGATCCCGTCAAAATTAGGGCTTCCAATCAAAAAGCGATCAACGGCAAAATATTTTTGGAATCCGTATTACCCGCCTCGATCAGTAAACCGATGGTTTGGAAATATTCGCTGGAAAAGCCCGGTGACGGCTGGTACGCCCGTGACTTCGACGATAGTAAATGGAAAGCTGCACCTGGTAGTTTTGGGTCGGCCGGCGCGCCTGGTGCCATCATTGGGACCAAATGGATGACCTCTGATATTTGGTTACGGCGGAACTTTGATGTGGGGGCGGTTGTTAAAAGGGAGAAACTCCAATTCACTGTCTATAATGACGACGGTTGCGAAATCTACATAAACGGCATATTAGCCGCGTCTTTAAGTGGTGCATCAAAAGGGTACGTAATCGTACCGATTTCAGTAGCGGCAAAAGAATCGATCATAACGGGTGGGCGAAACCAGATTTCTGTTCATGGGCACCAGGAGTACGGCGACCAGGTCATTGATGTGGGCATAAACCAAATCATCCAAAAATAGCCCCTGAAAACAGTTAGAAGTTTCAGCGCTATTGACGACCACAAAGGGTTACTACATCGGCATTGGCTAAATGGCGATGTTTTTATATATTTACTACTTTAAAGATAAGATTTTAATGAAATTTTACTGTTTATTTCCTATTTACTACGGGTTATTGGTGAGTGCGGCATTTGCTCAAAAAGGTCAATCGCCTTACACGTTTAACCGTGTGCCGCTTAAGCAGGATGTGTACGCGCAATTGCCGTTGGGTAATATAAAGGCAAAAGGATGGTTGCTAAAACAACTGGAACTGCAAAAAGACGGCTTTACCGGCCATGCAGAAGAACTATATGCTGAAGACGATAACCTAGGCTCAAATTCCGACTGGCTCGGCGGTACAGGTAATAGTTGGGAAAAAGTTCCTTATTACGTAAAGGGATTAGTGGCGTTAGCATATACGTTAGATGATATCGAACTGAAAGCTAAAGCAAGGAAATGGATAGATTATACCCTTAACCATCAACAAGAAAATGGGTTATTTGGTCCGCCTAAAATGAAGGACTGGTGGCCGCGCATGCCTTTTATGTATGCCCTGCAAAGTTATTATGAGGCCACCAATGACAAACGGGTAATACCTTTTCTGTCAAAATATTTTAAATATGAACTAAATAATCTGGATAAGGATCCGCTTAAAGAATGGGGTAAATCTCGTGCCGGCGATAATATGGAGATAGCACTTTGGGTGTATAACAAAACCGGCGACGCTTACTTGCTTGATTTGGTGAATAAGCTGAAACAACAGGCTTATCCATGGGCCGATATCTTTAATCAAAATCAGTTTCAATTCTACGGCCCTGATTACCAGCCTAAGCACATGGTGAATGTTTCGGAAGCGTTAAAGTTTCCTGCGGTATATTCACAGGTTGATCCATCGCCCTATTATACGGATGCGATGCAGAACGGCATCAAACATATTTTGGATGATAACGGGCAGCCTACCGGCATTGGTTCGGGTACAGAATTTATGTCGGGCCATAATACGGTTGAGGGTGTAGAAACCTGTGCTGTGGTGGAGTGGATGCAAAGTCTGGAGACCGGTGCCAGGATCATCCACATTAATTCCTCCATAGGCGATCAGTTAGAGAAACTAGCTTTTAATACACTACCCGCTCAATTTAGCAATGATCTTAAAAACCATACGTATTATACCCTGCCTAACCAGGTACAAAACCTGCCGGGCAGCCATGGCTTTAACCAGGATTATGGCAACGGTATTGTACCCAGCCCTTTCTCTGGTTTCCCTTGCTGCAGGTATAACATGCACATGGGCTGGCCTTATTTTGTTAAGAATAGCTGGGTAGCAACGCCGGATGGCGGCCTTGCTGTTAACGCCTACGCGCCTATGGAAGTGAATGCCATAGTAGCTCAAAATATACCGGTAAAAATTGATGAGGTGACTAATTATCCGTTCGACGAGCAGATCGATCTGAATTTTACCTTAACCAAAGTTGCCTCTTTTGGATTAAAACTGCGCATTCCGTCATGGTGCGCCAAGCCTGAAGTGAAATTAAACGGAAAGCAACTAACGGGTGTTGTAGCCGGAAAGATCCTAACTTTAAAACGCACTTGGAAATCTGGCGATAAAATCACCTTAAATTTCCCGATGCAAGTAGTGGTAAAGCCACAGGTAAGCAATGCGGTAAGTGTAGAACGCGGCCCGCTGGTGTATGCGATAAAAATTAAGGAGTCGGTAAAGAACGTGAGGGAATATCCCGTAAAAGGTTTTTATGAGACCGAGATCACCCCGGCGTCAGCCTGGAATTATGGTTTAGTATTAGATGCTAACACTCTCGCCAAAAACATTACGGTAGTTAAGAGCGCCATGCCTGATAACCCTTTTGTACAGGGAGAAGTACCCGTACAATTAAAGGTTAGTGCCAAACAAATACCAGCCTGGACTATAGATAATAATCATACTGCCGCGTTCGATGTTCCTTATAGCCCCGTAGCTTCTACCGAACCAACCGAGCAGATCACACTGGTACCTTATGGATCTGAAAGCTTGCGGGTAAGTATCATCCCCATAATTGGTAAACCTGCTTATAATACCACAGCCTACAAACAAACTTTTGACTACAACACCGCCACTGGCCTGATCAATTACGGAAACGGCTGGTTCTATAAAGACAATGCTATCCATACCGGCGCTAACGATAATGGCCTATCGGGCACTAACGGACCTAAAATTATTGCCACAGGCACCCAATTTAGGAACTTTATTTACACTGCCGATGTTGCTGTAAATACCGCTGGCGATGCGGGTCTGATGTTCCGTGTTGCCAAGCCCGCTATTGGTGCAGATGCATATGAAGGCTACTACGTAGGCATAAACGTCGAAACAGGGTCTGTCACCCTGGGTAAATCAAGCAATAATAAATGGATAGAAATTGCGACAACTAAATATCCCCTAAAAATCAAAGACACCTACAAAGTAAAGATAAAAGCTGTTGGAAACCAATTTGAGGTATTTTTAAACGGTACGGATAAACCGCTGATAACCGCAACGGATGATGAGTATAAAACGGGTAATATTGGTTTACGGGTTTATAACGCCATTGCTACTATGGATAATTTGGAGGTAAAAGCGTTGCCAGGCCGTAACTAATTCCTTTTTAATAAATTAACACTTGGGCGACTTAAGAGCACTTAACAAGATCAAATTCTTAACTGTTATTTTCTATAATCAGAGGTGATAATAGATTATGCTGTTCCAATTTCTAAAGCTCTTATTATCCCTTTACATCTGCTTGAAATCATGGCCCGCTGGCATTTGCATAAGATCCGCTGAATAACTTATTTAGTTTATACTCCGGAAAGTATTTTTGGCGTTTTTTTATAATTAATCTGTATTTAGATAACTCAAGTGTTTATATTTATTAATCTGTCGCGCTACGTGTTATACTCATAATAATAAACAATGGATCATCTAAAAGCGGTAATTAATAGCATTTTGCCTATGCCGGATCAAGACTTAGAACGAATTGTTCCTTTGATTAATTGTATTGCTGTTCCTAAAAAATCTTGGTTATTACAGCAAGGGCAGGTGTGTAAATATGTCTATTTTTTGACAAGGGGCATATTTAGAATGTATTATGTTGACTTGGAGGGGAATGAAATCAATTGCAGATTTACGACGAAAAACAATTTCCTGGTCGATTTTCAAAGTTTTTTAAGTCAGCAGCAGTCCCGCTATTATTGGCAGGCAATGGAAGATTCTGAGTTGATGGCTTTTCGTTACGAGGATGTACAACAGCTTTACCTGCAATCCATTTCCTGGGAGAAGTTTGGCAGGTTAATTGCCGAAAGGGTTTACCAGCAATTGAACGAACGAATTGAAATGTTACAGTTTTTGTCGCCTGAAAAGCGTTATCTTCATTTAATGCAAACCAGGCCAGAGCTGTTCAGCCAGGTGTCTCAATTTCATATCGCGTCTTATCTGGGAATTAAACCCGAATCATTGAGCCGGCTCCGGAAGCGTTTATCAATAAATAAACGATCTTAACCCAAGTCAATGCTATTATCAAAAGAGTGCAGCGATCTTTGTGAATGATCAAATTTACCATTCTGCTCAGCAGGAAAAAGGATATGAGTCAGGAAGACTTTATAGCCTATCATCAAAATAACCATGCACCTTTATTTAAAACCCTTCCGGAAGTTAAGCAACACGTTCGCAAATATGTCCAATGCCACCCTGTTCCAGCCGCTATTCCCGGATTACCACCACCCGCTTTCGACGGAATTACCGAGTTGTGGTTTGACGATGTGGAATCTATTGGAAAGGTTTTTACAAGTGACCTATACATGGAAGTGATACGGCCAGACGAAGCAAAATTTCTCGATCTACATGAATGTAGCTTTCTCGTTTCTACGGAGCACTTCGTAATTTAAGCTTTGCCGTGGGAAAAAAGATATCGCTGTGTGCATTTCGCAATAAGGAATGGAAATTCTAATGAAACCTGTTCTTTATAGTCTTAATTGATATTTCGGTACGGCGGCAGACGGCAACTTAACTTATGCGGCTAATAAGTATGGTATCCTAGTCAGTAGCTTCAGTTAAAGTCCTTTGATGTCGAGCATTGGTACATGGGTTAAGAAAGGTTAATATTTTTTGAAGTGTAAAGCCGGTCGTTATCATCGATAACTATTGCTTCAATATCTTTCATTTGATCGATCATATCCAAACCTGCCGTAATACATTTCTCGAACTTAGAATAAAAACAGGTCGAAGTTACATTGCAAATGAATACTTTTTTAATTGAATAACTGAAGTATCCGACAGTACCTGAAAAAAATAATTTAACTAACTTAAAAGGAATGATCAATTCATGAATCCTGAATCCATGCTTTTTTTCTCATCTTTGCTAAGGTAAAATGACGGGTATGCAGGAAATTAAAGGATTACTGAACAAAATAAAGCACCACGATAGACTGGAGATCATGGTAAATGAAAACTGCAAAATTGATATACCGCAAGATGTTTTAGAGAAACTGCTTAGGCCACATAAGCTAGCCCATTATTGTTTTATTTTTTTGGACCATGGAATAGAAACTTATAAAATAGATCTACAGGACATTACTATCTCAGATAGCCAATTGGTTTTTGGTTTGCCCAATCAAATATTTTCAAATCCTCTTAAAAATAGTCACACCCTAAATTATAAAGTTGCCTTTGATGAAAATACTTTGGCGTTGCTCCCAAATTCATTTTCATTCCTTTTAAATCCGTTAAATTCAAATACGATCACGTTCACTCCGGACGCGAAAGAACGTGTTAAGTCAGTTTGCTTCAACTTATTTAATCTGCTTCATGCTACGGGAAAGCCAAAGAATACGGAAATTATTTTAGCGTATTTAAATACGCTTTTAACCGAATTTAACAATGCTTACTTTGAGCAGCGTAACAGTAATAACCTATCAAATCCTAAATTATCCAAATACATTGCTTTTAAACTTGCTGTGGAAACGCATCTGACTGAGCAATATGATGTACACACTATTGCAGCGAAATTGGCTATGACGACGAGCAGCCTTTATGGTGTTGTAAAGGAATTTTCAGGCGTTTCACCAAAGGAATGGATGACCAATCGCCTTATGATGGAAGCGCAACGGAAGTTGCAGTATTCCACACTTTCTGTAAAACAACTGGCTTACGAATTGGGGTTTAATGACCCTGATTATTTTTCACGGCTATTCAAAAAGCGTACAGGTATGAGCATCAGCGCTTTTTTAGCGAATCATCACGATTAGTCCAGTAACTATAATGATTTGTCCACCTCGCATGATCTTCAGTCAGCTATATTTGTTTCCATAGGTTTAAAACTATTACCAGATGAAAAAAGCATTAATAACAGGAGCCAACAAAGGTATTGGCTTAGAAACAGTCACGCAACTTGCACAAAACGGATTCTTTGTTTATTTAGGGTGCCGTAACCTGAAAAGCGGTTTGGCAGCAATTGAAAAGCTTAAAGCAAGCGGAATCGAAAATGTCGAGGCTATAAAATTAGATGTTATTGATCAAGAATCGATTAATGATGCTCTCGCTGAAATAAGTAAAAAAACGGAAATCCTGGACGTACTGATCAATAATGCGGGTATTTCGGGAGGATTTCCACAATCAGCGCTCGATGCAACACTTGAACAATTCAGGACAGTTTATGAAACCAATGTGTTTGGCGTGGTGAGCGTTACACAGGCTTTTATTGATCTATTAAAAAAATCACCGGAGCCACGCATTGTAAATGTTAGCTCTGCAATGGGTTCGCTTTCACTGGCAGCCGACCCAGCCGGCAGTTACCACATGGCGGTATATCAATCGAGTAAAGCGGCGCTTAACATGTATACAGTTAATCTTGCTTACGAGCTGCGTGACCTGCCATTTAAAGTCAACATGGTTTGTCCTGGATATACAAAAACCGATTTTACCGGTCATCAAGGTACCAGTACGGTACAGGAAGCAGGGGAACGTATTGCAAAGTACGCTCTAATTGGTCGGGATGGACCGACAGGAAAATTTATTAGTGAAGAATATTTTCCTGAACCGGCAAGCTGTCCATGGTAAAAGATACAAAGATGAATTTATCTTTGGATTTTAAACCAATAATCCGCTATCAATTTATTGTGCTAGCCATAATCAGGAGAATTAAGGTTTATGGTAATTGGAAGCCTTCAAAGTCGCTGATTTTGAAGGCTTTTCTTCTATACGTCTTCTTCCTATAAGACTGCAAATTATTTAACAACTTTAGTAAATAGATTTACAATATATCTTTAGACGAGATGCTTGGTGTTTTGTGATTTGCTTTAAAACAGATCCGCCGCCCCTAATATAGCCTTCATTGATACAGGTAGCTTCATCCTACTCCATAAGGCAACACCTTTGCTTATGTTCTGCACTGTTCCGATATAGCCAATGGTATGCTACTCTCATAAAGACTTTGTGAAGCCCTGTAATTATCTCGGCCTTGGTCGATAACTTCAACCAAAACTGAGTTAAATGTACCCTGACCGCTGTGCCTCGTTTAATATTTATTAACATCAACGATTTCTCAGGTTACTTTTTTGAATGGAAGTGGCGAAACTACACCTTCAAAACTCCCCCCGACGCACCGGGAAGAGTTGGAATTAACTATGATCTTATGATTTAACATCAATAAGCTATGGTAAGAACTATTGCGTATTTTTATCTACAGATATAATTAGCTGATCTCTTCTAAAGTTTGTTTTGGGTGTGCTTTAACCTTAGGGTTTTATGTTAGTCTGTAAGAACAAGCTCATAAAGTTTATCAGTTTGAACCGCTCGCCACATCTGTACCTTTTTCTTTTTTTATGGTAGTATTTCCAAATTTATAACTTAAAAAGATCCCAAACGAACGGTTCGGTTCCTGCCTGAAAACCGTCTGGTAGAAATTCGAACCGTAAGCAGAAGATTGCTGATTAGTATATTTATTGAACGGGTCGGTGGCAGTGATTCCAATATTTACTTTTTTGGCGAAAAGCTGCTTTTTTAGGGCTAAAGTATAGACCAGGAATCCCGGCCTCGTATTTTGAAAATTGGTTCTTTTGGAATCGTAATTAATAAATCCCTCTGCTATCCAATTCGTTCCGATACTGTAGTCCGCATTCAGGTTTAGCCGGTAAGAAACACCGTTAACATCGGCGAACCCCTGAACCCGGTTTGACAGATACCTAATCATCAGGTCGCTACGTAAATCCAGCCTACCAATCGACCAGGAGCCGTTAGCATTCGCGCCGTAAGCGACTTGTGAACCTATATTTTCCGGCTTAGAAAGCGAAACACCAGTGTAGTTATTACCGTTAACGATAATCGTTGGGTAATAAGTAATAAAAGGTTGCAAGTCATCTTTGTTATAGTTATAGTAAACACTAACGGAGAGATTGGCCGAATTTCCTATCGCATCATTAAATGCCAGTTTATACTGATGCCCTTTTTCTGTTTTCAACAGCGGGTTACCTTCAGATAAATTGTGCGGATCGATAATGTTAACGAAAGGGTTGAGGTCTTCGTAATCCGGCCTTTCAATGCGGTAAGTATATGACAATATCATAGACTGCCCTTCCCGAATTTTGTGTTGTATCAATACCGATGGTGCCAGGATTTGATCTTTGGGAATTGCCGGGCCCGCAAAATCTGAGCTATTGTAGGTAGTTTCATATCTTAACCCTGCCTTTCCGTTGATAAAATCTTTAAACAATGAAAAGGAACCCGAAAAATAGGCTGCGTAAATATTCCGTCGAAAATTAAAGCGATAGGTTGCTCCTGCATCAGTCACATAAGTTCCGGCTTTGCTTAAACTGTCCGTAGTTACTTTACTGAAAATATTTTCTAATACGGCCTTTACACCCGTTTCCAATGAATACCCACTACTTATTGGTAACGAATAATCAAGCGCAATATCTTGTTCTTTATTCCGGCCTGGAACAATGGCTGTTAATCCTAATGCGCTCAATTGCCCGTCAGGGTAGGTGGTAAGCTGTGCTGAATAATCGTATGGCATACCTGAACTGGATGTATAAGAAAATTCAAGTTCATGTCCGTCTTTAACAAATTTTCTTTTATAGGATAAGTTGACATCCACTGTTTTTTGAATAGAAACACCGGTGGTGTACCTGGTACTTAAAATAGTCGATAATAATGCACCTGAGGAAAGATAGGTGTGCTCAAACCCAGGTGTAATACCTGTTCCATGAAATGAAAACTTACTTTGACTAATACTTCCCGTAAACAAATTTTTTGGCGATGGAGACCAATCGAAGCTAAGTCCAATGTTATAACTGTCTCGTCTGATCGGGCTCCTCCTTTGCTGAAAAAATTCGGTTATCGTATCTTTGCTCGGATTAAAAGAATGCCGGTCTGAAGTATTGATGACTGCCGCTGAAGGTTTATAAGTCCCGTTAACAAACGCATTTACTCCGACATTTTTCCACCGGGCTCCGACGTTTGCTGCGATCGTTTCAATCCTGGTGCCGGCTGATGTATTTATACTTCCGCCAACGCCGCGCAATTTATTTTCTTTCATCACGATGTTGATTATGCCGGCTGTACCTGCCGCGTCGTATTTTGCCCCGGGACTGGTAATGATCTCTATATTTTTGATGTCGCTGGCAGGGATACCCTGCAGTGCATCCGTGATACTTTTTCCCAATACGGTAGACGGTTTGCCATTGATAAGGAACCTGATATTCCCGTTTCCCTGTAATTCTACATTCCCGTCGATATCTACTGCGACCATTGGTGCCTTTTTGAGTGCGTCCAGTGCTGTCCCGCCCTGCGAGGTAACGTCCGCCGCCGCATTATAAATTAGCTTATCTATCCTGGTTTCAATTACCGGAAGCTTGGCAACTATGGTGACCTCGCTCAAAGTGGTATTAACTGCCTTGAGGCGGATTGTCCCTAACGATACTGTTGCATTTTCGGTTAAATTGATCAGCTCGATTGTTTTACTGTTATAACCTAAAATGCTGACTACGGCTCGAAAAGAACCTGCGGGTAAATTCGCAATAACAAAAGTTCCAGCGATAGCTGTATTTGCTCCGGCAATTAGCCTCATATCACCCGTCCTATAAATGCCTACTGTTGCACTGGGTATCGGTGTAGCGCTTAAAGAATCAACTATAAATCCGGTTATTTTTCCGCTGCTTAACGACTGTGCCGGAGATATTGTGCTGAAGGCAGTAAGTGTTATTATTATTAAAAAAATAGATTTCATGCCGCAAATAAAAGCAGTTATGGAGACTGTTTTTTTTGATTTCGACCGCTAATACTTAATCGACCCTCAATAGGCCTAATCAGCCGACGAATGCGATTCAGGGTAGGTTGATGTGCATTCAAAGGTAAAACTGGTGATTCGTCGAAAAATATTAAATAACCCGTTAAGTAATAGCTAGGAGGACGTCATACCTGGAACTAGCATAACTTGTTCAGCCTGTACGCAGATATTTCATTTTTGAAAATTCCTATTATTACGATACATCATGCACCCCCCGAATCATTAAATTACTATTTTTAATATTGCTTAAGCTGTTGTATGAATCCAGACAACGCCGTAAATAAGTTTGAAAATAACTGTTCATTTCGCTTCATAATCACTTCTTCGCTGAGCAGTTTCAGCCCAATGGCAAAGGCCTGAGCCTACTCTGGTACATCAAAAATTTGTTTTTTTTCGATGAGTTGTACAATCTCAAAGTTATCATCATGGTTTTTTATGACAACTAAAATTTTTTTAAGTTGATTTTCCATAGAGGAGAGAACCAGACAGTATTGGTAAATCTTTTTCATCGCTTTAGTACTTTACCTGTGAAATTTCGAGTCGGCAATCTTACCTGCTGTATTAATGTGAAAATTAAAACGTGCTTTAAAATCGCCGTATTTCTCGGTGTGGAAGTGTCCATATACCGTAGTACCTTAATTTTCAAATTTATCAAGGGAAAGAAAATACTCGTGGCCAATCGCTTTTGTACTAAAATCCTGAAAGTCACGGGGGCTGCCATCATCCTATAACTTTGCACCGACAATAAAAAGCGACTTCCATTTCGATACATCCGCCTCTTGCAAGGCCTTAATTGCAGCTCGTGCAATTGTATTTTCTATGGGCTGATAATTATTTTTTGCTGCTGATGTGGTCGTGCGAAACCTTGCAGGTTTCCGAAAAGCATCAGAATGAATGAAATTTTAAAAAGAGGCATAGTCAAATGTTTAATATTTAAGGAAATGAATTACCCAAAGTTTGATAATAGTTAGCTTTGGGTAATTCAATCTAATGTTATAGGAATTCCTATCTTCCCCGAATTCAGAATCCACTTTATCTTCGTGATTTAACTTTAAAAACTTGATCCGCCATTTGCTTTAATATGATCTCCGTTGATATAGGCAGCTTCATCCGAAGTCATGAAGGCTACAACTTTGCCTATATCCTGCACCGTTCCTAAGCGGCCAAAAGGTGAGCTATTTCTAACCAATTGTTTAAATTCTTCGGGAAGCCCTGTAATTATCCCAGCCTGGTCGATAACCCCGGGCATCACCGAATTAACAGTAATGCCGCGCGGCCCTAATTCTTTGCTTAGGATATCTACAAACTTCTTACCGGCTGTTTTGCTGGCGGCATATACAGCGGCACCCGTTTCAGCATTCAAACTTTGCGTGGATGAGATCAGGATGATCCTGCCGCCGTCCGCCACGTGTTTTGCTGCTTCCTGCATCACAAAAAAAGTTCCTTTGACATTCAGATCGAACACTTTATCAAAATCCTGCACCGTATATTCAATAAAGGGCTTATCTACTAATTCAATACCTGCATTGGCTATCACAATGTCAATATAGCCATAAAGCGCGAGTGCTTGCTGAAAAAGATCGGTAATAGCTTCTGGCTTGGATACGTCAGCTTTGATCATCTGATAAGAAACGCCATAACCTTCCATCAAATCGGCAGTTTCCCGGGCTGCCGTTTCGTCCGAACTATAATTCAATATCAACTGCATTCCTTCCAAAGCCAGCTTTTCTGCAATTCCTCGGCCTATACCTTTTGACGCGCCGGTAATAAGCGCCACTTTTCCTTTTAATTCCGGATACATACAATTAAACTTTTTAAAGTTATTCCGCTTTTGCCGGCCATGCACCGGTTTGTAACAGCATCGTCAGCCAGTCTTCCAGGTGCCAGGTTTTGGTCACCTTGCCGTCCTGGAGATGATGAAACTCATGTAGGGCAATGGTCAACCTTTTATTTGTTGGCGCAATACCCATAAACTCGCTGCTGTGGGTAAAACACATCTCTGCCCTTACACCCGCACGCTCATGGGTACCGAATATTTCGTGAATATTAATGGTTATATCTGGAAATGCCTGGGTAAATCCTTTTACTAAAAGCACAAATCCTTCAGGTCCGGCTTGCTGACCCGGCGCGAGTGGGATATCCTGCCAATCCGGCGCAAATATATCGTCAGCAATACTGTAGTCCCTGTTATTGAATAGACCGTAAAAAGCGCTTACCGTAGCAATTTCTCCTGGTGTAAGGGCTTTTACCAAGCCGTCTGATTTCTGATCGTTTTTCATATTGTAATGAATTGAAAATGGTTATTATTAAATGTTGTTTAGTTTACGGATACAGCCACCTTGCCGGTTGCCCTTCCAGTTTCTACCGCTGCTTGCGCTTGAGGTAATTCATCGAAGGTGAATATTTGAGTCACTTTAGGAACAACGTAGCCTTCACTGATAAGCTGGCTTATTTTGCCAAGCACCTCTCGTGATGAATAAACAAACACCCCATGTCCGAAAACTTCTGCTGCCTGTAACTGGGCTTCAATTGCACTTTGAAAATGCGGTTGGAGGTAAACTAAACGACCGCCCTTTTTAATAACACTGATGGATTGCAGGATATGTTCGACGGAATTAATCGCGTCAATTACCACATCCATTTCCTGGGTTTGCTGCTCAAAGGGTTTTGCTGTATAATCAATAAATTCATCTACCCCTAAGTCGCGAATAAAATGTTCATTTTTGGCAGAGCCGGTACCAATTACATGGGCGCCCATGTATTTAGCAATTTGTACAGCGAAATGCCCTACACCACCCGATGCGGCATGTACCAACACTTTATCACCTTTCTTTATTTGTCCAAGCGTCACTACAGCTTGCCATGCGGTCATCGCAGCCATCGGCGTTGCGCCAGCAGCGGTAAAATTTAAACCTGAGGGTTTGAGCATTAGCTGACTGGCGTCAGCCGCTACATAGGTAGCGTAGGTTTTACCCAATCCAGGCATGTTGATAAGGCCGTAAACTTCATCTCCAATTTTGAAGTCATCAACATCTTCGCCGGCTTCTTCAACGACACCTGCAATATCCCAACCTAAGATTACCTCTTGAGGAATATTACCCTGGGTAATCATGCCTAATATGTCTTTAGAGTTTCGAACCTGAATGTCAATTGGATTGATACCAATCGCTTTAGTTTTGATCAGGACCTCATTTGGTTTGATACCGGGTTTAGTTAAAGTGACTTTTTTTAACTTTTCGATACCACCGTTGTTTTCTAAAATATATGCCTCCATTATTACTTTGTTTTTTACAATAACAAAATTAATGGAACTTAAAATGCGCCGGAAGGATGAATCAAACCGAAAATGGTGTTAATCAAACAAGATGAGCTATTTTAACCAATGTCCCTAAATACGGAATTGATGTGGGGTGGTTGTGCTGCTTTTTTTAAAAAATTTCACAAAATTCGAGGTGTCCTCAAATCCCAGGCACCAGGCAATTTCAGAAATGTTCCAGTTGGTATGCTTCAGTAAGGCCCTGGCTTCCGATCCTATCCGTTCGGCAATCAATTGAGAGGTAGTTTTACCTGTGACTTCTTTTAGTACCCTGTTAAGGTGATTGATATGCACATTAAGCTGGTCTGCAAATTCTGCAGGTGTTTTTAATCGTATCTGTTGAACTGACGATTCAATAGGAAACTGGCGTTCGACCAGTTCGTGAAACAGTGATGCAATCCGGTGACCCGCGTTAGAGGCATTTGTTTCAGCTACAATAAGTGCCGGGCGAAGTTTAAGGGCAGCATGGATCATTTCGAATACCATGTTCCGAAGAACATCATATTTGTAAGTGTATTCAGAAGCGATTTCCCTAAACATTTTGCTAAACAAGTTCATGACTTGAATTACTTCTTCATCTGTAATGTCAAGTATCGGTGTGCCACCCGGTTGGTAGAGCGGATATTCTCTGATATTACCAAAGCCCTTCATATAATCTTCTGTAAATACACAAAAAGCGCCTGTAGGTTTAGCCGAAACAGGCGTCCAGTTGTAAGGAATTTGTGGGTTTGCAAACATCAGCATGTTCTTCTTTACCTGGTAAGTGTGGTCTGCATACTCTACCTGGTGCGCACCATCGATCAGCGCAATTTTATAGTAATCCTTGCGGCTATAAGGCATGGGATACGCCGGCTGTTCACCCGCATAGTCTTCCATGGTAAATACGTTGAAATGCCCCGTCTTACGAAAAATGTCGCTGGGAAGAATACCCATTTTTTGACGATAAAATGCTTCGAGAGATTCTGATTTTTCCATAATGCAAATTAACAATTGTATACCATGTAGTTAAGCCATGGCCCCATTGGCGCCAATAATTTGGCCCGAAATCCATTTCGATGCATCGCTGGCAAGGTAGACAATCACCCTGGCTATATCTTCCGGCCGTCCCAGGCGGTTAAAGGCATTGCTCGCAGCTAGCCTATCAATGTCCTGTTGGGACTTACCTTCCAAAAACAAATCGGTTTCTGTCGGTCCCGGTGTTACTGCATTGCAGTTAATCCCGCGGCTGCCTATTTCCTTGGCAAAAACACGCGTTAGCCGTTCTACGGCTCCTTTAGTAGCATAATACGGTCCATAACCGGGGGAAATTGTTCGGGTTACCGTTGACGATAAATTAATTATGCTTCCATTGTCCGCCAAGCGGGTTGAAGCCTGATGAAGGGTATTGAACACACCCTTAACATTTACATTGAACATTTTGTCGAATTTTTTAGTAGAAACCTGTTCGATTGGCTTAGTGAAGATAATTCCTGCATTATTCACCAGCAGGTCAACCTTGCCATATTCTGCAATTGCGTTATTAAACAGCCGCGCTACATTTTGTTCATCACTTATATCTGCCTGAACTGCAACCGCATGACCTCCTGAAGCCTTAATTTTGTCAACTTCCAACCGCGCTGCCTATTTACTTCCATTATAGTTAACGATTACAGAGGCACCGTTCTTTACCATTTCCAGCGCTGTTGCTGCGCCGATACCTTTGGACGCACCTATTATCAGCACAACTTTACCACTCAAAACTTGCCTAACAAAATTTTAAATCACGAAGTTAGCTGTAAGCTGCTTTGATAAATGGTTTAAATCAAACAATATTAAGTGTAATTCAAATGCATTTTTTTCTAAGTCTTTAATACTTTTTTCTAAGCAAAAAGTGTAACTACAAGTCACTTCGTCAAAATAGTGTTTGCATTTGCATTTTAAGCGCGAAAATAAATCTGGATCAATTTTATATCTAAAATGTTTTCTAAAAATTGCGTTCTGTTTTAAATTTCTCCCTAAATTAGAGAATACCTAAACTCTATTGGACTTTTTTCCAACCATTTGTTTGAAATTTTAAAAGCCCTTGATTTAATTTAGCCCTGCTAAACTAAGGGGAAGCTCAATATTTGAGTTTGTAAATGTTATGAGCCACTATTGAACTTATTTGGCATGTCCGGACTTCTTTTGTTTGCAACGAAAAGCAATAGAAACTGTTGGCATTAGAGTATTTTGAGGCGATAACGGAGTCGACTATGAATTAAATTTAGATTTTGAAATCACTTCAGTGTCGTGGGTTTGATTACTCTATGAGCAAATAAAAGGGAAAGATTTTTAATGATAACTTTCCCCCCTTTTTATACCTTTTAAGTTTCTGTCTACTATCGATATAAGTCGGATTTGAAAATGTAAGAGAGCGGGTGTAGTTTTGATATTAATTTTATCTTTGTTACATGCAATTTGACCTTTTTCAAATCAATAGTTTTACCGATACAATTTTTCACGGAAATCCTGCATGCGTTGTTCCACTTACAAAATGGTTGCCAAATGACCTATTATTAAAGATAGCTAGGGAAAACGCCGTTGCTGAGACTGCGTTTTTTGTCCAAGGAAGCGGGAATATACACCTTCGTTGGTTCACTCCTGAAATAGAAATGGATCTTTGCGGACATGCCACGCTTGCAGTTGCGCATGTCCTAAATACTATTTTAAAACAGGAAGTTGATAAATTTTTTTTTGATACTCTTAGTGGAGCGTTAAGTGTTAGTGTTGATGGTGATTTGTATTGGCTGGATTTTCCATCTAGAAAACCAATTGCACATTCCCTGCCAGAAATAATTAGTGAAGCCCTTAGCATTCAGCCCTCAACAGTGTTAAAGTCCAGAGATTATATCTTAGTTTATAAAAACGAAGATGAAATCAGAAATTTAAAAATTGACCGGCAGCTTTTTGACAGGATAAACCTTGATCCTGGTGGTGTTGTGGTTACAGCAAAAGGTGATCTCTGCGATTTTGTTTCTCGTTACTTTACTCCGCAGTCATCAATACTCGAGGATCCCGTCACGGGATCAGCTCATTGTTCACTTATCCCATATTGGAGTGAGGTGCTGAAACGAAAAAAAATGAGCGCAAAACAAATTTCTGAGCGTTCGGGCGAATTACTTTGTGAAAATCGGGATTCAAGAGTATTGATCGGCGGGAAGGCGAAAACCTATTCTAGCGGAAGACTTTGGATTTAAGTTAGAACTGACAGGCATCGTCACTTGGTTCATCTTAGCATATTTGTATCAATCAAACCTTTCGAATTTGAACCAGTATTATAGGTATTATATAATTCCAGATCACACTTTATTAATTCGATTTCGTTGTAATTCGGAAATTAGACAGTGAGAAAAAAGAGCTGTATAGAATACAACAGGGGGATTATATTTAAAACTAATTTCTGAGCCCCATAGTTTTAGCGATTATTTTTTGGCTTTCTGCATACAGCTTTCGGTTGATCAAGACGTTGAATATATCGATATGGTTCCAACAGGAACCTCGATTTGTCTAATAATTTAAGAAAAAGCGATTAAAATATCCAGATTTCATTCTATTTATTAATCCCCAAACTGGATATCCAGTTGGCTATAAATAATTCATCTGCATCTGTTTTTTTCATGCCCTAAACTTGCGCTCTGTTTTAAATGATAATGTACGAATAATAAAGTTCTAAAAAGCCCATGCTATAAAAGTACCCAAAGCAAATATAATATCCGCTCATCATTTAAGACCTAGCCAATTAAGCGATAATCATATGGAATTATTGCAAGTAAACAAAATATTCTATAGGGGCCACTTATCGAAAGAATAAAAATGGATAAGCGAGATCTTAAGTTGAATAAATCGTTATCTCTTTTTGACCATGCTTGTTTTTTACATTGGACTTCTCAAGCCAGTAAATTTGGACTTTTTAAACTAACTAAATCTTTATTTAACAGGCATCTTTGTTTAATAATTTTTAAATATGGAAAATTCAGAAATAGTTTTAGTAACCGGCGGATCTGGCTCAGTTGGTGTAAATTGTATTCTTCAGTTATTACTGAAAGGCTACAAAGTTAAGACTACCCTTCGCTCTCTCAATAAAAAGGAAGATGTCATCGAAATGCTTACAACTGGTGGAGTAACTTCTTTTGAAAATTTGGAATTTATTGAAACTGACCTTACAAAGGACAATAACTGGGATCAGGCCATGAATGATTGTAAATATGTTTTGCATGTGGCCTCTCCAACGCACGCGGATCAACCACAAGACGAAAATGAAATGATCGGTCCTGCTGTAGATGGCGTACTGCGGGTGTTGAAAGCTGCGCGAAATGCAGGTATTAAAAGAGTTATACTAACATCCAGCTTTGGCGCGGTTGGTTTTAGCAATAAAAATCGGGACACGGAGACAACAGAGGCAAACTGGACAGACCCAGCTGAAAAAGGCTTATCTTCCTATGAAAAATCAAAAGGGCTGGCGGAACGCGCAGCCTGGGATTTTATTAAAAAAGAAGGCGGCAGTTTGGAGTTGGCCGTCATCAACCCGGTAGCTATTTTCGGTCCCTTATTAGGGCCTGTAAAATCACCGAGCCTGGGCATCCTTAAATTTCTATTAGATGGCTCGATGAAAGCCATTCCCAATATCCCCTTAAATATCGTTGATATCCGGGATGTGGCAGATCTGCATATTCGAGCAATGACCAACCCTGATGCAAACGGACAACGTTTTATCGCATCAGCAGATGGGGAAATATCAATGCCTGAAATTGCTAAATTGCTAAAAATTAAAATGCCCGGTGTGTCTGCGAAAGTAGCGTCGAAAACCTTACCGAATTGGATATTGAGCATTGCGTCTTTATTCAACCCACAGGCGAAACAGGCAGCTGCGCTTTTAAAGATCAACCGAAGGGTAAGCAATGCCAAGGCGAAAAAAGTTTTAGGTTGGAAGCCTATCGCTAACAATGAGGCAGCTATTTTGGCATCGGTAGAAAGTATGGTAAAATTTGGATTGATTAAATGAACGCAGTGCGAATAAATTTATCCGTTAATGAGCCTGTGATTTCGCAGGAACAATTCATCCCGGATCATATCTTCCTGTATGTTACCAAAGGAGCGGTGGAATGTTATGATGGCAATAAGACTTATACTTTCAAAGCAGGCGAATATTGTATTGCCCGAAAAAACCGCCTGGCACGATACCGTAGCCTAAATATCGGCTCCGAATTTGAAAAGATAATCTTCTGTTTCGAAGAAGGTTTTTTAAGGAGTTTCCAGAATAAGCATAAATCAGAGCGAACGGATTTTTATTCGGCAAACACTTTTATAAAAATTAACGCGACTAAACGCATTCCTGAATTTATTCGTTCACTGGAGATATATCGTGAAGGTTCGGGAAAATTAGAAGATGCATTTGAAGATTTGAAATACGAAGAAATTCTAATCATCCTGTTAAATAATCAACCAGAACTTGCAGGAATATTTTTCGATTATGGCAGCCCTGAAAAAATCAACCTCGAGGCATTTATGAATCGCCATTTTAAATTCAATGTGCGCCTGGAGCGTTTTGCAAGTTTGACAGGCCGTAGTTTATCAGCCTTCAAAAGGGACTTTAAAACAATTTTTAACGACACACCAAGTCACTGGCTAATCAATAAGCGGTTGCAAGAAGCATATTTTATGATAGAAAGGAATAATAAAAAAGCTTCTGATATTTACCTTGACCTGGGCTTTGAAGACTTATCGCACTTTTCATTTGCATTCAAAAAACTGTTTGGAATTAGACCAACTGAGCTGGCAGCTCAAATAAAAAAACGCAATTAAGCCCGTCTAAAATCTAAAAGGTGGGTTGATAATTATTTAAGTAAAATAGCATGCGACTGCGTTATTAATTGCAAAATGACAATTTACTCCATACATTAATAACTGACTTATAAAATATACGGCGATGAAAATCTTAAGTTTAATATCACTTGTACAATTACTTATGGCAACTATTTCAAACCTACAAACTCCGGAAACTGATCGCGTAATCGGTATCTGGCAAAGTGAACGCAAAGATTCTAAAGTAGAAATTTACAAATCAGGGGGAAAATATTATGGCAAGCTCTTGGCGGGCTGGGGTAATAAAATTTATCAAGCTGATGGAAAGACACTTACTAAGGATGAAAAAAACCCTGACGTTAACCTTCGCAACCATACGCTGTTAAATACAACGATCTTATCAGATCTAACCTATCACGATGGAGAATACACAGGTGGCAAATTGTACGATGCGCGAAGTGGAAAGAGTTATAACTGCCAAATGAAAGTGAAAGATGGTAAACTAAAAATAAGGGGTTACTGGAAGTTTTATGCGTTGGGAATGACAACTAACTGGACAAGATTAAATTAAGTACGATCAAGGGGCAATAATAAGTCTATTAATCATTAAAACTAATCCAATAAATAATATGAAAGAAGACTGTTTTGTTTTTAGCTTTATTGTTCAGTTCTGCTGCTCTTTTTGCGCAAAGTGCTGGCGACAAATTGGTAGGCACTTGGGTTTGATTTAAATACAATGGGTTTTACAAAAAAACATCCAACCAGCGTAATTAAATGATAGCAAAGCAACGCTTTTTAATCATCGCGATTTCTGCAGGAGGGACAAACAGAGTTGATTTTGTATATTCGTCATAGTGATGGCTAAACAAAATATACTGCAATTGGATTTTAAGGAGGATATTTCTTTAGGGTTTGAGTTTATTGCTATAGATGATCATTATGCACGGACCAAGCCAAACTTGCGCAGACCTCATCGGGCTTCTTTTTACCTGATATTGTGGTTTAAAAACGGTAATCCGGTTCACACCGTTGATTTCCACCCAGTTAAGCCGCCTGTCGATTCTTTTCTATTTGTCCGCAAAGATGCCGTACAGTTTTTTGATCTGCAAAACACTTTCCAATCGAGTACATTGCTTTTCACCGATACTTTTTTTTGCGAAAATGAACATGATTACCGTTTCCTGCGAAGTAGCCAGCTGTTCAATAGTTTCGTAGGTGACGAAGCCCCGATCCCTATTGTTCTAACTCAGGAATTACGCACCTTATGGCAATGGATGCAGACTGAGGAGCAACATCCGTTTGATCCGTTCCATGCGGCTTTGTTACGAAAATACTTGCACAGCTTTTTGCTTCGGGCAGAAAGAGAAAAACTAAAACAAGGAAAAGGTATCAGGATGGAGGGTGCGAATTTTGAATCCTTAATTAATTTTAATAACCTGCTCGAAGAGCATTTCAGGAACGAAAAAGGACTTAGCTTTTATGCAGACAAACTGTTTATTTCGACCAAGGTTCTCAATAATATAACGCATTTAATGCTGGGTAAAACGCCTAAACAATTGATTGATGAACGTGTGCAGTTGGAAGCTAAACGCCTGCTGGTGCATACGGAGATTCCTATCAAAACGATCAGCCTTTATCTCGGCTTTGACGAAACAACCAATTTTAACAAGTTTTTTAAAAAGCATTCGGGTCAAACCCCCGCAGTTTTCAGAAACACCTTTCTTTTGTTTACAACCACGGCTTAATTTTACCATCTTTCGGACGATACTTACCTTTTTCAGCTTAGCTGTTAGTACGATTTTTGTTTCATCAAATCAATAGAAAAATGAAAACAAAAATCAACATCGTACTTGTTCATGGCGCGTTCGGCGACGGATCACATTGGAAATATGTTATCCCTGCACTGGCAGCGAAAGGATACCAAGTAAGGGCTATGCAATTGCCGCTATCTGCGTTAAATGAAGATATACAGCGTACCAGCGATATGGTGGCTGCACTGGATGGCCCGACATTATTGGTAGGCCATTCGTATGGCGGCATGGTTATCAGCGGTGCGGGCAATCACCCTAACGTAAAAGGGTTGGTTTACATCGCAGCATTTGCCCCGGATGAAAATGAAGCCGCAGGTGGTTTATTACAACTCCGCCCTGCAACAGAGGGAGCAACCGCCGTTGCGCCCGGACCATCGGGTTATCTTTACCTTGACTATTCTAAATACGCACAGGTATTCGCCGAAGGCGTAACCGATGATGATGCCGTGGTAATGGCGACTTCTCAAAAGCCAATTAACGGCGCAGCCTTCGGTGCACCTTTTTCTGGTGCACCTGCTTGGAAAATTAAACCCAGCTGGTACCAGGTTTCCAACAACGATAAGATGATTCAGCCTGAAACACAGGCTTGGTTTGCCGAACGAATTAAAGCGGTTAAAACCCTTCGTCTTGACACCGGACATGCTTCAATGGCATCACAAAGTGCCGAAGTATCTGCCCTGATTTTGGAAGCCGCCGAATCATTGGAAAACTAAAATACGAAGCATCAGGCTTGCAGCATTTTTGCCGGTTTGATGCTCCATTTAATCAACAAAGCTATAAATGGGCAATTTAGCCAATGAAAAAAAATCATTTTTTAATTCATATAAATGTTTTACAAAGTAAATAATATCAATCTATTTGTAAAGGTTGAAGGTACAGGACAACCTACCTTAGTATTCCTTCATTTCTGGGGTGGCTCATCAGCTACATGGAACGGTGTAACTACTGTTTTGAAAGAAAAATTCAAATGCATCAGCTATGATAGCCGCGGATGGGGAAAATCGGACAAACCTGACGAGGGTTACAGTATCGAATCGCTTGCCGCTGATACTACGGCCCTTATAAATAATTTTAACCTGAAGCATTATATTCTTGTGGGCCATTCAATGGGTGGAAAGGTAGCGCAGTATATTGCTGCACAAAAGCCGGCCGGCTTAATAAAACTGATATTAGTTGCGCCCTCACCATCCGGGCCCACCATTTTACCGGAGTTAATGGCCAAGGGTATGAAAAATGCGTACACCACCCTTGAAGGAATTAATGATACAATTGACCATGTTTTTAAAGCAGGTGATATCAAACCAGAATTGAGGGAAGAACTTATTTCAGGAATACAAAGCCATACAGAAAATTCGCGTTTGGGCTGGACTGATATTGCTTTGCGGGAAGATGTTTCGGAAGGCGTTGATCAGATTACAGTTCCTACCTTGATCATTGCAGGTGAAAATGATATGGTAGATACCCCTGAACGTTTAGAAGCCGAAGTGCATGCGTTCATTTCCACATCCAAGATGGTTATTGTTAGCGGTGTTGGCCACCTGAGTATGCTGCAAAAACCGGAAAAGCTTGCCGAATTGATAAACGAATTTATTTCGTAGTATTTTAAACTCAAAAACATGAAAAGATATAAAGTAGGCACTTATGCGTGGGCTAATAATACAGATACATCTCTCAATTTTAAAGAAAAGGCGTTGTTACTTGGGCAGTTAGTGGCTTCGCAATTATTAGATATTCTAAACCAGGGAGCCAATAGGTCCGGGATCAACAACAATAAATTGGCCAGAGTTGATTATAGAAAAATCAGTATTCCCGACTCCGCTATTGCTAAATCGGCCTTGGAACAAGCCCGAAGTATGTATAGTAAACCTTTACTTAACCATTGTATCAGAACGTATTTGTGGGGCGAGTTGCTTAGCCAATATCATGGTCAAAGTCCTGATTCGGAGTTTTTATATGTTGCGGGTTTATTACATGATTCGGGATTAGCACCAAAAATCATGACAAGATGGAAACCTGTTGTTTCGCAGTTACTAGTGCAGCAGACGCCAAAAATTTTGTAGAAAGTAATGGTTGGAAAGAACCAAAGTCAATTGCTGTATTTGACGCAATTGCCATGCATTTAAATCCTATCGTAAGTAAAAAAGATAATTGGGAAGGGTTTCTTGTTAAAGTGGTGCATAAATGGATCTGTTCGGGAATGGTCATACCTGTATCCCGATGCCCGAAAAGATTAACATTATCAAAAAATACCCAAGGAACAACTTTAATGAGGAAATTTTGAATGTGAAACATTTTCCTGATTCCCGTGCTGTCTATTTTTCCAAATTTGGCGCAGTCGAACTCAGCAAAAAAAACCCGTTGAACAACCTGGGTTACTTGCTGCTGGACAAAATACAGTTATAGATCCGGAGGCCGTAAAGCATAATCCTGTAACTATAAAAACGAATTAAATTGAGCCATAAAAATTAAACTACAATGATTTTCTACTGAAGCAATAACTTTTGCCATTGTCGTGATTTAGCCAACTAATAATGTTCACACAGAAGGCAATCTTATAAACATAGTCGGTTAAACAGTACTAGCTTTATACATAATTATAAAGTAAATGGATTTTAATTAGTAAAACGTGTTGTGCGATTAAAAAGCCAAAGCATATTTAAGATGATTTAGCGGTTTGTTATTATTTAAGTTAATGAATTGCAAACAAGTTATGGCAGTAAATTTAGTTAATATTCTTACTGATAAGCCGGCAATGGATTTTGCGTAATTCCTTTTGAGCATAAACTGGTCGCAGAGTTGAGCGAACAATGTTTCGATACGTTTTCTGAACCGTCTGAATATAGGTTCAAATTGTTCTTTATTTTGCTGATTATTACGCATAGGTGTTTTTAGCTCAATCTTTACGGTATTAAAAAGGTCTGATTGTTGAGTTTTAGATAGGTATCCTTTATCTCCGATAAGTGTGCAATTATTTAATCCGGAATACTTTATATCGTTAAGATAGTGAATATCATGTATACTTGCCTTGCTGAGGTCCATTGAATGAAAGACACCTTTCACAGATGTTACCAAGTGTAATTTATAACCAAAGTACCAGGCTTTGTTCACCGCCGAATATCCTTTATCGGGGGCTGTTTCAAAGTTTTCTCTGCAAACCTTGGATGATTTTTCACGGGCGATCTTGCAAACAGGGACTGGGATGGAATCAACTATAAAAACATTTTCACCTGCATTCATCTCATCAGCAAGCAACTGGTTTAATTGTTTGAGATAGGGTGCAAGAAGTTTTCTTCGCCGGTTAAAATTGCACCGGTGAATGAGGTTAGGGAAATCATCCTTGTAATCTTTTTTAAGCTTGCCGAAAAGGTAATTTTCAGAATCAATACCAATAGATTCGGCAGTAATTGATAATGCAATGATTTGACAATCAGATAACTTAGGTTTCCTTGGATAGAACTTAAAGGCATCTTCAGAATTAATAGAGGATTTAAAAACAGATTTGGTAATGTCCAAAAATAAGTAGAAATTGCTCGAAAGGTTGTGCATAAAGAAACATTTAATTGGAGTTAAATATTCTTTAATATATTGATTATCAATGTAATGCACAACTTTTTTCTTTTACTTTTATTAATCGCACAACACGTTAGATATAATAATCACCTATTAATAAAACATTATGAAAATCAGCAATTATACCTTAATTATTATTAGTCTGATCTGGATGTGTGGGTTAAATGCCCACAGCCAGCAGATAGACACCGCAAAAGAAAATACAGCGATCAGGCAGCTCATTAAAAATTATGAAGCTGCCTGGAACCGGCACGATCCCAAAGGCCTTGCTGATAACTATGCCGTTGATGCCACATGGGTAAATTGGTTTGGTGCTTACTATAAAGGCCGGGAGGATATCCAATTCCACTATCAGCAGGTACATTCCACCTATTTTAGGGATACCCATTATTATACCCGCGCGGTGGAAGATATTACCTATACGCATCCCGACGTTGCCATCTCACACGTTCGCACGGGTTTAGATGGCGACGAACGTTTTCCCGGCCAAACGTTTGAGTTTCGCAGAGTGATTGTCTTAGTAAAGCGCGCCGGCGTTTGGAAAATCCTTGCAGGGCAAAACGCCAAGTTGGAAAAAGGGATAAAATAGAAAATATGCTTAATCAAACTATTACCACTAAACAGAAACTGTACCTCGTCTATCTGTGGCTTGTTCCTGTAATAGCCGCGGCGGTTGGTTTCGGTATTGGGCCGGTAAGTTATAAAATATTCTTGCCCGTTTGGGTGCTGAATGTCTGCATAATGATCATAGCTGCATACCAGCTGGGCGCGCAGCGGCTTTGGGCGCATAGCCAACCTGGTAGGCAACTGGTTGTTACCGCATTACTGTTATCCGCACCCTGGTTTATGTTTTCTATCTTTGCGGGCATGGGTCCACCACCGGCAACGGTGCAGGGCTGGGTGAATAGTGCTGACGAGCAATAAACACATTAAACGATTTTTCTTATGGCATCTGGTTATAGCATTTGCAAAGAATTAGTTATGTTTTGCATCTAATTGAAGATATTACAGCGTTAATAAGAAGAATATTTTTGAACTATTGTGATCAATTCCGAGCTCCTAAAAGGCAAATCTTCAGCGCAACCTATAAGACGAATAATGAAAGATCGATATCAATCGTACTTATAGCCGTTAATTATAAATGTCATATTTGAACGCTATAAAGATAGATTTGGATACATTTTGCATTTCCTAATAATAGAATTTCGCTAAACTAAAAAAGGTAAAATGGAAAAAATATTAATAACGGGAGCAACCGGAAATCTTGGGAGAGCAGTAATTGAATCATTACTCAAAACTATACCCGCTAATCAGGTGGTTGCGCTTACACGTGATGAGAACAAAGCCGCTGATTTGAAGGAAAAAGGCGTCGAGTTGCGTTTAGGTGACTATGATGATATCGCCTCACTCCATAATGCGATGGCGGGCATCGGAAAAGTGCTTTTAATTTCTGGTGGAAGAGCCCAGAATGGCCTTGAGCAACACCAAAATGTAGTAGATGCCGCTAAAAAGGCCGGAGTAAAATGTATCGCGTATACCGGACGATGTCTAAAAGACAGAAACACCTTAGCCAACCAACTGATGAAGCGGCACTTTGAAACAGAAGATTATATAAAGAATAGCGGGTTAAACTATATCCTTTTCCGCAATATTTTATATATGGATGCTATGGTATTACTTTTGGGTAAAGATGTACTTGATACCGGCATTAATCAGCCGGCCGGAGATGGTATGGCATCATATGCGCTCAGAAGCGATATGGGAGAAGCTATTGGCAATGTCTTAGCCAACTATGACTGCGATAACCGCATTTATGACTTTACAAATTCTGAAACCTATTCGTTTTATGATGTTGCCGCGGCACTTAGTGAACTATCCGGTAAAAGTGTAATTTATATGCCGGTTGACCCGGATGTTTTCTTGCAAGTAGCTATGGAAAGAGGATTACCAGATTTTGTAGCTAATATGAGTCTTGGTTTTATGACCGACATTAAAAACGGTCAGGAATCCAAGGTCAGCAAAGACCTGGAAATTATACTTGGACGTAAACCAGCTTCGCTAAAAGAAGGATTAAAGATTTTATTTAACCTGCAATATTCAATTTAGTAACATGATTGTAACGCCGCCACATCATATCAAAACCATTGCTGAATATCATCGTTTCAATGAGTTACCCAAACCAGAACACCCTTTAGTAAGTGTGATCAAATTTGAAGATATTCAGCGTATTCCTGATAAAGGACAGCTAAATATCATATTGGATTTTTACACCATTGCCTTGAAGAAGAACTTTAGCGCAAAAATGAAATATGGGCAGCAGGATTTTGATTTTGATGAAGGCGTCATGCATTTTATGTCACCTAGGCAATTACTTTCTTTCGATTCTACTACAGCAGATGATTTTAAGCATACAGGTTGGCTATTACTTGTTCATCCTGAGTTTCTTTGGAGTACATCTCTGGTTAACAAAATCAAGAAGTATGAATACTTCGATTACCGTATTAATGAGGCCCTTCACCTATCGGAAAAAGAAGAATTCATGGTTACCGGAATATTTCAAAACATTGCAGAGGAATACCATTCCCGTATAGACAATTTAAGTCAGGATGTGATTACAGCACAAATTGAATTGCTGCTTACTTATTCTGACCGTTTTTATCAGCGGCAATTTATTACCCGAAAAATAACCGGTCACCGCATCCTTAACCGACTGGAAGTTTTGCTGAAAACTTATTTTGAAAATGGTTCGCTGATTGAAAATGGCTTGCCGACTGTCTTCTACATTGCTGATGCATTGAATATTTCGCCAAATTATCTGAGCCGCTTATTGAAAATGTTGTCTGGGCAAAGTACTCAGCAATTCATTCATGACAAATTAATTGAACTGGCAAAAGAAAAACTGTTAATGACAAGTTTGTCCATCAACGAGATTGCCTATCAGCTAGGCTTCGAACATCCCCAGTCATTCAGTAAACTGTTTAAGGCGAAAACTAAATCTTCTCCAGGGGAATTCAGGCAGTCATTTAATTGATTGAAAGGGATTACTTTTAGCTTCTTGTAACTCTTAATCTTATATTATGACATTGGTAAAAGCTGACAGCGTTTTAGAATTGCTAAATCCCCAGAGTAAATCGCTGGCATTTAAAGTCCATCCCTTTGAAACTGATGAATATTTTAAAAAACTAAATTCGTTCAATTACTTTTCGGTTATTCTGGTTTTGGAAGGCCACGGAAAATTGAAGGCTGATGTCTCTGAATACAGCTTTAATAAAAACAGTTTAGTATGTTTTTCACTTTACCAACCATTCAGAATAGAAAGTGAAAGAGAATTCAGGGGGTTGATGATTAATTTTCATCCTGAGTTTTTTTGCCTTCACAAACACCGCAACAAGGTTTCCTGTAATGGCGTATTATTTAATAATATTTTTGAATCACCGGTTATCCAATTAACAGATCCGGAGGCGCTATCAATATTGACTTTAATGTATGGCCTCCAATCTGAAATGGAACGTCCGGACAAACCGGAACCGGAGGTATTGATAGCTTATTTGAAAATACTCTTAATTAATGCATCCAGAATTAAAATCAAGAAGCGCGGCCCCAATGATAATTCTATAAATGATGAACCCACAATTTTAGACGCTTTAAAAGAAGCTATTGAAAATCATTTCAGAACACTGCATAGCCCAAGAGACTATGCGTGTAAGTTAAATATTTCTACTGCCGCCCTTAACAGAATCTGTAAAACTCGATTTAATAAAACCTTATCTACTTTAATAGCTGACCGCATCATTACCGAAGCAAAAAGGGAGTTATATCTTACCGCTCAACCGATTAAAGCAATAGCTTATGAACTCGGATTTAATGACGAATTTTACTTTAGTCGTTTTTTTAAAAGCAAAGTGGCCATATCTCCTCAATTTTTCAGGGACACCGTTGGTTTCGATCAGGCAAATGCATGAAAATATTAGTTGCACCCTACTAACTTCCTTGATAGTTAAAGCGTTGCCTTCATCAGACTTTAATGAAATTAATCGGCCCAAAGACTCTGGTAATTTACATTTAAGTTTTGTTTGCAGTCATCCATCAGCTGTTCTACCTGATTAATTTGGTTAGTAGATCCAAATTCTGCTTGATTAAAATAAGGTATAGTATTTATCCATGTCTATACACCATTTGTCCATGTGATTCTATGCCATATAAAGGGACATTTGCATAGTTAAACTTAAGTGCGCAACTAACACTTCTGTTTACTATTAACATTATGAATGAACCATTTAAATTAAGAGAATGAAAAATGAAGAATTGATACCTCCCTTTAGCGGAGAAACAGCAGCAGCAAAATTACAGATTAATGAAAATGAGTGGAATACTCGCGATGCTGGTCAAATAGGGTTGTTATATTCAGAAAATGTTGAATTTTCAGATAAAGTTACTTTCCTTAATGGACGTGCAGCAGTGACAGAATACCTGGCCAAGAAATTTGCCGAACAGCATAATTACAAAGTTAAAAAAGAAGTGTGGGGCGCTAAAGAAAACAGAAATGCCATACGCTTTCAGGAAGAATGGCAGGATCAAAATGGTCAATGGTTCCATAGCTACGGTAACGAGCAACTTGAATTTGACCAGGCTGGTATTATCATCAAACGATTCGGCTGCATCAGTGATAAAGAGATAACATCATCAGAACGAACTTTATAGTTGGATCCTGAAATGTTGCCAAGTTTAATTGACATCGGTCAAGGCATTATTTCTTTACTTGAAAAATCACAGCAATATTATTAATGCAATATCCGGTAAAGTTATTTCAGTCACAGGTTCCTCCAGGGGTATCTGTGGCTTGCCTGCAGGCCACCTGGCTGATGTGGGTGCGCTATTACTAAAATTCCCAGACAGCAAAGACGAAGCTCTAAAAGAAGTTCAAATCAACTATAGGTGCAGGACGCTTTTAAATTCAATGCTAAGCTGATCTGTAAAATTATTTTCTGACAATGATGTCACAATTTGTTCATTGACGTGCTCGTATACAATTCGATAATGATGATCACCAAGCCCCTAGGAAACTATCGACAAGCTGTCGACAAGAATAGAATGATATGGAGGTCGTGTTTCTAAAGGTCCAATGCCTGTCTGAATAACAGTCTTAGCAGGCATAATATCTTACCTTTATGTTTAGGCCCCTTTTTCATTACTTTTGATAGTTATTTAAAAAAAATGAAGAATTTTCGATACAGAGAACTTAAACCTGTTTCTAAACTTGACGATTTTGTTGAAAGTTTCTGGATTTTGGAAAATTTTGCTGAAGAAAGAGAAGTAATGATTATTCCGGATAGTCGCGTTGATATCTCCTTTTCCTATTCCGACAGCACACCATATCATGTTATACTGAATGGATTGGAAAATGAGCCAATCAGATCGATACTACTTCCCGGTACTGTCATTTTCTCAATTAGTTTTAGACTGCCTGCGCTGGAATATTTATTAGACATTAAAGTGTCATCGCTGTTGAACACCGCACTCGTACTTCCGGTCGATTTTTGGGGGTTATCACGTCATGATCTGAATAGTTTCGATACTATATGTAAAAGAGTTTCTGACCACTTAATTAGCTTAATAAAACCTCATATCGACAACCGAAAGATAAACCTGTTTCGATTGATCTATTCATCAGGCGGCACGCTAACCGTTAAAGAGCTTTCCAGGCAGGTAAACTGGTCCAGCCGTCAGATCAACCGGTATTTCAATGATCGGTTTGGCATTTCTTTAAAATCTTATTGCAAGATCATCCGCTTTAAAAGTTCGTTTAGGCAAATAAGACTAGGTAAGCTATATCCTGAATCAAATTTTACGGACCAGGCCCATTTTATAAAGGACGTCAGGAAGTTTTCCGGCGTGCCGCCTGGAGAACTGGCTAAAAACGAAAACGACCGATTTATACAATTATCTGTTTTACCGTAATCCTATTTTTGTGTCATTAATCAAATTTGATGATGCAACGGAAAAGTGCAAAAACAGCAATTATTAACGCCAATGTTTTCAATGGCGTTAATAATATTGGTAAGGAGACGGTGGTTTTCGAAAATGGTATTATCATTGCTATCGGCGGAGCTATTCCTGACAATGCCAAAATAATAGATGGCGAAGGCGCAACTTTACTGCCCGGCCTTATCGATTCCCATGTTCATACGTCTGTTGACGGTTTAAGAGAAGCTTTACGTTTTGGGGTAACCACCGAATTAGAAATGGCAGGTGGTCTTACCAAAAAAGGCCGGGAACTGCAATTGAAAGGAATTGATGACATTGCGGACGTACGTTCGGCAGGTCTCGGACTTTCTGCCCCCGGCGGTCATCCGGATGAATTGCTTCCTGATGAACAGGGCATACCGGATTTTATCTTAAAAAAGATGGAACACATGAGCGAGGAAGATAAAAGTGACTTCCTGGAATTATTGCAGGCACCAAATGAAAATGAAGAGGATGGACCGGATGTGACAACGATAACAGGCGCACTGCTGTTTGTAAACAGACAGGTGGATAACGGTGCTGATTATTTTAAGGTGATGATCGAGGAGGGAACGATACTGAACGCACCGGGCTTGCCAATGATTAGCACGGAGGTAATGAAGGCCGCGGTAGATGAAGCGCATCGGTTAAATAAAATGGCTATCGCCCATGTATTAACTGCTGAAACAACCAAAATAGCTATCGAAATAGGGATGGATGGATTGGCACATCTTTTCATTGACCGGCCGCAGTGGACGCCGGATTTAATTACCGCGATCGCTACAAGTGGGGTTTTTGTTACACCTTGCCTGGTTTTAAATTCCTCTATAATCGGCAAGAACGCCTGTCATATTGCTCATGACGAGCGCGTTATTAATAAGTTGGATCAGGCTTGGGTAACCACTATGTGTTCTTGTTTTCATACCTTTCCTGAAGGTGATTTGCAGGACAGTTTTAAAAATCTGATTGATCTTCACAACGCTGGCGTTGATCTTTTGATTGGGACAGATGTATCTCTTCCTGTACCCAGATTAGGCGGCCTTGCTCATGGTGTAAGTGTACATCATGAAATGCAGCTGTTTGTAGAAGCCGGCTTATCTCCGGTGGAAGCGTTGAGGGCGGCGACATCAGTACCGGCCAGGAGATTCGGATTGCACGACCGGGGGATGATATCTGTCGGGAATAGAGCAGACCTCTTATTAGTGAAAGGCGACCCAACTCAAAATATATCAGATTCGCTCTCATTAATCGCGGTCTGGAAAGCGGGCATTGATTATAATTAACAGATTACGCCTCTAAAATATAATATATAGGTTCTCATCCTTGGAAAGATGGTCTATGCTGTTTTCGGATGCCGGTTAACCCTACAGAACAATAAGGTATTTGGCATTATCCAGGTCACCTCTATTAAATCATTATTTCTGCTGGGATTTTAGGTCAATGTTCAATATTAACCAATATGTTTATTAAGTTAAAATATGACTTAGTAAAATTAACGCCAGGTTTTAGCAAAAAACAAACTAGAATGCCAAAAATTAAATAAGTTTCATAGCTTTTAATTTTATTTTTTTACTTTGAGTCGAAAGCTTCGTTTCTTTAACAACCTCTCTTTTTTGAATAGCGGCCTTATTTGTTTCATCAAATACCTTATCCAAAACCGCATGAATATATTTTTGCAACGATTTATAATGTTCTTCATGCTCGTTAAAACTGTTACGATCAATATTCAGAGCTGTCAAGACCCGCATCAACGAATATCTCGCCTGATTGCTCCGCTTTATCTATAGCCGAGATCACCGAATAGTTTTTAGAACTGGCTAATTGCGGCCGCCGGGACATGCCCAGGTGCATCTCAGGAACGTTAGCAACCAATACCGGCTTTCCGAAAGAAGCACTATGGTCGATGGATGTAGCGCAAAAGATTTGATCACCTGATCCAAATACAACTCTTATAGTTCCTTTATTATCAACACTAACCTGTGGTTGCTGTCCCTGACCGATTGAAGTCCTATTACCGGACAGTGAACTTAACGTAAGTATCATCATGACTAATAGCATAAAGAGGAGTGCTTTCATTTTATTAAGGTATAAATTTGGAAACTATTTTACATTTTAATCATATAAGGTAGATCTAAGTGGACAACCTTAAAGTCGTTCATTGGATTTTTTTCTTTTGGTTGTTTTGGCCTCAGCATAATAAATGAAAATAATTGCAGTGTTCGTTACCTGTCCAGTATAATTTTGATACAGTACTTGCGAGTCAACAATCGCTGTACTGATACTTTTTTACGATCTGGCGCGCTGTAAAATCAACCTAAGTTGTTAATTGCCTCTATTCTCCTGACGATTTCATCAAACAGTCCCGGACAATTAAGGACTCCCCATGTAATCTGCCATCCATCATTTTCGTCCTTGTCCAGCTTTGCCGTGAGGTCGTCGTTGATCAGGATGTCGTAGTGTCCGAAATTCTTTACAATTGCTACCAAGTCGTCTTTAGAACCATATAGAAAATATGGCGAAATAGCCAGCAGGCGTTTGACCTCGGGATCATCAAGCAAATCCTCATCTATATGAGGGAAATTTTCAATGCTATCAAAACCAGGGGAGAATTGGTCAGGAATATTGTCGATGTTTTTCAGGATTTCCTCCGCATGGTTTTGAACATGGTCTACAAGCTGATGCACCTCAAGTTGGTTAAGCATGTTCCCCTCGTACTTCCACTCAAAAAAATTTTCGTTAATAAAAATAAGCTTGCCATATGCCTTTTCGACAGACATGTGATCAATGCTTTCGTCATTATGTTTTTTGACAATTGTGAATACGCCTGTAATGGATTGACGACCATTGATGCCGGGTACAAGTTCAGGTATCAGGTCAAAGGACCGCACACTGCCCGTAGCAGTTTTCAGCGGCACATTTATAGAATATAACATTTGTGTAATGTTGATTATTAGTTATTAATTGCGTAATTAAACCCAGCCAGTGGGCCGGGTAGACAATAAAAAAGGGACGAAATTTGGCAAATAGCATTTAAGGCAGGGGAATCCCCACTTCTGAAAACGAAGCAAAATAGTTGGAATCCTGACTTAGTTCACAAATACAAAATTTGAAACTAGCACCAGGGTCGTTTGGCCTACTATAGAATGCCAGAATTAAACCTTAAATTCATAAAGTGGGCCATATCTTTTGAACATTTACAGATAGTAAGCTATCAGGCCGCCAGAGTGACGGCAACGATCAATCAGATTAGAAAAGTTTGGTTGGCAAGATAAATGGCAGTTCCGGAAATAAATGGAGGCCCGGTTGCCCTGGGCCAGCTTATGGAGTTATTAACTATTTGAGGTATGAAATAAACCTTGTCTGCTACAAAAGGAACCAGTGAAATATGTATTGCTGATAATTGGAAGCCAACGACCGCATTGATATTTTCCCTGACTACGTATGTGCCATGATGATAACAGCAGGTACAGTCCGCACCGCATTTATCATCGTCCTCCGTAGCCTCCCCCTTTTTGTTGTTTGTATCAGTATCTTTACTTACAAAGACTTCAATCTTGTCAGTAAAGAGGTATTCAGCCGTGCAGTGCAAAACGCATTCATAGCCACCTGATGCCAATAACAGGTAGAATGCAGTCAAGCAAAATGCACAAATCTTTTTCATTAAAGACACAAATAATACCTTCTAAAGGTAATGTTTAAACGAGGATTTTAAAAAATATCTTCAATTTTAAGTTGAGCCATCCCATTGATCACTTTTCTAATATGTTAGCGTTAAACCGCCACCTAAGCCCATATCACTATCGTAATGCGTGGATAGCGAAAAGTATTTGGTAACGATATACCGAAGTCCTGCTGCATATTCTTTATCGGTATTCACCATAATATTAAAGCGCATACGGCTGGAAATGGGAATATCATCCCGTCCTAACTGAAAACGCAACTTCCCATCTCCATCGATACGCGCATCGGCGACAAACAACATAGGTAGCGTATAAGCCACACCAGCCACTACGGTATGCCTGTTGTCTTTGTTACTCACCTGGCCGAACATGTTTTTATAGTCACTGCCAAAAATGTTCTTTTCGTTGGGATTGAACTTTTTATAATGATAGTCAAAGCCGATATAAGGATATAACCACTGGTTACGACCGATATAACGGCCGACCATTGTTTCACTTTCATAACCCATCGTCGCATCGGTACCTAAATGCCACATCGTACTGGCTTTCCAACGGGTGTTGGAGAGCATAAATTGGGCATCGCTTCCGTTACTTTCCAATCCAAGTTTGCCCATGAAATGCGGCATCTGGTCGTCCATGTTTAACATCTTTCGCGCAAGCTTATGATTAGGTATTTCCGGGTTAGGCGGTGAGTTTTCATAACTGAATATTCTGCCCATACCACTCATCATGTGGTATAAAATATGGCAATGAAAGAACCAATCGCCGCCAGGTTCAGACGCGTTAAACTCTATCGTATCCCGTTCCATGGGCATAATATCCACCACATTTTTCATCGGCGCGTTTTCTCCCTGCCCGTTGATTATCCTGAAATCATGTCCATGAAGGTGCATCGGGTGGCGCATCATACTGTTGTTGTATAGAATGATCCTTAGATTTTCACCTTTTTTGATCAATATCCTATCCGATTCAGACACGGTTTTGTTATCCATCGTCCATACATAACGGTTCATATTGCCGGTCAGATCAAATTTAAGTTCCCTCATCGGGCCTTTGGGTAATGTGGTGTTATTCGGGTCGCGAAGCATCCCATAGTTAAGGGTCACAATATCTGAATTGTCCGATGCCATATTCATACCAGCCATACTTTTATCGTTCGGCATCTGCATACCCGGCATAGCGTCTTTTTTATCGTCTGCTTGTGGTTTGTCCGTACCTGTTATTTCAGGATACATGACGGTATTCATGTCCATGGTTTGGTTTTGCATTTTCATGCCTTCCATTTGTACCATGTTCCCGTTCATGTCCATCATGTCGTTCATCATCTTCATCCCGGCGAAGTATTTCAGTTTCGGCATTTTTTCTGCATAAACCTTTTGCCCTTTGCCCAGCCAAAGCGAAGCTGATTTGGTGCGGTCTTCAGGTGTAACCAAAAACTCGTAACTTTTACTTTCCGGAATGGTAACTACTACATCATAGGTTTCAGAGGGTGCGATGGTCAGCCTGTCCACTTCAACCGGCTCGACGTCATTACCATCAGAAGCTACCACGGTAACTTTACCACCGGCATATTTGAGCCAGAAGTAGGAGGTAGCACCGCCATTGGCGATACGCAGCCTTACCTTATCCCCGGCTTTATATTGGGGCTGCTCGTTTTGGTCTTTGCCATTGATCAGAAATTTATCATAGTAAACATCGCTCACATCCATCGCATTCATTCGCTTCCACTCATTTGCTACTTTGGTTTTAAAATGACCTGATCTGATCGCCTCCCAATAACTTTGCGTAGTGCCTTTTTGTATCGCAAACCAATCGGATGCTGCATGTAAACTGCGGTCAACCTCTTTGGGGTTCATGTTTGTCCATTCGCTTAAAACCACCGGTAAGGTCGGGATATTCCACTCTTTCCGCTTGTTCATAATAAAGGCACCATACATACCGATCTGCTCCTGTAAGCCCGTATGGCTATGGTACCAGTGGGTGCCATGCTGTTTGATCGGGAACTTATATAAATGGGTTTCACCCGGCATGATCGGCATCTGTGTGAGATTAGGTACGCCGTCATAACGGTTGGGTAAATAAAGCCCATGCCAGTGCAGGGATGTTTCTTCTTTTAATTTATTATGCACATATATCTCAGCCGTATCTCCTTCGGTAAAAGTCAGCGTCGGCATGGGAATGCTACCATTCACCGCAATTGCCCTTTTTGGCTTACCTGCAAAGTTGACGATAGTATCTGCGATGTAAAGATCATACCGAACAGCGTGCGGCGGCACATTGTTTGTAATGGTCTTTATAGGGCCTAAGCTTGCTTTAGCCATTTTCATTTCGTCAGCATTTGCTTTGTTACTCATTTCCATGCCGCCCATTTTTATCCCGTCCATTTTTATGCCGCCCATATCATCCATTTTACCTGCCGGGTCTTTCATCGGCATGTTCATACCCGCAGGTTTTTCAGGAGTAGTTTTGGGCTTTTCCGGAATCAGTTTCATGCCGCATTTAGGGCAATTCCCCGGTTTATCCGAATGTATTTCCGGGTGCATCACACAAGTATAAGTTACAGGCTGTGCCTTGCTTTTGTCATCCGGAATTTTCATACCGCCCATATCATCCGGTTTTTTACCAGCATCTTTGGGCATTTGCATACCATCCGGCTTATTATTGAGTGACTTTTTCTGATCCATTTTCATCCCGTCCATCTTCATTCCACCCATGTCGTCTTTTTTTCCGGTTGCCTTCGCTGGCATACCTGCGGCCTTTTTCACGATAGCTTTCGGTTTTTCTTTAACCAGTTTCATACCGCATTTAGGGCAATTACCAGGCTTGGTCGAATGGATTTCCGGGTGCATTGGGCAAGTATAGGTGACTGGTTGTTTTTTTTGCATGCCAGCCATATTTTGCATATCGTTTTGTGCGAACGCGAACTGCTTTAAGCAAAGCATCATCGCCACGAATAGTATTTTTTTCATCTTTAATTTTTTAGTAAGGGGCTATCGTTGTTCTGTTTAACCCAATTCATCAGTGTTGCTTTATCTTTTGTTGAAAGAATAGCATTCCTGTGAATGAGGGTATAGGAAGATAATGGCATCGAGCCTTCTTCCAGGCTTTCACCGATAGCCCTTAATTTACTTCTTTGTTTCCTGGAAGAATAGGTCCCAAACTCATTAAAATTCAGTTCATCCTTCCCCTTGCTGACGTGCCTGTCCATCATGAACCTGATTGGCTGGAGCCAGGAATACAGCGGATATTCGGTATGATTGCTATGGCAGTCATAACATGATGTTTTAAGAATGGCACCAACGTTTACCGGAACCGCATATAGCTTGCTGATATCATTTGCCGGCATAGCTTCGCTTTCATTATGATCGCGGGGGATAAACTGAATAATGATAAATAGCGCAACTACAACAGTTAGCGAAATCTTAATTACACGTTTCATAACGGCTATTTTAATTCTTCCTGGATGGTACCACATGTTGACATACCTGAACCCATGTAGGGGTTTTTGATCTCTTTGGTTTCACTTAACCAGACGGCACCCTTTTTATCATTGTACATCGGGCAATGATCTACAAACAAAGGTTGTGCTGCGCCGAATAGTTTAACCAGGTCATACATATCCTTGCTTAACATATCAAAATGCTCCCGTTGATGTGGTAGTTTACCACCACTCATCCCAATATGCCCGGCCATTTCTTTTGCATCATCGGCGATGTCAGTAAAGGATTTCTTCTGCGTAGTTGTTAATAAAGATTGATCAAGTTTTGCAAAACCTGTTGATAGGGCCTTTCCAGCGGTAGCCGCATCGCTGCTATTATCTTTGGTCAGTGCGTTTTTTAACTGCAAATAATTTCCGACCATTTCCTTTACAGAAGCGGTAGTTTTGGGATCAACGCCGCCTTTTGCAGTAGTTGACATAGCTGCGGAAGACGGATTTATTATTCCTGTTGTATCCGTATTCGTGGTTGATGATTTGCTGGTATTATTACAGGCTAAGATCGCAAATGATGCGATAGACAACATGCACATTATAATTAGATTTTTCATGATGTATTTAATTTGTTTATGAAGCTATGATGATTAAAAAATCATCACAGCGGATTTTGTTGATATTGAATTATTTATTCAGCGTTTCGGTAGTCTTACCGCAAGTTAACATTTGGCTGCCGTAGTAAGGATTCTTAATAGCTGCCGTTTCGCTTAACCAGGTCGCTTTTTTCATCGGGCAATATTGTTCATATAAAGTAGTGGCATTCAGTTTTAAACCTTTAACCAGTTCAAACATGTTTTTAGAAAGACTGGCAAAGTGCTCCCGTTGATGATCTATTGCGGCAGATTCACTGATGTGCCTGCTGTCAAATTGAAGCTTATCTGTGTATGCTGCCCAAAGCGTATTTTGTTCAGGGGTGAAATGCTTAGCAGGCACTGTGCTAATTGCGGTCAATAATTCCTTGGCACTACTTTTTGCCATATCGTTATTACCGGCGATCAGGGCATTTTTAACACCCAGGTAGGCAGTAATGACATTGTTTACCGATGTGCTGACGGTAACTTCCTGTGCTTTAGCTGATGCAAATACAACTAATAGGGTTAACGATAATAAAACAGTTTTTAAGATTTTCATGATATTTTATTTTTTAAATTTTGTCTAAGGATTTGCGTTCATTTTTTTCACCGGTTTTATATTGGCTAGGTGTCAGGCCGGTCACATTTTTAAACTGCGCGGATAAATGCGCACTGCTACTATAGCCCATTTGAAAAGCGATCTCGTTAAGGTTGGCTTGCCCGTATTCGAGCAGTTCTTTTACCTTTTCAACTTTTTGCTGGATGATGAATTTCTCGATAGTGATGTCTTCATATTCAGAGAATAAACGGCTCAGGTAAGCATAGTCTTTAAAAAGCTGGGAAGAAAGCAGGTCTGAAAAATTGATGTGG
Source organism: Mucilaginibacter sp. UYCu711 (assembly GCF_050433825.1). NCBI lineage: Bacteria > Pseudomonadati > Bacteroidota > Sphingobacteriia > Sphingobacteriales > Sphingobacteriaceae > Mucilaginibacter > Mucilaginibacter sp. UYCu711. Next base: position 125,751 of record NZ_JBNPWM010000007.1, on the reverse strand, counting down.
CTTTTTGACAAGTCGGTATAATGGACTTGCTGAATAACCAGGTTCTTTATACGTTCAACGATCTGCTGCTTTTCGCTGTCGATCAGCTCAAAGCCCATCAGCTTTAAAGAGGAACCAATTTCCAGCAGATGGCTTTCGTCTGGATCAGGATCAATGGTTGCCTTCCCCAAAACAAGGTCTGTAACCTGGAAATGCAAATTTTCTAATTGCTGACGCACCACCATCAAGCAACGGTCGCATACCATATTTTTAATATGAAGTATCATTATTGATTCAAGCTTTTGTTAAAAAATAAACAAAGAAATGCCCATACGCAGGGTGCGCAGGGTTGCCTGAATCAGATCTGGAGGGAACGGAATTGAATGGATATAGCTTTACCGGACTTCCACGGCGGCGCGTTGCTGTCCTGCCATGCCAAGGTAGCTGTGGTAGGGTATTCCGGGATAAAGTTTAATATTACCGGATAATCTATTGTAACTGCAAATTGCAAAGATTGGAAGTCGGCAGCAGGTTTTATATTTTCTTTGACGACATAAGTGCCATGTTTTTTACAGCAATCACAGCCATCTTTATCTTTACAAGGCTTATGTTCTTTACCTTCGTGCGCTTCATCACAATCGTCATGCATCGCTATTTTAGGCTGAACAAAGTATTCGGCGGTACAATGCAGTATACAGACATACATACCCGTCGTCAGTAACAGGTAAAATGCCGCTATACTTAAAATTGCCGCTTTCTTCATTAAATACAAAGATATACTATTTTTTAACTACAGTTTTTATAGAATTTTGTTAATTTATCACAGAATTTCCGATCAAGATATTGACTGTATGAAGCGACAGACTGACCAACTTTTCAATCATTTTAATCGTTTTTTATTAAAATTTAAAAAATGGATAAATGAAATCACTGGATAATACATCATAGTATTATGCTTAATTAAATGATTTTAAAGGGATGCTGCTATGAAAAGCAGCCAACAGCTCAAATCAGGTAAGAGCAGTATAAGGTATAAATAGAGGTATGCTGCCCGAAAGGTGGTGCGTGGTTGTCAAGGACGGTATAAGACTTTTCAAAAGTTCCCTCTATGGGTTCCAATGAAGAAAAAGGTAAGATTACCGGGACAAAATGGATTACAATTGTTGAAAAACCTGGCCCATAATGATTGTCCTTTACCTTAAAAGAATGTTTAATGGTTTTGCAGCAATCATTAGTTTTAGCCGCCACTTTAGTGTTCGGCTCCTGAATTTCACCGATTGAAAAAGTCGTTGAACTTAAAAAACCACAGCAATAATAACTACTTGCAGACACTCCGGTAGCGGAGAGCAGGTAAAAAGCAGTTAATAGCACTATGGTGATTTTTTTCACGGTATAAAGATATTTGTTTATTTTCAATTTGGCCTGGTGAATTGCGACTGTTAATCGACCTTTTTATCTTGTGCCGCTTTATCCTTTGCCTGTTGTAGAAAAAAGCAATGGGCGGCACAGGCGTGCAGTTTGTAGTTCCTGTGAACATATCCCCAGCTATGTCCTTCCGGGTCTAAGATCGCGCATTCTTCCTCCTGGGTGTTTTTGAGTTGGAGTACGGTTTCGCCGGCATTGTTAACATAATCTCCGTTATTTTTAGCAAAACCAAGTTTATGGCCTTTGGCATCGACCACTGCACCGCCTTTGTCAATAGAATATAGGGTCTCTCCCTGGTTATTTTTGACAACGTTGTCTTTGGTAATATAACCCAGTTTGGTGCCGGCATGGTTATGGATGCCTCCTTTACCATCAATAGAAATAAATGTGTACTTGGTTGAATCCTTTTTCTTTTGGGCAAATGAATTAACGGAGAACAGTGTGCAAACCGTTAATATTAAAACAGATAACAGCCATATTTTTTTCATGATCTTAAAATTTATTAAGTTGTTTTATTTGAGTGAAGTGCTTTCTAAAATTTCCTTGTGATCCTGGTATTCCTCTTTTGTGATCTCACCAGAAGCAAAACGCCTCTGCAACAGATCGAGCGATGAGTTTTTCCTTTTTCGCTGTCCGGGGATATCATAAGGGGTAGCGAAAATCCAAAATATCATTACGAACCAAAGGAACCACCATATCATGTTCATTCCGCCAAAACCGTTGTTATACATCATGATCTGTTTTTTTAAGTGCTATGTTATTTTGATAAAGGTAGCCTGGATATAACGGCCATGGCATGACCATTGTCAGGCCAAAAGGTGACGTTGATCACAATTGCAGCCGCTAATTTTGTAACGGCATAAAATATTGATAATTAAAAACTTATAAATTATAACTGAAACTTTAACATGGTCTGTTTGTAGTATGATGACACCATAATTAAAGATCAGAGAAGATGAAAAAAGTATTGATTGCTCTAACTGCTATTGTTTTAAGTTTTAGTGCCATGGCACAAACAAGCAGTATGAAAATGAAAGATGGCTGTATGATGAAAGACGGCAAAATGATGATGATGCACGACGGTAAAATGATGGCTATGGATAAAGACATGACCATGAAGAACGGTACTATGGTGATGTTCAGCGGCATGGTTAAGATGAAAAACGGCAAAACCATGATGATGAAAAACGGCTATTGTGTTGACATGAACGGCAAAGTGATAAAGGGAATGAAGATGAAGAGCATGAAGATGAAAAGCGATTCAACAATGAAAATGTAATTATTGCCCTTCCATAAAACAACAAAGCCTGATTTATCAGGCTTTGTTGTTTTTAACTTAAACGGCTTGAGCGTTATACCCTTTGTTTTTAAGTGTGTTTATCACATCCACAGTTGTCAGGCCGTCTTCAGCCTCGATAGATAAGATTTTATTGGGATCAGCCGTATTTACTTCCCAATGTTTAACACCTTTTAAGTTGTTTAAAGTCGGGGTAACGTTAGCTATGCAGCCGCCGCAGTTAATATTTGTTTTGAATTTTAAAGTTTCCATGATTTCTATTTTTGAATTATTTTAAATGTATTAATTGAGTTTTGCGAGTTTCAGTCGTAAGCTGTTGCTGACCACCGAAACCGAACTTAAAGCCATCGCCGCTCCCGCGATCATCGGGTTCAATAAAAAACCGTTGACAGGATAAAGGATGCCAGCCGCCAAAGGAATACCGATCAGGTTATAAATGAATGCCCAAAAAAGGTTTTGCCTGATGGTTTGAACCGTTAGTTTAGAAAGCTTTAAGGCTTTAGGCACCTGTAATAAGTCAGACGATACTAAAGTGATCTTAGCTACATCCATAGCAATATCAGAACCTTTCCCCATCGCGATAGAAACATCTGCCTGGGCCAATGCCTGGCTGTCATTTATCCCATCGCCGATCATGGCAACCATTTTACCTTTTGCCTGCAATGCTTTTACAAAATCAGCTTTCCCGGATGGTAGTACATCTGCCTGGTAATGGTCTATTCCCGCTTGCTTAGCGATAGCGGCGGCGGTTACGCTATTATCGCCGGTCAGCATATATACTTCAATACCCTGGCTTTTTAATGCCGTTACCGCCTTAGTTGAGTTTTCTTTAATTCTGTCCGTGATCGCTGCAACGGCCAGCACTTCTTTTTGGTTACCAAAATAGATCACCGTTTTGGCCTCTGCCAGCAATCCTTCGATACGAGTTTGCAAGTCGGCAGGTATTCTTAATTTCCTTTCGTCAACCAATTTATGGCTGCCTGCCTGGTAAAGGTTTCCCTCATATTTAGCCTCTAAACCAAGTCCTGTTAAACTTTCGAAGCCGGAGATACGCAAAGGTATGCTGATGCCTTTTTGCAGATAAGCGACAATGGCATCCGCCAAAGGGTGTTCAGATTGCTTTTCCATTTCCGCGAATATTGCATTAAAAGTATCCTTGTCTGCGATGCTTTTCGACCAAAACAGATCAGTCACTACAGGTTTACCTTCAGTGATCGTCCCTGTTTTATCTAAGATAATGGCGTTTACTTTATGCCCTAATTCCAGTGCCTCGGCGTCTTTGATCAAGATACCGTTTTCAGCGCCCTTCCCCATACCAACCATAATAGCTGTCGGCGTTGCCAAACCTAAAGCACAGGGGCAGGCAATTACCAGTACGGTAACCATGGCGAGCATTCCATGTGTGAAGGCATATTGACCGCCGAATATTTGCCAGATCGCAAAAGTTACTATGGCAATACCTATGACTACCGGAACAAATATGCCTGCTATTTTATCCACCAGTTTTTGTACAGGTGCTTTTGATCCCTGGGCATCCTGCACCATTTGGATGATCTGTGCCAGCAATGTCCCACCACCGACTTTCTCGGCTGTAAAACGAAAACTGCCTTTTTGATTGATGGTGCCTGCAAAAACGGGACTGCCAGCTTTCTTTTCTACAGCGACCGGCTCACCGGAGATCATACTTTCATCTACGAACGAATTGCCCTCGTAGAGGATACCGTCTACCGGGATCTTTTCTCCAGAACGTACTAATATCTGATCACCGATCTGAACCTCTGAAATAGCAATCTCCTTTTCGCCTTCCGTAGTAATTAACAGTACCGTTTTAGGTTGTAAGCCGATCAGTTTTTTGATTGCCGAAGAAGTGTTGGATTTCGCCCGTTCTTCCAGCAACTTCCCAAGCATAATAAAAACGATGACCACGGCAGCGGCCTCAAAGTATACATGTGGATGCAAGCCTTTGCTATACCAAAATCCGGGATCTACCGTATTAAATACACTGAATAAAAAAGCGATACCGGTCGATAGCGCAACGAGGGTATCCATATTAGCCTTTCCATGACCAGCCTGTTTCCAGGCACCGATGAAAAAGTTACGGCCAAATAAAAACAAGACCGGGGCGGTTAATGCCATCATGATATAATTGGCATAGGGTAATTCCATCCAGAACATACCTATCAGCAGAATAGGGGCTGTCAAAATACCGGACCAAGTAATTTTAGTTTTCAATAATAGGTAATTGCTTTGCTGCACCTCCTCTTGCAATGCCTTCCCGTTCTCCGTATCTAAGATCAGGTCATATCCTATGGATTGTACCGCTTTTTGGAAATTGGCAGGTTGTATCAGATCGGGGTGAAAGGTAACTTTAACGGCCTGGCTGGCATAATTCACTTCTGCTTTATCTACACCCTTTTGTGCGCCGATCATTGATTCTACGCTTGCAGCGCAGCCGGCGCAGGTCATGCCGGTAATAGGGAAAGTAAGTGTTAGTGTTTCTTGCATAGCCATTCAGTATTTAACCATACAAATTTACCCCGGCAGGGAACATTTACTGTTACATGATTCCGTTAATAATTTACAGGATTTTGATAGAAATAAAATAAAACGTAAATTACATCAAGTGTAAAGCGATACAAAATAATGTAAAAATCAAACGGTAAAATATAAAAATATACATCGCATCCGGCATATATTCGTCTTGTAAAACCAGTTCAAATTCATGAAATTTTTAGCCATTTTCCTGTTATCCTGTATCATATTCCTGTCCTTCTTTGCAGAGATGGATAATACTATGCAAAGGGATAATTGCTGTTGGAAACATGCGAAATACTGTCAAGAACAAAAAGGCAACAGTCAAAAAGGCTGCGAAAAAGGGATTTGTAATATGATGCTATCTTGTAGTCTTTGCGGATTTGTAATCGTACAGCCGTTATCCGTTTGTCCGAAAACTACTTTACTTAATAACCGCCGATTTTTTACATATCAGGCAGGTCAGCTGTCTAACTATTCGCCTGTAGGCTGGCATCCGCCCAAAGTTTAATAATGAAATACCTGCCTGTAACAGGCTATTGTTTTATTCATTAATTATTAAACATTTAATCAACAAATCATGAAACGTTTTATCATGATCACTATGGTGATCTTATTATCAGCTATATCATTTACCTATGCCCAAAGCCCTTGCTGCAACAATAAAATACATTGCAGCAAATGCATGAAGTCCTGCACCAAACCAAATTGCCTGGATTATTGCAGTAAAAGCTGCAAGGCATCGGGCGAATGCAAAACCAAATGTGCTATGTAAATGCATAAAATAGTTAAGCCGGGGATCACTCTCCGGCTTTTTTTGTTCTAATTGAAACTTAAAGACTTTTGTTCTGTTCACTAAAGAAAACTTACCAATGGAAAACCATAACCACCAGGTGCTCATTCAAAAATTATTGGATTGCGCCTTAACTTGCGAAAATTGTGCAACGGCCTGTCTGGGAGAAGAAGATGTAAAAATGATGGCACGTTGTATCAGTTTAGACCGCGATTGCTCGGATCTATGTTTTCAGGCCGCCCGCCTATTAAAAAGGGGCTCAGATATAGGTCACCAGTTTTTATTAATTTGTGAGGAGATTTGCCGCATGTGTGCAGATGAGTGCAGTAAACATGAAGCAAAACATTGCAAAGACTGTGCCGCCTTTTGTATTGAATGTGCTGAGGCTTGCCATGCCCACCATGAAATGATTACGCAGGACTGATAATTATGAACTGAGATACCCTTTGCAATAAACAAGGATATTTTTGTTCTGTTAATTTTTAGACAGGCTTAAAATTCTCAATGCGCCTTTCATCACCATAAAAAATATCACCGTTCCAAAAATCAGATCCGGCAGGCTGGACTTAGTGAAATGAATAATGATCCCTGCGATCAGTGTCCCTAAATTCGCAAGCAGGTCATTAGAGGTAAAAATCCAGCTGGCTTTAATATGCACTTCCTGGCTATTTTGCTTTTTGAGCAGGAGCAATGTCGTAACATTACCAGCGAAGGCAATTCCCGACACAATGATCATCGTCATAAAATCCGGCAGGGTCTCATGACCGATAAACCGTCTAATCACTTCGGCAAAACCTAACAGGGCTAAAATCAGTTGAAAGTAACCACTAAATATGGCTACCCGTTGTTTTTTTGCCAATGCCGCTCCAATTACCATTAGGCTTAGCCCAAACACAAAAGCGTCCGCCAGCATATCAAGGGAATCTGCCACCAATCCCATAGAATGGGACAGAAAGCCGAACAACATTTCAAAAAAGAATAAACCAGCATTAATGAGGAATACAATTATTAATAATTTCCGTTCTCCCTTGTCTTTTTCTTTAGCCTGAAAATCATTGACTGGCCCGGTTGAAGATAATTTGGCTCCTAATTTTAATTCGGCTAAAGAGTATTCAATTGAACTGCCACCCGCTTCGTGAAAAATGGTCAATGATCTGCCTGGTATATCAAAATCCATTTGTTTGATAGAACTGATACCTTCCAGCTTCATTTTAATCAATTGTTCTTCCGCAGAACAATCCATTTTAGGAATTTTAAAAACGCTCTTATTCATCGTAAAAATTTAATCCGAATCTTTACTCCCTGATACGGAAGACAGGATATAAAAAGCACCTTTGATCACGATTTGTGTTTTTGCCGGCAGTTCTTCTATCAATTTAATTTCCGTATAACCCAGGTCTGAAACGCCGGAAACGATTTCTGCCTTATCAAACAAATAAGTTTTACCGAATGACTTATCTCCATCTTTATCGCCGTCTTTATCCCCTTTCTTTTCTTCAGCTTTTTGAGGTGCAATGATTTTTTTAAGGTAATAAATGTATTCCTTACCGCCTACTTTGATTATGGCATCAGTCGGTACAGCGGTCACCATTTGGTTGCCTACATCGATGGAAGCTGACACATACATACCTTCTATCAGGTTATATTTTGAGGGGTTTTGGATAATGGCATGCAGGATAATGCCCTTGCTTTCATTTTCAAAGGATTGATTGATGCCGTAAATTTTCCCGGTGATTTCCCGGTTATCCTGATTGGTCAGCATAAAGCTAACCGACTGCCCTTTATGGACTTTAAACAGGTCTTTTTCATAAACCAGCAGGTCGCAATGTACTTTTGAATTATCGACAATATTCATTAATGGTTTTGAGGGTTCGGCAAAGGAGCCTGTCTCTATATTGATTTTACCAATCGTTCCACTGATGGGTGCGGTTATTGCTATTTGATTGCTGATATGTCCCTCGTCCACATTTTCCGGGTGGATGCCTAATTGTCTTAACTGTCGTGCAATAGAGGCCGTCTTTGCCTGTTCGGCTGTATAGTTGGCCTCAGCTTGCTGATAAATTTTTCCTGTCCCTGCATTTTGTGCCTTTAGTTCCATTTGGCGGTTATACTCCTGTTTAGCATATCCCAGGCTGCTTTTAGCCGTCAGGTAATCCTGTTGAAGCTGCACCAGTTGGGCATTTTCGATGGTAGCCAATACCTGGCCTTTCCGCGCAACCGAACCTTCAAGGACTGTTATATTTTTTACAATACCGCCGGTTAAAAGCGTTACCTCAGCTTTATTTTGAGGCGGTACTTCCAATTGGCCGTTGGCTTTTACAATGGCTTTGAGGTTTTTTTCTTCAATGGTACCTAATGTTATACCTACCGCTTTCATTTGGCTTTCGGTTAATGGAATACCGTCAACGCGTTTTGCTGTTTCTGATTTGGTGTCCTGGGTATTATCCTTTTTTGTCTGACTACATGCCGTAATCAATAATAGCCCAAAGACCAATAAAAGATAGCAGGTTTTAATATTATATATTTGATGGATCATCCTTATTTTCCTCCTGTTAGGTAAGTTAACTTAGTAATGGTTCGGTTATAGTCCCGGAGCGTCTCCAGATATTGCAGCCTGATAGTATTGGCCTGCGTGGTGTTTTGAATAAATTCTACATAGCCGATCTCTCCTTTGCTGTAAGCGAACTGAGCGATTCGTGTTTGTTCGCTGGCCTGATCAAGCCCGGAACTTTCATAGTAGGCGACCGCTTTACTGAATTTCAGGTATTCCTGCAATTGCTGATTATACTGTTTCTTTAATTGGATACCGGCCTGGTTAAAATCAGCCTGCGCGATCTGCCGGTTAAACTTGGCTGCCTGAATACGGGACTTTTGTGCCCCGAAAAACAACGGGACACCGACCCCTACCTGAAAACCTGCAATACGGGTACCAGGAAAATAATCACGTTGAATACCTGCCGGATTAAAAGACTTGATCAGTAATTGGTTACTGTAGCCTAAGGTCAGATCAGGCAGCAGTTTCTTATTTTCCACATTAACCTGCGCATCCGATAAAGCAATCCTTTCCTTATAAAAACCATTTTGCGGGTTTTGCATTGTAGCTGCGGTATCTAATGGTATGACAAAGGGCAATTTATTAAGCCTGCTATCTGCGATACTTAAAGGGCTTGTCGTATTTAATAAGGCCTGTAGTTCTTGTCGGTAAATTTCTACATCTGCTTCGGCCTGCTGTTTTTTTACCTCGATCTCTTTAAAAGAATTTATAGCTGATAACTCTTCCAGATAGGAAGTTTCCCCGGTCTTGTAGCGCAGGGTCGCCCTGTCTACAAACTCTTTATACAGACTATCTTGGCTGTTTAACCGCTTTACTTTTTCCTGCCCGTAAACCAAATCGCTATATGCGATTTTGACATCCCTGATCAAATCATTTTGCGTTATCCTTTTTGCCCGTTCGCTAACCACTGTTTGCTGTTTCAATACATTTTTTTGTGCGGTATATACGGATGGGAAACTGAAGTTTTGTGATATGCCGATACTGTTATCAATATTACCGCCTGATGTGGGGTCCTGCGTGAGCGTCAGGTTTGTTTTAGCCGGGTCAAAGCCTGTACCTTGTAAGGCCTTGCTTTGCTCAATTTCCAGACCTGACCTGATGGCCTGTGGATTGTTCTTTAAGGCTACCGCGATACATTCGTCTAAAGTCAGCGGTTTTGTTGCCTGCGCTTTAGCTGTGTTCTGGCTGAATAAGCCTGCGCTTATCATTAATAAAATTATAGTGATTTTATTTAACGCAAGTTTACGTTTATTAGCGGTGTCGTCGTCTTTAGCAGAAAAAAGTATATACAATACCGGCAGTACCAAAAGTGTTAACAGCGCTGCAGATAACAAACCCCCGATGACTACAGTCGCCAGCGGCCTTTGTACTTCCGACCCCGCATGAGTAGAGAGCGCCATCGGTAGAAAACCCAATGAAGCTACCGAAGCGGTCATGATAACAGGCCTTAACCGGACTTCCGTTCCTTTTTTCACCCTTTCATAAATATTAGTAATGCCCTCGCTTTTAAGCTGGTTAAAATACCCGATCAGCACGATGCCATTTAAAACAGCCACCCCGAATAAGGCGATAAAACCGACACCCGCTGATATGCTGAAAGGCATGTCCCGTAGCCATAAGGCGAAAATACCGCCGATGGCAGATAAAGGTACAGCTGAGAAGATCAGTAAGGTTTGTTTGAAGGAGCGAAAGGTAAAATATAAAAGAATCAGGATAAGCAATAATGCTATAGGCACTGCGACAGAAAGGCGTTTTTTTGCTTCCTGTAGGTTTTGGAACTGCCCTCCGTAAGTGGTATAATAACCGGGAAGCAATTTTAGCTTTTGTGATAAAATTTGCTGAATTTCAGTTACTGTACTTTCTACATCGCGGTCTTTAACATTAAACCCCACATAAATACGGCGTTTGCCGTCTTCCCGGCTGATTTGGCCGGGTGCTTCTTTAAGTTCCACCTTAGCAACCTGGCTCAAGGGGACCCGGCTACCCGATGGAAGCTCTATATACAGGCTTTCAATGTTGCTGATATTTTCACGCGATTGCTGCTTTAAACGGATCACCATATCAAAACGTTTATCGCCCTCGTACACCACACCGGCAACCCGTCCGGCGAATGCGGTACTTAAAACCATATTGATATCCTCTATATTTAAACCGTATTGCGCAATCTTTTGCCGGTCATAAGCGACCACGATTTGAGGAAGGCCCGTTACTTTTTCCACGTTAATGGCGGTTACGCCTTTGACGTTTTTGATCAGGTCTGCAACTTTGTCAGCCTGCACAGCTAAAACGTTCAGGTCTTCACCAAATATTTTGATGGCCACGTCCTGGCGGATACCGGTCATCAGTTCATTGAAGCGCATTTGCATCGGCTGGGTAATTTCTACCTGGATGCCGGGAATATTTTTAAGCGCGGTTTCCATCTTCTCCATGATCTCCTTCCGGCTTGTCGCGCTCGTCCATTGTTCTTTTGGTTTCATGGCCAACATCATATCCGCTTTTTCTAAAGGCATGGGGTCTGTAGGTATTTCAGCACTCCCGATCCGTGTTACGACCTGCTTAATTTCCGGAAATTGGCTTTTTAATAACTTTTCGGCTTTGCCAAAGGTTTCAATGACCTGGGTAAGCGATGTCCCCTGCATCATACTGATTTCTACGGTCAAATCGCCTTCTTCGAGGGTTGGAATAAATTCACCGCCTAAACCGGAGAAAACCCAAAGTGAAAAAGCAAGCAACACGATGGAGATTACTACCGTAAGTACCTTTGCTTTGAGCACCAACCGGAGAACGGGCGTATAAAGTTTTTGGAGAAACGATATGATACGGTCAGAGATATTCCGTTTGTGTACCGTTTTTTTGCTTAGTACCAACGCGCTGATCATAGGCACATAGGTAAAAGACAATAGGAACGCCCCCAATATGGCAAATGCTACCGTTTCGGCCATTGGCTTGAACATTTTACCTTCAATGCCAGCAAGCGCAAGAATTGGCAGATAAACGATCAAAATAATAATTTCACCAAAAGCGGCGCTATCCCTGATCTTCGATGAAGCCTGATAAACTTCTTCGTCCATCTGCTGTTTACTAAGTTCTTCGGTATTGTGAAAGAGTCCGCTCCCCGAAATACGGTGCACAATGGCTTCCACTATAATGACCGCGCCGTCAACGATCAACCCAAAATCGATTGCGCCCAGGCTCATTAAATTACCCGAAACACCAAATAAACGCATCAGAGTAATAGCAAACAGCATAGCCAACGGGATGACCGAAGCGACCACTAATCCCGCCCGCCAATTACCCAGCAACAGCACCAAAACAAAGATGACGATCAAGCCCCCTTCAATCAGGTTGGTTTCTACCGTACCAATCGCCCTGCCAACCAGTTCCGTCCGGTTAATAAATGGCTCAATAACTACGCCTTCCGGCAATGACTTTTGTATTTGCGCCATCCGGGTTTTAACATTTTTAATAACCTGACTGAAGTTTTCACCTTTCAGCATCAGGACAACTCCGGCAACAACTTCACCCGTTCCGTTCCTGATCACGGCACCATAACGGGTCGCCCCTCCAAATTGCACCGAAGCAACGTCACGAATTAATACCGGCGCATTTCCGTTGTTTTTAACAACGATCTGCTCGATGTCGGATAACGAAGTTACCTGGCCGAGGCCACGAATAAAATAGGCATTGCTTTTTTGTTCGATATAAGAGCCTCCGGTATTCTGGTTGTTCTTTTTTAAGGAAGTGTAAATATCCGCTATGGTAATATTTAAGCTGTTCAGCTTTTCATCATTAACGGCAATCTCGTATTGTTTGATATAACCTCCCCATCCGCTCACTTCTGCAATACCGGGTGTTCCCGTAAGCTGTCTTTTAACGATCCAGTCCTGTATCGTGCGCAAATCTGTTGGCGTATATTTGTTTTCATAACCGGGTTTGGTATGGATTACATACTGGTAAATTTCCCCTAATCCGGTGGTGATCGGTGCCAGTTCGGGGGTGCCTGAACCTTCCGGGATATGCGATTCGGCTTCTTTCAATTGTTCACTGATTTGCTGCCTTGCCCAATAAATATCCGCATCGTCCTCAAATACTATGGTTATCACCGATAACCCGGAACGGGAAATAGACCTTTTTTCAATGATCTTAGGGATATTGGCGAGGGACAGCTCTATTGGGGAAGTAATAAATTGCTCCACTTCCTGCGCACCCAAATTAGGGGCTTGGGTAATGATCTGTACCTGGTTATTGGTAATGTCAGGCTGAGCATCAATGGGTAGTTGAGTTACAGAGTAAATACCTACGCCAATCAGCAATAGCATTAATGCACCGATAACCAGTTTGTTCCCAATGGAGAACGCTATGATTCTATCAAACATGAAATTTTAGTTAATTACAAATAAGACAGGATGGCCTTAGCCTTCTTGTTCAAAAAAAATACGAGGAATGTAATTAACCTATTTTGGGCGGTTGCCAGATAGTAAGCGTGATTTCTTTTGTAGCGGGCTGCTCGTAGGGGATGTAACTTTTTATTGGATTATCCTTTATTAGGGAGGAAGTAAAGAGGAATGGTTTGCTGATAATGAAGCCGACACAAGAGCCGCATGTAAAAAAAGGGGAACAGCCGGTACACTCCTTTTTATGGGATTGCTTTTCGGAATTGACTTTTTGCAAATTCATCGCCTGGCAGTCCTTATCCGCACAACACGGCTTCAAAGAAAGAAGCACCACGTAAATGGATAATATCAGGCAAAGAATTTTCACGCTGCAAAAGTAAAAAATTAAAACCATAGTTTTTAGCGGTGACAGATATTGCTTTGACTCAGCTGCTTGGGGCATAACCTGCGTTTTTGAACTGAATAATTTAAATTATTCATTAATCTATAAAACGGGACTGTAATTCGGGTCTTATGTAGAAACTGGATGGAATTTTCTGATTAGAGATCTTATTGATGAGTTCCCTGTGTACATCCGCTGACCAAGTAAGTTCCTGTTTGGGGTCGACCTTTATCAAACCATATTTTCCGCCAATTCCAACTTCTCCTTTATGGAACAGGTACTTCACGCTTTCCGGTAACTTTTGAATTTCAAAAACATGATAGGGCATCATGCCGCCATCCAGTTTATCTCCTTCTTTGATTAGAAATACTACTTTGAACGTGTCATTACCGATAAGGTAATGTTCATTAAAAACTTCCTGCATCATATCATTTATATAAAAAAAATGTCGGTATTAAACGTGGGAAAGTTCACGCGATGTATAGATCAACGGTGCGCCCAGTTCTGCTTCTAGTTTAGCCAGTGTTTTAAGGGTCAGGTTATGGTTCCCTTTCAGCCACTTATTGATCTCGGAAGGCTTTTTATTCATTTTTACTGCCAGGTCTTTTTGTGTGTAACCCTTTTCCTGGAGCAGTTCATTGATCCTGACTACGATATCGGTATACTGCCGTACAAAAATGCGCACCTCTTCTGGCGTTTCATCCTGTATCCTTTGTGCAACTTTACTTCTCATTAGCTTGCAATTTATAATAGTATTTCTACGTCTTTAGCTGCGGACAGCATCCGCCTGTTATCTCCATCTATGATGATTTCACCATCCCTTAACGCTTCTTCTATGCGTTTTGCAAACCGGCAGGCTTCTATCCATTTAAAATGGATGTCCTTGCTTTCCTGGTTTGTCCATGCAGATTTTATGCCGCCATTGAACAGTACCACGATATCATTACGGTTGTTGACCCTCAAAGCGTAAAGACGGAGCGGAAAGTTGGGATAAGCAAATAGTAATTGCTGTATTTTTACCTTGCCGGTATTCGGCAAACCCGTAACCTCATTCTCCGGACGGTTGAACAAAGCGTCAATCGCCCCGTGGTCATCACCTACGCTATCCAGCACAAAACTCAACAGCTGCTGTGTAGCCAGTTTCAATTCCAGGATAGCATCATACTTATTAAAGAACTTGTCAGTTTCATTGTCCGCTGCATCTTCCCAGCGTATCGTATAAAACGTACACTTTTTTCCTTCATCATCCCAAACTTCTAATGCAAAGATATTCACTTATAAGTTAATTTACAATTTTATTTTTTAAGATCCTTAAAGCAATCTTTTAGGATAACTTTGATTTGATCAGTCTGATCAATCCGGCAATTTTCCGGTCAAGCCAGTATTCCTGTTTTTGGTATTGTTTGTAACCAAATATGATGATAATTAACAAAAAAAGCCATTCTATGATTCCCATCTTGAATAACGACTGCAAAGATTAAACTGTTATAAACTGCTCGTCTACGCTGTAAATAAAAAATATTTCCCTCTTATCATCCGTTTGAAGCAGATTAACCTGCTCGAAAACAAACCCGTTGCCAATTTGATCATGGTACTCACTTGTCATTAGCGAAACGCATTCCCTATAAAATACCAGTTCATTCCTATATTGACCTTTGATTGCCATTGCAAGGGCCGGAAAAAGTATAACTGGATCAATCTGAGCAATATCGAATACTTCTTCCCAGCGATGCTTATGGATTTCATAGGTCAGGTGTTTGAAATCCGCATACGATTGTTGCTTGTCATAATCATATTTTTGCGGATTATCATAAATGGCCAGCTGTTTGTCCCATATCATTTCCCAGGCGCGGTACAGGTCGATGATAAAATTATCCGGGTCGATCACAATTTTTTCGGCTACAAAAATGTTCCAGATTGCAGCCGGTAGTTCAATATAGATCAAACTATGATCGATGTCGAAATAGCTTTTATAGGTCGCCATTAGATCGTTGAAATGAGATACCTGGTAAACATTACCTCCAAACTGTACAAGCATTTGGCCGTCCTTTGACCTGATATCAAAAGTATTTGGCTGTACCATCGCATACTGACCAAAAGCTTCGGCATATAAATTGAGTGGTAATTTGTTGGTTCCCGACATTTTAATGGACTTTGTATTACAAAATTGCAAAAAAAAGGATAAGCTACCAACCAATATAGTTCTGATCAATATAACCAATATTCTCCAATTTAGCTAAACACTACCCGGCACGCTTAACACACCTTTTTGATAATGTTATGGCTAATGCCTCGGAATACCAAATAGCATCCTGCTTTTTTTCTCATGGCATCCCCTTCGGGCGGGCTTTCCGCTATATCTTCTATCGAAGGATACGCTTCCAATCCCTGATGCTTCCCCCCACACCACCTCCCTTTTTAACACCATTTATTTTCTTTTGAGCCGTCACATATCTCAAAGCTTGAGTTCCTTTCTCCATGTCTTTTGAAACACTGATTGCCTATGGCTCCAATGGCATTTTTTAATTAAATCAATAATTTTTTCAGTCGAAACGGGTAAAAAGCGCAGCTAAAATCAATCCCGGAGCTGTCGTTGGGTTTGCAAGAGACGGCCTACCATGCCAAAGCGTTTGACCAGTTAGAGGGGCAGATCGGTACATTGAAGGTATTTATCAGCCGATTGGCGACAAAAGAAACGTACTGGGTTTTTTCAGGCAATGATTTCGATCTGAAGATATCTGCTAAGGAAAACCCTGGAATGTTGGTATTAGCCAACGACCCCAACACCCAAAACATCAACTCGGCCTGTTATTCCATCATTATCAACCGCCTGACCAAACTGATCAACACCAAAGGCAATCTGCCTTCCGCGCTGATCGTGGATGAGGTGCCGACCTTATTTGTCCACCGGGTAGAAAATTTAATAGCTACGGCAAGGTCTAACAAGGTGGCAGTATTGATGGGATTGCAGGAATTGCCGCAATTTAACCAACAGTACGGGAAAGATACCGCTGCAACCATCACGGCGGTTGTCGGCACCGTGATATCCGGCTCTGTCAGGAATAAGGATACGTTGGAATGGCTGGAACGGCTATTTGGTAAATCCAAACAGATGGGTGAAAGCTTATCCATCGACCGCAATAAAACATCTACATCGCTGAACGAAAAGCTGGAAGCACTCATTCCCGCAGGTAAAATAGCTTCGCTTAATTCGGGCGAAATGGTTGGTGTGATCGCCGCTGATGCACAGGAGAAATTTACGGGACAGTTTGAAACATCCGCAGTTAACTGCCGGATCAATCTGGATATGGAAGCCATCAGGCGCGAAGAAAAGGGTTATAAACCTTTACCCGCCTTTTATGATTTCGGCGGGAAACTGGACGAAAAACTCCGCCAGAACTTTGACCATATCAGCCAGGAGATACAAGAAATGGTGTTGGCCTTCAGGCCAGCTTCGCCAAACATACCCGTTAAAGCAACAATGAAGAAATGAGCGAAAACAACAACCAGGTGCAACTACCGGATTTTGTTCTGGTGCATCCGCAATTGAAAGATGACCCTGTGGCCAAGCAGGGGCAAATCGGTTTGATAACTGCAGCTATCCTTAATAGCGATGAATTTTATGTTGGCTTTGATGACAAGGAGGTTGGCTTATATGCTGCCGATGCCTTATTGCTGTTCAAGCCCTCCGATCAGATCTATCAAAACCTGAAGCAGGATGTCATGAAACTGGCCCCGTCGACATTCAAGGACCTGAAAAACATCGCCCTCTTATTGGATTACGGCACGACAAAGCAACAACGGACGGCGATGGAGATCGCGCAAAGGAACCCGGATGTGATCGCATCGGCGATGGTATCACTGGAGGAAACCCTCGGCCTCGACCAGAGCTATAAACGGGGAAGGTAAATAATTTTAAAGGATCATCATGAAAGACGAAGATACTATAGGCTTAACGGTCATGATTAGCCCGGTACTGTGGATATCTGACTATGCCGGTAAAATCGGCATCATCGAATTTACAGACCTTCCAAACGACAACATTTGGGTAAGATTCGAGGATGAGGAAGTAGACTCTTTTAGTTCCAAAACCTTATTTGTGCTTAAAAATGCGGAGGAAATTAATGAATTGGCTGATACTCATCAGGCTGTTTTTGGGGACCACGTCATTAAAAATCTGCGATCCCTTGCCTTGCTTCGAGCATCGGGATCGTATAGCGACCTGAAAAGCGCCTTTACCTTTTTGCAGGACGACCCCGAACTCCATCGGCTGGCTACCATTCGGTTGAATGAGGTTATCGATCCCGATCACAAGCGAAAAATAGGAAGATAAAATCTTAAAAATTAAATATTATGGAAAATCAAACTTTAGCCGGAACGCTTGTTTTGGTGCAGCCGGATCTTGAAAATGATACCGGTCAAAAAAAAGGGCAGATCGGTGTCCTGACTTATGCCCGCTCAGAAACTGAAAACTATGTACGGTTTCCCGAAGGAGGCGAAGCCTTTTATCCTGCGCGGCAGGTCATGATGCTTAAAGATAAGCAACAGGTCTTTGATGACCTGACCAACAACGGCTCGGCTATGCCCCTTGATGATTTTAAGGCCATGTATAAAATTATGCTGTTACAGGACAGGGGTACATCACAGGCCTTATATTCAGCTTTGGCCATTGCCAATGACCATCCTGGTGTACAGGAACGGGTATTGGATGCTATCAGTCAAACGCCTAAACAGGAATTAGCCAAATCCTATGGCCGATGAAAATACTGATCAGCTTTTGCCTGGTCTGCCTCCCCCTTAAACACCTGGTAATAAATTCTGATTTCGGTTACCGCATTCATCCCATTACGGGCAAATATGCCATGCATGCCGGTGTTGACTTTAAAGCTCGCCATGATACCGTATTTGCCATCCTTGATGGCGAAGTAAGATCTGTCGGCTATGATCGTAAGCTCGGTATTAACATTCGCCTGTATCATGGCGGTGAACTGGAATCAGTTTATGGTCACCTCAGCGCGCTATTGGTTAGGCCTCAAGACCATGTGGCAGCCGGTGAAGCTATCGCCATCTCCGGTTCATCTGGAAGAGTTACCGGCGAGCATTTGCACTTCAGCATTTGCTACAAACACAAATACATCAATCCAATTAAATTTTTATATGAACTGCTAAAAAAACAAGAAAATGAACGACAAAAATTTCAAAGCACTTCCCATTCAGCTTGCGAATAAGCTGATAGCGGAGATCAAAGAGGGAAATTCCCTGTTTCAAAAACCGGTTAAAGAAAATGGTATGCCCGCCTTCGTTAAACCGATCAATCCCACCACCGGAAAAGGATATAGCGCCATGAATGCCCTGGTCCTCGGTATGCAGCGTCACGATGACCCGCGCTGGATGTCAGCTGATGCTGCCCGGTATGCCGGTAACTGGGTAAAGGAAGGAGAAAAAGGTACGTTGATCGAGTTTCCAAAAACAAGTGATATTCAAGCGATCCGTACGGCGGAAGGTAAGGTGATCAAAGATGATGCTGGCGTCACCCAGACCAAAACAGTTGAGTTTGAAAAGCCGCAGCAGGCCAAATCCTTTTTGTTCAATGCGGAACAAATGAAGGATATCGTTCCCTTGCAGGAGTATTTGGCGAAACAGGAAGAGGGCCAAACGCTTTCTCCGCTGGAGCGGGCAGCAAAACTGATCGAAGATAGCAAGGCGGTGATCATTCATGGCGGCCAGGAGGCCTATTATGACAAAAAACGGGATGCTATTTTTCTGCCGGAACCCGAACAATTTGAGAATGAAACCAAATACCTGCAGGCTGCCATACACCAACTGGCACACTGGTCGGGACACGAAAGCCGCCTGAACCGTCCGATGGAAGGCAAATTTGCTTCTTTGGATTATTCCCGTGAAGAAATGCGGTCGGCCATTGCAGGTATCCTGATCGGCGGCGAATTAAAGATCGGCCATAACTTCGGCCAGCAGGCTGCCTATATGAGCAATTTCGCCAAGCTCTTAAAAGATGAACCGTTTGAGATCGCTAAAGCATCCAGGGATGCGCAAAAAATTGCCAACCTGTTGTTAGGTGTATCTCAGAAGCGGGAACAAAAGCAGGCCCCGGAAGCGGTAACCTTCAAGAAAGGTGACGAGATCGCCTATTTGGATACCACGTACAAGGTTTTGGAGACCCGTAAAGACAAAAGTATTAAGGTAGAGGATGGCGATGGAAGCCGAAAGGTTTTGAAACCGGATTTTGGCCTCTATAAATCTCTGTTGGAGGCAAAAGCCAATCCCCGAGAACCGGACCTGGTACTTGAAGAAGGACAGGAACAGGGGCAGGCCGAGGAGCAGGGACAAAGCCATAAAATAGGACGATAGATGAACCTCGTTAATTTTCATGAAGATGATCTCCCGATCAAGGATCTGGAAACCATCGGGCTGGCCGCTGGCGGTCAACTCCTGTTTAATGTCGATGACCTGAAAGCTTTGCTTTCAGGTCGCCGGACTTCATTACTCGAATTGCGGGATCTGGAAACCGATAACATCAAGATCAAATCCATCAACGCGAAGATCTCTCTGAAGCCCAATGAATACGGCAAACTGGATCTGCTTATTCACCCGATATACCGCAAAGCGCCAACCCCAGATTTCTTGAATGAAACAGAGGCCACGCAGCTACGAAAAGGCGAAGTAGCCAGTTTGTTAAAGATAACACTTGATGATCACGGCACCAAAAAAGAGATGCTGGTCGAATATGATCCGGAAACAAAGGAATATATTGTTTCGGACACCGAAAAGATCTTAGTCCCGGAT
This sequence comes from Mucilaginibacter sp. UYCu711, assembly GCF_050433825.1. Classification (NCBI taxonomy): domain Bacteria; kingdom Pseudomonadati; phylum Bacteroidota; class Sphingobacteriia; order Sphingobacteriales; family Sphingobacteriaceae; genus Mucilaginibacter; species Mucilaginibacter sp. UYCu711. Next base: position 105,591 of record NZ_JBNPWM010000007.1, on the reverse strand, counting down.
ATGGTGAATAATGAATTCCTGACGCCTGCACAAAAAGAAAATTACCGTAAAGGAAAAGAGGTGCAGCTAACCGATGGTACAAAACTCAATTACTCCGGCACCGATCACCATGGCATCCGCTCGAATAAACTGGCGCTCGTGGCCTCTATTTTGATCGATGGCGGGCTATCCTATATGGTGTATAAAGGACTGAACGCCATGTTTAATAAAAAGCATGAGCCTAAAACTGCTGAAAAGCTAAGCCCCGGTTATTACCAGGCGCTCAAGGATATTGAGAACCAGTATGGATTTAAGCCGCATCAGTTTGAACAATCTCAAACTCGCAAAGGCAGGTAACACTGATGGATATTTTAACAAAGCTTGGCATTTCCTCGGAGATCCAAGCCTTTTTCAATCCCCCTGCCGCTCTTTCCTTTAACTATGGCGACCAGCAGGAACATTACGGCGAAGGTTTTCACACGGTTCCTTCCACACAAAACCTTTGGGTGGCTGGAAGTCAGCAGGCAAGCCATGTTATCATTACTTATTCGGCAATGGAGGCGATGGCCTTTATCACACTAAACAGGCACAGGTATCCCAGGCTGGAACAACTGGCTTTTATTGCTATTGGCAACAGGTTCTATATAGAGCAGGCGGACTGGATCAGGCAGAATTTTCAAGGAAGGAGGTTTAGCCTGGTATTCGGTAAAGACCTCATTGGGCATATCACCGATATTAAATTAACGGCCGGTATAAAAAATATCGCTATTAGAATATTTCATTCTGGAAATGAGGTGATGATCTACCGGGATAACTTGTTGCATGTTTTTCACAATGAACAGATCTCGCTCCACGCTTTTCAGGAAGCCTTTAGCATTCGCCCACGGTTTCGAACAGGTAAACCGGTTCATTCATTAACTTTTTTAGATCAATTAACACATGACGCAGAACGATGAAATTCTATTAAGACCGGCAATGCTGTACGCATTACTGAAAGCCTTGCCGCTAATTATACTGGCCATCACCTTTCTTTTGCTGGCCTGGTGGCTGTCCCCGTATTTTATTTTATTCAGCCTGGTGGTGTGCGCTTTCGCCTGGTACAGGTTATTATACATCCGTAGTTTTCAATACCTGATCACCCATGAATATATCAGGATGACGAGCGGTATCTTCTTTAAGCGTATCGATCAGCTGGAAATGTTCAGGGTGAAGGATTACATTATCACCCAATCTTTTATGCTACAGATATTCAAACTGATGTACCTGACCTTAAAAAGCACCGACCCTGAAAATTCGGTTATACAATTGCAGGGAATCCCTGAATCTGCTATTACGGATACTATTCGGGATAGGGTGTTAGAAGCACGAAAAAACAATAATATTTACGAATTAAATTAAGTAAGTACTTGGAAATTACTAATTTAATTAGTGATTTTAATTAACAAATTAAGTCATGAAAGCCATTATAAGAAACATATTGCTTGCCTGTTTGATTTCGACATTTGCCTTTTTTGGAGCTGTTGGAAGGAAATATTCCAGGGATAAAATGACGGCAGCCGAAAAGGTTGAAATCAGGAAGGAAACACTTACCTGTTTGTCTGTAGCATTCTTAGCTTGTGGATTGTGTGCCTGGCGCTGTTCCGTGCTCAATCGGAGAATAAACGCCAACCGGGAATACCAGCGCTGGTTTAATGAGTATATGCGTAATTCTGCGTTTCATCGCCAATATTAAATTTAAGATATTTAGTATATATATTATTGAAAGTTCCGAGGCTGCAAACCTTGGGACTTTCTTATTATAAATAAACCCATAAAAGGAATTTGCAATACATTTTTCCACAATTTGAATTTGCATTTTGCTAAAGAATTTTTACTAATGAAGGATGATTTTTATGATTTCGTAGCAGTTGAACTGCAAAAAAGCCTGCCTGACAGCTGGCAAAAGGTACAGGAAGAAAAACCAAACGGATATGAATTATGTGGTAACAGACCTGCCTTTTTAGCGCTCAGAGACAGTAAGGCGAGGCAGGTTAACTTATTTGTGTGGCCTCTTTCTTTAGAACTAAATGCAGGATTGGAAAAGAAACTATTAATATTAAGGGATGATATCATTGCTGAAGGCACACTGTTCATAGTGATCAACGAGGAAATTGAAGAAATGCGTTTAGGCAACACAGGTGTTTTTATTTCGGAAAAATTGCTGATCCACTGCCCCAATTTTATTTGGGTAACTTGTTGCTGAGAAAAAAAATATAAAATAACCTTCGATGGTATTCATTTTGAAAACCTCCATGTTGGGCTTTCAAATATTTGGAATGCTAAGGTTACTTATGTTGGTCCTAAAATAGGATCTCAACCAGTTAATCTGGAGATCATGAGCGATACCTGTTGGAAGTGTCAGCGGAAAATCAAAACAGTGACTGGTATCGTTTTTCCCAATCGCCAACTAAAAAATTGGAACAACCCTACCTGGCAATATTATCATAGTCTGATTTCATTAGATCATGTCAAAGGAAAAAGCGCAGATTTGATAGAGAAATTCGTTGTCACCCTTCGACAGGATGATGCTAATATAACGACGGTAGGTTATAAATTTAGTAACACGGTCAGAAGAAGCTATTTTGCAGCCGCTTGCCCTTACTGTGACGCCTTGTGTGGAAGTTTTTACGTAATCGATAGCCGCATGGATTATTTACATTCGCTGCAAAGCCGTATGGATGGCAGCTTAAACTATTATTCCATAACATTGGACGTTGATCGCTATTTGATTCAATCCCTGTTTGTTAGCTCCGAAGGTTGTGATCATACGACCGATGCAGGTTGGGGCAGGCATAAATAAGCAATTTACCCATATAGTTATTGCAAATTTACGTTACCATAAGTCTAACAAGAAGGGAGCCACCAAATTTTACCGTATTAATCAGGTTTAAATTATTTATTCCTATTTTGCAACATCTGAGCGGATATTCTTTACCGCTTTTGTGATAAGGTTTAGGTTGAAAGTCCCCGGCAGCGAGTGTTGGGGACTTTTATTTTTACACTTATCTCCCTTTATTCGGCTAATAACAGCCTCAATCAATCTGTTATGGATATTTCAAAAGAGATCTTGTTTAATTCAACGGGCAATATCATAAAAGAGAATTTAATTGCACTTTATGGCTCATTGTTGTCCGGCGAAGTAATAATACGATTAGCCGAACACAAAAATTTTGATGCTGCGAGAGTCGAGTTCCAAACCTGGGATGAGCGGTCGGTTGTAGAAATGGGCAACCTTTTAGGTCAGGACTACCGGACTCAGACAATGGTCTATAAAACTAAGGATGAATACATTGCTGCCCTTTTCCTTAAAGCCCTGATAAATGAGTGGGAAAATAATCGACTTAAAAAATACGTGTCCGTTTGGAAGATCCCGTTCAACAATAAATGGCTGCCGAATGGCGGAAAAGCGATTATCAGGCGTGGTTCCGCATATTGATCTTGCTGGAACCGACATGTCAGAAACCAGCCAGCCTGAATTTATTTATAATAACATCAGGAACAATACCACTAATCCTCACATTGATTCTAACCAGGATAAAAATCAAGGCCGCAGGAGAGGCAGGTAAACCCGATAAGCGTCTTTTTTAGGATATATGTGCTTTTATATATAAGTCCCCACCTACAAATTATTTTTGTTATGAAAAACACTTGTTTGCTAAACAAGAATTTATCCACACGAACTTTATTTCTCGCTTGGAAAGAAATTTTGTTGATGGCTCGAAATAACATCAGCACCAATACTGGAAAATGGAAAACCTTTCATTATTCCGATGTCCCCATTGAAATCGCATCAAAGGCGTTTTTAATGGGATTTTTGCTGTTGGGCGAAAATTAGCGTAGTAAAGTAGTCCAGTTTTGTGTTAATGAAGTCGCTTGATGCGATAATCCTTTAAGGCAAGGGGATGTGAATTTGCAGGCCGTTTCACGTACTTGCTAATGAATTTAAGAATGCCCGGTCTATTTGGGCCTCTTCCTATTATAGTGTAAGACAACAGTCTCAACACCTCCATATAAAATAATTAAAAGACAGGTGAATAAATTTCAGGACTTAGATGTCTTACGTAAGACAGATCTTACCGTTGAGGAAGTTAAGCGCCATTCCGCATTCGCCAAACTTTCTGAAAACCAAATTTTGGACATCATAATCACCATCAAAAAGATTACAGAAATTGCCTTCAATTGCAATAATATTTCGAGTAAAAATCTTGGAGAAGCGGGTGAAAATGTGTAAATTGAACTTCTTTCTAATCTTTTAACGCGCATACTTATGATTGAAATAACTCCATTTGACACATTTGCGAAAGGGACAATAACATCAAGTAAAGTACGTGGTACAAACTGTGTAATTTATACGAGAGTAAGCAGCAGGGAGCAAGCTGATAATTTAAGTTTGGGCACACAACTGAAAGGATGTAATCAATATGCCGAAAGACTAAAATATAAAGTATTAGCCCAATTTGGCGGAACATATGAAAGTGCCGAAAATGATGAGCGAAAGGAATTCATCGCGATGCTGGCATTTGTAAAAAAGGCCAAGGAAAAAGTATCTTACATATTAGTTTACAGTTTGGAGCGTTTTTCCAGAAATGATAACTCCATCTGGTTAAGCGGCGAACTCAGAAAGTTAGGAATAGAAATAGTTTCAGTTACCCAGCCTATTGACACCTCTAGTGCATCGGGACAGATGCAACAAAAAATGCTTTTCTTATTTGGGGAGTTTGATAATCAACTCAGGAAACAAAAATGTACAGCGGGTATAAAAGAAATGCTGCTGAGGGGGGATTGGCCAACTGCTCCACCACTTGGGTTTGATATCGTGCGCAGTAATGGTATTCGTAAGATAGTCGTTAACGAAAAGGGGAAACTTTTGAGGCAGGCCTACGAGTGGAAATCACAATACAACTTATCAAATGAAGCCATTCGCGGAAAGCTACTGGAGAAAGGTTTAAAATTAAACCATCAAAGGATATCAGAAATTTTTAGAAATCCATTCTATTGCGGATTAATGGCCCATAATATGCTGGAAGGCCGTATCGTTGAGGGCAATCAGGAAAAATTGATTTCCAAAGCCACCTTTTTGAAAGTCAACGGAATTTTAGATCAGAATGCTCATGGATATTCTTTAAAAGAAGAGAATGAAGCCATTCCTTTAAAGCGTTTTACAAAATGTGCGGAATGCGGCAAGCCGCTTACTGGCTACCTTATGCGCAAAAAAAATATCCATTATTATAAGTGTAAAACGCGCGGCTGTAATACCAACAAGAATGCCAAATCTCTGAATGAGACTTTTTATAATTTGCTAAATAACTTTACATTAAGTTTAGATCACGATTTTCTACAGCTTATCCGTCAACAAGCTATAGCAACTTTCAATCAACTATTTAAAGGTGAAGAAGAAGCTTACGTTTCTTTAGCCAATCAATATAAAGAGCTAATGAAAAAGATAAATCGCCTGGAAGAACGTTATATCGAAGAAGAAATTAATAGTGAATTATACAACAAGTTTTCTGAGAAATATCTTTTGGAAAAAGACGAATTGGAAGGTAAGATTTTAAAAGCCTCCAAAAAAAGTTCGAACCTTGGAGATTGCATCGATATTTCGTTGGAAATAGCTTCAAAAATGGCTGAAAAGTGGGTTTTAAGCGACTATGTGGTTAAGCAAAAGATTCAGTCATTAGTGTTTCCAGACGGCATTACTTTTAGTAAGAAAAAAGAAGAAGTTCGAACCCCGCGAATTAATTTTTTGTTTTTGTATGTTACTTATTTTCAGCAACTTATGAGTAATAAAAAAAGCGGCATACCAGAATTAAATCTGGATTTTGCCGCTTTCGCCTGTTTGGTAGCGGGGAGCAGGATCGAACTGCCGACCTTAGGGTTATGAATCCTACGCTCTAACCATCTGAGCTACCCCGCCGGGTATATTTGCCAGAACTTGTTCTGACTATGGTTTTGCTTTTTTAAAGAACACCATCGGGCTGCCCCATCGGCTTACCCTTAAAAAAGGTTTGCAAATATAGGATAAATTCGTTTCCTTTAGAAAAAATGTTAATATTGTGGCTTAAGCCTGAATTATAAACCCCTTATGTCTGAGAAGAAGAAGTTTAATATTGAGTATGAAATAAAATCATCTCCAAGAATACTATATACTTTCCTTAACGAGCCCAATGGGCTTACCCAATGGTTTGCTGATGATGTGAGTGTGCGAGACCAGATCTATACTTTTACCTGGGATGGCGAGCAGCAAAAGGCTAAATTAGTAGCTATAAAAGAAAACAAACTGGTAAAATTTAAGTGGGACGATGATGAGCCGCAATGCTATTTTGAAATGGAGATAATCCAGGACGAATTAACCAATGATGTTGCTTTAAGTGTAACCGATTTTGCCACCGAAGAAACCATTGGCGAAAGAAAATTAATCTGGGACAATCAGATTCAGTACCTAATTAGCGTTCTAGGTGCATAAAGGGATAAAATTCCCTAATTTTGCGCCGTGAAAAAGATCCACCTTTTATTACTAAAATCATTTATAAGGCCATTTATTGTGACCTTTGTGATAGTAATGTTTGTGTTGCTGATGCTATTTCTGTGGAAATACATTGATGACCTGATAGGTAAGGGTTTTGAATGGTACGTTATTGCCGAATTGATGTTATATGCATCGGCAACTAATGTGCAAATGGCGCTGCCGCTTTCGGTACTCCTTTCTTCCATAATGACCTATGGCAGCCTGGGCGAAAATTATGAACTGGTGGCTATCAAATCTGCTGGTATATCATTAACTCGTGCGCTGTATCCTATGTTTGTAGCGGTATTGGTGTTAAGTATAGGGGCGTTTTTCTTTTCGGATTACATGCTGCCTAAAGCCAACCTGAAATATTATTCCTTGCTATGGGATGCACGCGAGCAAAAATCGGCCAACTTTTTACCCGAGGGAGTTTTTAGCAACAGTTTCCCTGGGTATACTATTCGTGTGGATAAAAAAGACCCTGACGGACAAACGCTGCATGGTGTAACCATTTACGCAAAAAGCGTCGATTTTGAAACCCCGGGCTATCTGTTAAAGGCAAAAAAAGGTAATATGTTCCGGTCGAACGATAACCGCTTCCTGATGATAAATCTTGAAGACGGCATCCGTTATGAAGAAAAGCCGGGGGGGGGTAATTTCAACCCCAACCCGCGACAGATATTAACGCGTTTCCGTTTTAAAACGGCACAATATAAATTAGACCTTACCGGGCTTGCCTTTAAACGGACGGACGAAAGCGGTTTTAGCCGCGCCTTCCAGATGATGAACAGGCGGTTGTTAAAAGATACCATGAACAAAATTGATCATGTAATTGATAGCGGACGCCGGGTTAATTATCAACTGCTTACCCCTTATATTAAATATTTTTCTATGCCCCGCCGGAAAGATATGGTTGATAAAACACATGCAGAATATAAACATGGTGTGATGGATTTTGGCAGCAATGGCCAAAAGTTAAGCTATATAACCAATGCGATAAGCGAGGCCCGTTCTGTACAGGATGAGATAAAGCGGCGCGCTAACACGTATAAAGAGGCGTCATATAGCGTACATAGCGCAGCTGTTGAGTACCAAAAGAAATTTACATTATCAGCCGCTTGCCTGGTGCTGTTTTTAATTGGGGCACCGCTGGGTGCAATTATCCGTAAAGGCGGGTTAGGCTTGCCTGTAGTGGTGTCGGTGGTGTTTTTCCTGATCTATCATATCATATCAACCATAGGAGAAAAAGCGGTTAAAGCCGGCGATGCCTCTGCATTTTTGGGTATGTGGATAGCTATTATGATTTTAACACCAATTGGGCTGTTCTTATCTTACAAAGCCGCAAATGATTCGGTAATATTTGACGCTGATATATACAAACGGGTGTTTAACGCGGTATTCGGCAGGATAATGTCAGCCTTTAAACGCAAGGTAGATCTTAGCGGGCAGGCTGTTGAGGAATAATCTTTACAAACTGCCGACCTGTTTTTTTGCATAATGCGTTAACTTTGTTATTATATGGTACGTATCCATATAATAAGCTACCAAAAGTACAAGATGCTAAACACCATTCCAGAGGCCATAGAAGCTATAAAAGCCGGTAAAATAATAATTGTTGTTGATGATGAGGATAGGGAGAACGAAGGCGATTTTTTAACCGCAGCACGTTTTGCTACGCCCGAGGCTGTAAACTTTATGGTGCACCATGGCCGCGGCCTGGTTTGTGCGCCAATTACCCAGCAACGCGCTACCGAGCTGGAGCTGGAGCCCATGGTTAGCCACAACACCACCTCGTACGAAACAAACTTTACAGTTTCTGTTGATCTGCTGGAAGGTTGTACTACCGGTATTTCGGCTACAGACAGGTCAAAAACTATTATGGCTTTGATTGATCCGGCCACTAAGCCCGAGGCTTTAGGAAGGCCGGGCCATATATTCCCGCTGATAGCGAAAAATGGAGGCGTACTGCGCCGCGCAGGGCATACCGAAGCAACGGTTGACCTTGCTGTACTTGCCGGATTAGAGCCAGCAGGTGTTATATGTGAGATAATGGATGCCAATGGCGACATGGCCCGCTTACCCGAATTATTAGAGCTGGCCAAAACACACGATCTTAAAATTGTATCTATAAAAGACCTGATAGCTTATCGTTTAGATGTCGAAACCATGATTAAAAAGGAAGTAGCTGTAAGGCTGCCTACCGAATGGGGCGATTTTGAAATGATAGCTTATACCCAATTAAATACAGGCGATAATCACATCGCTTTGGTAAAGGGTACCTGGGAGCCTGACGAGCCTATTTTAGTGCGTGTACACAGCTCGTGCGTTACCGGCGATATATTTGGATCATGCCGCTGCGATTGCGGCCCACAGCTGCACAAATCAATGGAAATGATAGCCAAAGAAGGCAAAGGCGCCATTGTTTACATGAACCAGGAGGGCAGGGGCATTGGCCTGGTTAATAAATTAAAAGCTTATAATTTACAGGATAATGGTTTTGATACGGTTGAGGCCAACATTCAATTAGGTTTTGGTATGGATGAGCGCGATTACGGCATTGGCGCGCAGATATTGCGCAGCCTGGGTATATCAAAAATGCGCTTAATGAGCAATAACCCAAAGAAAAGAGCTGGGCTGATAGGTTACGGATTAGAAGTGGTAGAGAATGTGCCGATAGAAATAGCTTCAAACCCGCATAACGAGGCTTACCTGAAAACCAAACGCGACAAAATGGATCATTCCATTATGCGCGATCATTAATTCTCATCGTCTTCCTCTTTTTTAATTGGCTGCTTTGGTGGTGTAACCGGTGTGGCTACTGGTGTACCGCCTGATAAAGGCGTAGTTGTTGGCGCAGGCAATGGCGCTACACCAACATTAGTTGGCCTGCGACGGGTAAATATATTCCTGATAAACTCGCCAAAGCTGTTAAAATCTGTTTGATACACCAGGCCCAATCCGTTTACATATTGCGGCGACAACTGATCTATATAATTTAGTGTAGTAGTATTTAACACCCGGTAAGAGTACCGTGCCGTAAGCGATCCATCTGGCCTGATAAAGTAGGATGCTTCAAAATCCTTCGTCAGATTGTTAAAGTTTGAATTTAGCAGGTTTGAGTTATTGAACAGGTTAGCGCTGCCGGTGCTGTTGTTAAATAAGCTACCGTTAAATACCAGCCGGTCATTAAAAAGCTTTACCGATGCGCTGGCATCATTAAACGAGCGGATATTAAAATCAAAATACTTAATGTTTGATTGGGCTATCAGGCTGTTTATTTTATTGAAAGCAAACTCACTTATGGCGCTGGTAGCTGTGGCTGCCACCTGGTTAGTTAAATTACTACCGGTGCCCGAGTTAAAGTTACGCCTTACAATAACACTTAATGCCTGCTGGTTACGGTTATTAGGATCGGCAAGATAGGTGCCCAGATCATCTTTAACAGATGGGTCTGTAGGGAAATTAAAATCAAAATTAATTTCGGGTGCTAAGAGCGATTTGGTAAGCAATAACTCTGCCTGCACCAATATTTGCTCATTACCTTTAGGCGATTGCAGGCCCGCTGCGGTATATAACGGCGCTATATCCGTACGTACTTCGTAAGTAGCTTTCAGGTTGATCTCGGCATTGGTAGGGTTCCCTGTCCAGCGGATGCTACCGCCCTGGTTAACCGTAAAGTTTTTGCTGATGAAGTTTTTAGCAGTAAAATCAAACTTTCCGGATGTGATTACAAACTCGCCAAACATATCAAAGTCGCCCAGGCTGTTTATACGCAGCTTCAGGTTTTTTGCCTGCCCGCTGCCCTGTAGCACGCCATAATCGGTAGTTATTTTTACGATGGCCTTCTCATCAACTGTCAAATCAAAATTAAGTGTAACGCCATTAAATGCCTTTACTTTTTCTATTGCTTTTAATCCGAGCGTATCTTTATGGCTCACAAATTTTATAAAGTCATATTCACTTACAGTTGATGAAGTATTAAGCGGGATATTAAATACGGTGCCGGCTTGTGTACTAGCCGTTATGTTAATATTCATATTATCAACAGGGCCGTTAAACTTAAAATCGCCCGAGGCATAAGCCGTGCCAAAATATATGTGGTTATCTTTAAAGCTGGTATTTAACGCCATTAAGTTATTGGCTTTAAGATCCACATCTATTGTAGGATTTGATAGATTATTAAGATCTACCTTACCATTTGCTATACCCGTGCCGCCGCGAAAATCCTTCAATGTCATGTTACTGATATTGACCACGCTATTGGTCACACTCAGTTTATCATTAACTGTATAAGCCGTTTTTAAATAATTTACGGTGACACCGGTATTTACTAAACTGAGGCTTCCGTTTAATTGCGGTTTGGCTAATGTGCCGGTCAATTTCAGATCGGTAGATATAGTACCTTTCAGGTCAGATACCAGGTCCTTAATAAAAGGCTCGAAAATAATGGCCTCCGTCTCAGTCATTTTAACATCAAAGTCAAGCTTGTCTTCTTTACCCTTACCTAAATAATACGCACCGCCAATATTTAGTGTTTCTAAGCCACGGTTAAGTATGTTTATGTTTACGTTGGCCTGGCTGCGTTCATTGTCTAAGTTGGATACTACTTTAATATTGCCCACCAGTGTATTGTTCATTTTAAATGAATCAATATTTAAATGCGCGTCAATCCCCGGCGATTTCATGATCGCGCTAAATAGCACATCACCGCTCATCGTTCCGTTTAAGTCTATACCAGCGGTTTTAGTAAGCTCGTTAAGCGTAGTCATGCTAAATTTGATAAACGACAGCTTTAACTTGTCGGCAGGATTGTCTGATATAAATCCATCAATCCTGGCCCTTTGCTCGCCGTTTGAAAGCTCGAAGCCTTCTACCTGGGTTTTCCCATCCAACAATCTTATCCTTACCTGTTCCTGCAGGTGCCATTTTTGGTGCTCAATAATAATATCTGATGGCAGCAACATAAGCTTAGCTGTAGTGTCTGTACCAAATTGAACTAAGCCGTAAAGATCCAGCTGGTTGGTAGCGTCTTTATCAGCCAGTTTTATGTTAAACTTTAAGCTGTCGTTACTTATAAAGTTGGTAATATCGATATTCTTAATGAACAGTTCATCGGTAAGGTCAATCCGCTTTAACGACAAGTTGATGCCCAGTAAAGCGTCGCTGGTGCTTTCGTCCAGGATAAAATCATGGAACACTATTTTTTTATACTTGATAGTTTTGATATACCCATTAATACTGGCCGTTTTTTCGACCGAGTTAAACTTGCCTATGAAAGTTCCCTGTTCAGGGATCTTCAGATCGGGCAGGAAGATAGCGGTAAGCGGATCAAGGTTTTTAATCTTCAGGTTAAGGTCAAAATTTTGCGGCTTGGGCGGGGTAATATCCGTTTTTAACGACGGGATATATTTTTTAGCGATGGTTTTGAAATAAGATGGCAATGTCGCCAGGTCATAACTGCCCTTTATGCTCCCGTCAAGCGCGTCCGACCGTAAGGCAATCAGTCGCGAATCGCCTTTACCCGTTGCCGAAACATATACAGAATCAAGCAGGTAATTGTTCCGTGGGTCAATTATCCGTATAGGCGACAGTAATATGTCCCCTTCGAAATTTTTAAGGCTGTTGCCCGAGAACTTTGTTTTTAACTGTGCGCTTATAATGATGGTATCCTTAATCAATTTAAGGGCACGCAGGTTAGCATCATGTACGTTTGCTGTAAAATTGTACAGCGGCAAAGTGGGGTTAAGATCAAGACTGCCTACACCGTCAAATTTTATATTTTTATCGTTAACGGTTAGCTTGGCATTTATTTTTTTACCGGCGTAGGTGCCATTTACAGCTATGTTTTTATAGTCGTAATTTTTAAAATTAAAGTAGGTTATATTGGCGCTTACATTTTCATTCAGGTTTTTAAGTCCGTCGCCCCTGCCTTTAACAACTGCCTTAAATGTGGTGCGGCCTATGGTATTATCGCCTATTAAAACACCAAGGTTAAAGTTATAAGCATCAACAGTCCCGTTATAAACCGGCACCCCGCCTTTGTCTATTTTAAGTTTGATATCCGGGTCAAACCGCCCCAACTGGGTTTTAAATGTGCCCGATGCTGCAAAGTTATTTTGCAATCCTTTAAACTTACCGGTAAAGTTTACATTACCAAAACGGCCAACAATTTCCGGGGCTACAGCTTTCGGATCGCCGGTGAAGTGGCTGTATAAATAATCAAGATCTTTTTTATTGGTGGCTAACTGGTCAAATTTAAGGTCGAGGTAGGTTTTATCCCAATCAGGCAGGCCCTTAAAGTTAAAGTCGCCTTTTATAAAGGTGGCCTGGCCGGCGGTAATTGTAAGGCTTTTTGCTTTTAAATTGTTTACTAAGCCGGTTATGCGGCCATCTACCCCTAATTCAAAATTTATCTTCTCTAACCCTGTAGTAAAATAAGCAATATCTGTTGATGAGATATGCGACGAGTGGAGGCTGCCATCTATATGTACTTTGTTTACAAAATCGCTAAAATCACCAAAGCTCTTAAACTTTATGTCAAGGCGATTTCTTATTATCGATTTTGGCGTTTGGATCAACAGATGCTGTGCCAGTATCCTATTGGTATCAATTGTAGTAAGCGCGGTATAGTTTTTTAAATAAAAGCCGCCTTTTTCTTTCAGCGTAAGATGCTGTACATCACCCATAAAGGTGTGATGTTTAAGGTCCATATTGTTTACAGCAACGCTTAAATTGTAAACATCAAGGTCCGCAAAGTTTATTCCGTTTACTTTATCGTGCTTATTCAGGTCATGATAACGGAAATGGAAATTATTAACTACAGATCGCCCAAAGATCATCGTCCACGGTTTGCCGGGCGCTGTTTTAGTGGTGTCTTTTGATTTTAAACTATCCAATACAAATTGAAGATTGGTAACCCCGCTTTTTAGTTTCTTTAGATAAACCGAGCCATTATCCAACTGTATCAGTTTAAAGTCAAGTTTACGATCGCTGATGGAACTGAAAAGCGAGAAGCCATTAAGTTCGACAGTAAGTTTGGGGGTATGTACTAAAGTGTCGCGTTGTTTGTCAAGCACATAAAAATCTTCCAGCACTACGGACGAAAACGGCTTAATGTACAGGCTTTTAACATTAACCTCGGTACCCAGTTTTTGTGATAAGTAGGCCGTTACTTTTTTTGCGGCCCAGGTTTGTACCGGTTTATATTGAAACAGCAGCAGCAGTATGCTCACTGTTAACAGCAGGAACAAGACAATGCTTAAGGCTATTTTTAGTACTTTTTTAATAACTTTGCTATTTAATATTGGGTTACTGAATTATTGATTTATTGAATGTAGCATTACCATTCGCGATTTCAACAATTGTAAAACCCAATAGTTTAATTTTTAACTGTATTTAATTACTTGGATTACACGATAGCCGATTAGTTTATTCATCGCCTAATTTTATAATTCAGTAACTCAATAATTCAATAATTAATGTCGCTTGTAATTTTAGCCATCGAATCCTCTTGTGATGATACCTCTGCTTCGGTTTGTGTTGATGGTGTTGTATTAAGCAACGTTATTGCCAACCAATCTATACACGAAGCTTACGGCGGTGTCGTCCCTGAGCTTGCCTCAAGGGTTCATCAGCAAAATATTGTTCCGGCTGTACAGCAGGCATTAATAAAAGCAAAAGTAAGCAAAAATGCGGTGGATGCGGTAGCTTTTACACGCGGCCCCGGACTTTTAGGGTCATTATTAGTTGGCGTCTCCTTCGCCAAAGCTTTTGCACTGGCAAAAAACATCCCCATTATTGAAATAAACCACATGCAGGCGCATGTGCTGGCCCATTTTATTGGCGAGCGCAAACCATCTTTCCCGTTTCTATGTCTTACCGTATCGGGCGGGCATACGCAGATAGTTTTAGTGAAAGATTATTTTGATATGAAAGTAGTGGGCCAAACGTTGGATGATGCTGCAGGCGAAGCAATGGATAAAACCAGCAAGATATTGGGGCTGCCATATCCCGGCGGGCCTTTGATTGATAAGCATGCACGTTTGGGCGATCCTGATAAATACAAGTTCCCCGAGCCGCAGATCACCGGATTTGATTTCAGTTTTAGCGGTTTAAAAACATCCATCCTTTATTTTATAAGGGATAATGTTGCGCTTAACCCCAATTTTATTGCCGATAATTTAAATGATATTTGCGCGTCGGTTGAAAAGCGGATAGTTACCATACTGCTTAATAAGCTAAAAAAAGCTGCCGATGAATATGGTATAAAAGATATTGCTTTAGCCGGAGGCGTATCGGCCAATACAGGACTACGGCAGGGATTACAGGCAATGGGCGATAAAAACGGCTGGAACTGTTTTATACCCGAAATGCAATATTGTACAGACAATGCCGGCATGATTGCTATAGCCGGCTACCATAAATATTTAAAAGGCGAATTTGCCGAACAAAGTATAACGCCATTGGCAAGGATGAGTTTTTAAAGTATGAATTATAGAATTAATGAATTATCGATTTAATTTTATAATCTCACATTAAAAACTCAATAACTCATTAATTCAATAACTCAATAATTAAAATGACCGCTCCTTCACTCATCTTCTGGACAATTTTTGTATTACCGCTTGTGGTATTTTTAATCTGGTTGATCCGCCAGGATAAACGCTCAGGCTGGATTGGGTTGATCGTGCTGGCTATTACCGTTATTGGTGGTATAGTTTGGATGTATGTAAAAACAGGCGGGAAGTAGGACCGTTTGTAAGTGTGCCAGGTGTACCAGCTGTGCCAAGTGTTACACCTGTACCTGGCACAGTACACTAAAACATAATCGACTTAAATTCATACCCCTTCTTACTCCAATACTCCATCGCCTCGGGCAAAACAAACTCTAGTCTGTCAAACGCTTTAAGGCTATCATGGAAAAGTACAATATCACCGGCCGTTGTATTTTTCGTCACGTTATCCAGGCAGCTTTCGGGCCACAGGTCCATATCAAAATCGCCGCTTAAAATGTTCCACATGACGAATTTCAGATCAGGCCTGGCTTCTTTCAACAGCTTTACCTGCGATCTTGTTATGCGCCCGTAAGGCGGCCTGAAAAGGTTGCTGCCAATTAATTCATCAGCCTGTAAAAAATTATCCAGGTAGGTTAAATTATCGGTTTTCCAACCTTTTAGGTGGTTATACGTATGATTGCCTACTGCATGGCCATCGGCTTTTATCTGTTCAAAAATGTCGGGATGTTTGCGTATGTTGTCGCCAATACAAAAAAAAGTGGCTTTGGCATGGTACTGCTTTAAAATATTTAATACAAAAGGTGTAACAATAGGTATGGGTCCATCGTCAAACGTCAGATAAATGCAGCGGTCAGCCTTGTTTATATCCCAGGTTAATTGGGGATACAGCTTTTTAAGAAGCCAGGGAGTTTTTACCAGGTACATTTAACAAATATTATATTTGAGCAATTTGTGAAAATAGGTTGGGGTTTTCAAATATAATAGCTAATACTTAAATCTAATAATTGTACAGGAATATCCTTATGACAGAATTTATATTTAAACGGGTAAGCATTCTAAGTTTGCTGGTTATAGCTTTAACAGGCTTTACCGCAAAGGCGCAAGAAAAAATCACCCTGCAAATGGCGGTCGACCGCACTTTGGCAAATAACTTGACTATAAAACAGGCGCAGGTTACCGAGTCTATTGGTACATTAGACCTGCAACAATCTAAAAACAACTTACTGCCAAGCTTAAACGCCAGCACCCAAGGCGGTTATAATTTTGGCCGAAGCCAGGTTGCTGGTTCATTTACTTATACTTCATCCACGTCGTTAAACATAAACGGTAATGCGCAATTACAATTAACGGTTTACCAGGGCGGCCAGTTACGCAACCAGATCATACAAAACAGGCTATTGCTTGACGTTAACAAGGGGCAGACAGCCAAAATTAAAAACGATTTAATACTAAGCGTAGTAACCACCTACCTGCAAATATTAACCAACCAGGATTTAGTTACTGCCGCAAAACAACAAATAGATATCGCCAACCAAACATTATCCAAATCAGATATCAGCTTTAAAGTAGGTAACCAAACGCTGGCAGACCTGTCGCAAGCTAAGGCGCAGGTATCAACCGCTAATTTAAATTTAACTACCGCCCAAAATCAACTTGATCTTTCTATGTTGATTTTAAAGCAATATATGGAGATGAACCCATATACGCCTATTGAGGTTGAAAGGCCCGACATTAGCAAGCTTACCGATATCCAAACTATATATGATGCCAATGAGGTTGTAAAGACAGCCTTAACGGTTAACCCGGATATCCGCCTGGCCGAGCTACAACAAAAAACGTATCAGCAGGCTATTAAACTGGCTAAAGGTTATTACTATCCTACGGTTAGTTTATACGGGGGGCTGGCTTCAAGTTATTCAGATCGTTTAAACCAAAAGGTTATCGGATCAACTGCCGTAACCCAGCAAATAGGTATAGTTCAAGCCACTAACCAATCGGTTGTTACGGCTTCCCAACAACCTATTTATGGGCCATATTCTGCGTTTAGCCAGATCAATGATAACTTTAACCAAAACATAGGCTTAAGTATCCAGATCCCTATTTTTAATAAATTTAACACGCGCACTACAGTGCGCAAGGCCGAACTTAATTTGCAGGGCGCGCAGCTAAGTACTCAAATAGCAAAAAACAATTTAAGCAAGACCATTATACAAGCAGTACTTGATTTAAACGCCGCCGAGAAACAATACCTATCGGCAACACAAACATTTGAAGCTAACAAGGATGCTTTAAATGTTACCAAGCAGCGTTATGATGTGGGTTTGGTAAACTCGCTTGATTATAATACCGCGGTTACCAATTTTAATAAATCGCAAAACGACATGATAGAAGCACGCTACAGCGTTGTTTTTAGAAGCAAAATAATTGATTATTACCTGGGTAAAACCATAACACTTTAAAATAAATAAATCCTGAACACATTATGGGAAAGACTACAAAATATATACTAATTGGATTAGGCGTAGTGGCTGTATTGCTGATAATTGGCAAGGTAACCGGTGTAATTGGTAAATCTGATAAAACACAGGTTGCTACCGACAAGGCTGCTATACGTGAGATAAACGAAACCGTATCGGCAAGTGGTAAGATCAAACCGCATGTTGAGGTGAAAATAAGCCCCGAAGTATCAGGCGAGGTTGTTGAGCTGCCGATAAAAGAAGGCGACGTTGTTAAAAAAGGACAGCTGCTTTGTAAAATACGCCCGGACATTTTAAAGTCGGGTTATGAGCGTGCAGTTGCATCGTACAACTCGCAAAAAGCAAGCGTAGGTAACTCAAGCCAAATGTTGAAACAATCCGAAGCTACATTTGCCAACCAATCTGCAATCTATAAAAGAAGTAAAGAACTGTTTGACAAAAAGGTATTAACCGCTGCCGAGTTTGACAATGCCAAAGCCAGCTACGAAGGTGCAAAAGCATCGTTAGAAGCAGCCAAGCAAAATGTAATTGGCTCTACATATGGTTTGGCCCAATCATCAGCTACTGTTAAAGAGGCCCAGGATAATTTGTACAAAACAACCATCTATTCGCCGGTTGATGGTGTGGTTTCTAAACTATCCATAGAAAAAGGCGAACGTGTTTTAGGTACCGCGCAATTTGCAGGTACAGAGATCATGACCATATCTGATCTTAGCCAGATGGACGTAAATGTTGATGTTAACGAAAATGACATTAACCGCATAACCGTTGGCGATTCCTCAAAAATTGAGGTGGATGCCTTCTTAGGTAAAAAATTTAATGGCGTGGTTACAGAGATAGGCAGCTCGGCCAATGTGGTAGGTACCACTGCCGACCAGGTTACCAATTTTACCGTTAAAGTTAGGATCGACCCAAAATCGTACACCGATCTGCTGAATAAAACCGGTGCTAACCCGTCACCATTCCGCCCGGGATTGACTGCTACCGTTGATATTAAAACTAACCATACCACCGCACTGGCAGTGCCTATCCAATCGGTAACTACCCGCGACGATAAAAAGGCAGATGCAACAGCCCCTAAAAAGGACGACAGTAAGGTTGTTAAAGCAAATAACGCCCCGGCAAAAGAATATGTATTTATTTATAACAACGGTAAGGTTAAACAGATACAGGTTACCACCGGCATCCAGGATGATATGTATATACAGGTGCTAACCGGCCTTAAAGCAGGTGATGAAGTGGTGTCTGCACCATATCCTGCTATTTCTAAAACTTTAAAAGATGGTGCCGAGGTTGAGAAGGTAGATAAATCAAAATTGTTTACCAGCGAAAAGGATAATAAATAATTAATATCCAACTAATAATATAAAGGCTGACCGCAAGGTTGGCCTTTTTTGTTACCTGCCTGCA
Organism: Mucilaginibacter sp. UYCu711; assembly: GCF_050433825.1. Taxonomy (NCBI): domain Bacteria; kingdom Pseudomonadati; phylum Bacteroidota; class Sphingobacteriia; order Sphingobacteriales; family Sphingobacteriaceae; genus Mucilaginibacter; species Mucilaginibacter sp. UYCu711. The sequence goes on along the minus strand of NZ_JBNPWM010000007.1, from coordinate 86,665 downwards.
CATCTCCACATTTTCATTAACTTTGGCCCGTCAATATAAACCCGGCAGGATGCAAAGTAAAAATAACAAAATACTGGTTGTTGGTGGGGGTAGCTGGGCAACGGCAAATATTAAAATGCTGGCCGATAATACCACCGAGAAGGAAATTTTTTGGTGGATGCGTAACGCCCAGGCGGTAGATCATGTGAAGCAATTTGGGCATAATCCTAACTACTTAAGCTCGGTTGAAATAAAGGTACCTGCTGCTAATATCTCTACAGATCTTAAATCACTGGTACAGCAAGCCGATATTATTTTATTGAATGTGCCGGCCGCTTTCCTCAAAGAAGCGCTGACAGATATCACCGCCGATGACCTTGCCGGTAAAAAACTGGTATCGGCTATTAAGGGCATAGTACCTGATGAGAACCTGATAATAGGCGAGTTTTTAAACAAGCAGTATAATGTTTCCTTTGATGACATAGCGGTTATCAGCGGCCCCTGCCATGCCGAGGAGGTGGCACTTGAAAAACTATCCTATTTAACCATAGCCTCTGGCGACCCCGCCCTGGCCGCCGAATTTGCGGGTATGCTCAATACCCGTTACATCAAAACAATCGTGTCTGACGACATTTATGGTACCGAATATGCCGCGGTGTTGAAGAATATCTATGCCATTGCCGGCGGTATTTGCCACGGCGTTGGTTATGGCGACAATTTCCAGGCGGTGCTGATATCAAATGCCATCCGCGAGCTGATGCGATTTGTGGATGCCGTACATCCCATAACACGCGACATTAAAGAGTCTGCCTACCTGGGCGATTTGCTGGTAACGGCCTACTCGCAGTTTAGCCGTAACCGTACCTTTGGTAACATGATAGGCAAGGGTTACACTGTACGCTCGGCCCAGTTAGAGATGAATATGATTGCCGAGGGCTACTATGCAGTTAATTGCCTCCACGAGGTTAATAAGCAGTACAACGTAGATATGCCCATAGTTGAAGCGGTATATAACATCCTTTATCAAAAACGCTCGCCGGCTTTCGAGATGAAACAGTTGGCGGATAAGCTGAATTAGCAGCGGTTTATATTCACACCGGCTTCGGCCTTTAACTGGTAGTATTTCAAATTTTTTTCAGACATTGTCCCTTTTGCCGGTAGTAATTTAAGGTGCTTTCCGGGTATTAGGGGGTAATGCCAATGGCAAGGGTTAACCTAAAACCGGCCTGATTGGCTGGAAATAGCCTTTTGCAAAACTTCTACAATTTACAAGGCTAATTTCCTTAAATACTTAAAATGATCTTTGCAAAGATTTAAGCGAGGCAATATCAAATAACAAAATTTAGATGGTAGTTTTGGTGACTTCTATGTTTTAGAAACCAATTAAAATCTAACGGTGTTTAAGCCCTTATCAACCAAAAAACCATCAATGGCTTCAAGATCGAACTTCACTTTCCGTTTAGCTTTAAATTTCAAAACAAACATATCAACATCGCCTTCAACCGCCGCTTTTTTTCCAATGTTTACGAAAGTGGGGTACAGTGCTTTGGTGCCATTGGAGTGAAGCCTGTCATTCGTCAGGTTCTCCATATTCTTAACGCCCTGTGTTTGCACGGCTATAAATTCATAATCATTTTGGTTATAAGGCAGGGCAAAACTTAAGGCATTAACTGATTTAAGGTCTACCCCTTTCACCAACACGTCAATTATTTCGCCCCGGTCATAATTTTGCTTATACGTATTTAATTCAATCTTACCTGCCACCTTTTCAGCGTCATTACCAGCTATACCGCCTTCTAATTGCGTAGCCACTACCGAGATATCGAAGGCATCAATAAGATTGTTTTTGTTGATATCGCCATTGCTCACATAACCTTCAAAGTCAGCATCACCTTTACGTAAGCCGGTATAATTGGTGTACGAAATTAAATCGTTTCTATCAATTAAATGGTCATTATTTATATCGCCAGGGAACAGGCTTTCTGTACCCGGCACTTTAAACACATACAATTCTCTGCCCGACCCAAACCCGCCTACGCCATCGGTAACACTTAGCTTAATATAACGCATAGCAGGGTGTTTGTCAAAATTGAATACTTTAACGGCATCATTATTTGCCCACTCAAAGCTGCCTGCCTGGCTCCAGTCTTCTTTGTTAGTACTGTAATAAACGGTTCCTTTTAGTAATATGCCATTGCCTCTGCCAGTACGCGGCAGGTATTGAAACTTATCAAGCTGATTAATAGATTTTAGGTCCATTATCAAATCAAACGGAACTGCTTTGGTGCTCCATTTAGTATGCCACATGTCGTCCTCATCAAAATCAAATAGCTTATCCACATCGGTTCCGCCCTCGTTTGGTACAGAGGTTTTGCCAACAATCCCTGCAATTGCAAACTGCAGCGGATTGTTTTTTGTAGTGGCTTTAAATTCTACCCAACCTGATTGCCCGTCTTTATTTACCGCCCGCAGTTTAAAAGAATAACTGGTTTCGGCCTTAAGTCCATCAAACAAAAGCATTGTATCTTTAATGGTGCTATAAAGCATGCTGTTAAATTCAATTTCATAAAAATCGGCGTTTTTTACTTTACTCCAGGTAGGTTTCAGGGTATATGCCTCGCTACTTTCGGCCTTTACTCCGGCATTTAATGGCGCAGAAAGTGCTCCGCCAGAAACATGGAACTTATCGGCAGGGGCAAACTTAAATCCACCTATTGTGACCAATACTGCTTTACTGCTCACATCAGTAACTTCCAATTTAATTAACAACTGTGGGTTTTTAGCCAGCACCTGTTTTTCAAACATACTTCCTTTTGTAGCGAAAGTATTAAAATTGGGAGCTAGGTTATAATAGTAAACATTAGCTTTACGGTTAAAGTCGGCCATGGTGTTAACCTGCTGTAAATTAATTGGTTTAGCACCTATCTTTGCTAAAATTATTTTTGGTTTTTCGGTAACATTGATCCTAAACTCGGTCGATTTTTGTTTCACAAATCCGATAAAATTACCCTTAGTGGGTTGCACCAGCAGATGTAGTATATTTTGTTGATCAAGGTTAGACGTAATTAATGTTGTTACTCCCTTACCCAATTTGTAGGCTTCTGTTGTACCATCATCATCGTACTCTGTAAATGAGCTTTTTCCCGAAGGATAAATTTCATATATACGATTTCCTTTATTTATTTGCGCTACATTATTATTAGGGTTAGTCATGGGGATAATGGCCCCGCTTTTAACAAACACCGGCAATTTCCATATAGGTGCATTAAAATTATTGATGATACGATTGCCTTCATATCTTTCGCCCGAAAAATAATCGATCCATAAGCCTTCCGGCAGGTAAATACCGTTTCTAATATCGTTCCCCTCTGTATCGGGCCGGGTAGCCTGGTAAATTGGCGCTATCAGAAAATCAGGCCCGTATAGATACTGATATTGTGTAGCCGGGCCCATAGTGTAAGGATTGGGATACTGTAAAAACATAGCCCTTATAATAGGCAAGCCTGTTACCGCGGTTTTTGCGATGCTGTAGGTGTAAGGTATAAGCGCAGATTTAAGCTTCAGGTAATTACGGTTAATTGAAGCTGCCGGTTCGCCCAAAGCCTGGGGATATTTGGGGTCGTATCCCCAACCATCCATGTTCAATTGCATAGGGCCAAAGGTTTTCCATTGAAAATCGCGAATATTAATAATCGGATTTTTACCACCAAAAATGCCATCCATATCAGAGGTGATATTGGGTTGCCCGGATAACCCCGAGCCGATATAGGTGGGTATATGAAAACGAATGTATTCCCAAACGCCACCGGTTTGGTCGCCCGACCAAATTGCAGCATAACGTTGTGTCCCGGCCCAGCCATCTAACGATATTGTGAAAGGGCGGCTATTGTTACTGTATTGGGGTATGATTTGAGCTACATCGGCTACGCCATTTAACCCGAAAGAATATCCTGCGCCCACCCATGCTACATCTGTTTTCAAAACACGCACCCCCGCGTCGTGTACTTCTTTAACAATATCCCTTTGCAGTAACGCACTTACTTCAGGTTTTGGATGTAAGTCTGATTGTGTCCATAAGCCTATTTCAACCCCATTTTTACGTGCATAATCGCCAAAATCTTTCAGGTTTTTGATATTGCCGTCTAATGTCTCTGTCTGCCCATAGCCTGCACCATACCCATCATTTGGCAATATCCAGCCCAAAGGCATATCATTACTTTTATAACGATCTATCACCGCGCGTGCCGAAAACTGATAATTGTTTTTTTCTCCGTTAAGTGACTCTTTAATCCCGCTGTTATCTTTTTGACTTTCTTTATACCTTTTTCCGTCTTCAAACAAAATCCCTTTTGGATCTTCTTTCCAATAGTCGCGGTTATACGCGTTTAGGTGCCCTTCGTAAAACCCAAACTTAGGCAGCAGCACCGGGTTGCCCGTTAATTGATAAAAATCGTTTAATAAGGCTCCGGCATCTGGGTCAACCATAAAAAACACATCCAAATAAGGGCTATCATGCGATAGCTTTACTGTGCCTTTTTCTTTTGCGCCAAAATCATACCTTCCTTTTTTAAAGGTATACCACATACAACCATACCCCCTGGTAGACCAATAATAAGGCGTTGGAGAAGCCACCCCGCCATCGGTCCAACTGTTTTGATTATCAATGGAAATGATCCTTCCCTTATGAGAAAAATGGCCGTTTTGTACCCCTCCGCCATAAAAATATTCATCAGCATTTTCTTTCAGGCTAAGTGTTACCTGTTTAGGGTCAAAGTTAATGGGCCTGATAAGTTCTAATACGGTACTTTGCGTTGCAGTATTCAGTACCTTAAATTGAGTTGTTTGCTTATCAAACAGGATCGTTATCCGCCTGTTTTTGATAGTAATTTGATTGTTTACATCACTTAAATTTAATGATGAAAGCGGGTGACGGGGGTTATCAACCAGGATTTTGGCTTCGGGCTTCGCCTCCGGGTCTCTGAAAGAACCGCCAGAATTATCCTGAAAAAGCCTGAATATATTGTCGCCATAAAAATCAATCAGCATTCGTTTTTTATCGGCAAGCAATATCTCTATGGTGCTCTCATTAATTTTTTTGGCACTTAAAATGGCCGGATCTTGTTGCACAACACTTTTAAATTCAGCCAATTTACTTACTGCATGTATCGGCTGGATAGTACAAAACGGAAGAGCCAGGGCCAACAAAACGATTTTACTTTTTTTAACGTACCAATTTTTTTCTCCCATTGTTTATTGTTGGTGCCTGTAATACACCCGATTTGATTTCTAATTTATTGTTTTTTGGCCGGATAAGTTGTTTATCAACCATCTGCAAACACGGCAGTTTATAATCGCTGGCAAATTTAATAAGATGTTTGATTATATGCATTAAATAACCTACATCAGCTAACAAAACAGTACAGCAATTATTTCTTTAACAGAAACTATATTACGCTACATGTCATAAATTAAGCATTTATGCCAAACAAATGCAATTGGCAGCAATATTGTATAGATAGGTTAACAAACACAACAACCCATGAAAAATACATTCAAAATAGCTTTACTTACTGCCGGAATATTTGCGGCAAGCCAAAGCTTTGCTCAACACCACGAACCGGTTACCAAAAAAGTAGGCCATGCTGCCGAAGATGTAGGCCATGCAACAGCAGTAGCGGCTAAAGACGTAGGTCATAAAACGTCTGAAGTTTCTGTTAAAGGAGCTGCGGCTATTACGGGTAAAAGATACAATGGCCACTGGGCACCAACAGGCGAACTGGTTTATATTGATAAACACTCGCGCTACTATTATGTAGACAAACGCGGCCATTACAAATATTTAAGCAAATGGCAGTTAAAGACTACTAAACCTTATAAACGCTAAGAAGTCATAAGGGTATTAATACAACAAGTACTACAATGAAATACATATTAATAGCCGTTCACATCCTTACCGCTGTACTGTTGGTAAGTATGTCGTAATAAACAGATTATAGGTTGAAGATTATTAATGTGTAGTTTGCTTTTAAAGATATTAATAAGCGCGCTACGCATCGGTTAAAGATTAGTAATTAACGAATAATGATTATGCTATTGCTAATCTTTGAAAACGATCTTAATATGCCAGTTAAAGGTTAGTTAATTTAAGACAAAGCAGATCATTGCTGAGATCTTTAATTAGCTAACCCTTTTTATTTCTGCGTTTACCAAAAAACAAAAGCCCTTTCAATCAATTGAAAAGGCTCTGTTAACTAAACTAAAACTAAAAACTATCTTGAAGTGATGGGAGGTTAGTGATCAGAGATTAGTTTAATTGTATCCTAATCTCTGATCTCCTATCACTAATTAACTTAAAATCTGCGTTTACGTTCCGGGCGATCTTCGCGGCTTTTGCCTGAAAAATCGCGGAATCCCGCCTTGCTTGGTGCACCGCTTCCACGGTGTCCGCCTTCTCTGCGCTCGCCACCACCACTACGGTTGTAGCCACCGCCACCTTCACGGCGCTCGCCACCACGGTAGCCGCCTTCGCGGCGCTCGCCACCGCCACTGCGGGTAGTGCTTGTGCCTTCGCCTGATACTTCAATCCTAACTTCGCGGCCTTTAAACTCAACGCCTTTAAAGTTGTTCATTACGGTTTCTGTTTCGGCATTTGGCACTTCAAAGAAAGAGTAAACACCTTTAACGTCTATTTTACCTACAGTGCGGCCACTTATTTTACCATTGGTGCAAATGTAACCCAGCAAATCGCCACGGTTAAACTCATCAACAGAGCCTAAGTTTATAAATAAACGGGTGTATTCTGATTTGCCACCTTCGCCACGTGGAGCACGTTCACCACGCTCACCACGCTCGCGGTCAAAACGGCCTTCTTCAACAGGAGCGTTCAAGTCAGGTGCGTTTTTGTAATAATCCAGGAAGCGGTTAAACTCGATAGATGCAAAACGTTTAATGAAATCTTCTTTGCTCAGGTCCTTAAACTCGTCCATTATACGTGGAAGATATTGTTCAATTTGCTGCTCGTTTACCTCTACATTATGTATGGTATGTACTATCGAGAATAATTGTTTCTCGCAAACATCAAAACCTGTAGGAATTTCAACCTTAACAAATTTTTTGCCTAAGCCACGCTCAATCTGGCGTATTTTACCTAATTCTTTTGCGTTGATGATAGAGATAGATACACCTGTTTTACCGGCACGGGCAGTACGTCCGCTACGGTGGGTGTAATTCTCAACCTCATCAGGTAATGAATAGTTAATTACGTGTGTAACGTCGTTAACATCGATACCTCGTGCGGCAACGTCTGTAGCAATTAACAGCTGCAGATTACGCTCGCGGTAGCGTTTCATAACTTTATCGCGTTGTTGTTGTGACAGGTCACCGTGTAATGAATCAGCGTTGTAGCCATCTTTCATTAACGCTTCTGCAATATCCTGAGTCTCAATTTTGGTACGGCAAAATACGATACCGAAAATGTCAGGATTAAAATCAACAATGCGTTTAAATGCGGCATACTTATCACGGGCACGTACTACATAGTACTCATGCTCAATGTTAGCGTTGCCGGTGTTTTTAGTACCCATGGTAAGCTCAAACGGCTCATTCATGTACTTTTTAGCTATGCGGCGCACTTCGGCCGGCATAGTTGCAGAAAACAACCAGGTTTTCTTAGTGTCCGGTGTGGTAGACAGGATACTGTCAATATCTTCCTGAAAGCCCATATTGAGCATTTCATCAGCTTCATCCAATACTACAAATTTCACCTTTGTAAAGTCAATTGCCTTACGGTTGATGATATCAAGCATACGGCCAGGTGTGGCAACGACAATTTGTACGCCGCGTCTTATCTGGCGTAATTGGTCTGAAATACTGGCTCCGCCATAAACGGCAACAACGTTCACGTTGCCCATTTTTTTGGAGTAGTTTTTAATGTCGTTAGTAATTTGCAAACAAAGTTCGCGTGTAGGGCATAAAACAAGTGCCTGTGGATGATTTTCTTCGAAATCCAACAGTTCTAACAATGGTAGGCCAAAGGCAGCAGTCTTACCGGTCCCGGTTTGGGCTAATCCGACAAAATCGTTGCTGCCTGTTAACAATACCGGGATTGACTGTTCCTGGATTGGCGTAGGGTTTTCGAACCCTAACTCAGAGATGGCATTAACAATATCATGACGGATTCCCAGATTAATAAATGGGTTCATGAATTTAAATAACGGACTTGGCTACATCGCCAAATCGGGCGCAAAGGTAGCGTTAATTTTTGGCATTTCAAAGTGTAATCGAGATCTGATTTATAAGATTGTCCCTTTACCCTGTTAAATGAACCCAATATATTGATAAATAATGGCTGCTATTTAGGCAAATAACAGTAAATCAATATTATGCTATGAAGCCTCCTCCACATTATCGGGCCTTATCAACCCCTTGTTCCTGCTGTTATAAGCTATAAATAAGGCAATCACCCCGGCCGTTATACAAACGTCGGCTACATTAAAAATGCCGGTGCGAAAGTCGCCGATACCCAGGTTCATAAAGTCCGTTACATGGCGGTCATATATAATACGGTCGATAATGTTTCCCAGGCCGCCGGCCAGTATTAAAGTAAGGCCGAATAGCTTGAACCAGGTAAAGTTGTTAATTTGCTTTACTACATAAATAAACAATGCTATCATCACAAACAACGGCAGTATAGCCAACAACCAAAAACTGGCAGCTTGCGGCAAATTATCGCCGAAGCTTAGCGCTGCACCGGTATTCTCGGCATACTCTAAAACAAAAGTGTTATGAAAGTAAGACTTTGGCGGGTTATTCATTAAATGGTCTTTAGCAAGTTGCTTAGTTACCCTGTCACAGCCGATAAATGTGGTGCATACCACACAAAACAATAATATTTTAACCCAGGTTTTCATGATAGTTATCTTAACCTGTCGGCAGATCTTACCAGCTTTTCGTCGCGCTGTATTGATTTTTGCGCCAGTACAATCAGCAATAAGCTTAAGGACAGCAATATAATACCTATACCATAATTACTAAAGCTTAAATAAGCATCGGCAATGGCATCCTTTACCGTTTGCGATACCCAATAGCTGTAGGCTATGATCAAAAACATTAAACCGTAGCATAAATTAATTTGCTTGCGTCGATCCTTATACATAAAAATAACCGGCAGTGGGGCCAGCGCCACAAATACGGTAGCTATGGTTAACGCCATAAAAAAAACGGTATGGGTTGATGCCCCGTTAACGTCCTGGTAAACGCCGGTAACCATAATAGTAAGGGCATTGCCATGTACAGAAACATTATGAACTAACGGAAACACAAATAAGGCAGCCAGCACCAGGCCCGCAGCTAATAAATATATACTTTGTATACGTTGTAACATGATTATAAAAAAATTATCCAGCAAATATAATTGAGCGATTGACAAAATTGTCATATAAAGGATACATTAATTATTATTTGTAAATAATAGTGTAGCTTTAACCTGCTTAAATCATTACAATTATGGCCGATACCCCTGAAGCAGCACTTACACCCAAGGATGTAAAATTTGAGGATGACCTTCTGAAAAAAATGTTCCTTGAACATTTAAACAGCATTTATTTTGGCAAGCAACACTTGCTTGATTTTTTTGGCGAGATAGCAATAATTGCGTCGTTACAGCAGTTAAAATTAGCAATTGAAGAGCTAAAGACCGATACCAATAACCAGATACTGCAAATGGACGCGATTTACCTGTCCATACATAAAGGGCCTGAAAAAACCAGTGTATTAGGTATGAAAGCCATGACGCTGGAAGCTTATTTGTCGGTTATTAAATCGGGCAAGACACCGCTTGAGCGGGATGTGTTCATACTTTTTTACCTGCAGATAATTGAAGGTATTGAAATAACCTATTTTAAAGTTTTAAAGAATCTGGCCAAAGCGATAGGCTATAGCAATACTTTCCTTGATCAGCCTTTTGATATCGCGGTTGAGAATAAGATTTTATTTGAAGCCATTTATAAGGAGTATATCAGTTGATCAGTGATTGGAGGTTAGAGATTTGTTATCGTTTAACTAATCTCTGATCACTAATTAACTAATCACTATTTTTGCTCGGTGACTTCAACCCAACGCTATTTCATCCAACTATCTTACGATGGTACCAATTATCATGGCTGGCAAACACAACCTAACGCTGTTGCTGTGCAGGAGGTCTTGGATAAGGCGCTGTCGACCGTTTTGCGGGAGCCCATTGAGACCTTAGGCTGTGGCCGTACGGATACCGGGGTACATGCTAAAGATTTTTTCGCGCATTTTAGCCCCAAGCCCCCTGAAGAAGGAGCTTTTGATGAAGCAGGCTTAAAGAATTTGGTTAGGAGTTTAAATTCTGTTTTGCCGCATGATATCGCAATAAAGAATATTTTGCCGGTTCATGCTGGGGCACACGCCCGGTTTGACGCTACGCTGCGTTCCTACCAATATCATATCCATTTTAATAAAGATCCTTTTAAGCATGGTTACTCGTGGTTGCTGCGCGATGTGCCCGATTTAAAGCTAATGAATGAGGCAGCCCGGATCATTATGGAATACACTGATTTTAGCTGTTTCAGTAAATCAAATACCCAAACTAAAACCAATAACTGCAAAATAAGCCGTGCAGAGTGGGTAAGGGAAGATGATGGCATAGTGTTTCACATCTCGGCCGACCGCTTTTTGCGCAACATGGTGCGTGCCATAGTGGGTACACTAATTATGGTGGGCCGAAAGGAAATACAACCGGAAGCGGTGCGCGATATTATTGAGAGCAAGAACCGCAGTAATGCCGGGGCATCTGTACCGGCTTGCGCATTGTATTTAACGGAGGTGAAGTACCCGTATTTATAATATTTTGGATTTCGTATGTTAGATTTCGGATTTATTAAATTTACCTTTGTATTCACTAATTCACTCAATCAATAATTCAATAATTGGACAAAGTTACCGGTAAAGCCTTCGACTGGCGCCTCTTAAAACGCGTAATGCATTATGTTAAACCGTATAATACTACGTTTAACCTATCGGCATTTTTAACAGTGTTTTTGGCGGTGACCGCCCTGCTGCAACCTATCCTGATCCAAAAAACGCTTGACGAGCATATCATGCTAAATGATTATAACGGCCTGCTGTTTATGGTGGAGTTGATGATAGGCATACTTATTATTCAAACAGTAGCGCAGTATTATCAAACTTATTTAACCAACGCGCTTGGGCAATCGGTTATCCGCGATCTGCGGATTGATGTTTTTAATCATATTACCAGCTTAAGGTTAAAATATTTTGACCGTACACCTATCGGGATGCTGATCACCCGCACGGTGTCCGACCTGGAAACCATTGCTGATATTTTTTCGGAGGGCTTGATCTCTATCATTGGCGATTTGCTGCTGGTAGTTGCAGTAATTGGGCTGATGCTTTACCAGGATTGGAAACTGGCGCTCATTACCATGATACCGATGCCGTTTTTACTGGCAGCAACCTATGTTTTTAAGGAAGCTATAAAATCATCATTCCAGGAAGTGCGTACGCAGGTGGCGCAACTAAATACTTTTTTGGCCGAGCATATTTCGGGCGTCAGCATTATCCAAAACTTCGCCCGCGAAGAGCAGGAGATGCGCAAGTTTAAAGCCGTTAACTTAAAATACCGCGATGCCAATATCCGTTCTAACTGGTATTACTCTATTTTCTTCCCCGTGGTTGAGGTCCTGTTCGCAATTTGTATGGGGCTATTGGTTTGGTATGGTTGTAAACGGATCTTGTCCGACGAGCAGATCGTTAGTCTTTCTGCATCAGGCAAAGGGGTTACGCCGGGCGTAATTACCGGGTTTATTTTATTGCTCACGATGTTGTTCAGGCCGATACGCCAGTTGGCCGATAAATTTAATACCTTACAAATGGGCATGGTAGGCGCCGACCGCATTTTTAAAGTTTTGGATACCGATGAAGTTGCCATTAACCCCGGCACACTAAAACCAACCCGCTTAGACGGCGAGATAGAATTTAAAAATGTCTGGTTTGCTTATAATGATGAGAACTGGGTATTGAAGGATATCAACTTCCACATAAAACCCGGCGAAACACTGGCGTTGGTTGGGGCTACCGGTGCGGGCAAATCATCAACCATAAATATTTTAAACCGGTTTTACGAGATAGGGAAGGGCGAGGTAAAGGTTGACGGCCATAACCTGATGGACTATGATGTTAACTACCTGCGCGCACAGATTGCCACGGTGATACAGGATGTGTTTTTGTTTACCGATACCATTGCCAATAACATCAGCCTGAATAATGAGCAGATAACCCGGGAACAGATCATCGCGGCAGCAAAGGATGTGGGCGCGCACGAGTTTATTGAACGCCTGCCCGGTGGTTATGATTATAATGTAATGGAGCGCGGTGCTACGCTATCAGCAGGGCAGGCGCAGCTGATATCCTTTATCCGCGCGCTGGTTTATAACCCTGCGATATTAGTGCTGGATGAGGCTACATCATCCGTTGATACTGAGACCGAGATCCTGATACAAAACGCTATTAATAAGCTGATGCAGGGCCGTACGGCTATTGTTATAGCCCATCGCTTATCAACCATACAAAATGCAGATAAGATAATCGTGCTTGATCATGGCGAAATAAAAGAAATGGGTACTCACCAGGAACTGCTGCGTATAGATCATGGGTATTACCGCAAGTTGTATGATCTGCAGTTTAATTCTACCGGAATATCCAGATAGTCATTAGTCAGGCTGCACTTGTCCTTTATCCATGCCTTTCTCTGCGGGTGGAGTTTTTACAGGATCAACCGGCTGCTCTTCTCTTTCGTGTTTGTTGGCTATATCGCCGCCGTGTGGCTGGTCGGCATCATAGCGTTTATCTTCACTGCGTACTTTGGCTTTGCCACCGTTATCATTGGGCCTGTGGGTTGGTGTATCCGCTGGCGATGCTTTGTCTGTTGAGTTTGCTGGCTTTGTCATACCCAAATAACAGGCATTAAACAATTTTGTTTATACCGCAGCAGGCGTTAAATTTTGTTAAAGTGCCCACAAAACCTAATTAATAAAATATAAACTTTTACCTTTAGGCAGGGTTTCTTAATTTCGCAGAAACTATAAGCAGGTTATGGAAGAATTTGAAGTAAGCGAATCGGCAAATAAAACAAAGACAATATACATATCAACCGTGTTTGGCATTGCTATGGTATTGCTGATGATTGGCTTGCTTGGGTTAATATTGGTACATGCCAATAACCTTTCGCGCTACGTTAAGGAAAACATCGTCCTTAATATTTTTGTTGACGATGCCGCCCACGAAACCGATGTGCGCCAGTTACAAACGCAACTGGAGAATAACCCGGCGGTTAAACAAGCTATATATGTAAGTAAAGAGCTGGCTGCCCGCAACCTGCAAAAAGACCTTGGCGAAGACTTTGTAAAGTTTTTGGGCTATAATCCATTATCGCAATCGATAGATGTTTACCTGAATGCCGACTTTGCCAACAGTGCCGAGATAACCAAGTTTAAAGCACAGCTGCTAAAAAATCCACTGGTTAAAGAGGTTAAATACCAGCAATCACTGGTCGATCAGATGAACGCAAATTTAACTTCCATCACCTTAGTAATACTGGCCTTTACCGGCATATTTGTAGTGGTATCGGTAGCTTTAATTAATAATACTATCCGCCTCGCTATATACTCGCAACGGTTTTTAATTAAGTCGATGCAGTTGGTGGGCGCAACTAAAGGGTTTATTCGCAAGCCGTTTTTATTATACGGTATCTGGCATGGCCTTTTAGGCGGACTGATAGCCGTTATTATATTGGTGGGCACACTTTACCTGGCAAACCTGCAGATCCCTGATTTGGTTATCCTGCAAAACAATGCCGAGTTTGGCGTAGTGTTTTTACTGGTAATAGGCTTGGGTATATTTATATCAGCCTTTAGTACGTATCTTGCAGTAAACAAATTTTTACGTTTAAAAATATATGACCTTTATAGGTAAAAGGTGAAAGGGAAGAAGGTAAAAGGCAAACTTTTATTCACTCAATCACTAATTCAATCATTCAATAATTAAACAGATGGCAAAGACCACACAAACAACAAAAACAGCGGCAAACACTACACCTGTAAAATTTATATTCGATAAAAGTAACTACACCTGGTTCATCATCAGTATAGCTGTTGTGGCATTTGGTTTCTTTTTAATGTCGGGTACTACTGATATTTACAGCACCACTAAAATTGTTATTGCACCAATTGTTGTATTAGCAGGTTTCGGCATTGGCTTTTACGCCATCTTAAAAAAGCCGGAGACTAAATAGATAATAGTTCATGGTAGCATAACCTACAATCTTCCAACCTTACAACAACCTTACCCCTCCTCATGAATATTATTCACGTAATTGTCCTTGCCATAATTGAAGGGCTTACCGAGTTTTTACCCGTATCATCAACCGGTCACCTGGTTGTTGCCAGCGCCCTTATGGGTATTGGTAAAGACGAATTTGTAAAACTTTTCGAGATCGTTATCCAGTTGGGTGCTATCCTGGCGGTAGTGGTATTATACTTTAAACGCTTTTTCCGCTCTATCGATTTTTATGTGAAGTTGATTATAGGCGTAATACCCGCTGTTATCTTCGGCCTGTTGTTAAAAAAGAAAATAGACATCCTTTTAGAGAGCCCATTGATAGTAGCCTTTGCTTTTGTAATAGGCGGGGTTATTTTGTTGTTTGTCGACGAATGGTTTAACAAACCGACAATCGATGACGAAAAAGATATTAGTTACCTCACAGCGCTTAAAATAGGCTTCTTTCAATGCCTGGCTATGGTGCCGGGTGTATCACGTTCAGGCGCTTCAATAGTTGGTGGTATGACCCAAAAGTTAAGCCGCAAAGCAGCAGCCGAATTTTCTTTCTTCCTGGCCGTGCCTACCATGTTTGGCGCAACGCTAAAGGACCTTTACGATTTTTACAAACACGGCAACATGACTGCAGCCGACATACAACAGGATATTAAATTTTTATTGATAGGCAGCGTTGTAGCATTTGTTGTAGCGTTACTGGCCATAAAATCATTTATTACTTTTTTAGAGCAAAAAGGCTTTAAGCTGTTTGGTATTTACCGCATTTTAGCGGGGATAGTGATCATTATTTTATACTATACAGGAAACGCATTGCACACTGTTTAAGACACTTAACGGAATATTAACAGGGCGACTGCTTTTAAAAGCGGTCGCTTTTTTTATGCGTATTTACGCGTGTGTAACAAAGGTGTTATTTGTACAATAAGTGGCAATTTAAAAATAGGCACAGCGTTTGTATAACATTCTTCAACAAATCGAATTAACGTAATGTGCCGATTTGATGAATTTCAAAAAAGCATATATTTCTCATATATATTGGTTTATAATTGGTTAGTAAGCGCTCCTGCCCATCAGGAGCGCTACTTGTTTGCCCCCTAACCCCCTGAAGGGGGAATGAATAGGCAAAGTCTTTATATCAAACAGAATAATTGAGGACGGCCCTAAGCAAGCTTTTTCCGCAACCATTTCCTGGCCGGCTCATCATACCATTTCAATGCGGCATAGGCCAAACCGATAGCGCCTGTTAAAATGAGTAGCGCATAAGGCCAAGCCTGTACTATTGTAACGCCTTTATGGTTGCTGATCCAGGCAACGTAAAAATAAACCAGCGGATAGTGCACCATATAAAGCGGATAGGATATATCACCCAGGAATTTACATATCCTGTTCTCTGTTTGAGTTTTCAGCACGCCGCTGGCGCCAAGGTATACGATAAGCGGGAAAACGATGATGATGCAAACAGACTCATAAATCCCGTTCATCCAAAAATGCCCGGCACCGCCAATGCGCGGCATATAAAGCAGGATAGCTATTAAAAGCGTGCACCATAAAAAGGCATTTTTAATTTGGGTTGGTTTTGCTATACGCGATAGTAACAAACCGGCAAAGAAAGAGTATAAGGTTCGTGTCAGACCAAATCGTACCTGTGACACATTCAAGGTCCAGCCACCACTGACGTCGCCGTTAGTGATTGCCAGGTGCGCAAGCGCGATAGCGGCAATGCCTACCAGGATACCTAATGCCGTTTTAGACCATTTCCTGATCCAGAGAGCATAAAGAATGTTGGCGATATACTCAAAGAACAATGACCATCCCACGCTATTTAGGGGGTGCATCTCCTCCCAGCCACGGATATCAAGCGATAATGGTACGGGCAGGATAGTATAGCCAATCAGCATCACCAGCAGCATCTTCCATACAGGAACAGTATGAATAAGCGGCCATAGCGTAGAATCTGTGAAATAGAACCCGATAGCGCCGAGGGTCATCCCCAAAATCACCATGGGCTGAAGGCGTTCGATACGGCGTTTGAAGAAATTGCCGACCGTCATTTTATTCCATCTGTCGTCATACGCGTAGCCCATAACAAAACCCGACAACAAAAAGAAAAAATCTACAGCCAGGTAGCCATGATTGACAAGTTTATCTAAATTACCGGTGGCTAACGGCTCGCATAGGTGGAAGGTTACAACAATAATAGCTGCGACACCGCGCAGGCCGTCTAATATAGGGTAGTGCGGCTTCGTGGCCAGTTCATTATTATTCATTGGTAAAATAGGAATACAAGCTATAAGTTAAAACAGGCGCAAATTATAAAAAAGAATGGCTGGTTATTTATCAAGCTCCTTCATGTTCTTTCCAATCCTATTCTTCTCCACTTTATTCTTCGCCAGTTTAAAAGCACGCTGTAAATGCTGCAAAGCTATTTCTTTATCAATCCCGGTATATAAATATCCCAACAATGAATGGTACAAATGATTATCCAGTAGTTGCGTTAATTTCTCTGCTTCCACAATCGCTTTTTCTTTACCACCGGCTTTAGCCAAAGCATAAGTGCGATTGAGTGCCGCCATGGGCGAATACTCCAGGATCAATAGCTTATTATAAAGCTGTAATATGTTTTCCCATTTTTCGACGCTGTCTTCCTTTTTGGTATGCCAGTAGGCAATGGCCGCTTCTAAATGATAGCGGCTAAGCTGTTCGCCGCGCGATGCAAGGATCAGGTAGTTGGTTCCTCTTGATATCAGTTCATCGTTCCAGAGGCTAGTGTCTTGCTCATCATATATGATCATTTCGCCGTCCTTATCCATTCGGGCATCAAACCGCGACGCGTGGAAGCACATTAAAGCAAACAGCGCGTTAACAGCGGGGATGTCGGTAGTTTTGTTGTTTACCAGCAGATGGTTTAGGCGCATTGCTTCCAGGCAAAGGTCACGGCGTAAATTAATATTGCCGCTGCTGGAGTAATAACCCTCGTTAAACAACAGGTATAAAGTAAGCAGCACAGTTTCCAAACGCTTGTTTATCTCGTTAGCATTGGGGAACTCAATTTTTACATGCTCCTCGCGCAATTTCTCCTTCGCCCTAAACAGCCGCTTGTTAATGGTTTCTTTGTTTGACAGGAAGGCATCGGCAATTTCATCAATACCAAAACCGCAAAGTATCCGCAACGCCAGGCCTATCTGCGCCTCGGCCGGGATAATGGGCTGGCAAATGGCAAACATCATTTGCAGCTGGCTGTCGTTTATGTTTTCTTCGGACAGGTCTATCTCTAATTCGCTAACCTGCGCGTTTTCATGCTGGATAGCCGGGCTTACCTTTTGGGTAAAGATGGCGTTATGCTTTAAATGGTCCTTAGCTTTGTTTTTGGCAACGGTGTACAGCCAGGCAGCGGGGTTTTCGGGTAGCTTTTTTGCCCAGGTTTCGGTAGCCAGCAGGAAGGTATCGCCGGCAATATCTTCGGCTATTTGTATATGCTCAAACCCAAACAGCCGGGCAAGTACAGCAACTATCTTGCGGTATTCGGTACGATATAAATTGGGTAACAGCTGGTCGTTTTGCATAAAACAAAACACCCCCGTATTACCGGGGATGTTAAAATAAAATTATTGCATCGGTATAATCTGGCGCACTTCAACATTGCCGCCTGTGGCTAATATGGGGCAGTCCTTTGATAGTTCGGCAGCTTCTTCAAGCGATGCTGCGCGGATTATGATAAAACCACCTACAGCTTCCTTAACTTCAACATAAGGGCCGTTAGTAATTACATTGCCCGGTTTTACAATTTTGCCATCAACAGCTAAGCGTGCGCCGCTGTTTGCCAGTTTGTTTTGAGCTGCAAGGCCACCCATCCAATCTTGCCATGGTTTGGTAATTGCCTGCATTTGTTCAGGTGTAAGCTGGGCATCAAAGCCGGCATCGCGTCTAAAGATCAATAAGAAATCGTTCATGTTATTTGAGTTTAATGGTTAAAAAACTAATGACGATCCGTCTTATAAATATTGGACAAACATGGTTTTTTTTATACTCTTTATAAAATGAAGGTAGAAAAAAAATCTAAAAGCGACATTTAAAGCCCTCTCCTTTGGAGAGGGTTTGGGTGAGGCCCTTATCCGGCATTAACCATATTAAAAGCATCGGGTGGCGACAAGCTGTATACATGAGCTGTGTTACCGACATGGATCTCATACTCATCATTCGCAAAAGCGCTGATTAAACCATCAGCAACTTCACTTGGCGGTATGCCGTTTTCGCCGCCTATTTCTTTTGAAAATTCAGTATTAACCAAAGGTGGCATTAACTCAAATACTTTAATATTGGTTTCTTTTAATGCAAAACGCAACGCCTGGGTATATGAATGTAAAGCCGCTTTACTTGCCGAATAAGTTGGCAAGGTACTACGCGGTGTCAACGCCAATATCGAGCTAACATTAACAATAGCGGCTTCAGGCGAAGCGGATAAACTTGGCAAGAATAGCTCAGTAAGGCTTATTATCGAAAAGAAATTGGTGTCAAATTCTTCACGGCTTTTTTGTTCTGCGTTGGCTTCTGCAGTAAGGTTGTAAACATAGGTGTGCCCGGCGTTATTGATCAGGATATCCAACCCGCAAAAATCTGCTTTGACGGTGGCTACTAACCTTTTTACATCATCGGCATTAGTTACATCGGCAGCTATGGTAGTTACATTGGTTAGGCCTGCGGCTGCTTTTTGCAGCTTATCGGCATTGCGGCTGGTAATAATTACTTTGTTATTTTTTGCACTTAATTGTTTGGCTATCGCTAAGCCTATGCCTGATCCCCCACCGGTTACCAGCACTGTTTTGTTTGTAATATTCATTTTGTTAATTATTAAATTATGTTGTGAAAATTTGTTTTTTAATGATCGTTCAATACCATTTTTACCGGGCCGGTTTTACGTTTCATTACCAGTAATAATAAAGGCAGCGCCAGCGCGAAAAGTAAGCCGATAAGCAGGTACGAGTCCAGGTAACTTAATAAGGTTGATTGCTTAACTACTGACAGGTCTATCATCTTTATCGCTTTTTGATGGGCCTCTGCCAGTCCGCTGCCTTTTGTTTGAAAATAACTTGTAAAATTGTTGATCCGTTGGGTCACCAGTGGGTTGCCATCGGTGATATTGGTAATCAAGTCTGTTCGGTGGAATGCTGTCCGGCGAGTTGAAAAAGTGGTGATGATGGAGATCCCGAATGATCCGCCCAATTGTCGCATCATATTATTTAGCGCGGTGCCCTGCGGCATATCTTTTGCAGGTAACGACGATACGGCTAACGAACTCAAGGGTACCGTTAGCAAAGCCATACCCAGTGCGCGAAATATTAACCTGTAGGTGATGTACGATGTTGAGGTTTCCAGCGTGATTTGCGACATAGACCAGTTAAAGAATATAAAACTGATGAACCCAATAAATATCACCAACACCGGCGACACCCCGCTTTGCAACATTTTGCCCGTAGCTATCAGCGCGAATACGGCAATGATGGCGCCGGGTAATAATAATAGGCCGGTTTCGGTAGGGGTAAAGCCTAATAGCCGCTGCGCTATTACCGGCGTTAAAAATATAGAGGTAAACATGCCCATGCCGGTTATAAAGGTTAATACGGCGGCAATGCTAAGCGATTTGCTTTTCAGTACACGCAGATCGACCACCGGGTTGGGCGTGTGGAGTTCCCAAAAAACAAAGGCGGTTAAACTAAGTATGGCGATGAGGGTAAGTACGGTAATATACCCGGTTGCAAACCAATCTTCGGTTTGACCCCGTTCAAGCACGGTTTGTAAGGACCCTATGCCGATAGTTAACAGGATGATACCCGTCCAGTCGATACTGCCCGCTTTTGGTTTGATAGCCGGCTCGGGCAGTAAAAAATAGCAGGATGTGGCCGCAGCTACACCTAACGGGATATTGATGTAAAAGATCCACGGCCACGAAAAGTTTTCGGTGATATAACCGCCAAGGGTAGGGCCTATTGTTGGGCCTATAAATACGCCTATCCCAAATAGCGCGCTGGCGATACCCAGTTTTTCCTTCGGAAATTGCTCGTACACCACAGCTGCCGAAACGGATAACAGCGCTCCGCCGCCTAAACCCTGTAAAAACCTGATTAGCACCAGCTCAGAGATTCCCGAAGCATTACCGCATAAAAACGAGCAAAGCGTAAACAGGATGATGGACCCTATATAATAATTACGACGGCCCAGCTTAGCAGATAAAAAGCTGGTCATGGGGATGATGATAACATTCGCAATGGCGTAGGAGGTAATTACCCAGGCTGTATCCTCTAAGGTCGAGCCCAGATTACCGCTCATGTATGACAGTGCTACGTTAACGATAGAAGTATCTATCAACTCCATTATTGCGGCGCATATAACGGTTATTATCAGTATTTGTCTTTTTAACGGTCTCATTGTATTTTATACCAATCGGTATATTTATTGTTATATGTTTTAACTATTTGATACGTGTTTAGCGATGCAATACTACAATATAAAAAATACCAATCGGTATTTTTTATGTCAAATTTTTTTATGACTTCATTTGGTTGATCAATAACTCAACGGTACCTAAAACCTTCTCCAGGTTGGCGTGGCTGTTAGTTACTTTTGATATCATGATACCCCCCTCAATTAAAGCGACGATACTTATAGCTGTTTGATTGATGTTAACATCCGCTTTAAATTCGCCGGCTGCTATGCCGCCTTCTATAAGTTCGGCGATATTCTTCTTCCATTTTAATACAGCTTTGGCGGCTTTACCTTTTAAAAGATCATTGGTATCATCAGCCTCTACCGCGGTATTCAGGATAGGGCAGCCACCCCGGGCGGCTAAGGTTTCGCTGCTGTAAACTTTGGTGTAAACCATTAGCTTATCATAAAAAGTATCAGCCTGAGCTACGCGTTTGGCTATCATATCGGCTGTGCGGCAGGAGTTATAGTCGAACACCGCCAGGGCTACTTCTTCTTTGTTTTCAAAATTACCATATATGCTGCCTTTGGTAAGGCCTGTAGCCTCGGTAAGGTCGGCCAGTGATGTACCCGCATACCCCTTCTTATTAAATACTACCGCGGTAGACTCAATAATAAACTGGCGGGTGCGCTCTGCTTTTGATAATTCCTTATTCACGCCACAAATATACCAATTGGTATTTAATTTATTGTTTTTATTGTGTAAATAATTGACAATGACGCGTTATGGGATGGAAATGGATACCGGCCGCTGCGAGGGGCATGGTGCAGGCCGCGCTTAAGGCCTGACGGCGTATGAATGAACAGCCCGGCCCGCCAAGCGGCGGGAAACGCCCAAAACATACCAAACCTAATTATTACCTTTGCGCTATATTTAAATAAATACCTTGGATACCGCAATACCAACAAACAAAGAATTTGATTTTGCCGCCGGCGAACTGCTGCTGGTTAATAAGCCCTATGAATGGACAAGTTTTGATGTGGTAGGCAAGCTGCGTAACTCTTTTAAACCGTTAAAGTTAAAAGTGGGGCACGCCGGCACGCTTGATCCTTTGGCTACCGGCCTGCTAATTATCTGCACCGGTAAAATGACCAAGCAGATAGACACGTTCCAGGCCGAAGAAAAAGAATATACGGGTACAATGATACTGGGTGCTACTACGGCATCATACGATATGGAAACCGCTGTTGAAGAAACTTTTACCACAAGCAACCTTACGGATGAGGCTATACGTAATGCCTGTGAACAATTTACCGGTGACATACAACAATACCCGCCCGCGCATTCGGCTATTAAAATTGATGGCGAGCGCCTTTATGAAAAAGCACGCCGCGGCGAAGAAGTGGAGCTAAGGTTACGCAGCGTTACCATAACCAAGTTTGAAATTACCCGCATAGCATTGCCCGAGATTGACTTTAGGGTAGTATGCAGCAAGGGTACTTATATCCGGTCGTTAGTTCATGATTTTGGCAAGGCGTTAAACAACGGGGCCTACCTGTCGAAACTAACCCGCACCCGCAGCGGAAACTTTAAATTGGAAGATGCATGGGAGGTGATGGACCTGGTAGCAGTAATCAAGGAGAATAAGGTGATTAAATCGGTGTAATCGAAAAACTATCTGTGCAATCAAACAAATGAAGATCTACCATCATATTGATGAATTTAAGCCTGTTAAAAATGTCGTTGTAACTATCGGTACATTTGATGGTGTACACCTGGGGCACCGCAAAATCATATCGCGCATAAAGGAGTTGGCCGATGCAACGGGCGGCGAAACGGTTATCCTTACTTTTTTTCCGCATCCCCGGATGATATTGCACCCGGAGGATGAAAGTATAAAACTGATCAACACCATTAGTGAAAAGGCTGCATTGCTGGAGCAATTAGGCGTTGATCATTTAATCATCACTCCGTTTTCAAGAGACTTCTCTAACCAAAGCGCCGAGGATTATATCCGCGATGTGCTGGTTGGTAAAATAGGTACCAAAAAAATTGTGATAGGTTACGACCATCGTTTTGGTAAGGACCGCCGCGGTGGCTTGAGCGATTTGCTCCAACTGGCGCCAATTTATGGTTACGAGGTAATTCAGATACCCGAGCAGGATATTAATGACGTAGCGGTAAGCTCTACCCGGATCCGCGAAGCGTTATTAGTTGCCGATATTGACCTGGCTAACCAGTTTTTGGGCTATCCGTTCTTCATCACCGGCAAGGTTATCCGGGGCGACCAGATAGGCCGCCAAATTGGTTACCCTACTGCCAATATCCAGGTCGAAGAAAGATATAAGCTTATCCCTGCCGATGGCATCTTCGCTGTTAAAGTACAACACTCGGGTACTGAATATAAAGGCATGGCCTATATAGGCAGCCGCCCTACCATTAACGGCATGAATCGCAATATTGAAGTTAACCTGTTTGATTTTGATAAAGAAATTTACAACGAAACCATCCGTATGGAGTTCCTGCATTTTATCCGCGGCGACGTTAAATTTAATGGCCTGGACGAATTAAAGGTGCAAATAGCCAAGGATAAGGAAGACGTTTTAAAGTTAATTGGTCAGTAGTCATCGGTCATTAGTGATTTTTTTATTAATTGCGGAACTTTAATTGATAGTTTTGTTATACCTATGAATTAGTTATTGAAAATACCCCCAATGACTAATGATACATGACCAATGACTAAATTAAACATCGATAAAAGCGAAAGCGAATTCCTGAACAAAACCATCACCCATTGGGAAAAAGGAGGTTTGTTGAGTAATGAAAAGGCCGAAAGCCTGCGCAGCTCTTATGAAGTAAAGGGGTTTGACTGGATGCGGCTGGCCAAGTATTCGTTTTGGATAGCGCTGATCTGTGGCGGGGTATCATTTACCTTTTTGATAGTTAACGACGTGGTGGTTAACTGGCTTAAGCATTTGTATTATACGCCTGATATCATCATCAGTATATGTTCGGCTATTTTAGCGGCCTTCCTGTTTTTCTGGGGGCGTCGCCGTGAACGATTATATCCCGAAAAGATCTTCAGCAATGAAGCCGTAATATTTACCGGCATACTGTTTACTGCCTGCTGCATAGCTTACCTGGGCAAAACGCTGGACAGAGGGACGGGCCATTACTCGCTGCTTTTCCTGCTGTCGGTTTTTGTGTATGGCTTTTTAGGCTGGCGGATGAACTCGCGGTTGATCTGGATCTTCGCGCTGATATCATTAGGCAGTTGGTTTGGTACCGAAACCGGTTTCCAAACCCATTGGACGGATTACTTTTTAGGAATGAACTACCCGCTTCGTTTCGTTGCATTCGGTAGCTTGTTGGTTGCAGCCTGCGCGGTGCTGCGCAACCGTAAATGGTTTAGCTACTTTGCCGAGCATACTTACGTAGTTGGGTTGTTGTACCTGTTTATGTCGCTTTGGTTGTTAAGCATATTTGGCAACCTGGGTAGCCTTGACAGGTGGTACCATATCAAGCAGATCAGTTTATTTTATTGGGGCATTATTTCTATGTGCGTTGCGGGTGGCTTCCTGCTGTTTGGTTTAAAAAATAAGGATGATATCTCGCGCGAATTTGGCATCACATTTCTAATTATTTTTATCTACACCAAATATTTTGAATATTTTTGGGACAATACCAACAAGACGGTTTTCTTTGCTATCCTGGCAGCCTCGTTTTGGTTGATTGGAAGAAAGGCCGAGAAGATTTGGAACTTAAAAAGTAAAACCCCGGCTGTATAACAAAACCTTATTTAAGACTAACTAATGAAAAGATCTATTTTTTTATGCGCTTTGTTTTTTTTGCTGATAAGTGTCGCTCAGGCACAAAAACATAGTGTCGATTTTTATAAAGAAACATATCGCAGAGGTTTTGTAACCCTACATAGTGATACTATTCCATATCAGAAAACATTTTTTAATGAGTTTCCTTCCAACTTTAAAGAGCTTAAAAAGCTATATGGCTGGACCGAGCAGACCACTTATGGACGCACGTTAACTTATGTGCCTCCCTATTATTTCACCCGGTTTTTCGAGATAAGGTGCGTAAGCCATAAGGCGTTAACCAAAAAGATAATCGATGTCTCTGTTAATGGCGTTTGGGTTGCTGATGCTATTGCGCTTTTTCAACGAGCCGCCACCAACTATGCCATTGCTTATAATAAAGAGTTTATTAAAGAACTGCAAACTCGCAGTAAAGCAGACGCAATTTCTGTTTGGGCTTTTTATTGCGATTATGAAAGTCCATATTATAGAAAGGAAGCTTATGATAAGCTGGTAAAAGCTACCGCGCCTAATAACAAAAAAATGGTTGAGTTGATAACAGCGGGTTATAAAAAAGCGGCCACCAGGTGGAAAAAACATTAATGTTTTAGGGTATTCGTATACTTTGGCTTCACCGCTAAATAAACCCTCTTTACCACATGATATCCGGCTAAGCCGAAAAATAAAATAGCTATAGCCGTGTTAATTACCCTGGTGCTAAGTGCGAATTTGCTTTGGATATATTGTGCAAACCTGGCGTATAAAAACAAACATAAAAACGACCCGCCTGCCGATCCGATGCTAAATATGATCAGCGCTATATTGCCGTCCAGGATCCATTCGTGTGTTATCAGATAAGTACCACATATCATCCAGAATGGTACCTGCATCGGGTTAACAAAACCTAATAGGATGCCGTATTTAATGCTGGCGTGTTCGCTGTATTTGGTTTCGGGTGGTTTGGTTCGGTTAAGCCAGGTTATGGTGCCTAACACTAAAAATAAGGCAACCATCACCCAATCAATCACTACATCTAAATGCACTTGTGCCGACAGCCATTTAGCTCCATGCATAATGATGAAAGTGAAGATAAATTCAGCGCAGCTAAACGCAATAATAAATCGCATAGCCTGTTTAAAGCCACGGTTTATGGTGATGCGTACAAGTGTGAGGTTGATGTTTCCGGGCGGGATATAGCCGATAAAGTTAGCTATAACGCCCAGGAAAAAGGTTAGCAGTATCATCGCGGTAAATATATGCAGTTAGTGTTATTTTAATATTATTAAATTTGTGCCCGCACATGGAATTAACAGAAGAACAACAGGAACGCATTGACATCATCCATCATAAACTAAAGTTTATAGAGCAAAAACCAACCGTAGCCTGCATAATAAATTTAGATCCGCTTATACTGGCCGATGATAACTTAATCGAACTCCTAAGTATAGCCGGCGGCACAGCCATCGGCGGTACTGCCGAAACCATGCTGCAGCTTAACCCGGATATAATTGTGCTGATGCCCGGCAACAACACCATTGCCCAAAGCATGACTGAGATTGACCAGTTATTGCAACTACCCGGCTTTGCTGATTTGAAAGCCATAAAAAACAATCGTTTTTATATTGCCGACGCCGGCCAATATTTTAATAATGCTGAGGCCGATAATTTTGTTGACTCAATAGAGTTACTGTCCGAGATCATTTATCCCAAACAATTTATTTTTGGGCATGAGGGGCAGGGGTGGATAAAGTTTAGTGTGTAATAATTTTTTTTCCACATCCATAATAACCACGAAGATCTCACGTTTACTTTTCAGTATAAAAAATGACCCGGCAATAAGAGCGTTCTGTTTTAGAAAAGAGTGCTCTTATTGCTAACCAAATTAAAATTTCACGTTAAAGCCGGCATAGTAATTTCTTAATGCCGATGGGTTATAAAAACGGTTTCCTACAGCATCAAGATCGGCGCCTAAATTATATTGTTCGTTAAGCAGGTTATCAACTCCCGCATAAATTTCTAATCGCGATTTACTGCTCAATTGATGTTGCCAGCCCGCTTTAGCCTGCACTAAATTGTATTTAGGCGCATAAAAGGTATTGGCTTCATTTAAAGGGATGCGTGCGGTTGCATTGTATTGGGTGTACAGGTATAATGACTGCGGGAACTTTACCTGCAAACTGGCAACGCTTACATTACGCGGCACACCGGTTAGCTCATTACCTGCATAGCCGGTAGTGGCATCGCGGTAATCGCCAAAAGTAAATTTGCTGATGGTTAATGATTCGCTTATTTGTAAGCCACGGATAAAGCCCTGGTTGGTTGGTTTTATGACCCAGTCAGTAAAATAAAGCTCTATGCCCGGCTGTTTAATATCGCCTGAGTTGGTATAGTATTCTGTAGACGCGGCAGTAAGCCTGCGTACAATGGCATTGTTTAAGTGGAAATAAAAGGCCGATACATCCAACAACATCGTTTCATCACTATTGCGCAAGCGGAAACCTGTTTCATAGCTCCAGCCATATTGCGCGCCTAAACTGGTGTTGATGATATTGTTCGATGGACGGATTTCTGCCGATGTTGGCGTTGAATACCCCCGGCTTGCAGATACTCTCCAAACAAAATTACCGGTAACCTGGTAAGACAACGCCAACCTTGGCATTACCTGGGGCGAAAATGTTTGTTTGGTAAATGCCGTTTGGTTACGTGGGTAAACATTCTTAAAATTATAACCATAAAAATTTAAACTGGCCGCGGCCTCCACATGCAGGCGGTCATATAAAGTTTCTTCATACCGCGCGAAAAAGAAATGCTGGCCGGTGTTAACCTTGTCTAAATTTTGGGCGGTGTCGCGTATGCCGGCGCGGTTGCCGTAATCGTTATTGTCGGCGTTGGTTTGCGCCCATTCCATGCCCACGTTAGCTTTCCATTTAAAATCCTTTTTAGGCGTCCCGGTAAACTCAAAGTAAGTACGCATGCCATAAGTACGCTCATAACGCTGCTCGTAATTGGTAATGAACGGATTGGTAAAGTTTACATAAGCGCCGTACACCGCAAATACATTGCGGATGTTAGGGGTGATATGCCACTCATTTACCGCGCCGCCGTAGGTCATTTTATTTTCTATACCGGCATTTTGCACCAAAGCACCCGGCACTACCGGGGTTGATGGACGTGCAGCTCTTGGGTCTATCGCTAATTGCGCCAGGGTCAGGCCTCCAGGCGTTTCATATTTAAGGTCCGAATAAAAGCTTAATATCTTCAGCGAATTAACGCCGCCATAAGTGATCTTATCGCTTGCCTGGAAATAATGACGGTACATATCGCTGTGTACGCGATAGCCATGATAGGTTTCGTAAGCCTGGCTAAAATTGAACTGGTTGTTGTTGCTTACCTGTTGCAAACCCACGTTTTCGTGCGCCAATCCGTAAGAGCCGCCTGTAAAACCTGCAGTAATAAAGTTGGTATTATCATTACGGTTAACCGGGTTAATTAAAACTACCCCACCCGAATTTGCGCCAAATAAACTGCCATCGGGGCCTTTTAATACCTCGATACCTTGTATGCTGTTAAAATCGATAACGTTTAAATAGGTATTGCCGCCTGCATCGGTTAACGGCAGCTCGTCGAAATAAATTTTAACATCGCGTATGCCGAACGGCGACCGCAATAAACTCCCTCTTACAGACAGCCGGTAACTGCCCGGCGACCGCTCTTCCATACGCACACCCGGAACAGTATTTATTACTGATACCAGTGAGTTATCGGGCTGTAACTTTAATTGCGCCGGTGATATCACACTTACCGAGGCTGGCACACTTAACATGGGCTGATCTGAAAGATAACCCTTTACTGTTACCGTACTTAAACTGGTTGTGTCGGCTTTTACGTTATTGGCTTTTTTTTGCGCACTGGCAATGCTGCCGGCTGCCAAAATAAACAGGATAGTGGAATAAATTTTACGCACGGATATAAATATATTAGGTTAAACAAAAATAGCCCTTTAGTTAACAAAAGGGCTATTTCGGTTTGTAAGATATTAGATACTTAAGCCCCAATCAACCCCCTCTATTCAGACCGATAATAAATTGTACTTTTTGCGTGGATAGTACAAGTTATGGCTGTACATTTAATCATGCATCCCGAACAGCACCTAAAAAGCTCTGATACCATCCGCGATATTGTTATCGGCATGTCCGACGGCTTAACGGTACCATTTGCCCTTGCTGCCGGACTAAGCGGGGCGATAAACTCGTCAGGCATTGTTATAACAGCAGGTATTGCCGAAATTGTAGCAGGATCTATAGCTATGGGTTTAGGGGGATTTTTAGCCGGCCGCACGGAGGCCGAGCACTATGCTGCCGAACTGCAACGCGAGTATGATGAAGTAGAGCGCGTGCCTGAGCAGGAAAAAGCGGAGGTGAAAGAAGTATTTGCCAGTTTCGGCCTGTCTGAACAGTTGCAAACGCAGGTAGCCGATGAAATGGCCAAGGATAAAGACAAATGGGTTGACTTTATGATGCGCTATGAATTAGGGTTAGAAAAACCGTTGGCAAATCGTGCTACACAAAGCGCCATTACTATCGGTTTATCCTATGTAGTTGGCGGGATTATTCCACTAAGCCCTTATTTTTTTGAGGCCAACTCGCAAACAGCGCTGGTATATTCATGCGTTATTACCATGATCTGCTTGTTTGTTTTTGGATATTTTAAAAGCAAAGTTACCGGTCAGCCACCTATAGCGGGTGCATTTAAAGTGTTAGTTATAGGCGCATTAGCGGCCGCTGCAGCATTTGGCATGGCCAAATTAATTACAGGGAAATAGTTTTGAGTTAACGCTACTCAAAACTCATCACCCACCACTCAGAACTTTATAAACTTATCTATCTGATCATTAATAAACTTCACCGTATCCTCTTTATACAGATCGCTGTACTCGTTAAACTCTGTTTTAATATTAGCTATATGCAGCTTTAGCGGCATAACATGTAGGTTAACATAGTGACATACCCCGGTAAAATGGTCAATGCCGCGTATGTTGCCATATTTGCCGGATGAGATCCCCACCAGCGCCGCTTTCTTCTCATAAAAACTATCCGGGAACGAACAGGCATCAATAAAGACTTTTAATGCGCCGGGGAAACTGCCATTGTATTCGGGTATAATGAAAATGAATTTATCGGTAGCGGCAACAATGTCCTGGATCTCCTGGAACTCGGCGCTGCGTTTTCCATATAGGTCTGTTTGTAAGATATTTGGCGGTAATTGCACCATGGATAATATGCCGGCCTCGACACCCTTTTCAAGCAGCGTTTTCTGGTAATAGCGTGCTACTTTAAGGGTCGAGCTCCCGGGGCGGTTGGTAGATGAAATGATAGTGATCATTAATTATTGAATTACTGAATTATAGAATTATTGAATTGGCTGATTTGGAAATCATTTAATCTAATAACACAATAATTCTTGCCTTAAATTGTTTGTAAATTGCCAAAAACTGTGGATTTCTCCTTTATTTAAATATATATCTTAGCGCTTGGTAAAAAGTTTCCCGAAGGTAGAAATTAATATTTCTTTTTTCGTTGTCAGTTAAACCGTTATAAAATTTTGGAGAAATAGAATGAGTAAAATTATTGCTTTAGCCAATCAAAAAGGCGGTGTGGGTAAAACCACATCATCCATTAACCTGGCGGCAAGTTTAGCCGTATTAGAGTATAGGACATTGTTAGTTGATGCAGATCCGCAGGCTAATGCCACCTCAGGTATCGGGTTTGACCCCCGCAACGTAAAAAACAGTATTTATGAATGCATCATCAACGAGGTTGATCCGCGCGATGCTATCATCAAAACCGAAACGCCTAACCTTGACCTGCTACCCGCGCATATTGATTTGGTGGGTGCCGAGATAGAGATGATCAATCTGGACAACCGCGAGTATAAAATGCAGGAGGTTTTTAATAAGATTCGCGATGAGTATGATTTTATTATTATCGACTGCTCGCCATCATTAGGTTTAATTACCATTAACGCTTTAACCGCTGCCGACTCGGTGATCATTCCGGTACAATGCGAATACTTCGCGTTAGAAGGCCTGGGCAAATTATTAAATACGGTAAAAATTGTTCAAAACCGCTTAAACCCGCAGTTAGAAATTGAGGGTATCTTATTAACAATGTATGATGTAAGGCTGCGCCTTTCAAATCAGGTGGTTGAAGAAGTGCGTAATCATTTTGAGGACATGGTATTTGATACCATTATACAACGTAATACACGTTTAAGTGAAGCGCCAAGCTTTGGTGTATCTGTAATTATGCATGATGCCACCTGTAAAGGCGCCATAAACTATTTGAACCTTGCCCGCGAAGTGATCAAAAAAAATGGATTAGTGAAAACCGAGGTAAGCGCAACAACAGAAACCGTATAGCATGAGTGCAGAAAAAAGGAATGCTTTAGGCAAGGGATTAAGTGCACTGTTAAACGACTCTGAAAACGTACTGCCTTATAAAAAACCAAATAGTAGCAATAATAACAATACCGGCGCATCGGCCGAGGTTAACGGGCTGGGCTCTGTAAATGATATTAAATTATCAGAGATAGAGGTTAACCCGTTTCAGCCGCGTACTGATTTTGATGAGCAGGCGTTGGCCGATCTGTCGGCTTCTATTAAGCTGCAGGGTTTGATACAGCCCATTACTGTTCGCCGCGTTAACGCCCACCAATACCAGTTAATATCAGGCGAACGCCGTTTACGTGCATCAAAACTGGCAGGGTTAACCCATATCCCGGCTTACGTACGCACGGCTAACGACCAGCAAATGCTGGAGATGGCGCTGATAGAAAATATCCAGCGCGAAAACCTTAACGCTATTGAAGTAGCTTTATCTTTTCAGCGGATGCTGGATGAGGTTGGCCTGAAACAGGAAGAACTGGGCGAGCGTGTAAGTAAAAACCGGTCGACCGTTACCAACTATTTAAGGTTGTTAAAACTTCCCCCATCCATCCAGGCATCTATCCGCGACGGTGAGTTAAGCATGGGCCATGCACGTGCGTTAATAACCGTTGAGGACCCCGCACAACAATTATATTTGCACAAACATATTATTCAGCAAGGTTTATCCGTTCGTAAAGTGGAAGAGATGGTGCGCGATCTGCAAAAGTTGCGTATCAAAAAGGAAGGGAAACAACCCGAGCCGCCGTCGTTTCAGATACAAAAGATCCAGGACGACCTGGCCTCTAAGTTTAGCTCGCAAGTTAAACTAAAAGTAGGCAGCCAGGGTAAAGGTGTTATTGAAATTCCTTTTTTGTCGGAAGATGATCTTGGCCGCATTCTTGAAATGTTGGATTGGTAAAAAATGCAGAGATACTTTTTAATTATTGGCTTATTAATAGCATTTAGTTTTTCGGCCATGGCACAAGTGCCGGTTGTGCCTTTAATGCCCGGCTCACAAAGCAGGGCCGATAGTATACAGGCACGTAAAGACACGGCCAAAGGCAAAGCTTTTGCGCCAAAATCAACTGTCGAAAAAGTTTATCATCCCGATAGTACACATAGCCCAAGCAAGGCATGGCACCGTTCAGTAATAATACCCGGCCTGGGCCAGGTGTATAACCACAGGATATGGAAAGTGCCGGTTATTTATACCGGGTTAACCTTATTGGTTTTAATGTACAGGTTTAATCAGGGCGCCTATACCGAGGACCTGGCTATAGCGCGGTACCGGGCCAAAGGTACGCAGCCCGCTCCCGGCGATAAGTATTATGACTTGTATCAATTATTTAAGGCCAACAACTATGACGATGCCGCAATTAACGACGCAGTAAGAGGTTATGCGCGTTACCGCGACTTAAGCGTATTGCTTTTTGTAGCAGCCTGGGGCATACAAACTATTGATGCTTATGTTGATGCCAAGTTTATGCATTCCTACTCTATGGATAACAATTTTAGCGTAAAGCTTGCACCTACTTTGATGAACCAGCCGGTGTATGCTCAAAATTTTGATGGCGCATTTATTCCGGGTTTAAAACTTACCTTTACACTCAGATAAAGAGGGTTATATTTGCACCCGCCAATAAAAGTAAAATATCACAAATGAAGATCGCATTATTAGGTTACGGCAAAATGGGTAAGATCATTGAAAAGATCGCTACCGACCGTAAACACGAAATTGTATTAACCATAGATCAGGATAACCAGCACGATCTTACCGCCGAAAACCTGCAAAAAGCTGATGTAGCGATAGAGTTTAGCACACCAGGTACCGTGTTAGGAAATATTGATTACTGTTTTAACGCAGGCGTACCTATTGTTGTAGGCACTACGGGGTGGTATGAACAGTTAGAAGCCATAAAAGAAAAATATAACGCCAGCGAAAATGCCTTTATCTACGGAACCAACTTTAGCGTAGGCGTAAATATATTTTTCCATATCAACAAAGTATTGGCCAAGCTCATGAACAAGCACCCCTATTATGAGGTGCAGGTTGAGGAGATTCACCATACCCAAAAATTAGACTCGCCCAGCGGAACGGCTATCACCATCGCCGAAGGCATAATTGAAAACCTGGACAACAAAAAGCAATGGGTAAATATCTTAACAGATATTAATAACCCTGCCGATGATAATGCTAAGGCCCAGGATGTACTAATCGAATCGTACCGGATAGATAGCGTGCCGGGCACACATACCGTGCTGTATGATTCGGAAGTTGACACCATCGAAATAAAACATACCGCGCATAACCGTAATGGCTTTGCGCTGGGTGCCGTATTAGCTGCCGAGTGGGTGGCTGATAAAAAGGGCTTTTATTCGGTAGCGGATATGTTTGATTTATCCTAAATAATAAATACTTTACCCCCGATATTTAAAAAGATAATGAACTGGAAATTCTGGAATAAGAAAAAAACAAATACAAAGGCCAAAAAGAAAACCAAAAGCCGTGAGTGGCTGGATGCCATTGTGTTTGCTGTAATTGCCGCTACGCTGATAAGGACCTTTTTTATAGAGGCTTACACTATACCTACACCATCAATGGAAAGATCGTTACTGGTTGGCGATTTTTTATTTGTTAGTAAGTTAAATTATGGCCCGCGTACACCAATGACACCGGTGGCCTTTCCGTTTGCGCACCATACCATGCCGCTGATAAATACCAAAGCTTATTGGGACGGCATCAAACTGCCTTATTACCGCCTGCCAGGTTTTAGCGATGTTAAAAAAGGCGATGTAGTAGTATTTAACTACCCAATGGATGCCGATTCGCCGCTTTATCGCCCGGTTGATAAGCGTGAGAATTTTATTAAACGCTGCCAGGGTGTTGGCGGCGATACCTTAAGCGTTGTTAACGCGCAGGTTTTTATAAACGGCAAAGCTGCAGAGAACCCGCCAGAGGCGCAAATTGATTACTCGGTCCAAACCACCGGAGTGAATCTTAATCCGGACGTATTACAGGATCTGCATGTTTCTATGTATGAAGGTGCGACCTATCCTACTATGACAAAGGATGCTTATCTTACTTTAAAAGGATATTCAAATATTAAATCCATCACGCCAAACATAAAAAAACAAGGCGACGCGGATTGGGTTTATCCTACCAACCCTAACCACCCCGCTGTTGCACCAAACTTGTTGTTTGCGAAACAGCATGATTTTAAATGGAACGTAGATAATTACGGGCCAATCATCATTCCTAAAAAAGGCTGGACAGTAAAACTGGATACCGTTACTTACCCAATATACGCGCGTTGTATTAGCGTGTATGAAAACAATAAAGTGCAGATAGTAGGCAACGATATATTAATTAATGGTAAAAAAGCCGACAGTTATACCTTTAAAATGAATTATTACTGGATGATGGGCGATAACCGCCACGACTCGGACGATTCGCGCTTTTGGGGATTTGTTCCCGAAGATCACATAGTTGGTAAGGCGCTATTTGTATGGATGAGCATTGATGACGATGCTTCCTTTTTTAGCAAGATAAGATGGAGCAGGTTATTTAAGATTATTCATTAACCCCCTCCGCCCCCTAAAGGGGGTACTTAATAGCATAAAAAAGGGACTTGGTTTTACCAAGTCCCTTTTTGTTTATAAGATATAGATCGAACTTAACTCCTAAAGTACCCCCTTTAGGGGGCGGAGGGGGCTAACATTCATCTTCTCTGCCAGTTCATTCAAATCTTTAACCACAGCATCAACCAATGGTATACCGTTTTTGCGGCGGTCTATTTCAGCTTCATACTCAGGCTCGCCGGGGATAACTACTTTTTGGCTGGGATCAATTTGTGAGGCTGATTTAAAGCGCGACACCCAATTATCCAGGTGATCTTTAAACTCGTTAACCGGGCGGAAACCATCTACGCGCATAGCGCCTAAAAAATGGCCGATGCCCGAGCCAACCGGGTCGGTAGGTGGCTCAAGGAACGACACAAATGGCGGCACCCAGGGGCCATAATTAGCGCCCGATAATACAGCCGATAAAATATCAACCGTAGCGCTTAACCCAAACCCTTTATGGCTGCCATGATCGCGGTCGCTACCTAATGGTAATAATGAACCACCACTTTTTAGAGCGTGAGGATCGGTAGTATAGTTTCCATCCTTATCCTGGATCCAACCTTCTGGCACCTGCTTGCCTGACCGTTGGGCTATTTCCAGCTTGCCATTTGCCGCTGCCGAAGTAGCCATATCAACTACCACCGGTGGATATTTGCCGGCCGGGAAAGCATAGCACATAGGATTGGTCCCTAACATACGTTCGTTGGAAAATGTAGGCGCAACCAATGGGCTTGCGTTAGTCATGGCAAAGCCGATCATATCTTTCTGCACCGCCATTAAAGCGTGATAGCCGGCAATACCAAAATGGTTGGAGTTGCGGATAGAGATCCAGCCTGAACCGTATAGTTCCGCCTTTTTAATAGCAACCTGCATAGCAAACGGCGCTACCACTAAGCCAAGGCCTGCATCCCCATCAATAGTGGCGGTGGTTGGTGTTTCGTGTACTATCTGGATGTTGGGTGTAGGGTTGATGCGTTGCTTCTCCCACAGGCGGATATAGCCTGTTAACCGGGCAACACCATGCGAATCAATCCCGCGAAGATCAGACAGTAATAAAACATCAGCCGCTAAAACGGCGTGTTCTTCGCTGCAACCCATCGCCAGGAAAATATTTTGGGTGAATGTTCTTAAAGTAGATTCGGTAACAAGCATGTGTAAAGATAAAACAATCTTATGCAGGCCATCGGATAGAATTATTTGATTGTTATTTTTCTTACCCTATGTTGATCTGCTACATAAATATTTCCGGCAGCATCAACAGCAAGCGTGCATTTATTGGTAAACCTTGCTGTATATTGATCCCCGTCATCATATCCATCAAGTGCCCAATTGCCAGCTACAATACTAACTATACCTTGCTGGTTAACAACCTTAACTTGACGGCCTATCGAAGTTACAAAATACACATTTCCGTTTTTATCGACGGCAGTACTAACTACATCTGCCTGCGGAGAAAAACTGGTAACCTGTGTAGATGTATTAATCTTCCTTATAAGTCCATAATCATTAACATAGATATTACCTGCCGCATCGGCACTAAGTCCACCTAAACCTGCAAAACGTGCAGCTGTACCTGTCCCGTCAACTGCCGTACCCCGGCCATTTCCAGCTATTGTAGTCACACCATTAGAAGATATTTTACGAATTAATGCAGTAGGTATAGCAGAATTCTCATCTGCTACATAAACGTTACCATTCGCATCAGTTGCAAGTCCTGAAATAGCATTAAAGGATGGATTTGCTATATAAGTAGAGCCGGAATCTCCGGCGTAGGTGCTTACAACACCTGCAGGCGTAATTTTTTGAACACCACGAGCTGAACCTGTAAAGTACACATTACCATCTTTATCAACAGTTATACAGTAAGGGTTTTGTACAGGTGATGTATTGCTGATACCTATTCCAGCCAAGGTAGTTACCACTCCACTTGGGGTAATTTTACGTATTCTATGATTGTCATAATCAGTTACATATATATTACCGACATTGTCAATCGCAATTCCTTTAATATATTCAAAATTTGCCGCAGTCCCTGTTCCATCTGCAAAGGCAGGTATGTTACCTGCAAGTGTTGTAACCGTAGTACTTAAATAGTAATCAAAACTTGGGCCTTCAAAAGATTGACCGCCAACTGATATTGATAATTTACCAACCCCGCAGCCTTGCGGCACTTTGACAGAAAGAAGTGTAGTAGTTGCAGACGATACTGTTGCCGCTATCCCGTTAAAAAACAATTTGTTATCTGTTATTGAAGTGCTAAATCCTGTGCCTGTTATATTAACAGTAGCTCCCGCGATTCCTTTGGTTACGTCCGTAGATGTGATTTTCAAGAACTCTACATAGGTAAACGTTGGGCCTGTAACTGGAGAACCGCTACCAACTGAAACTGTAATTGCCCCTGTTCCGGGATTAACTGGGACAGTAACCGTTAATAACGTTGCAGTAGCCGCAGTAATACTTGCGGGTTTGTTATTAAACAACACTTTGTTGTCTGTAAGGGTTGTGCTAAACCCTGCCCCGGTAATTTTAACCACAGCACCATCAGTACCTTTGTTAACATCAATTGAAGTTATTTTTACTGGTCCTATAAAAGTGAAAACCGGACCGGTTACGGTTGCGCCGCCATTTACTGTAACTGTTACAGCACCGCTACTTGCGTCTTGCGGTACTTTAACTGTTAGTTGGGTAGTACTTGCAGCTGTAACAATCGCAACGGTGCCATTAAAAAGCACCTGGTTGGCAGATATGGTTGTACTAAAATTAGTTCCATTTACTATTACTGTTGTACTAGCCTCACCGCTGGTTACACTAAGTGACGAAATAGTAACCGGATTATTAGTAGGGTTTGTTGGAGTAGGGTCTGGTTTTGGGTCATTGCCACTTTTAGAGCAAGCTATTGCAAATAAAACGATCAAAAAAACACAGCAAGAGTAACTTAAATTTTTGTAAATGGTCCGCATAGATCAATTATGATAAGGAAGCTAAAAATAGTAAAATCCCAACGTAACTGAATAAATTAATAATTAAAAAGAACTAAATAAAGTTATTCCGTCAGCACCGCAAATTCGAAATCCAAACGGTTCAAAATTTTTGGATGAGTTCGTCAATAAAAACCTGTCTTCATTTAACCTATAGCAACCAAGTCCTCGTTACGTTCCTCCAACCCATTGCCAGGAAAATATTTTGGGTGAAGATTCTTAAAGCCGATTCGGTAACGAGCATGTGCAAATATAATACTCTTTATTGTCGCGCCGCTTTATGCTTCGGTTAAAACCGCAAACTCAAAAGCCAGCGGCTCAAAATTGCGGATAAGCTCATTAATAAAAGTTTGTCCCCATTTAACATACAACAAACCAAAGTTCTCATTACGTTCCTGTAAGCTATTGGCGGGGAAAAGCTCGGTTTTTATTTGTTCTATTTGCTCCAGGCGGGTATGGTAGTTGTTTTTTTCGGCTTTAACTAACTTCTTTTCGAGGTTGTCTATAGCCTTTTTTAAGCGCGCCTGTACGGCTTCGGTTGATGGGCCGAGCGTTGGGTCTATTTTGGCAGCGCGTTCTTTTAGTTTGGAGAAGATAGCGGTCAATTCCGCCCATTCTGTTTGCAGCGATAAGTTATGACCACTATGTTTTTTTATCCAGTAGGTTTTTAACTGATCTGTTGATTTAAAGATATCAGCCGGTGCCAGTTCCATCCGCTTTATTTTAGCTGCCGATTCTTTACGTATCACCAATCCCGAATTACGCAATATCAGTATAGGGAAATCAATTTGATAATACTCAAAGTTGGATTTTAACTCCAGCCAGTAAACCACCTCTGCGCCGCCGCCTATGTAGGCAATGTTGGGTAAAATACATTCCTGGTACAGCGGGCGCATTACCACATTAGGGCTAAACTTTTGGGGATGTTTCTTTATTTCCTGCCTTAGTTCGTCTTCGGTAAAGCTGATGTCGGTATTTAATACTTTATAGCGGCCATCCTCAAACACCAAACGTTCGCGCAGGTTGCCTTTCATGTAAAAGAAATTGATCTCGCGGGGGTTAACCTGGATATGTACGCCTAAGTTGTGTAGTTTTTCGTTGGTGGCTGTAATGTTTTTAAAGCTGTTTTGCTCAATAATATCATGCTCAATAATAGGGGCGAACTGCTGCTTTAAACGCTGGTTATCAGCATCAATTATAACCAGGCCGTATTGGCCAAACAAGGCGTTTACCATGTAACGCGTAGCATCGGCCAGCCTGTCAAACCGGGTATAAGCGGTTTCAACTATCTCGGCTAATTCGGGCGCGTGATCCGCCATACCCAGCACGCCTTTGTATTGGTTAAGGGCCTGCCGCAAAGTTTCGGGGTGGATGCGGCCTGTCGCGCCGGATGACTCCAGCCACCAATGCACTTTTTTACCACCAATGATGGTATAGCTTATTTCGGCAAAATCATGATCTTCCGATGCCATCCAGTAAACGGGCACAAAATTTTTATCGGGGAACTGCGCCTTTAGCTGTTGCGTAAGCTTTATGGCGGTAACTATCTTATAAATGAAGTATAGGGGACCTGCAAATATATTCAGCTGGTGCCCGGTAGTTATGGTATAAGTATTGGGCGATCTTAAACTCTTGATATTTTGCTGAACGGGTTGAGGCACAGAAAATCCGGGATTCCAGATGCGGGCATATTGTGCAATGATTTGATATTGGTCTGTTAATGTGTCAGCCAATAGTTCCCTGTCGGCAACTACTTTTTTGTTTTTTAGGAACTCATCAAAGCCGTCAGGAGTAGGGCGGTGGCTATAAAATTCTCTTAATTCCGGCTTATCTTCCAGGTAATCAATTACTGTTGGGGAAAAGAACCCAGTTTCTTTATAGCTTATACAGGCAACGTCCATTGCTCAAATGTAAAAATCATTTAGACTATTACGCAATGGGTTTGTTTTATTTTACAATATGTCGATAAAGGGCTCTGCTGTTTTACTGAGCACCGTCGTCATATACCTGAATTAAATCAGATAATATATTTCCGTTATTTCCATCGACTTTAATTACTCGTCGATTAGACTTTGCAGAAGGCCCCAAAAGGATAGATACTTCATAGAAAGGTGTTTTTTCATATCCCCGGTTAACGCCTAAACCGAGACTACTAACCATTATATCTTTTTTAAATTCGGATTTTATTTTTTTTGCCAAATCGTAAATAGAAAACTTATAGTTTTTGTCAAAATTGGTCGACTTAGTAAGTTTCCCGCTTTCGTTGTATTCGTTCACACTTGCTACAGGAAATGAATAAAATAACGTTGCAAAAGATTTAAGTCGCCCGGTGCTTATGAAATAGGATTTTCGGAAAGTAAAGGCACTATTAGATTTTCTTATTTCCTCTAAAAAGACGTCTTGATATTCCAGCCGCCTAATCGTCGTTCCGTCCTTTAATGTATAATTAACCTCGCCATTAACTTTATTAAGCTCAAATTTCCTAATATCAAATTTTGAGGACTTAATTAATGATTGTTGAGTAGAGCAGGAAGTAGTTAATATGATAACGAAGAAACAAGCTAATCTTTTCATGTCTAACAAGTACTATTTTACAATATGTCCATAAAGATCAATAGGTGATATTAGTTAGACATCTGTTTCAAAACAATCTCTCCTGTTGATGTAACCCTAACAATAGTATCATAGCCTTTGTATGGGTGATCTGGGTCATCACCCTGATCATCAGAAGGAGCCGAAAAATTGGATAATGTTATAGTTTGACTCTTATCAATGTAGAAAAATGTATGGAGTGCCATCCCATCAACATAAGCATCAGAATAAATTCTGATTACGTTCGCCTCTTTTGTAAATGGGTCATAAAATATTAGATAGCCTGCATAAAACTCGTTCAAATGCACAATACAATTTTTTCGGACATTAGAGGGATATAGCTGCTCGTTGTTAAAATCAGTGAAATAATAAACTTGATATTTATTTATATCAGGAAGCCGGTATTGATACAGGTCAAACTTTAGTAGATTGCTAAACATTTGCCCATCTTGACATTTAGTAGGGTTGGGCTGATCAACGGAAATGAAATTTACCTTTTGGACAGGAGGTAGCTTATATATTTTAACCTCTCTGAAAAAATTTGAATTTGAATTAATTACATTACCACGGCCACTTTGAAGATTAGCAAAGAATTCTGTGGCGGTTACAAAATTCTTCAAATTTACTTTAAGGCCAAATGGTAAAGGGGTAATGGGTGGAGGGGTAAGATAGTATTTTATCTTTTTTAGTTTGATACTATCCCACGAGCCATAAACTGTATCAATAAAGATGCCTGACGATGTATCAACTTGGGTTGATAGGGAACGGCTATTTTTCACCGATATTCGCTTTTTATTGTTTTTTTCGTGTTGAGAACAAGAGAATATAAAGCAGTAGAATAAAATTAAGATAAGATTTAATGGTTTCACTTAACTAATATACGTAGTTAAATGAAAACAAGTATTATTTTACAATATGTCCATAAAGGTCAAAGTCTTCGGCAGTGTCAATCTTTACATTCACGAAACTGCCGATGGTGGCATAATCAACTGTTGCGTCAATTAAAACCTCATTATCAACCTCGGGCGAATCATATTCGGTACGGCCAACAAAGTAAGGGCCGTCTTTTTTGTCGATTAGCACTTTATAGGTATTGCCGATCCGCTCCTGGTTTTTTTCGAAAGAAATTTCCTGCTGAATTTCCATAATGGCGTCAGCGCGTGCTTGTTTTACTTCTTCAGGCACATCATCTACCAAAGCGTGTGCATGCGTTTTTTCTTCGTGCGAGTAGGTGAAGCAACCCAACCGGTCAAACTTGGTATCTTCAACCCAGCGCTGCATTTCTTCAAAGTCGCGCTCGGTTTCGCCGGGATAGCCGGTTATCAGCGTGGTACGCATGGCAATGCCGGGCACCTTATCACGGATTTCATTTACTACGTCGATAGTTTTTTGTTTGGTGATACCACGGCGCATTGATTTCAGCATGTTATCAGTGATGTGCTGCAACGGCATATCCATATACTTACAGATATTGCTGCGCTCATTCATCACATCCAAAATCTCCATCGGGAAGCCGGAAGGGTAGGCATATTGTAACCTGATCCATTCAATGCCATTAACATCAGAGATGCGGCGAAGTAACTCATCCAGGTTACGTTTGCCGTAAAGGTCAAGGCCGTAATAGGTCAAATCCTGGGCAATAAATATTAATTCTTTGGTTCCGCTTTTGGCTAATTTCTCTGCGGCTTTAACCAGGTCCTCCATCGGCGTACTTAAGTGTTTGCCACGCATTAATGGTATCGCGCAAAACGAGCAGGGGCGGTTACAACCCTCGGCAATTTTAAAATAAGCAAAGTGCGATGGCGTAGTTAATAAACGTTCGCCAATTAACTCGTGCTTGTAGTTTGCACCTATCGAGGTTAGCAGGTTTTGCAGATCGTTAGTCCCGAAATAAGCATCAACGTTAGTGATCTCTGCTTCCAGTTCAGGCTTATAACGTTCAGACAGACAGCCGGTAACAATTACCTTCCCAACTTTACCCTGGTCCTTAAGCTCGCTGTATTGTAATATGGTGTCGATGGATTCCTGCTTGGCATTATCAATAAAGCCGCAGGTGTTAATTACAATGATATCGTCCTTCCCCACTTTATCCGACTCGTGCACAACATCAAACATATTGCCCTTAAGCTGACCCATCAAGATCTCAGAATCGTAAGTGTTTTTTGAACAACCTAAAGTCACCACGTTTACACATGGTTTTTTGGTTAGTATCGGCTTTATAATTTCTTTAGTACGCATGTATTTATTCTATCCCGCCTTAATCCTTAAAAAGTGAGTCCACGAACGCCTTCCGATCAAACAACTGTAATTGATCTGCGCCTTCGCCAACGCCTATATATTTAACCGGTATTTTAAACTGGTCTGATATGCCTATAACTACACCGCCTTTGGCTGTGCCATCTAATTTTGTTAACGCCAGGGCATTTACTGCAGTAGCTTCTGTAAACTGTTTGCATTGCTCAATAGCATTTTGCCCGGTTGATGCATCCAATACCAGCAATATCTCGTGCGGTGCGCCAGGCACCACCTTATCCATTACATTTTTGATTTTGGTTAGCTCGTTCATCAAACCAACCTTGTTATGTAAACGGCCTGCGGTATCAATAATTGCTACATCATCACCATTGGCAACGGCCGATTTTAAGGTATCAAAAGCTACCGACGCCGGATCTGATCCCATAGCCTGCGCTACAACTTTTACCCCTACACGCTCTCCCCAAAGTTTTATCTGGTCAACCGCTGCCGCGCGGAAAGTATCGGCTGCACCTAACACTACCTGGTTGCCGGCTTGTTTTAGTTTGTTGGCCAGCTTGCCAATGGTGGTGGTTTTGCCCACACCATTAACGCCAACTACCATAATTACATAGGGCTTATGGGTGCCGTATTCAAAACTCGAAAAATCATTACTGTTGTTTTCGGCAAGTAGTTGCTGGATCTCATCGCGAAGCAAACCGTTCAGGTCGGTAGTGCTTACATATTTATCGCGGGCTACACGGGCCTGGATCCGGTCGATAATTTTTAAGGTAGTTTTTACCCCAACATCTGATGTTACCAGTACTTCTTCCAGCTCATCCAGTACATCATCATCAACGGTTGATTTACCGGCTATTACCTTGGTGATCTTCGAAAATAGGTTATCCTTGGTTTTTTCTAAACCAACATCAAGCGCCTCCTGTTCCTGTGGTGTGCTCTCCTTTTTCTTGAAAAAATCAAATAGTCCCATGTGTTAGATGTGCAGATGTGAAAATATGCAAATGTGCAGATGCAAATATGCGGCTATGTAAGTTAACAATTATAAGATTAAAATCATTTCTTCATTTGCACATCTGCATATCCACGCATCTGCACATCAAATAAAAAAAGCCCTCTCGAGTTAACAAGATGGCTTTAATATTATATAAGGTTATTCCCGATTATAATTTACCGGCAATAGCTTCTTTAACTAACTCGTTAGCTACGATTTGCTCTTTGAATGAATAAGCGCCAGTTTTTGGAGACTTAGTCATGGTAATAACTTTTGAATAATCTTTGCCTTTACCGGCAACTTTCAGGGTTGCAACTACTTTCTTTGCCATGTTTTTATTTGTTGAAGGTTGTAAGGTTTAAGTTGTAAGTCGCTGATCTGTTCATGCAACTTGCAACATATAACTTGCAACTAATTATTTAATTTCTTTATGAACAGTTACTTTACGCAAAACCGGGTTGAATTTTTTCATTTCCAATCTTTCGGTTGTGTTCTTTTTGTTCTTGGTGGTAATGTAACGAGACATACCCGGCATACCGGTTGCCTTGTGCTCTGTGCACTCTAAAATTACCTGAACTCTATTACCTTTCTTAGCCATCTTCTTGTTATGTTGTACGTATTACGTTAAACGTTTTACGTTATTTTCAAATGATGTTATCCGTTATTTGCTCTACGTACAACGTAAAACGTCTAACGTACAACTACTATATATAACCTTTTTTTACAAACTTGTTGATACAAGCTGTTATCCCGTTTTTGCTGATAGTTTTAACAGCTGATGTAGATACCTTTAAGGTAATCCATTTATCTTCTTCAGGGATATAAAACTTTTTAAGCTTAAGGTTTGGATGAAACCTGCGTTTAGTTTTGCGGTTTGAGTTAGAAACGTTGTTACCAACTATTGACGCTTTTCCTGTTAGATCACAAATTCTTGACATGACAATTAATTTAAAAATCC
Organism: Mucilaginibacter sp. UYCu711; assembly: GCF_050433825.1. NCBI lineage: Bacteria > Pseudomonadati > Bacteroidota > Sphingobacteriia > Sphingobacteriales > Sphingobacteriaceae > Mucilaginibacter > Mucilaginibacter sp. UYCu711. The sequence continues at coordinate 42,260 of NZ_JBNPWM010000007.1, read as the reverse complement.
CTTTTATTAAAGGGATTGCAAATATCAGGATTTAAAGTGAAATAGACAACAGTGTTTTTAAAATATTTGAAAAAATATCAAACGGCAATAAAAACAAGTATTTACGCGCCCTAAGTTTGGCTGGTTTTACGTGTGGCTAAGTATATAATACGGCCTATTATTGCAACCAACATGCCTGCGCCAAAACATACTGAAAGCTTTAAATTTAAACCGAACAGCCCCCCAAGCAGCATTACAAAAGGAGCAATAGCTATCCCTATTGGTATATAAACTTCTAAAAAGTATCTCTTCTTAAAAAGGTTTTTCATTACTCAAAAATAATACAATCTTTCCAAAGTGTGTTTTTTCATTTACACATCTGTAATAAATCACTATTTTGCGTCTCCGCTAAGAAAAACCACCAATAACCAATTTTATACATACAGCAATGAAAATTACCTCATTCGACCATTACAAAGAAGTTTATAAACATAGCATAGAGCAGCCCGAAGACTTTTGGGCAGGTGTAGCGGACACATTTTTATGGAAAAAAAAGTGGGATAAAGTTTTAGAATGGAATTTTAAAGAGCCAAAAATTAAATGGTTCCAGGGAGCTAAGCTGAATATTACCGAGAACTGCCTTGACCGCCATTTGGATACCATCGGCGATAAAACAGCCATCATTTGGGAGCCGAATGACCCCAGCGAACATCACAGGGTAATAACCTATCGCCAATTGTACGAAAAGGTTTGCCAGTTTGCCCACGTACTTAAAAACAACGGCGCCAAAAAAGGCGACCGCATTTGTATATATATGCCCATGGTGCCCGAGTTGGCTATCGCCATATTAGCCTGCGCCAGGATAGGGGCCATCCACTCGGTTGTTTTTGGGGGATTTTCTGCCCAGTCGATATCCGACCGGATCCAGGATGCTGAATGTAATATTGTAATAACGGCCGATGGTGGCTTTAGGGGTAATAAAGACATCCCGCTAAAATCTATTATTGATGATGCGTTGGTAACCTGCCCGTCAGTTAAAAAGGTAATTGTGTTAACCCGTACCCGTACACCGGTGTCTATGATAAAAGGCCGTGATGTTTGGTGGGAAGATGAGATTAAGAAAGTTGAAACACAAGGCGCAACAGATTACCCCGCTGAAGAAATGGATGCCGAGGATATGTTGTTTATCCTGTACACATCGGGATCCACAGGTAAACCTAAAGGCGTTGTACATACTTGTGGCGGCTATATGATTTATACCGGTTTTACTTTCGATACCACGTTTCAATATCAGCCCGAAGAGGTTTATTTCTGTACCGCCGATATTGGCTGGATAACCGGGCACTCTTATATAGTATATGGCCCCCTGTCACAAGGCGCTACTTCGTTGATGTTTGAAGGCATCCCGACTTACCCAACACCCGGCAGGCTATGGGACATCGTTGATAAGTTTAAGGTGAATATTATATATACCGCGCCAACGGCTATCCGCTCATTAATGAGCTTTGGCGACGATCCGCTAAAACAAAAAGATTTAAGTTCATTAACCAAATTGGGATCAGTAGGCGAACCTATCAATGAGGAAGCCTGGCATTGGTTCGACGAAAAGATAGGCCATGGCAATTGCCCGCTGGTGGATACCTGGTGGCAAACCGAAAACGGCGGCCATATGATAAGCGCTATAGCCGGTGTTACGCCTTTAAAACCGGGCTATGCCGGTTTGCCTTTGCCCGGTGTACAGCCGGTACTGGTAGATGAAACCGGGAAAGTAATAGAAGGTAACGGTGTAAGCGGTAACTTATGTATAAAGTTTCCATGGCCGGGGATGCTGCGCACTACCTATGGCGACCATGAGCGTTGCCGCCAAACTTATTTTGCAACTTACCCGGATATGTATTTTACCGGAGATGGTTGCTTACGCGACGAGGATGGCTACTACCGTATAACCGGCCGTGTAGATGATGTATTAAATGTATCGGGCCACCGCATTGGCACTGCCGAGGTAGAGAACGCCATTAATATGCATAGCAGTGTGGTTGAATCGGCTGTGGTAGGTTACCCGCACGATATAAAAGGACAAGGCGTGTATGCCTTTGTGGTATGCCCCAACAAACATAGCGACGACGAGCTTACCCGCAAAGATATCATGATGACGGTTGCGCGCATTATTGGTGCAATTGCCAAGCCGGATAAAATTCAGTTTGTAACCGGCTTGCCAAAAACACGTTCGGGTAAAATTATGCGCAGGATATTAAGGAAGATAGCTGAGGGAGATACCAGTAATTTAGGTGATACTTCAACCTTGCTTGATCCGGGTGTGGTTGAAGAGATAAAGGCGGGAGCGTTGTAAGATTTCTGCACAATTAATTTAGCTTTGATGTTATATGAGATTAAAGCGAAATTAGCTAAATTTGTATTGAAATAACTGTAAATCAAATGTCAACATTCACTATTCATCCAAAAGACGATGCACAAGAAAAAGCGCTGAAAGCTATTTTTGACGCCTTTAGTATTAAATATGAAAAGGAGCTTGACGAAACTGAATACCTGATGTCAAGTAAAGCAAACCGTAATGCTTTAGACGATAGCATCCAGCAATTAGAATCCGGACAAGGTGTTAAAGTATCCCTTGACGACCTATGGAAATAATTTTTTCTCCCAGTGCTTTAGACCAACTACAGTATTGGAAGAAAAGCGGAAATAAACAAGTGCTTGAAAAAATAAAAAAACTACTTGAAGAAATTCAAGTTAGCCCCTTTGAAGGAACAGGAAAACCAGAAGCCTTAAGACATAACTGGACAGGATATTGGTCAAGACGCATAACAAGCGAGCATCGTTTAGTATATAAAGTAACAGAGGATACTATTCTTGTAGCTCAATTACGTTTTCATTATTAGTTTGGGAAATGTTACAGGTGTGACACCTGTTTCTGTAACAGTAACAGTGTGCCAGGTGTGCCAACTGTGCCAGGTGTTACACCTGTACCTGGCACAGTACACCATGAAACCAGAATTATCTCGCCTGTTAATTCTCAACTCTTGCCGTTATGTCGTAATTTCGCCCGATGACAAATTCCAAACCCAATATCCTTGTAGTAAACGACGACGGCATTACCGCGCCGGGGATAAGAGTACTTATCCATATCATGAAAGAGATTGGCCGCGTAGTGGTTGTAGCGCCGGATAGCCCGCAATCGGGCATGGGGCATGCCATTACCATTGGTAAGCCGTTGCGTTTGGATAAAGTTGATATTTACGAGGGTGTTGAGATGTACAGTTGCTCGGGCACGCCGGTTGATTGTGTGAAGCTGGCCGTTACCAAAATATTTAAGGGCAAAAAGCCCGATCTTTGCGTATCAGGCATCAACCATGGGTTGAACAATGGTATCAATGTGCTGTACTCGGGCACAATGTCAGCCGCGGTTGAAGGGGCCATCGAGGGGATCCCATCAATAGGTTTTTCGTTAGATGACTATACCTGGCAGGCCAATTTTAGTCATGCCGAAAAATATATAAAAGAAATTGCGCTGCAGGTTTTAGCTAACGGCATGCCTACGGCTACTTTATTAAATGTAAACTTCCCTAATACGGCACATATAAAAGGTATCAAGATCTGCCGGCAGGCAAACGCCAAATGGGCCGAAGATTTTGATGAACGTGTCGATCCATACAAACGCCCATACTACTGGATAAGCGGCGTTTTCCAGGTAAATGACAAGGGTGAGGATACCGATTCATGGGCATTGGAAAATAATTATGTGTCGGTAGTGCCTATCCAGTTTGATATGACAGCGCACCACGCTATCCCTGTATTAAACAGCTGGACATTTAACGTATAATTTCTTGTATTTTTGGTTTTTATGCTGATAATCAATAACCCTGCGCAATGAAATATTACCTGGTAGCCGGCGAGGCTTCGGGCGACTTGCACGGGGCCAATTTAATGAAGGAGTTAAAAAAGCTCGACCAGCAAGCAGAGTTTCGTTATTTTGGTGGCGACCTGATGCAGGCCGAGGGCGGCACACTGGTTAAGCATTACGCGGACATGGCATTTATGGGATTTTTTGAAGTGGCAATAAACCTGCGCACTATCTTAAAAAACCTGGCAGCCTGCAAAGCCGACATTGCGCAATACCAGCCGGATGTTTTGATCCTGATAGATTTCCCGGGCTTTAATTTAAAGATAGCGGCCTTTGCTAAAGAAAATAACCTTCCCGTTAATTACTATATATCGCCTAAAGTTTGGGCCTGGAACCAAAAGCGGGTATTGAAGATAAAAAGGATCGTCGACCACCTGTTTTGCATCCTTCCGTTTGAGGTTGATTTTTATAAAGAATGGGGGATGGAGGTTGATTACGTAGGTAACCCGTTATTAGACGCAGTAGCTGCATTTAACCCCGACCCGCATTTTCTCGAAAAAAACAACCTCATTGATAAAAAAATAATCGCACTATTACCCGGCAGCCGCAAGCAGGAAATTAGCTACCTGTTGCCGGATATGCTGGCCGTTGCTGATCGGTTTCCCGACTGCCAGTTTGTAATTGCAGGTGCGCCATCTTTTACTGCGGATTACTATCAGCAGTATTTAAAAGGTAAAGCTATCCCAGTGCTGTTTGATGCCACTTATGATATATTAAACAATGCGCAGGCCGCCGTTGTAGCATCGGGCACGGCTACGTTAGAGGCCGCGTTGTTTAATGTGCCACAGGTGGTGGTTTATAAAGGCAACCCGATATCTATCAACATAGCCCGGATGGTTATAAAGATCAATTATATATCGTTGGTTAATTTAATAGTCAATAAGGGCATTGTAAAGGAGCTGATCCAGGATGATTGCAAACCAGCCACTATTGGTGCCGAATTAGGGCTTATCCTTAATAATACCGAGTATCGCCAAACCATGCTGGTTAATTATGATAAGCTCGATGAAAAAATGGGCTTGCCGGGCGCTTCAGCAAAGACTGCTGCATTAATATTAAAATATGCTGCAAAAAAATAGAGCCTCGCAAAATTGCGGGGCTCTATCGTTTTCATAGGTAGTAGATTTTTTATAGGTAGATGTATATATTGATCAGGCAGCTTTTGCGGCTGACTGGTTGTTGCGGGCAAACTGACCTCTTTCTCTGAAAGCTTTAAGGTCTGCCAATAACAGATTTTTTAACTCATTGTCGTAACGGATAAGTAATTTGCTGGTTGCTGGTTTTTGTTGTAAAGTTTTCATAAGTAGATGTCTTTAAGGTTGAATATCTTTATTAATTAGGCTACTGATAGTTGTTCATTTTTAACAGCTCTTAAAAAATTACGGCCGTTTACTTTTAGCATTCTCAGATCATTCATTATGATCTCTCTAAGTTGATTATCAAACTGGGCTACTAATTTGCTTACTGCCGGTTTTTGATTGATGGTTTTCATAATGTATGTCTTTTAGTTTTTTGTTTCGTTTTTGTTATCGTCAGTTTCATTTAAATTGTCGTGGCGGCGCTTGGCTTCTTTATACTGCCTTAACAGCTGCTCTTTATCGCGCTCATCGGTCGACTTTGTAGGATCTATGGGGTTTTCCCATTCCTTATCTTTAGTGTCTTCCGGTTTTTTGCTTTCAACAATCATAACTAAATCCCTGATGGTTGATAAGTACTATTCCAAACAAATGCCAAGATTTTAAATCAAGGGAAAAAAAGTCACAGATAAGTCTGATTTATTTTACATTACGGTGTAACATGCTGTAAATAAGCATATTTATTAATATGAAAATAAATGTGGCTAACATTAAAAGTGTCCAGAAAAACAGAACACTAATTTTTTAAGCAGTACTCAGGAGTGTACAATTGTAGCTTTATTCTGTATTTTTTTGCGGTTAACCAGGTGCATTGTTAAGGCGATGCCTGATACAACTATACCTAATATACATACACCGTTCCATTGATATCGGTACCAGAGCTGGGTAGCTGCAAATGTGCCTAATGCACCACCAATAAAATAGGTAACCATGTATATGGTATTAACACGGTTGCGCGCATCCGGGTTAGCGGCGAAGATTATAGCCTGGTTTGATATATGCGTAGCCTGTACCCCCATATCCATTAATATAACACCTATTATTAAGCCGGTTAGGTTATGGCCCGAAAGCGCGAATACTATAAATGATATGATAACCAAAATCAAAGTAAAAGTTGATATGTGGTAGGGATCCATTTTATCACTTAGCCGGCCCATTGCGCCTACGGCTAAAGCGCCAAAGGCGCCTACCAAACCAAACAAGCCGGCAACATCGCTGCCCATATTAAAGTTTTGTTTTAATAAGAAGGTAAGCGTGCTCCAAAATGCGCTGAAACAAGCAAAGCATAAAGCACCACGCATAGCGGCTAATCGTAATCTTGGCTCATCCCTTATTAAATGTACCATCGATAGCATCAGGTTTTTATAACTGCCTTTGTAGTCGGGTTCAACCTCTGGTAATAACAGATATACCAATAACCACATTATTACCATTAAACCTGCAGCAATATAAAACATGGCGCGCCAGCCAAAATGTGCGGCAACTATGCCACTAAAGGTGCGTGACAGTAATATACCTATTAATAAGCCGCTCATTACAAAAGCAATCTTCTTGCCCCGCTCGGCCGGGTTAGCCAGATGCGCCGCCATTGGTATCAATAACTGCGGGATCATGGATGACGCGCCGATAAGTAAGCTTGCTAATAATAATATATGAATGTTCGGCGCAATGCCTGCCAATATTAATGATACTACTATAAAAGCAAAATCTATCAGCATTAGCTGTTTGCGCTTAAACATATCTGCCAATGGTATAATAAAGAACATACCTAATGCATAACCAATTTGTGTAAATACCGAAACTTGCCCGGCTTTAGCGCTGGTTATATTAAAAGTGTGGCTAATATCAACCAGCAAGGGTTGGTTATAATATAAATTGCCAACAACCAGTGCGGTGGTAATGGCCATTACCCATAAAGTAGTTGTGCTTAAATAGGGTGCTTTTGTAGTAGTGGCAGGCATATGTTGTTAAATGGTTACAAAAATGTAAAAGCAATTTAACATTCATGTTTATAAAAGGTAATATTTTTGCACGTCGTTTTTTAATAAGAAAACACTGGGATAGCGTTATGGTATTAAAAATATGTCAAAAAAATGTTACAATATATTTTCGGATGATAATCTGACTTTTTTATCTGATTAATGTTTTAAAAAGGCATATAAAACTCAATTATTAGGTGTTTTTGTTATCTATTTAGGTGTTTTATTGAAAAACAACTTAAATAAAACGCCTTAAATAAATTAAAACGAATATTTTTAATAGAAATACTTAATTATGGAATCTAAATTGCTATTTTTGATTGTAATTAAAACTCTTGTAATGTTTCAATCAATTAATTATTAATATTATAGCTGGTTGAGGCAATTTTACAAAAAAATTACAAAAATAAATTTGCACAGTAAAAAAGTTAGTGTTACCTTTACACCATGCAAACGGGATAACATCTCAACAGCATATTAAAATAGTCTTCTCATAATTTAGGTTTATAATTGGTTTAGTAAAGGCCCCTGCCCATCAGGGGCCTTACTTGTTTCTGTACTTTTCCTAAAAGCATCAAGCATAAATAGTGGAATTCTTGGCAGTTATAGCTTAACCTGTAAGGTTAAAAAGTACCCTCTCGCATCAGCAGGAATAATGCCGGGGCCGGGATAGCTTTCTGCACGGCGGGTAAAATAACGCTTATCTGTAAGGTTATTTATGGTACCCTGTAAAGTGAAAGTTTTGTTGAATTTATACGATGTACTCAAATCCATAACGGTATAAGCCGGTATCAATCCGTTTATAGCATTGGCTGTAAACTCGGCATTGGTGGCGTCTGTATATTGTTGGCTGTTATAAGCAAACTGATAACTTGCTTTAAATTTGTTCTGTCTAAACGTTAAACCGGTTTTAAAGATCACATCAGGCGCAAGCTCTACTTTCCGGTTATTAAATGCTGTTTTACGGCTGTTTAAATAACGCGCGTTTATTAATGCCAGGTTACTAAATACTGATACCTGGGTTGTTTTCGCATCCGGATTTATGAAGTGCAGAACTTCCAGTTCGGCAAATGATTCTAAACCGATATTTCTTGACCGGCCTATGTTGGTCCGATATCTAAAATCATTAAAACTTGCATCGGCGGTATCTAAGTTACCTATACGGTTGTCATACTGAATAGCAAATACACTTACATCATAATTAAATATGTCGCGAATGTTTCCGCGCATGCCCAAATCGGCCGAGTAACCGGTTTCATCCTGCAAGTTCGGATCAACACGTAACCCTCTAAGGCTTGAGTTTAAGTCATTAAAGTTAATAGCCCTGTAGTTTTGCGATATGTTGGCATAAAACTGCATAGCCTCACTTTGAAAATAACTAAATCCTATACCGCCGATTAAAAAACTGCGGTTCCGGTTTTTATTGTCGATACTATCTTTTCTGAAAATAACGTTGCCCGCCAAGTCGGTATTAACAACAACGTATGATCCGGCGGCTTTGGTTACTATGTTTTCATAGCGTATGCCCGGTATAATGCTGAATTTTGGTGTTATACGAAAGATATTCTCGGCAAAAAATGCCAGGTTATAATTGGGGAAAGTGTAGTGCTGAAAAGCATTTACATCAGTAGCAGAAGTGCCATATTCAAAATCGGCATCAGTTCCGGTAGAAGCATTATTACCTAATCCCTGTCTGCGGTCGGTATGTCCGCTGTAGTATCTCATACCCACCAATAAATTTTGCGGAGTGTTGCCAATTTTATAGGTATATAACAAACGGCTTTCGTTACCATAGTTTTTATACTTGTCGCGGTATAGGTTCCTGTCGGCACCCAGGTCGGTGCGGTTTATATAGTCAAGATTGCCCACAGCATCTCTACCTGCATACAAGCCAAAAAAGCGGCTGTTAAACTTCAGGTTATCATTGATCTTATAATCCAATATAAAAGCTCCTAAATTCCAGTTTACCCTAAACCAGTTTCGCGAGCGAATAGATTGGCGCGGATCAGCAGCAAACTGTTTATCAGTAAGCCCGCCCGGTTGTTGCGCCAGGTAATCCATATAGGTGTATTGGAGAGTCAGGACTAATCTATCAGTAGCATTGTAGGTGATACTTGCATAAGCCGTGTTATCATTAAAATGCCCATTTGGCCGCCAGCCGTCACCCTGTTTATGTTGGAAAAACGTATAGTATTGTATTTTTTTTATGGTACCGCCAATACTGCTACTGGTATTAAAAAAGTTCCATGAACCGGCGGTTTCGCTCGCGGTTACTTCAATAGGCTTATCCACAGGGGCACTACGCAACTTAAAGTTAATAAGGCCGCCAAACTGGGTGCCATATTGTAATGATGAGGCTCCGCGTAATATTTCTATCCGTTCTGTCAACTCTGCCGGCGGCGAGTAATAGCTTTCGGGATAGCCTAAAGCATCGGCACTAATATCATAGCCATTTTGGCGGGTGTTAAAGTTGGTTACCCGGTTAGGGTTTAATCCTCGTCCGCCTATACCTAACTGTATGCCGCCGCCATCGCTTTCCCAAATATTCAGGCCCGCTACCTTAGCGTAGATCTGCCTACTATTATTGGTTGATTTATTGGCATTAATATCATCCATCACAATAACTTCGCTTTTTTTACCGGCGTTTATTGTAGTGCCCTCTATAGCTTTAAGGCGGGTAACGCCGAATGTTTTATCTTTTGTGGCCGCTACGTTTACATCGTTTAACTGCTGTACACTTTCTTCCATCACCAAATTAATGGTTAGGTTGCTGTTTACATTGATAGTTTGGCTTACCTGCTTATGGCCTATGGCAGTAACGGTAATAGTATATTTATTAGTAGTAATACCGCTTAATTGATAATTACCTGCGGTGTCGCACTTGGTAGCATAGCGGGAGTTTTTTAATATAATAGTCGCGTTAGCTACACCTTTGCCTGCTGTGGTTTTAACGGTGCCGTTTATAGTAAAGGTTTGTGCCGATAATTGCAGCGCGCTTATCAATAAGAATAATAGGATATATAAATATTTCATTTTTTTATTTGGTATTAAATGGACGGATCCATTTTTTGTGCCCGAAGGTTTCCTGTTCGGTTGCCAGGTTTACAGTACTGTCAATATATAACCGGCTGCCGCTGCCATTTAAGGTTACGTAACTATCGGCAGTAACAATTGGATCTTGAATTCCTTTTTTTTCATACTCGGCAGCAAGGAAATGCGCGTATTGTAAAATCATATCCGGCTGTGTAGCCATTTGGTTTTCCTGGAACGTGTTTAGGTATTGTGAGTTGATGATCTCTGCTTTTCGCCCGGTGGCCGGATCTTTTACATGAAAAAATATAGTGCCACCTTTTTCCATCAACATAACCCGCCACGAAAACCGGTAACCTTCTTCTGTCCAATACAACTTATCGGGATACATTAAAAACCTGAAAGGCATTATTAATTGTATGATAAAATGAAGCGTTAAAATCACACCAATAAGCTGAGCTTTAAATGCGGAGAAGTGATAGTCTTTATTGGGGATGTAGGTTTTGGTTTTAGGCAATAAAAGCTTTAAGAAACTGATGATCCGGATATGTGTTTTTTCTGAAAAGAAAATAATAGTAACGCATATCATGATGTAAGGGAACATACCTATCTTGAAGAATAAGCCTGTTGAAAGGTGGAAAATTATAACCAAAACATATCCCCATTTACGATATCGGTTATTTAACAATAAAAACCCGATGAAAAGGTCAAATATCGCCCCAAACCAACTAAACAAATATGCTGTCCAGGTTTGGGTAAGCAGTCCGCCAATTATGGGCATATCTGCATGAGCAGGTAACCATATTTTAAGCGGCATAGCAGCTATCAGCCAATCGTAGTTTAGTTTTGATATCCCGGCAAAAATATACACCAGTACTAATTGTAGCTTAAATATATTTATTGCCCAGGCAGGGATACGGGTTACTGCCAATTTTGGCCTGCGCCATACATCAACAGAAAAATAACGATGGGCAGGTACCCATATCATTAAAAAGGCCATTACACTTATAAAGTAGTAATGGTTTAGGTAAGTGGTTTTGTCTAATAATTCTACATAAGTAAAACATAAAAAAAAAGCGATAATAGCTGCACGATAAAACAGGCCTATGGTAATAATTATTGCTGCAAGTACCAATATGCCAAACAATACGTATATGCCAATGCCGGGAGGGACTTTTACCCAATCAAACCCATAAAATGTAAAATGGAAGGGTGGCTTTATGTAAAAGGAATAGATCCATCCTTTTAAAATAAAGCGCAAAGTGCTAACAAGCATAATGCTCCCGAATGCTATCCTGAGGACAGCAAGGGGAGCGATATGTACCGGCGCTTTTAAAAGTGCTGTGATGTTAAACTTTGCAGAATTGGACATTATTTAGTCTCCGTCGTTATCGCCGAAAGTAATTGCAATGCCTAATGATGAGGTCATGTCTGTTTTTAACATTACCGTTAGTTTTTGTAGTTCGGTAAAGGCTGCCATTACAGCTGTTGTATTATTAGTGATGTTAACTGATAATGGGTCTGATAGCGTGCTCAATTTGGTAAACGAAGTTGTGAACTGTACTTTAATAGCATCGTTTAGCGAACCTCCGTTATATTTAGCATTCGAATAAGCCAGATAATCATCAAGGCCCGACCCTGATGCACCTAAGTATAAATTTTGTATAGCCTGTAAATGCAGGTTGGTTAACTGCAAAGATATTTTTGAATAATAAGCCTGAACCTTGGTTGGGAATATTGTACCCATTGATTGCGAACCTGCAGGTACACCTATCTCATAGTTTTTAATAGTTTCGTAATCGTAGATCAACTGGTTAACCAATTGGCCGGTAGAGCTGCCCGCGTCTGTACCGGTAGCTGCCAGGAACGTAGCTTTGTAGTTGCCATTCCATGCGTTTAGTACCGTAGTAGCGTTAGTTTTCAATTCGGCGGATAGCGCTGCAAGATAAGTTTTGCGATTGGAGGCTTTAGCATCAGTAGTAAATTGTGCTAAAATAGCGGTGTTGTCAGCGCCTGTGCCAAACAACAAATAATCTAATGCCGGGAAACCTTTAGCAGACAGGTTAGCTAATAAACCAGAGTTATAAGTGCCTGATGTGATATTAGCTGTAATTTGATCAACAGCTGTTGGATAAGTATTGGTATTCACCCTTAAATTAACATCAGCAGCCGGGCCAAAGTCATATAGTGATGTTGATTGCCATTGTTTGTATGCAACCACAAATGCAGCTTGTAAAGCACTTAAAGTAGTGGCATTTGGTGTAGTATTAAATGTAGTAACAGCAGCATCCAGGCTTACCACATTTGCCTGGTAGGTTGTGTAGGCCGGTATAATAATGTTAGTGCTGATGTTGGTAAGCATTGCCTTGCGATCAAACCCGGTACCGGTGCCGCCACTGCCATCAGGCGCAGTATTTGATTTTGAGCAAGATTGTACCAGTATAAATGTTGATATAGCTATTACAGCCAAGCCGATTATCTTTTTCATGATGTTATATTTATAGTAAAACCACCCGTACATATATGGTACGGATGGTTGCACTTTTGTTTATGTGTACTTTTATATTATAGTATATCCTTAACCGCAGTAAAGTCGTATTGCGTTGCAATAATATCTCTTAAGGCGTTAAGCTGCGTCAGTGTCAAATCATAATAATTTGCCGGGAACGCTGCAAGCATAGCGTTGTATTGTGCATCGGTTGTTACTTTATTAGGATTGTATTTTATACCGTAAACAAAGCCGAACATTTCAGATACACGGCTATTCCTTAAAATATTGTCGCTGATAGATTCTTTAGCTTCTTTTACCTCTTGTAAAGCAGCGGCACCGTGTAATCTTTCAAAAGTATTAATGATGATCTTTGCTTGTGCAACAAATGTCTTTTTGTCTTTTGCTGTTACAGCTGCTCTCCCTTTTAAGAAAGCGTCCATCAAAATTTTGTTGGCTTTGTAACCAGAGTCAACTTGAGTAGTATAGCTGCCCCAAAGTTTAACACCTATTTTATTGGTAGGGAAATCAATTGGAACACCCCAGTAGCCAAAAGCCGCATCCCATGCATGCTCCATAGCAGTTGAACCACTAACTACAGTTGTATTATCAATAGTTTGATTGGCAATTGCGGTCATAGTAGATACGATCTGGTAAGTAACCAGGCCACCCATATTACCTTTCGCAAATACCTGCGCATAGTTAACACCTGCACCGGTTAAAGCATATTTAGATGCAGCGTTTGCAGAGCTAGCGCCAACGCCAGCAACACTTCTGCTGGCTGGGGTAGTATATAGCGCGTTAATTTTAACCAAAGTATCTATAAATCTAATTACATCTGTTTTAAAGGCAGGTGCATACTGATCCATCAACTGTAAGCCTGAGGTATTGTAACCAGCAGTAGTAAAATTATTGCCGGTATTATTTAACATAGCTTTTACTTTAACAACATCAAATGTGCCGGTAAGCACGGTTTTCATCAGGTTATTAATTTCGGTGTACATACCTAAACGGGTAGTAACATCTGCGAAATTTGCATTGGCAAAATTGTAAGTTGTTGGTACGGTATAATTAAATACTTCTTCTGGTGGTGCGGTTTCGGTTTTTTTACAACCGGCCATTACCACTAATGCGATAAACAGAGCGCTAAATATTGATAAGTTTTTTTTCATGATGTGTGGTAAATTTTTTTTCTGGACAAAAGTACCCTGCCCGCTTATCCCGGGCAATACCCCCTTGGGGGTAATTTATAATAAGTCTAAATAAACTATTGCTTGTTTAGTAACTGGGCCAGTTCGGTTGTGTTTTTGAAGCTAAAACCCAGTTTTTTGATAATATTTTTACGATGTGTTTTAATAGTATGCACACTCAGAAACAGTTTGTCGGCAATTTCTTTATTGGTTAACCCCTCGGCTATCAGGTGGATAAGCTCGGTTTCGCGTGATGATAGTTGGGGGATATTATCATCTTTTTCAGGAAGCAGCTTATTGCCAAAAAGCGTCTGGAAGGTGTTTTTGCAAAAAAACTGCTCGCCTTTAGCCGCGCTATATATAGCATGGACTAATTCTTCACGACTGCACTCTTTAAATACACAATTCTTAATCCCAAGATCTATCAGTGCTTGGATCTCTTCGCGCGATTGGCGGTTTGTCAGCACAAGTACGCGGGTGCCACGATGCTTTAGCTTAATGTTTTTAATGTCGGCGGGGGTAAAACGTTGGTTATAATTCGGGTCAAGAATAATAACCCTGGGTTTGCGGCTAATTAACAGTTGCTCCAGCTCTATTGAGTAAGCGACGGTACCAACAATATTAATATCTACAATATTAGCTAATGTAGCTTTTACACCCTCGCGGGTTAAAGTTTGGTTATCGGCTATTAATACGTCAATCAATGTTATTTAGTCTAATTCTAAACAATGATACGAAAAATATATATTTCAATGAATTTTAATATGAATTTGATGGCAGAGAGATGATTGTCCGGCCAGTTATTGTTAAAATTTATAATTTTAGAAATGGATAATTTCTTATTAAAAGATAAAGTAATTATAGTTACCGGTGGGACGGGTATTTTGGGCGAGGCCTTTATTCAAGGTATAGTATCGGCTGGCGGCACCGTGGGTATTTTGGGCCGTAATGAAAAAATTGCGCAAGAACGTGCCGCTACTGTAAAAGCAGCTGGGGGCAAGGCACTGGCTTTAATAGCCGATGTTATGAAAGAAGAAGAATTACTGTTAGCCCGCGACAAAGTACTGGCCGAATTTGGACGTGTTGATGGCCTGGTTAACGGTGCGGGTGGTAATATGCCCGGCGGAATTATACAACCCGATACCAGTGTTTTTAAATTAGACATGGAAGGTTTACGCCAGGTGATGGAACTAAATTTATGGGGCACAATGATACCAACGCAGGTTTTCGGCGAAACGATGGCCAACGCAGGTAAAGGCAGCATTGTAAATATTTCAAGCATGGCATCCCAAAGAGTTATCACCAAGGTATTGGGATATACGTTGGCTAAGACTGCTATTGATGCTTACACGCAATGGTTCGCGGTAGAAATGGCCAACCGCCATGGCGATAAGTTGCGTATGAATGCCATTGCACCGGGCTTTTTCCTTACTGAGCAAAACCGGACGTTGCTTACCCAGCCCGATGGTAGCTATACCGAGCGGGGTAACTTAGTAATAAAACAAACTCCATTTAAACGCTTTGGCGAACCCGACGAACTTGTTGGTGCGTTATTGTGGTTATTAAGCGATGCATCAAAATTTGTGACAGGGACAGTTATTAATGTTGATGGCGGTTTTGCAATAAATAGTGGGGTGTAGTTAATCCGAGCGTTCTGAAAACTATTTGAAGTAATGTATAAATAGTTAGGCACAGCCGCCAAACTTTTCTATAAAGACTTTTTAGCTATATAATTTCCATTTGCCCAACTTTTTATTACTTTTGCCATCCCAACACACGGGGGATTAGCTCAGCTGGCTAGAGCGCTTGCATGGCATGCAAGAGGTCATCGGTTCGACTCCGATATTCTCCACATATTGATTATCAGGCTTTTAGATCAACTTCTAAAAGCCTGATTTTTTGAGGGTACAACATAGGTACAACACTTTTCTTTGGTTTTATCATGTTTTATTCACCACAACCTGCCTGAAAAACAAAAACAGTTAGGTTTTTTAGTCAAAATAGCTTAGACAATGCCGGTTGTGGATTAAATTATTG
Source organism: Mucilaginibacter sp. UYCu711 (assembly GCF_050433825.1). NCBI lineage: Bacteria > Pseudomonadati > Bacteroidota > Sphingobacteriia > Sphingobacteriales > Sphingobacteriaceae > Mucilaginibacter > Mucilaginibacter sp. UYCu711. The sequence goes on along the minus strand of NZ_JBNPWM010000007.1, from coordinate 26,502 downwards.
AACACACATTCAGTATTTACCGCTTAAGCAACAAACAGCACGAGCCGGATAGATAGTCAAGGCTCTTTAGATTTAGCAGAGTGAAATCATTAATCAAAAGTTTGTTATTGTTGGGGTGTGGAAATGTGGTAAACTCGATAGAGTTTTCCATATTTCCACACCTTTTTCTTTTTGATCAACAATCTTGTATGGATAAGTTGACGTGATGAACTTAATGGCAAGGAACAGGGTGAACCGTGTCAAGGCCCAGGCTAAAGACCTATGGCCCGTATTAGTGCCATTTCCGGTCATTAGGTTCACCGTGTAAACATAACGAACAACTAAATTGTTGACAAAGAATGGGGTGAACCCAGTCAAGCCCAGGTTACGACCTATGTTTCGTATTATGCCCTATTCTGAGTTGCAAGTCGATGTCAATGACAGATTAGAATTTTAGACATAAGGTCTTAAAGGTTTTAGTCCGAGTACATCAATTAATCTATTCGACATGAAATACAACACGTTATTGGTAATGCGTGGGACCTGTTTTAGCTGCTAATATGATTGTCTGCGCCCATAATTTACCAGGTTACCAATTGGCGCAAGTTGGCCTGTTATGTAGGCACAGCCCCTTCTGAGCATCAGCCGGGTACCAGCATTAAGGGTAAAACGCGAGTCAGCAGCTTATCGAACCGGCAAATAAAAAATTGATCCATTTGGTAGCTATATGCGCTTGCGCATATAATCCAGAATTGAAGGGCTATTATAAAAGAAGGATAAGTGAAGGGAAAAAATAAAATGAGCACACTCAATGTTATTCGGAATAAGCTTATTGCCAGAATGTTTGCAATAGTTAACAGGGGAACCGCTTACGTGGATCTGTGAAATATGCAGCTTAGTGCTTTTCATCTTAACTCGTAAACACCCCTTCTTATTTTGCCCGGGTTCGGTCAAGGGCAGCGAAGCGCAGGCCCTTGGGCGGCGCTGTTTATATTACCCTCGACGGGTTCCGGGCAAAATAAAAACTTTGTGAAGAGATAAGATGAAAATAATACTTGACAAAGTCTTAGAATACGGGCGGGGCCGCTGAAAGCGAACAACTCGCCCGCTTTTATAGCCTTCTATGTAAAGCGTTTATATAAAAATGGTTATTTTTTCTCTTTTTATACATATAAAATATTTTTTTCTTCTGCCAGCCTTCAGTTAGGGCAATAGTTATCATCGGCAGTAATTTCTGCCATTCCTTAAGATTACCCTTGTTTTTCAGTCTCCTATTTGCGATCATCTTTAAAAGAGCCGCGAGCATTAATTATGTGTTATTCTAAAAGGTGCTGCCTACTTGACTTTGCAAACTGTAAAACAGCCGCAGGCTATACATTGCAGTCACCTTTTTCTTTGTGTGCAATAGCCTGGCCAGTAACAACTGCCGGGTATATATTGCAGTCACCCTTGTTTTTGAGCACTAACGGGAAAATCCTTTATTGTTGTTATTATCGTGTTAGTATGTGTGTAAACTCGAAGAGTTTTCCATATACTAACACGTATGCGCCATATTTAACTTGCTTCAGCAGGGTTCTCCTTTAACCCGATTTTATACTCTTCTCCTGTTTTGATTACATGCCATACTCTGCGTAAAAGTTTATGTGCCACCTTGATAATAATCTTATTGGGCTGTTTACCTTTATGGCTCGATAATAATCCTGCATGGTAGGATCTCTTCTTACATAGACCCAGGCACTTTCAACCAAATAGCTACGAAGTAGGTATTACAAGCATACTTTCTGAGTTCGGTATTGAGAGCCAGCCATTCCTGACGTACAAAGTCTAAATGTCTTAGCTTGCTCTGCATACTTGAATGGCCTGGTGCGTGCTTCCATTCTAACCTGTTAAGCCAAGCTGTTAATTCCATTGTCAATCTCGGCATATCGTACTGTAAAGGAATTTTAATACTATAGTAAAGTAATTCACCCTTGATTTGGCTTTTTAATTTGCGTATGACTTTAGTTAAAAAATCCTTTTACCTGATAAGACTTCTTAATTGTTCCTGCTGTTCATCAGGTACGTATAGACCCGTAAGATGGCCGGATTGCAATTGCTTGGCAATCTACACGATCACTCTTTTGATCCCTATTCTTTGCGGTATATCCGATGGGTTGAGAAGTTTAACCTGCCACCCCGCCTGGCTTAGTTGCCGATAGGGGAAAAATCCGCAATAAGATGCTTCATAACAGCATTCTACAGGATAACCCTGGAAATGTTGGTTCACGTAATCTATTAGATACCCGGATCGGATGTCATATTAAATGTTTTGTGACCAAAAAGATCCGTCCTGATACTCACTGACCAGTTCTTCTTATGGACATCAATGCCGATAAATAATTGTGGAGTTTGCATGGGCGTATGTTTTTGTTACTAAATTATTGAAGAACGCTTTAACTTATAGGCTTTACTTTTACCTGGCGGTGGGCTATCTTCGCGAATGTGGTGAATATGGATATTCTATTTACCCCTTTTTATATGAACTATGCAAATAAGATATAATCCATTTCGCGTTCTTTTTTTTTCCAAAAGATTGAAAGCGTTACGGATCGACTTGACATACCTTTTTTGTTTTCGTTACTACCATAAATCCAATGTAAAATGCCTTGCGCAAAGGAAAGTTCACTTTATGAAACAAAGTTCTTGCAGTAGCCGACTCAGCATATTTACAATTAATGCATTGCCGGGAGCATACTTTCTTTTGTTCAGTATATTATTCTAAAAAATAATCTTGTTCTTGAAGCGGTCCTACCTTCAATATAGACATATTGATCACCGAAGTTATCGCAAAAATATAGCGATGGGATTAACTACTGTCGCCAATACGATATCGCTGTTTTGATTATTGCTGATAACCTTATCATCTAGCTTGCCAGTTTCATGGTGTACATCACCGAAAGTTAAATTATAGATTGGCGTTCTGTATCGGGAATCTTCTCTTTCGGCGCCTCTCTATTAAGCTCGTAAGCCTGGTAGTCATTAGTGAAATAATTATAGCGTTCTAAATTCATAGCGACTACGACAAAACTAACTGAAAAATACAAATTAATTAGCTTTATGTAAAAAGCTAATTAATTTCATTTTCGAGCCAGTACAATTTTCAACTTCTCCTTCTGAAACCGTATTATCCCAATAACTTCTAATCAAAAAACTATATGTTTAATTGCGATATTAAAGGATGAAGAAAGATATTAGATGAATGGATTATTTACCACAAATTATTAGAGCCTGTTTAAATTTGTTAAAGGAAATTTATATAGCTACGAAACTATGCTTTTTTAAATATTGGCGATGATAGCACCCCCTTTAGAAAATGAAATCTAAAGTAATCATTAATCAAATGAAATTCGTGCTTTTAGCCCCTATAAAACTATTATTGAATAAAATTTAAACAGGCTCTTAGTACTTAAATATCTTTTTTTGGAGAAGAAATATTACGATGACCAAGAAAATAATTATGCTTATTAAAATAGAATAGGAATTCCCTCTTTTTTGTTCTTTGATTGAATCGTTATCAATCTTACAATTATCAATGGTAGCTACAGCAAGCGTGGTATTGTTATTACTTGAAATAGATAATCCAACATATACCGGGGAAGTTGCCCCAAAATTCAAATCTATAGATTGTTTAAATGGTATCCAGTCAACACCGTTTGAAGAAATATACGCTGTATATAAAGATTTTACTTTAAGCAATTTAACCCAGCACGGAGCTTTGATTTTAGCCGGAGAGCCCGTTGTTATAGGACTCGAAGCATTTTTTAATCTATATTGAAAAGTACAGCCCTCTTTTGTTAATCCAATAAAAGCATATTTTGCTCCAGGGGCAATACTTTCACGTATCATTATACCACTTGATGCACCCGATGACTGATCTAAGGTAACAACTCGTGCTGTTATCTCACCGTTGCCGACAAAAGTTTTATATGCAAAATGCAGCGCATCAAAAATATTTGAACTACTTTGCCCACCCCCATATAAAGTAAATACATCATTTTTATAACATGCAGAACCGGACATACCAACATCACCGATATCCTGTGTGGTCCATCTGGTAGGTAGCGGGCCACAAATTGTTGAACAAGGGAGAGTAGATAATCCTATCGCTGTTGAAACTGCACCCACACCACCGTTAGTGCAGTTGGTTTGCACCCTAACCAGGTAATCTGTGGCGCAAGATAACCCTTTGATAATTATATCATTAACAGTTACTTTTGCATTCGTCCAACCAACTGCCGCTACTGCTTTATACTGTAAAATATAACCTGTACCGACAGAGCCATCCCATTTTATTTCGGCCGAATTTTCCGTAATAATTCCTTTGCGAATATTTCTCGGTGCGGGACATTGCCCTCCAACAGGCTCGCCATATACCTCAAATTCATATAATGAATAACCGTAAGGGGATCCACGTTTTACAGCCTTCATACGTACATACCTTCCAGTAGCCTTGAGCGAAATATAATTGTCTGAATTTAGATTGTTTTTTAGAGAAGAAATTGTTGACCAGTTTATCGCATCGTCCGAAACCTGTATATCAAAACTCTTTGCCAAAGCAACCTCCCATCGCAAAACAACTTGACATATGTTAAATTGTGCACCCAAATCAACATAAATACTTTCAGCATCAGAATTATGCTTACTGGCCCATCTTGAGGTTTTATCGCCATCAAATGCTTTATCTACAGAAGTATTAACATTACCCTCATCAGACGATGCTACGCCCTTTTTATTTAAAGCGATGTTGATTGAATTACAAGTATCAATATTTTTAGTAAGGCCATATACGTTTAATTTGTTGGAAAATGTAGCTAAGTAGACCTTGCCGTTAATAATTGTCGGACAATTGAATTTAGCGTAATTACCCCCATTGGCTTCATTCGATGAGGAGTGCCATAGTTCTTTAGTTATATCACTGGCACTAAAAGCACGTAAAATACCTGACCTAACTGCTTGATTGGCATCACCATCTGCAGCATAGGTAGCCCAAAGCACAGCGGTTGAATCAATAGAATTATTTGACGAGATCGACAAAAAGGCTCCGCTATTTCCGGTAGGCCCTTGTACACCACTGCTTATCGTTTTAGTAAGATCAAGTTGTTGCGAGGTCCGGTCTAATGGAAAAGCTTTTAATAATCCGTTTTCAGACCACGAGTAAACAAATTGATTATTTTGCCCTTTATAGTAGGTAAACGATGACCGTAAATGTGCATTTGTCCCCAAATTTATTGTTTGTAAGGGTTTGTTACCATCACTATGATAACCACCCATATTGTTCCGATTAAGTATATATATTTTACCATCCTTACAGGCTGTAATGGCCATAGTTGTACCTGGAACCAACATCACTTCGGTTACGCCAAAGTCAAGATCAGTTTCCTCTAATTCAAGAATGTTATTGGGGGTGAAAAATGTTTTAACGATTAGTTTCGATCCCTGAGGTTTTAGTTTTACAGCACTTTCTGAGCGGTTGGTTACATCGCTAAGATCTGAACCAACTCCTACAGAGCCATTCCCGACGGCTACATACAAGTTACCATATTCATCTGCTGCCGGCGCTGCGCCGCTCATCCAAATCCCGCCATTGTAACCTTGTGGAGTTGTATTGTACACTATTTTTTGTGTAAGCGACTTTTTGTCATAGCCTAATATCCAGCCATGATACGGAGTCCAATCACAATGCGATGCCCATGTAACATAAACAATCCCTCTTAACAACAGTAAACCGCAGCGCTGATTTTCTTTTTGGGCATCAAAATATATTTTCCCTCTTACGCTACCACTGCCCAAGCCAGAAACGCGTGCTGTAATTAGTGTTGGGCTATTTGGCCTTGCTACTCCAGTGGTAATATCAAGTGCGTGAATATATTGTTCGTAAGTTCGATAAATAGTATTGAAGTTGCGCGATACAAGATAAATAGTATTAGTAGCCGGATCTATAACGGGTGTGCCTACTATGCCGATATTTCCAGTAAAATCGCGATAGTTACCGGCACATGCCTCCGTCATATCTGAATTTTTTACCGGCCTTGAATCTCGTGGAGTTAAATTTACTTTCCAGTAAGGTATGGAACGATTAGCAGAATCTGCATCAAAAGCATAAACAGTGTTATTTACGGTAGCTACAAATACAACGTTTCTTTTTCCTTTACCGGGAATTGATAAATTCAATTTCACTAACGGTTGCGCATATATTTGATCATCAACCGCCCTACTGAATATCTTGCCGAAGCTACCTTGCTTAACGTTTTTAGTATTTAATATCTTCTCTGAAGAGTACCATCCAGTACGATATAAATTATTGTGTTGGGTTAATACATCTTTCTGTGCAGAAACAACTACCGGCGTAAATATTATAGTGAAACAAATAAAAATTTCTTTTATCAGTTTTATCAGTTTTATGTGCATGGATATGGATGATAGGTCTAAAATCAATCAAATAGAGTGTTCTCCTAAATAACTGATTATTTTACATATAACAAAAGCATATATTTTTCATCGTAAACATTATAAAATATATTTAAATAATGAAACCAGTCCGGAATACTTTTGGCTTTCAATACATAGCCTTGACCTTCAATTTTCTTTTTATTATAAACATCAAAAGCCGGGACAGTCACTAATGTGGTGGCAGAATAGGCATAAGGAATAAAACGATCGTATATCGTGTAGACATTTATTTTATCTGAAGTGTAAAATCTAGAAACAGCTCCCTGCACTGTTCCGAATGAAAACGGCCCGTAATAAAATGAGTACACATCAATCGGATGTCCGTTATAATAATCATCATAAATTTTTTCGGCTAAATGGACTTGGCCAAATCCCGCCGGTTTAAATATGAATAATAATCCTATGGTATTGATCAAAATAAGGCCGTATAAAATAATTTTCCCCCAATAATATTTACTAAAAATATTGAACCTGTTATCAAAGCACTCAAACCCGTTTACAATTATAAAGGGTAACAGGTTTGCGATGGGAAAAAGAAAACGAGTTTCTTTGTGTCCAATTATCGAGTGAATAAGCAGATAAGGAATTATGCACCATACGATAATACTTTTTTTGTTAAACAGAATTACAAAGACAAAGGCAATTGAAGAAATTATACCTATTGGAATTGTAAGTCTCGTTACAATCTCAACAAAATAAAAATACCAGGGCAATAACCCATAATTGCCCGCAACTTTATCTATTATATTGGTTTTAAAATAATTGTATGGAACAAAGGTAAGCATGCCATAATAATAATAATCTAAAACTGTTGCCAGTAAAACCACAGCTATTATGCCAAGCGAAGCCTTGAGAATTGATTTATAAGCCTTATTGTAAACAGCTAACCAAGCAAAAATGCCAACGATGCATAGTGCCATTTGAAATCGAAACTCAAACATAATACCTAATAACACGCCTACTATAAAATAGTGCCAGGGATTTTCCGTATTTTTATTAATAAGTCCAAGTGCGATTATCAGAAACATTCCTGACCAGGTTTCGGACGAGAATCTGACATTTATAATTGGTAAGAACCACAGGCAAAAACTTAATAACAAAAACATCATCCAATGACGCTTGTTAATTTGCGTTTTTAAGCTCAAAGCATAATATCTTATAGATGAAAGAACAAATATCCCGGTCAACATCCTAAGTAAAGTTGCTATAGCAAATGGGGTTTTCAAGCCTATAAATTCACCCAAACGAATAATTACTAAAGCTATGTAAGGTTGCAATGACGGCCTAAGAAGATAATTGTACTCCCAGGTTAAATCGGTGTCATTGTTCCAACCTGCTTTAAGACCGGCAAATTCAATAAGTTGAAAATGTTCATCCGGATGATGATACCCATTACTAAATATAGACGCAATCAGGTATATTACAATTACTGAAAATGCTAATATTACAGTAAAATTTGTTTTTAAATAGTTGGAAAACATTGAAATCATATTAAAATTATTAGAGAACAATTGTGTTTAATAACGACCATCAGTTCCCAATCAGAATTTGGGGCAATTAACCCTCATTTGGCCTGCCATTTTATCGATTCTGAATCATGCCATTGGTAAGTTCTTTGATGCGAGTAAACTGCAAAATAAACCAGCAATGAAAACAGACTTAATACCACTATAGGCTTAATAAATTTATTTATATTACTATAAATAAGGCTGTAAGCGTAATAAACGATAATCAATCCAATACCAATTGTAGAAACATAAGCATAACGATCTGCAATTATTGCATGTCGTGATAATGGTATAATGTGTAAAGCGATTGCTATATGAATAGAAAAAAACATTAGGCCAAATAACAACACTGGTTGGTTTATAAACTTCCAACAAACTAAATACACAGTAATTATAGCTAGTGGGCATAATAAAATCCAATCAGGCAGCGGTTTCCCCTTAGGCGATGGAAAAGGATATAAATAAAAAAGCTTTGTAGGAATAAGGCTTTTCGCCAAATAATCAACATACGCATAACTACCTAAAAAGATCCGCTGCCAAAAAGGGTAATCCTTTTCCTTGCTAAGAACGCCGTAACCCAGCTTTGATTGAGCAAACATGGTCAAAATTCCAAAAACTAACGAAAGTATCAGAAATGGGGTGATGTAAAACCAGATCTTTTTATTCTTTAAACTGTTTCCCAAACCACACCATAGCAATATCATCCAGATCGGAAATATTACAGCTTGCTCTTTGCCAAAAAACGAGAATACAAATAGAATTACGGTTAGTAAATAATATTTCACTTCCCGTTTTTCCATAAATACAATAATTGTATAAGTAGCTAAAAGGTAGAACGTAGCGTAAACTAGTATTTTTGAAGCACTTATCCATGCAACAGCCTCAACATTAAACGGATGAATACCAAAAAATAATGCAATAAGAAAACCACAAGCGTGAGCCTTACGCTTGTCATTTCTATCTAATCTAAGTATCAATTCCGTACTGATTCGGTAAACAAGTAAAACATTTATTATATGTATTACAATGCTTGCAAAATGAAATACATAAGGATAGTACCCGAATAGCTGATATAAGGTTAAATATAATAATTCATTAAAAGGGGCATATTGTGTATTATAAGTTTCCAAAAATATCGCTTTCAAATTTTGGAATGTGAATCCTCCTTCAGTATAAGTATTAGTAACCACCCATTGATCATCCCATGAATTAAGAAATTCATTATTCAGTAGCGGATAAAAAACAAGTAATACACAAACAACCAAACAAAAGGTAAAGAAAATGCTTCTTTCGTTTTTGCTAAAAAGTGTGATTAGCTTCGTGTTAAAAACAATCATTATATAATAAACCTTGTAAGAAAAAAAACTTGGTTAATCATCAAAAGCTTTAATATTGCCTGCACATATAATGCCGATGAATGGTTAAAGCTTTTTACTGCTCAATTTTTCGTCACTAACAGTACCATTTATTTTAAGTTCATAAGGTTCTTTTTTTAGGTTAGTAAAAATCAGGACTGGATGCGAAAAATCTCCTTTATTGGTCACTATAACATAAGCCGTTATTGTATCCGTAACTTTTGGGGCTATATTATATGGAAATTTCTTATTGATTGAAACGCATCCACAAAATGTTTTTATATCTGTAACCCAGCAATTGTTAGGAGTATTATTGTTTAAAACGAATATAACCTTCTGCTTTTTACGTAACGGTACATTCCCAATATCTTGAACCTGCGGAGTTATTGTGAAACCTTTTCCGATATCGTTTGAAATAATTTTATGATGAATATTTGCAAAATATTTTTCTCTTAATGCCATGTTTATCTTTTCTTCGGTAAAAAAGATTGATGAAATCTTACTATTAGAATCCAGAAGAAAGTAAAACGGTTTATGCAGATCGGCAAGAGCGGTCATACTCTTACTCTCTTTAGCATCCACTAGAAAGATCTGGATCGGTAATCCTCTATTATACAGCTTCAACTGCCTTGGGTTAGCAAATCCTCTGTCTACCAGCACAAATGGCGGTTGAACATCTTTATCTTTCCCAATAAGATCACTGGCAAATTTGATTGCTTCTTTAGCGCATAAATCACAACTATGAGTATCCATATAAATCCCTAAACGATATTTATCAGTCAGCTTGCTTATAGGTACCTCATTTCCGGAGGTATCTCTAAGAACCAAATTATTTTCTATCGGAATTTTTATTTCATCTATATGCGAAAAAAAGAAGGTTTCGATCTCACTTGCATTATAATTACCATATCCGTTTCCATAAAGCTTATTTTTGTAAAACATAATGACTGTGATTAAAGCTATGATGATTACAGAGCTTAAAACGAGAAGCTTTTTCATGTTTTGAGAAACTAAAATTTTTCAAAATTATATAAGAACAATACAGGATTATCATCTTCGCTTAAGTCGTCGATGAACTTTTTATCAGGTCCATAAAGTAACTTCTTCGTTTTGTCATTCCATGAGCCAATAATTCCCTTTAAATCAAAGGGTTGCCAAACCTTGCAAAAATCTCCGTTCTCTAAAGCAAATGTTGGCGAAGCATCGCCTATTAAATTAATGAGCCTTTGAGGTGGGATACCAGGCAAATTACTATCACCAGTGATACCGCCGTACATTATATGGCCTGTGCTGATGGAGTACAAAAGAGGATAAATGTAATTTGATTTTTCTGTAATCCCGAAACAGGCAAAATCCTTCGAAATATAATAGTGCCCGTTAAACGATTGGTTTTTCTTCTCCATAACCATTTTAGAAATCTCTAATTGATCAAGATCCTGAAAATATTTTTTTGAAAAAGAAAGCACATAAGCAGGAGACTTTGTGTCTTTGTTAAGATTCCAGATCGTATCAGGCGAAAGTGTGTTGAAATAATAAAGTTGATTGTTGTAATCCCGAAATGGCAATTGAGCAGTCTTGATAAATTCGCTTTTACGCAAAGCTGTACTGTATGCAAATGATTTTAATTGAGGATTAAAAGCGGTATCTGATACGATGAGCTGATTAAGGTCTACTGCAGGATTTGCTACGTTTGTAAACAGGCAGGTATTCAAATAAACCTGATTGTTTTTAAACTTATATGCATTGAACAAAAAAGGGATTTTTTTCTGACTAACTACGTTACCTTCAAAATCATAGGTTATTATTTTTCTGCCGTCCAGATCTAACGCGCTAAGAGTTTTATTTGATTTATTCAGATCAACATCAACCAAATTAATATATTCAGCCGGCCCTTGCCCACGTCTTCCAATCCTTTTAAGAAAATGTCCCTGGTTATCGAATTTTAATATTGAATAATTATTGCGATCAAATATAAAAATATAACTGTCAATTTGATACAACTGTTCTATGTTACCAATTAAGCACTCAGGAGTTGTTTCCAGTTTAAGCATCCGGAAGTTTTTCACTAAACTGTTTTTGCGCATGGCTGACAATATTCCGGGAACCCGAATAGTAACACCGGCTTCATGTTTTTCATTCAAATATTTAAGTTTGGTATCTGTACTGAAGCCCAGGTCCCTTTTTCGAACATTGTCACAACCTGCCAGCATAACAGTAAGAAACAATAAAGCAGCTAAAGAAAATTTCATATAGTTAGTATTATTTTTTGTGAAAAAATGGTCATTAAAACATAGCGTAGCTAATACTACACTATGTTTTGAAATAGAACTAAAATTAAATAGTTACAGTTGGCACTGGGCAACTTGTCGCGGCAGGGTCGCAAACTGATTCACACGGGGTACAATGGGTAAATGTTCCGCGCGGATTTGTAGCACAAGTACAGCGATTTCCGTCAAGGGTATAACTTACAGTCTCTGTTACTGTACCTGAACCGCTTACCCCGGCGTTTGCGCTACCTACTCCTGGCACACCTGCACTTGCACCTGCACTTGCACCAACAGTATGAGTTACCGTTTTAGTACATGTCATGGGTGTTGACGTACACGTTCTGTCATAATGAGGAGGAGGAGGGGGATCGGCAAAAGCTTTTGCACCAATAAAATTTTTAACCCCGTAATTTTTAGTTGTTACGTTATCGAAATTTAAAGTTAAAGCGAAAATTGCGACGATCGCGCAAAATACAAATTTGATTATTTTCATGTTTATAGAATTTAATGGTTTTCTTAATGAATTAAATGAAAGCATTTATAACAAAATGCAGGGTATAGATTTTAATTCGGCTCGGGCGAGCCTAAGGAAACCAATAGGAATATTGAAAAATATAATTTTTCAAAGGCATGTGACGGTTTAGATTTTGATCGATATAAATAGCCGATCGTTATCAAATATAATAACACTTCTTCGTAAAAACAAATATTAAAGTTCTTTAATGAAACTTTAAACAAATTTATTTCTTTAAAAAAAGAGGTAAAAATAACGTTAATGCCAATATTGCTGTTATTAGGCCACCAATTGAACATGCAGCAAATGAAAACCAAAATTCTTCATTACGCCCAAATACCAGAAAAGGAATAAACCCGAATAATGTGGATATCATAGTAAACATTATTGGAGCAATTTTGAAATTCCAAGCCCTGGAGTAAGCATCTGAAAAACTTAGAGCTTTCCTTTGTTTGCTTATTCTATTATACTCATCTATCAGATATATACCAGAGTTAACGGTAATCCCTGTCAATATAAATAACGCTGCAAGAATTCCTTTATCAAGCTGAATATCAAACAAGCAGAAAGTTATAAAAATACCTATATAAGAAGCCGGAACAGTCAGGATAATAGCAATTGACTGCTTAATGGAGTTAAACAATATACCAGTTGAGAAATACATAATAATGATGAGCAAAAAAATTGTAAAATATGTTTCTCTGACCACAAAATCAAACCCTCCGTCCAAGTATTTTTCTGCTGAGAAGCCCAATGGCAACTTTTGATTTAGCTGCTCCACAGATTGCTTCAATATTAAACCAGCTTGTGTACCTACTCCCAGGTAATCAAATTGCAAAATAAGTTGATACTGTTGATTCCATCTTACTATTTCTTGTGGCATTTGCTCCCTTCCAATAGTCGATATTGTTCCCAACTTAAAACTATGACCATCAACTACATTAACGTCTTGCTCCATTGCCCACAGATCAGAGTTGTCAGCCTGCCTGCTTTTTAAGTAAATTGGCTCATCATGACCATTGTAAGGATACTTACCCATCCACATTCTCTTGCCGTATATTGGGAAAACAGATCCAAAAAAAGTGCTCGGACTTAACTGATAATATGCCAAATTAAACTTGTCAAGCTTAAATACAATTTCATCGTAATCGTTGGCATCTCCCATAAACCTTGGGCTTATGAATATCCTCTTAACACGTTCATGCTTGGAAAGTATTGTCCGTAATGTGTCTGCCCAATTAAACAAATCGTCATAATTATAACCCAGAAGCTTAACTGCATATTGCGATGATTTAGATTGGATGTCATTTGTAAATACTTGGTTATCTAACCCGGATATTGTCCAGCTCCCGCCGCCGATGCTAAGCGCATAATCAATAATCCTATTTTTAATATAAAAATTAGAGCGGCTTTTCACTGCACTTTTGGTGAACTTTACGACTATTACCGCTTGTTTATTATTGTAGATTGATGTTTCAAATTTTTCTACACCGTCAAATCTATAAAGGAAACGTTCCATCTGGCCGATCGCATCACTTATGCGCTGAATGCTTGAACCAGGGGGCATCTTAGCCATAATTGTTATGCTTTCTTTCATGGCGGGGGTATTCTCAGGCTTTTTCGATGTTACTTTTTCATGAAAAAAGTTTATTGAGCCCCCTAAAAAGGTCGCAATTTTTGGCTTAATCTGTTTCTTGAAAGTATTGTTATTGAATAGATTATTATAAACACCTGACATGAAAGTACCCTTCATCAATTCATCAGGCATTAAGAAAAACGGTATACCAAATATGAGTACGCTTACCAATAAAACAAGTCGCCTCCTTCTTATCAACAAATTGATAAGCTTCTTATAAAGCATGCGAAACCGGCTAATCCTTTTTATTTTGTTCCGGTTGCTAATTGCTGCATCTGTTTTCTTTGAAAACTGGCTGATAAACGCCGGAACGAAATACACTACCACAAAAATTGATACAATAATATTTATTACTATAACAATAATAGTATCCGATAAATTTTCGATAACTGATTCCTTTTGCAAAAAAATCAATGAAAGTGAACTAACAGAGGTTAAACCAGTTGTAAATATAGACGCAAAAATTTTATTGTTTTTACGGTTGATAAAATGATCAGAAGTAATAATTACATTATCAATAACCAAGCTTAATGATATTGTTATTGCAATCAGCGAATACGAATGTATTTCCAGTTTAAATAAGTAATAAAAAATAAACGAAATAAAGAACGTTATGAATAAACCAGAAAAAATTAACAATACAAAATATACGCTTCTCCGGATTAAGAACACAAACACCAGCAAGCATAAGATTGTTAACCCCATTCTGTAATAAACTTTTACAAGTTCTGACCTGATAATTTTTGAAGAGTCATACAATAAATTTATAGAATAATTTGAAGATTCCTTCATACTAATACCATGCATCAAATTATTTACGGCAGTGCTCAATTTCAATTGACTATAACTTGGTTCTGCCGTAATAGAGATATTAATCGCGTTTCTTCCGTTGCTTCTGTAATAGGAATCCGGCAAATCCTCTACGTGAGTAATTTTTGTTATGTCACCAAGCTTCACCGGGATTTTTTTTCTGTTATAGACATCAATCAATCTTATATCCGCTATCGATGCTCCTGGATTAGTTACAAGAATTCTTGCAAACTGCGGAAACTTAGATTTTTCATTGATTGTAACCAACCCTAAAAAATCGTTTGTGAAATGGGCTCCTAACGCAACTTTTATACTATTTGGATCTATATCCATTGATTGAAGCTGCCTGTAATCAAATTCACACTCCCAGGCCACTGTTGTAGAACCATCTATTTGGATATCGTAAATGCCCGGTATATTTCTTAGTTCTTTTTTTATAACTTTTTCAGCAAATGAATTGATTTCCGATACTTTCTTATTTGATGTGATCGCATATTGCATAAATGGCATTGATTCACCATCAGGTAAATCCATCGTTAAAGTAGGATATGATATACCTTGAGGAAGTTGCTCCCAGGCTTGTCTGATTATTGACGAGGCTTCGAATCGTGCTGCATCTACTTCAGTATGTTTATCTAACTCCATTTGTATGCTCCCCCATCCGTTTGCAGAAGTCGACGAGATATTTACGATTCCTTTAATTCTAGAGAACATTCCTTCCAATTTCGACGTGACAGCCATTTCAACACTTCTCGGGGATCCCATTGGCATAGAATAAGATACGTTCAAAACCGGATGCTTTTTATCAGGAAAAAGTTTAACAGGTATAAATGGCAAAAGCAAGCAGCCAATTATTGCTGCACATACAAATAACATTATAATCGTAAAAGATGAGATCTTATTCATACAACGTTATTATTGCGGATAATAAAAACGAATCGGCTTTCGATTGTTAATATCATATAATGTCAGCTTCCGCAATTTGAAATAACCTTGCCAGTAGTTTTTTAAAACAGCCATGTAATTTCTTTGCGCATTCTGCATTCGGTTTGTAGAAAGTGTTAAACTGTTTATGTCAGTTTTCCCAATGATGAAACGTTGTTTATTCTGTTCATAAGCTCGCTTGGAAATTTGAAGTGCCTCAAACGCGGTTTGAATAAATTCCGATTGCGTTGAAAACTCATCTATTGTCATTAAGAGTTCACGTTCAAGTTTTGTTTCCGTTTCCTTTGCTGATAAACTAATGATAGACATGTTGCTTTTAGCTACATTGAAATTACCTTTTCTGACGCCCCAGTCTATAATAGGTATAGTTAAACCCAACGAAAACACAGTTTGTTGTAAAGGGGACTGGTAAGCTTGACTGAACGAACTACCTATTTGGCTATAGCCAATAGTCGCGTTAAAACCAATATTAAATTGCGACTCTATTTTTGTTCTTGCTAAAGCCTGTTGGGACGCTAATAGCTGCTGCTTGCCTTCTAAAATATCAGGATTATTCTCTTTGGCAAATCGTAATAATTCAGAGAGATTTACTTCGATTTTTTGTGGCGGATCAGGAATTTTCACTTTTATATTTGCATCCCTATATTTATTTATATGCGCGGTAAGTGTAAACATGGCCCTTTTCAAGTTCGTTTTAGCACTTTGTACACTGTTACGCGCATTCATCATATCTAATTTCAACGTTAGAAGATCTGCCTCTCCCATTGACAGTATTTTAAACTTCTCAATACCGATTTTGTAAAGAGTATCGGCATTTTTTAAGTTTTCACGAGCTAAATCATTTTCGTTTTGAGCAATCGCTAAATCAAAAAAATACTGTGAAGTTGTCTCCGAATTTTCTTCTATGCCGTAAATAAGCCCTTTCTCAGCTTTTGTAAATTTCAAAGGGGCGATCAACTTTGACCATTTAAACGGATTATATCCAATTAAATCTTGCTGATATCCAACTCTAATTGGTATGCTGGAAAATTGCTGAAACGGATTATCGCCAAAATTTCGGATAACACTCAGGCCGGATTGTGCAAATAGTGTTCCGCCGGTAAAATCGATATTTTGTTGCAAATTTAAAGTCGCTTCACCATAGTAAGAGCTTTGTCTTCTATAAGTGTCAACATTTTGATCTGAATTGTAACGTTTAACGAAATCCCTGGAATATTGAGCCGGAGTTGCAGAGAGCGACAATGACGGTAGCCTGGCGGCCTTAAAAGATTGAAACGCCCAATAATCTGATAAATAACCATTTCTCACCCTGAAGATCGTTAATGAACTATCGTTTGCCAACCTAATAGTTTCCATCAAGTCTAGTTCTACATCCTTAATTTGTTGTGCGTTGACAAATGATGGAAATAAAATTATTAAATAAAAGATCCTTAGAAATAACCGTCTCATGCTATATTGAATTTGGGATAGTTTCATTCCGCCTGTATAAAAACCAATAAAGTAAAGGGATAAAGAATATACTAACGAAAGTACCGATGCTCATTGAGGTTATCATTGCTATGGCGAGCGGACGCTGCAGCTCTGATCCAAGATCATTAGTTAATAAAACAGGAATGATCGAAAGGATAGAGGTCAATGCCGTCATGATTATAGCCCTTAATCGTCTTTTTCCGGCAATATGTATGGCTTCCATTATGCTTTTTCCTATTTTGACTTGCTCATTCATAACTTCAATTTTTAATATTGAATCATTGATTATTACTCCGATAATCACTATTAAACCTATCGCACTCATTAAATTTAGTGTATTGCCTGTTATCCAAAGTATAACCAGAGTAAAGGCTATATCTATAGGTACTTCGGCTAAAATAATCCAGGGTTGTGTTAAGCTTTCAAATTGAGCTGCGAGTATGAAATACATCAAAAGTAGAGACACTATCAAAACGAATAGGAGTTGTTTAAGTAAATCTTTGTTTGCTAACATACTACCCGAATATTTTGCATACCATCTCGGCATAGTATTTACAAGTGCTTTTGCCTGCTTAGAAAGTTTATCAAGGTTTTTCACCTGATGAAATACTATCGGGATATACTCGCCGCTTCTGCCGGCAACAATTTGTTTTAAATCCTGCACAACTCTAATCTCTACCAGGCTGCTGACAGGTATTTCTATAAATTTTCCAAAGCCATCTTTTGCGCTCCTGATAAACGTGCTGTTAATCAAATTCGATATCCCCTTTTTGCTTCCAGCTATCATTATAGGCATGGTTTCTTGATAAGACTGAATTGAAGTTATCTCACTATCATTTAAAGCGCTTTTTAAGGCCCGGAACACGTCATTACGGTTAATTCCAAAATTCAAAAGTTTATCAGCGTTAGGAACAATCAGATACTGCTGCTCAAAATTTACCGGTTCAAATTTCTCATTTGTAATAGCCGCTAACTTTGTTTGGACAGATTCAACTATAGCTGGGTAACTAGTAACATCATTTGTTTCTGGATACAATTCCATTACAAAATCGCCCGCATCAGGTTCAAATATTTTTTCAAAAATATTCTCAGGCGGATCGAAGTTAACTATTGCTTTAGGGTAATTTAGCTTTATCCATTTGTTGACGCGTTCTTGAATCGTTTTAATTTTTCTTGACGCATCCGTCTTTAAATAAACCTCGGCTTGTGATGACGTTAATTCCTTGTTTTTGTCAATGAAAAACTGCCTTTCACCTACGTAAGCAGCATTATTAGCTGATGATGTATCGACAATAGCCAGTAACGCATATATCCTTTTTGCATTCTCCTCTACATGTATATTTTCATTCCAATCTATGCGTCCGTTCGTTTCTATATAATCAATTTGAGGCATAGTTGATGTGGGCATTATCCTAAAAAGCAGGAAACATATCGGAAAACTTAAAACCATTAAAGTAGTGAATATGGCCTTATTATTAAAAATATAATCCACCCCTTTTTCGTAGAAACTAAACGTTACTTTATCTATACTTCTTTGAATGTTCAAAAAAATCAAATTTATCCTGTTACTTTTTTTGCTCGTATAGAAGATCTTATACAATACTGGTAAAAGTATGATTCCGGTTAAGTAAGACACTAGTAGGCTTATAGTTACAGCTAACGCCTGTGCCGTAAAAATAGCCCCGGCAACATCACTCATAAATACCAACGGGGCAAATATTGCAATTGATGTTAGAGTAGAGCTAAAAATAGGAATGGCTACTTCACGGGTTCCATTTTCGCAGGCTTCTTCTAATGAATATCCCTCTTCTATATTTTGTGTTATTATGTCCGATACCACTATGGAACTATCCATCATGTTACCCAAAGCCAATATTAATCCCGATAATGTTACAATATTTATAGACTGTTTAAAGAGGTAGAAAAAAATAAATGATATAATAAGAGCTACCGTCATACAAATACCGTTTATAATGGGTAGCTTGATATTACCAAGAAAAAACACAGCAATAATCAGTACTAACACAAATCCCTGAAGTAGGTTTGACTGCAAGTTGTTGATAGTGTAATCAAGGAGTTCCGTTTGGTTCCTGTTCACTGTGAATTCAACATCGGGATATTTTTTTTGGAAATCTCTTAATACTTTGTTTAGTTCCGACTTCAAATTACCTATAGTTTCATCGCCTTGTTTTATAATGGCTATTGTAACTGCACGCTTCCCATCAACGATCGACAACCCATTTTCCCTTTGCTTAGATACACTTACCTCTGCAAAATCTTTTATTTGATAAAATTTCTCATTTTTTTTAATGTAAACGTTTTTTATATCCTCTAGAGACTTTAATGGAGACGAAAATCTTACGTTAAATTGATACTGCCCATCCTTCAAGATCATACTACTGGGCTCCACATTGTTCCTAATTAATTCATTTTCAATGTCGTCTATTGTAAGATCGACAGAACGTAATTTATCGTAATCGGGATTGATTTGAATAGCATTAAACATCAGGCCGGTCATATCAGCCATGGCAACCTGAGGCAATTGCTCGATTCGTTTTCTAACAATATTATCTGCAAAATGAGATAGATCTAAAAATTTGCCATCATTGGTGCCGAGACCTTTTTTATCTGATTTTAAGGTAAGATTAAGGTAAAATACAGGCAGATCTGATGCACTAGCTTTAATCACCCGAGGCCGGGCTGACCCGTACGGCAAACCGTTCATTGATCCGTCAATCTTTTCGTTTACCTCAATAAATGCCAAATCGGTATTAGTTCCATACTTAAATTTTAATGAAATGACAGCCGACCTGTCCCGAGTTTCACTGTGTATATCAGTTATGCTGTTTATTTGTGATACTTTTGATCGAATAGGTTCAACTATTAACCTTTCAATTTCGCGGGCTGACATTTGACTGGTGGGGCATTTAATAGTTATTTGCGGAATTGATATATCCGGCAAAAGTGAAACCGGAAGCGCAGAATAGGCTATAACACCAAGAATTGTGCAAGCAATGAAAACCAACACTACCGATGTTGGTCGCGTTAAAAAGAATTTAACCATAATTGTTGAATTAATTGGGTTGTCTTTCTAAATGACTGATTACTTTAACTGGCGATTCGTGGGCAAGTGTCAGGTTCCCCTTCGTGATTATAGTGTCGCCTACATGGAGCGTTTCACTTTGAATTGAATATTCATTCTCGTTTTCAAGCTTCGCCGTTACATAATTCCACACAGCTTTGCCATGGGATAATGAAAAAACCACTTGTCTGCCGGTCCTTTCTACAACAGCATCTTTGGGAACCGTAATTTGCATCTCTCCGCGGTTTTTAATATTTACATGAACATTCATCCCATCAATAATTAATGGGTCGTAGTTAACCTTTGCCCTAACTCTAATGGTGCCTTTTTCATCCACAGTTGGGTTAATTTCGGTTATCACTCCATTAAAAGATAAGTTTGGGCTACTAAATGGCACTACGCGAACTTGATTACCTATCTTTACATTATAGACTTCACTTTCCATCAAAGGGAACGTAACTTCCATATTATGAACATCAATCACTTGACAGAACTGCTCACCAGTAGACATCGTTTTAGCCTTAGCAAACAAATTTATTACCTTGCCACTAATTGGCGAACGAAGAGTGGCATGTTTCAGTGCATATTGAGCTAAGTCATATTGAGTTTGCGCAGCGTTAACACCGCTTTTAATCTTTGCAAGATCTTTTAACTCCTTTGAAGCGCTTTCTACATTGTCCGCTTTATATCCTTGACCTATTAACAAGTCCTGATATTCTATATAAGCTCGGGCTAGACCTGTTTTAGCTTGTTCGACACTTTTTTGCAAAGTATAACTTTCCAACTCCGCTATTTTTTGATCTTTACTCACCATAGATCCATTTGCAACATAAACATCTTTGATAATCTCCTGCATGTTAAATTTCAATGTCACTAAAGATGCTGAGCTAATGTGGCCATTACTTATAGTTTCTTGATTAAAATTTGTCTTTCGTAGGGTTTCAACCTCAACAATTGCCGGTAAATCAGCTGTTAATTTTTCTACAGAATCCGCAGTTGCCTTTTCTTCTTCACTGCCGCAACTAATTAAAAAGATTGAAAGAAATAGAAGTAATTTAAGGAAGGGCAAATATGCTGCCTTGGGATGTAGATGCATGAAATGTGGTTTATGATAAAGGTTTAGTTAATTCAATGCACTAAATTAGTTAATTATTGCTTTTTACGCTATTTTTAAAAAAAAAGATTAATCAAATACATATTTACTTTAAACTAAACCATCATACGTTAATTCATTAGATAATAATGACCCGAAAAAAATTATGGATCAAACCGATCATAGAGCAACTCACTGACATTTGGATATATATTGGTTGCTTTGTTGCATTATTCGCAGTGGGCTATTATGCACAACTTATAAAATATTACCCGACAAATTTTCATCTTGGACAGTGGGATGCATCTTTGTATGAGGATATTGCCTTTAATGGTTATTATCATGACCCAATAAATAGGCGAACTACGATAGCTTTTTTTCCTGGCTTTCCCTACTTATGGCGATTATTACATTTATCTAAACTACAGATATCTGCATTCAATTTTACATTATACTTCACATCTTTTATTTGGCTTTCAAAAACCTTCAGCTTTCAAAAGATACATCGGCTACTTTTTCTTTCTGTTCCAAGTACAATATTCTACTTCTTGCCATATTCCGAAAGTTTGTTCTTTTTAAGTTCAACAATAATTTTGATAGCACTTAAAAAGCATAACTACAAGTTGTTTTTGATAGGCTTAGCTGCATCCTCATGGGTCAGATCCGTTGGTATAGTTTTTTTACCAGCATTAATTTTAATTTATCTCATGTCACAAAACACCAATAAAGCAATTGGGAAAAAACAACTAATTGGAGGAATTATAGTTATTGTATTAAATACGTTTCTTGTTTTTTACTTTCAATATGTCGAAACAAATGAATGGTTTGTTTTTTTTGAAGCACAGTCGTTCTTTGGCAGGAATTTTTCATTCCCTAAGTTTCCTTTAACCACAATTGAGGGAACTTCTATTCTTTGGCTGGATGGTTTTGCGTTGCTACTCTCTAATTATGCCATAATTGTACTTTGCATTTTAATTATCAAGAAAATTAAAAACAAGCTTTTTGCGGTTGATAATTCATTTATCTTATCAATTGCCTACCTTTCTATTATCGGTTTTATAGGTATATTTTATGGTGGCGTTACGCGGTTAAATAATGGGACATCCCTATGGAGTTTAAATAGATTTATTTTTTCAACTCCTTTCTTTATGGTTTTTATAAGTCAGATTCCAAAAGACATTATCAAAAAAAGTTCAAATTTTGCATTTTTTGCTTTAATATTTACTTTGTTCGAACTAGGCCTCTATAAAAAAAACGTGCAACATACCTATTACTATCAGACATTAGTTTACTTTATGATTTCATCAATATATTATATAATTACCTATTACGTTGCATTAGAAAAAAAGATTTTTTTTCTAAAAACCATCTTTTTTATAAATATACTCATATCGATATATTTATTTGATCGTTTTCTCTCCGGTTTGTGGGTTGCTTAGTAATCCATCATTTTATTACGTCTATCCTTAAATAAGACTCTAACATCAACCTCTTAATTTATAAGTTCGGTACGTTAAGATATTAGTATACTTGGTACCGAATATCCAATGATTAACAACATATTCTAAAGTAACATGGTCAAATTTTAATGCGTTTGCCGTGACTAACATCTAATTATATTTCTGTAAATAATATATTTATCTATATTAGGCCAACCAAACTATAACCTTTGAAACAATATTATCTTATCATCCTGTTATTGCTATGCGGCTGCCAGAAGGGTAAAGAACAAAATGCCAACAGCATTTTTGTTAAAACCTTTACGCCACAGCAGTTACGGCAGGATATTGACTATGTACGCGATTCGCTTACACAAAAGCAGCCCAATCTATATTGGTATATAAGTAGGGCCAAGCTTGATTATAAGTTTGATAGTCTTAAAAACGCCATCAATACCCCTTTAACTGCACCCCAATTCAGAATTAAGCTACTCCAGGTTTTGTCAAGTATTGGAGATGGGCATATATCTTTATTATTTAATGAGCCGAAGATCCCCCCAGCTGATATGCTTTTTTTTAACGGTGACAAAGCATATCCCATACAGCAGCTGGCATATAAGATCATAAATAGCAAACTGTACGTTTTAAAAAACAGTTCGGGAGATAATACCCTATTGCCCGGTGCGGAAATTCTTTCGATCGATAATAAGCCAGCCTCTGAGCTTATTAAAAACTTTTCGGACGAGTGGCCGTCAGACGGCTATAATCAAACTTATAAAATTGGGCGATTAAACTTAAATGATTTTCCCTCCCGCTATTATTTCACGTATGGGTTAAAAGATCAACTAACCTTTACTGTAAAGCAACATGGCAGCATAAAAACCTGCAAATTATCTGTTCTCACGAGGCCCAAACCAAAATCCAACGCTAATGGGGTTATAACAAGTTCCTACTATATACTTAGCAGGCAGCGCACTGCCTATATTATGGTAGCAGGGTTTGTTAACGCATCTGACCCATTTGTTAATCTTTTTAAAACGATTAAAGAACAGGGTGTTAAATACCTGGTAATTGATCTGCGAAATAACATGGGTGGCAACGTTGTACAAATGGGTAAGCTTTTTGGACATCTTATAGGGAAGCCCACTTATTTTTACAAAACAAAAATGGGCGATTTAAACAACGCTCAAAAAACAACAGCAAAATTATTAGACTACGGCAGTAAAACACCAATATTACCCGACAGCAATCATTTTGAAGGAAAGGTCTATGTCATGATAAATGGCGTTTCCTTTTCGGCAGCGGCTTTACTCGCCGCCAATTTACAAGTCAACCGAGCTGTTTTAGTAGGCGAAGAAACAGGGGGAGGCCGCAATGGCTGTACTGCCGGGATAACCCATGAGTCTGCTTTGCCTAACAGTGGCCTGCTTTTTAGATTTGGCCTTATTCAGTTGAAAATTTCACCGGAGGCGAAACAATATGGGCGGGGCGTAATGCCTGACGTACCTATTGTTTACACTATTAATGATTATTTAAACGAGACGGATCTGGAGGATACATGGATATATAATGACATTAAAGCAAAGGGGGCATATAAATAAAAAGCCCTTCTTTGTTATTATTAACTAATCACCCCAATAATAAAGATGGGTTCGAATCCAGGAGGGTTTACTCAAAGATAAAACCTATATTTTATAGCCCCGAGGCCGGGTTTCCAACCAACATAAATTATTGTCGCCACACTATCCCATTTTAACTTTGCCGGATGCCGCGAATCTGGTATTTTTTTGTGGGCGGGAAAGGGCAAGTGTCTTGCGAAGCTTCACTCTGCCGTGCGTCCGGCAAAGCGAGTGAAGGAGTGATTCCCGGATACCGGGGATTCATGAATGAACCTGCTTTGCCGGAATGGAGGGCTTTTGTCAATTAGACTGCTTTTTTAATGATTTCAAACTATCCGCTTCCCTTTCGAGCTGTTTGATACGCAACTCAGTTTCCTGCCCTTTTTGATACCTTTCTATGCTGTCTGTTCTGTAGCTGTTGATACGAGATACCTTAAAACTGTCCAAATCATTAACCATTTCCTGTTTGTCATTTTTGTCCAGTTTAATATAATTCCAATACCAGGCTTTGCGGAAACGGGTGTTCTCGCTATCCATATACCAGTACCGGAAACCAAACCAGCTAAAAAAGCAGGCAATAATGGCCAGTTAAATACATAGAGCGTTTGCCCATAATCTTTAGAAAGCCCTTACCGCCGTCCTCCGGCAATACCAATATACGGTTTTTGATGAAAAGGTCGGCAAGCTGCCTTTGTACGGCGTTTTTTATAGTGCTAAAACCATCAGCCACAATGTTATAGACGGGTAATAATTCCGGCGCGGGCGCTGTTACCTGTATGTTCTCTATCTTACTTTTGAAGCCTTCTACTTTTTTAGTGAGTTCATCAACCTTTGCAGGTAATACTTTAACCACGTCTTTTACTGCCTGTAATTCTTTGGTGAAATCCTCCATCACCGAATTAAAATCTGTTTCGTTTATCATAATCTAAATCCTCCCGATTGTTTAATTTGCTGTTCTTCTTCTTTTTGCTTTAACTGTTCTTGCTGCCTCTGCTGCTGAATCACCTCCCTTAACTTTTGAGCCATACTTGGTTGTTGTTGCTGCTCTTGCTGCATCTGTCTGTTTTGTGCTAATTGCTTTTCAATTTTTAATAAAGGATAACCAATCTGGCTTCCTTTAAACCTGACCGCCTGCGCATCTATAAAAGCGATACCTCTGCCCAATTCGACGTCATAGCCTTTTGCAGTAATCTTATTCTGAAATTTTTTCATGGTTGTGGATTCCTTTAAGAATTTAGCAATAGCCTCTTTTAATGCTTCTTTACGGATGTCCTGACGTGGCAACATCCTTTCTTCTTTAGACAGAAACTTACGTGGACTAAGCACTTGTTCCAATTGGTGCTTCCTTTCCATACTTCGGCAAAAGTTTGCCATTCGTTTATAGTTATTGCTATCGGATACCGTTTTAGCATCATAACCAACCCTATTGGCCACAATATGCACATGCTGGTGCTGCCGGTCAGCACGTTCTATAACCACGTATTGGTTTTTTTCAAA
Source organism: Mucilaginibacter sp. UYCu711 (assembly GCF_050433825.1). Taxonomy (NCBI): domain Bacteria; kingdom Pseudomonadati; phylum Bacteroidota; class Sphingobacteriia; order Sphingobacteriales; family Sphingobacteriaceae; genus Mucilaginibacter; species Mucilaginibacter sp. UYCu711. The sequence goes on along the minus strand of NZ_JBNPWM010000007.1, from coordinate 799 downwards.
TCCAAAGTCTTTAGCCATCTGTTTACCAATGTCAATTTTATCCTGGTTAGTTAACTGGTCTGAATGGGCAAAGCTTAAAGAGGCATGTAATACTGGTTTAGATAGCTTTGCGTTTAAATAATGCACCTCATTGAACTGCTGTATCAATTCCTTTTTATTACCGAAGCATTGATTATAACAGATAACCTGTGCCTGTTTTTTCCCCTGTTCTATTTCCTGCAAAGCTTTACTCTGTTGTAATCTGCCTTCATGCAGGTAGTTCAAACATCCCCGAAAACTTTTCCCGGTGCTTATCTTACCAATCATTGCAAATAGTTCTTAATATCCGTAACTACTTGTGTAGGCTGGTGCTTTGCTGGTTGAGCCTTGCACGTTCAAGTACGCTTAATTCATCAAAGCTATTTCGCTTTTTAGCGATCTGATTAAGGTTGGCAGCTATGTGGTTTAGAGTTCCCGTCAATTGTAATACCTCTCGATTTAGGGTTTTAACCCGGAATTTTACCGCTCCTTTCAAGCCCATTTCCCGCAAGTATTCGGATACGCTTAAACCAACCTGTTTAGCCTTGTTTTCAATCTGCATCCCCTCAAAAAAGGAACACTTAACGGAAAGTGTTCGCAACCGCTTTACTTCTTTTGGCGGCCTGCCGCCTTTGTTATTTTTTCAAGCATCTTTAAATCCTTTCCTGTCTTAAAAATCTCCCCATGAATGCGATAGCATGAATGGGGCCAGCAAGTTTTGGTAACACCAAAACATAGCTCATACTTTAGCAGGGTAATTCAGGAGATAGGTAAATGAGTA